>NZ_JBEZEL010000023.1:142964-173150 GCF_040648855.1 Streptosporangium sp. NPDC049078
ACCGCCCCTGCATCCACCCAGTGTTCACACCGTTGAGATCGGCCCTGTCGGCCGTCACCGTCCCTTGCCCGCCGGAGTCATTGAAGATCTCCACCCCTGTGCCGGTGAAGGCGACGCGCCCCTTGTTCGTCGTTCCCTGGACCCAGGGGGTGTCGATGCCGGTCGTGGCGGTGAGGGTTTCCAGGACGGGATGGCGGACCTGCACGGTCGTGGTGAGGAAGTGCTGCTTTTGAGTGGTCGGGTCGGTGGCGACCAGGATGTAGGTGGTAGCGCGCTTCGGGGCGTCGGTCGGCGACCAGGTACGCGTGCCTGGAGTGATGGCCGATTGCCCGCCGGGGAACCGGATCTCGTAGCTGAAGTCGTTAGACCCGTCCCAGCTCAGAGTGAGGCCATCTCCGGTGTCCAGCATGGTTTTGTCCGGGCGGAAGTCGCGCGGTGCCGGAATCTCCTTGGGAGTGGCCTTCACCACCGGCACGGCCGCGTCGCTGACCTGCCATCCTCTACCGGTTCTGACGGTCTCGGTCACCATCAGAACGACCACACCTGCAGTGGGAGCGACGGTGACGTTTTCCAGTGTCAGCACCATGTGGTCGCCAGGTGCGAAAGCTTCTAAACGACCGCTCTGGGTGGTGACCTGGAAGACATCGGCGCCTTGCTGCTGGACGATCACTGGCTGAGTGGCCGCCTGGGAGCTCGACTGGGTGTCGGTGTATTCGCCCTTCGGGTTGATCGCGTTGATGTTCTGGGTGAGATGGCCGGCACCGTCGCCAAGGGGCACCTTCACCTCGATCCTCAACCAAGGCACCGTCTTCCCGGTGTTGGTGACCATCAGATACAGCGTCCCCGTGGACGGAGAGCGCCCGTTCACTGACGCCTCCAGAGATGTCGGGTCGGTGAGGATGGTGTAGGTCAACGCAGTCAAGATCACGACTCCTTCTCTTGGCAGATAGCACAGGTCGATGCCCTGCTCACTGTGAGAGGACCTGGCCGGGCAGAACAGGCAGCGGCACGGCTGAAGTGTCTGGAACCCGCCGTATGTGACGCACCGCAGAAAAGCACCCTCCTAGATCCAAACGCCAGGGCGGGAGCACAGCAAGAGCATTCAAGGTGGCCATAACGGGGCGCTTCAGCAATATCCTCGGCGTCTTGACAGGCATTCGGGCCATGCTCTGATGGCCGCCCCGCGAACACCTGCCAGCCGCGATAAGCGCGGTGATCGAGTCCATGCTGAAACGATGGACGGCATTTCACCTGGCGGGTCTACTGGTGCTGACATCTGGCGGAGCCAGGCCGAATGGGATAAGAATTCCAAGATCAGCGCTTGGAGGTTGTTCCTGTGGTGTCCACGGATGTGCCGTCTCAGCCACCGATGGTGGCTGAACGTCCCCGGCCGTGGCGGCTTCAGTCGCAGGGATACGTGGCCGTCCTCGGCGGGGTTGCCGCCGTCACCGTCATCGCGCTGATGAACGCCGCTCGTCTCGATGTACCGAAGAGGGGCAGAGTACTCATTGTCGGCGCCGGCCTTCTCGGACTGATCGCGGATGTAGTCATGATCTGGGATGCCAGGGTGAGCTCCGACACCTACACCGTGTTGTCGGTGTTGCTCGCACTGGTCGTTCACATCGTTCAAGCGGGCGTGCAGAGACCACACGATCGGGGAGCCCTACTGCTGTCCAGAGGGAAAGATCATGCGCCGATGTGGCTAGCGGGTGCAGCCGCCATCCTGGTCGGCGGCGTACTCCACTACTTCATGCTGACCACGCTCGGAAGGTGATCGGAGCCAAGCCTGTCAGCAAGGGGGTTGGCAAGAAGCTCAAACGATCAAGAAACCAAGAAGGCCCCTGACGGTGTAATGCCTGATCAGGAGCCTTCTCAGAGGCGTCGACCTGCCGGGATCTCACCCGAGGTGATCCGGTGCGGCGGTAGATCACCCTCCCAGGCGTACACCGCCGCGCTCGAAGCACACGCAGGAAAACCGTACGCTCAGACCTCCTCGGCGCCGTGTCCAATGGCGATCGCGTCAATATGGCGGGCGAGCTCGAAGTCCTTGGCGGTGAGGCGGTTTCCGGCGTCGTGAGTAGTAATCACGAATCGGATCCGCTGCCAGGTGATGTGAATATCAGGATGGTGACCGACCTCGCGAGCCTTGGCCGCGACGTACATGGCCAGATGTACGCACTCGTGATAGGCGTGCTTGAACGTGCGGGCTATGGCCTGCCCCTCACGCTCCCACCCTGGCAGCTCGGCCAGATGGACGACGATCTGCTCTTCGGACAACAGCTGAGGGGGCATCGGTATCTCCGCGTCACGCAGTCAGTTGAACTGAGAAATGATCTCATTCAGTTCTCTGCCGGACGAGGTGTCTGCCCAAGTGGTCGCATGGCGAGGGATTTCCCTCAGCTCCTGACGCAGTCGAGTCGATCCCGTGCTCTCCACGATCGCCGCAGTGGCTGACGCGATCTGGACAACCCGTTCCGGTTCAGAAACTGCGGCCAGAGCGCTTGCCTGACGCGCCCAGAACACCCCGTTGTCACGCCGCGCCGTGTCCCGGGCGTCACCAAGCACCTCATCCCAGAGTGCGATCGCCTCCCGGTAAACACCCAGCCGGAGATAGGCGGTCGCCCGCTGAACTTCGATGTATCCGCGAGTACGGCGACAGGCGTTGCCCCAGGGATGCTCGTCGTCGACCTGATCTACGAGCTCGGCTGCTCGATCAAGCAGCCGGTCGACCAGTTCCTTGTCCCCGGTCGGCAGCATCGACTGGCCATGCGCCTGGTGTACCAAAGCAAGTATCCGCACCTTCGGACACAACTTGCTCTCATTGATCAAGGCGGCCTCAGCGTAGTCGACAACGGTGCGGCCATCGCCCACATCGACCGCGAGCATCGCTTTGTTGGTGAGCGCGTAACTGATGAGCTGAAGGTCCTGAGAGCGATGAGCCATGTCCAAGGCGATGGTTCGCCAGAGCTCCGACCGATCGATGTCGCCGACATCTTGGTGCAGCCAGCCGAGCAGTGCCGCATATGCGACACCAGCACCCAGCAAGCCGCGACGTACCGGCGCGTCGGCAGCATGTGCAAGCTCCTTGATGAGCTGCGCCTGAGTCGTGACGGTCGGGATGAGATGGCGAGGGCCGAGCCACATGTCGGCCTTGTAGTGGCCAGGAAGCTGTTCGAGAAAGTACATGACGAGCTCCGGAGCTACAGGACCCTGATGAGGTGGATAAGTTAGGGCATCGATCGCGCTAAGACTAATCTCCAATATGTCACACTTCTTCGGTTCTTCCGTGCCGAAGAGTTCCCCTTCGGGGATTCCGAAGGCTGTGGAGTAGGCGGCGGTCCAGTCGCGGGGAAAATGCTTCCCTTTCTCCCAATCGCGAATCTGTCGAGCCAGCGAGTCGACAGATCCGTGGCCGTAGCCGGCAGCGCGAATGAGCTGACGTGCCATTTCGCACTTGTTCCAGTGTTGAGCTTCCCGCTGAGTCTGTAGCCGTACGGCCCATGCTGGGCGCTGTTGCCGGGTCATCGCTGCACCACCTGACCGGAGTACCCGGAGACTTCAAGTCTCCGGGTTATTCTCCGCCATTCTCCGCCTTCCGCGACAGGATGCGCGCGACTTCACTAACAAATGTGGCCCTCAAATAAGACGGACCCGCCCGGCGCTTGCGACGTCCGGACGGGCCCTTGATCAGGAAGGCTCTCCTGACCCGTGAATAACCTTAATGCCCCGGTTCTCGACCGGGTTACGGTGGGCGGCTGTGCCTGTTTCACCGACGCGCCGCCGCTGCCGATGGGATGCGCCGTCTGTGGACACGCCCCCTACGCCCACCACTGTCCCGGCCAGGCCAACGACCACGAGTACGCGCAGCCGACCGGCACGCTGATGGCGATGCGCCTGGAAGCGCGCCGCCGCACCGGCCCGCAGCCCTTCCCTCTGGTCGAGCAGCCCGTCGTCGTGGCGCCCGCCGAGGTCATCCCCCTGGTCCCCGCGCAGCGCCGCTCCGAGCCGCCCGCACCGACCGCTCCCATCGAACCCACGCCACTGCCCGAGCGAACGCCGCGCCCCTTCCCTCGCCCGGCCCTAAGACCCGCCGCCACCGCACCGGCCCGACGCGACGACAGCCGACGTCCCGCACCCCGCCCGGTCGAGACGCGAACCGACCGCGCGACCCGCCTGGCGCTCGCCCGCGACACCCTCGCCCACCGCAGGGCCCGCATCGCGGCTCGCGCGCACGACCACAGTGCCTCACCTCCGAGCACGGGCTTGAAGCCGGCCACCTGGCCGCTCGCCCCCCAAACCCTCCGGCCGGGGCCCACCGCCGCCCCCGGCCGGAGCCGCCCCCCGAACACCCCTGCACCCCGACGGCACCAGCCCCACCGTTGGGAGGCCGCAGCATGAACGCGACCCCGCAGGGCAACCCCATGAGCAGGCGCGGCAGTGCTCCGGTTTCCGAGGCGTATGCCGCTCCGCCGCCCACCCCCGCCGAACAGCCGACCGCCGTCCAGCTCGCCGAGAAACTCGCCGCCATCCTGGGCAACGTCTACGGCATCTCGGCCGACGTCCACCCCCTCGCCTCCGGCAACGCCATCGTCTCCGTCTTCCTCGGCCTGCTCGCCTACACCGACGGCGAGAACTTCTGGTGGACCAGCCCCGAACGCAGCCACTCCGGCTCACCCCTGCTCAGCTCCGCGCTGACACTGCCCGTGGCAGCGGCCCAGCTCGCCGAGCACTACCGGATCCTGCGCGCCCGCCCCGCCGCCAGCCTCCTGGAAGGCGAGCTGCCGCTGCTGGCCGACGTCATCCCGGCGCAGTATGTTGTCCCGCGCTGACGCCGACGCGGCCCGCGCCGCCAGACAGGTGCAGCAGTACGCGCCGACCTGGCTGGTCATGTGGAGCCTGCGACACCGCCGGTTCGAGGCGTGGCAGTGCGCCGACCCGCGCGAATGCCGCATCATCCACGCCCAAAGCGCCGCCGAACTGTGGGACCTCATGCAGCAGGCCGACGTCGAGCCTCAGCAGATCTCACCACCGCCGCCGCTGTCGGCCCCGGGACTCGTTCCCCACCCCCGCATCCTGCCCATAGGCCCCGACGAACGCATCCCACCCCACCACGTCCCGCAGGAAAGGGGACCGGTCGTGATCCCGTACCACGACACCCCCGCAGACGACCGGGTGGACGCGTCCGCCCGTCGCCCCGGCGCGATCACCGCCTTGAGGCGTCTGCGAACCGAGCTGCACGAACACCGGATCATCTCGGAGATCTCCTACGACGAAGGCCCACCCCGCCTCGTCATCGGCGCCGAGCTGACCGTGTGGGCCGACTACAACGGCGAGTTCTTCACCTGGGGCGTCACCTTCATGGAAGAACCCGCCACCTCCGCCGCGGCCGACGACGTACCGCAGGTCGCGCGCCGCATCGCCGCACACCTTGACGAGCACCACACCGAGCCGAGAACGGCTCCATGAGCAGCGCGACGGCACGGCGACCAGCCTCCCGTGCCGCCGCGCCTACGCCCCCCGCGGGCGGTGGTGCGCCACCAGGGGCCGCCCGCGGGGCCAGGCGAGACCGTACGACCTCCTGCTTGGAGGGGCGCGCACCTCGGTCGAAATGATGGTGCCCCGCCGGCTCTTTCCGGCGGGGCACCTTCCGATGGCAGTCAGTCCGCACTCCCACAAACAGTCACACACTGCGATCAGAGTCTCACTGGAAGGAAGAGCTTCGCCGTGACCGACGTACTCCTCAACCGGTTCGCCGACACCCCGCTGCGGATCGGCACCCGTACCTCCACCCTGGCCAAGATCCAGGCCGATCATGTCGCCGACATGATCACCAAGCTCGCGCCAGGCATTCCCATCGAGATCGTACCGACGCAGGTCAGCGCCGACCTGTGGCCCGGCGACCTGGCCGAGATCGGCGGCAAGGGAGCCTTCAGCAAGGAAATCGACAGCGCGCTGACCAGCGGCCGGATCGACATCGCCGTTCACTGCGTCAAAGACGTCCCCGGTGACGTCCCCCTCGCGGAGGGGACCGCGTTCTGCGCCTACCTGGAACGCGACGACGTCCACGACGTCGTCGTCACCCGCGACGGCGGCGCCCTGGCCGACCTGCCCGCCGGTTCCCTCATCGGCACCAGCTCCGTACGGCGTCGCGCCCAGCTCGGCATCCACCGGCCCGATCTGCGCACCGAACGCATCCGCGGCAACGTCGACACCCGCCTGACCAAGCTCGACGAGGACGGCGAGTACGCCGCGCTGATCCTGGCCCGCGCCAGCCTGAGCCGCCTCGGCATCCTGGACCGCCATCACGAGATCCTGCCCCTGGAGTTCCACACCGCAGGCAACGGCGTGTCCACGGTGCCGCCCGTAGGTGCGGGCGTCATCGGTATCCAGGCTCGTCAGTCCGACGGGCCGGTCATGCGGCTCCTGGACGAGCTCAACCACGTGCCGACCGCCCGGCACGTTCTCGCCGAGCGCACCATGCTGCACATGCTGCGGGGCCACTGCAACAGCCCGATCGCCGGACACGCCTCCACCACCGCCGACGGGAAGATGAGCCTGTTCGGCATGGTGTTCAACCGTGATGGCTCCCAGTTCGTCCGCTCCCACACCTGGGGAGATCACTCCGACCCCGCCACCCTCGGTGCCCGCGTCGCCACCGATCTGCTCCGCCAGGGCGCCCGCAACCTGATCACCGCCACCCGGAAATGATCTCCGCGGACACACAGTCCGTCCCCGAGCAGGGGCCGTACAACTGCGCTGTCACCGTCCCCTACCGACGCCGATGATCAGCTGGCACTGCCGCAGAAAGCAACCTCCCACTCAGTCGACGGCCATCCGCTACCCTCACTCGAATTGATCGTTTTCAGAAGAGGGTGCCGTGACACAGGAACCCGGATCGGAAACGCGAGCCCCGATGGTGGCGGTGCTGCGCTTCGGTGCGGTTCTGGCGGTGTCAGGGCCGGTGATCCTGACGACGTTCGGAGCCGGTAGGCAGAGCGTCGGCTGGTTCTGTTCCGCGAGGAACCCCGCCCTCTACCCGTCGGAGGGTCCCTACGCGCTGGTGAGCGTGCCGGGCGAGCTGCTGTTCTGGAGTGTTCTCCTGCTGCCGGTCATCGTGGCGGGTCTTCTCCTGCGCGAGTCGCGTCAGGCCATGCTCACGGCGGTCGCAGCGGTCGGCACCGTGCTCGCGTTCGGACTCTTCATCGCCTTTCTCCTGCCGGGCCTCGACCCGTGCACCGGGCAGGAGCGTGTGGCCGTACCGCCCTGGCCTTTGATCATCTGCTATTCGACGGCCGCCGGGGCGCTGCTCCTGGCGGCCCGGTCACCACTGCACCGGCAACCACTTCCCCCAAGATGGCACAGGACCATCCTGTGGGCGGGTGCCCTCGGCGCCGCGGCGTGGGCGGCGGCGTTCCACCGCTTCCCGGTCACGTCCGGCAGGTTCCTCACGATCCTCTACACCGACGTCGAGACTCTGGAGTCGTCCTGGAACGACCTCGCACGGTGGTCCGGTGATGCCGACATGATCGGCCTGCCGGTCGTTCTCGTCACGTTGGCGGCAATGGCAGCCCCTACTCGCTGGGCACGGCCGACCGGCACCACGGCCATAGCGATCCTTCTCCTCTTCCCACTTCTTGACGTCGTGGAGTACGTCCGCTGCTACGACGAGGACTTCCAGATGCCTCTCGTCGATTCGGTGCGATGGCACCTGCTTCTCGCGGCCGTCCTCGTCGCGTCGACCGTCCGGAACTCCCGACAGCGAATCTCCTGGGCCGAAACCGCCCGCCTAGCACGGCAGATATTCCACGGACCGTCGAAGGACAGGATTCTGGGACAGGCGAAAAAAGTCGCCGTCGCGGTCGTCATCGCGGCCACCGTCGTCTGGCTGGTCGCCTCGTCCTTCACCTCGACACGGTAGAAGCGCAACGACCCAGATTCCGCATGGCACGCAGCAGCCCCTACGCCTGTCACGCCAGCTCGGCAGAGAGGGATGCACCACTTCCGGGACGGAACCGAGCGGCTGTGTGGCCAGCGCAGGCTCGGGTTGATGGGTTCGGGGTAGCGGCAGCAGATCCAGCCATTGGGGTTGGCTTGCACTGTCGTGCGTAGGCGCTGGCAGGGTCGACCGCTGCGGCGTGAGCTGGTCATGGCTGCTCCATGTATCGGACCGGTCACATCCGGGACTGAGTGCGGCATGCATGTTTACGGTGACTGAATGAGACCGTTACGACTCACTGTGTCCGTGATCGTGCTGGCTGTGGCGTTGGCGGCCTGCGGATCGGGTGGAGGTGGCGCTCCGGCTGCCGTCCCCGAGACCCCCGCCCCCACACAACAGGCCCCCTCTGATGGGACCGCCCCCTCACAAGACGGCACCCCTGCCAAGAACGCCGCCCCCGAGGTCGCGACTGGTATCCCCCCGAAGCCGGATGCGGCGACGCAGGCGAAGTTCATCGCGGCCCTGGAGGCGATCGACCCAGACATCGTGCACGGCAAGGAGGACAAGGCCGTGGACCGGGCGCGTAACCAGTGCAGCTCGGTGAAGGAGTTCCCTGACGACCAGGCCAAGCTGGTGGAGCTGACGAATCAGCGTTTCTCGTCTCCGGATCGCCCGGAAGGGTTCGGGGCAACCAAGGCTGCCGGGATCCTGAAGGCGGTCAGGACACACATCTGCCCGGACTTCTGATCAGGCCCCGGAAGTACCAGCCTGGCGTGAACCGGCAACAGCTGATAGTTCGCACCACCAGGCACGGGTGGACTTTTTGGTGTTGTCATACCCGCAGATCCAGCACACATGGCTGATCGCGAGGGCCTGGGCGCGAGGCCCCTGGTAGGGCCGTCCGGGCTTACCGTCACCACGAGACAAAAAGTCACAGTAAGTCCCATAAAGTCAATTTCGGCAATGGAATTGCAAGATCAACTTAGTTGTACCCGCTAGGTATGTGCCAAAATGTTCTTCAGAAAGCGCCACAACGGGCAGACCGGACCACAAGTCAGGCCTGCCCGAAGGCATGGAGCTCGTGGGGATGACGGCTCCCGCTGGCGCGGTCACCAAACATCATCAGCCGGAGCATCCGGTGACTTGGTTGTATCGAGTCGTGGTTGGTGCTGCGTGCGGAAATCGTTGCGTCGCACTCAATCCCCGAGTGAAAGAGAAACACGAGCAATGACCCCCCTGAAGGCCCTCTTGGTCGTCATGGCCCTCCTCATCGGGATCATCGGTGGTCTGATTGAAGGCTTCCTCGTACGGACCAGCGGAGACGCGCCTCACGCGGCGATCAGGAAGGGCAGCGTCGCCTTCGCTGGAACGGTGACGCTCACTCTATTGATCATGGCGAGCTTGGGACTGTTCTAACCCTGAAGACGCCCAAACCCAGCCCCCGGGCCGGGTTTGGGCACTTCTCTCTAGGCCGAACAAGCACTGATCAACGTGCACGTGCTGGTGGCCACCGCCGTTAACACAAGCGGCAAGCGGGAGATCCTTGACCTGGAGGTCACCTCCGCCGAGGATGGCGCGGGCCGGCATTCCTGCGCTGCCTGGTGACGCGCGGGCTGTCTGGGGTGAGCTTGCTCCGCTTTGACGGACACCAGTGGTGTGGTGTTCAGGCTGCTGCGGCTTCGAAGCGGCGGGACTACGGTAGCCAAGGCTGCTGTGCAGCCGATGCAGGTTGTACCAGCTTTCGATGAACTCGAAGATCGCGGTGCGGGCGGCAGCGCGGCTGGGCCAGGGATGATCGCCCAGCATCTCGCCCTTGAGAGTGGAGAAAAACGATTCGGCCAATGCGTTGTCCCAGCACTGTCCAGTGCGCCCCGCCGACAACCGGATGCCGAACTGCTTGGCCAGTGCGGCGTAGGCGGCGCTGGTGTATTGCTTATCCCGACCAGGCCCGCGCCCTGCTCAACGCCATCGAGAAGCGCAGACCAAGCGGCCCCCTGCTCATGCCCTTCTTCGCGGCCCTCTACTTCGCGGGTCTACGCCCGGAGGAAGCCGTCAACCTGCGAGAGAAGGACATGACCTTGCCCGATGCTCCGGACACGTGGGGCGAGATCTACCTGACAGCCGCTACGCCAGACGCGGGAAAGGAATGGACCGACTCCGGAGAACAGCGCGACGATCGCAGCCTGAAGCACCGCCCCGAGGGCGAGAGCCGTCCCGTTCCCTGTGCGCCGGAGCTGGTGGCCATCCTGCGCGCCCACCTCAAAGAGCACGGCACCGGCCCCGGTGGTCGGGTCTTTCACGGCGTGCAGGGGCACGTGCTGGCCACAAGCACCATTCAGCGGGTGTGGGACAGGGCTCGCCGGGACGCGCTGAGCAAGGAGGAGTACGCCTCACCGCTGGCCAAACGGCCCTATGACCTTCGGCACGCCTGCCTGTCCACCTGGCTGAATGCGGGGGTCTCACCGAAGCAGGTGGCCGAGTGGGCAGGCAACAGCGTGGAAGTTCTGCACCGCACCTACGAAAAGTGCCTTGTAGGGCACGATGAGGTTGCCATGCGCCGGATCAGCGAAGTTCTCGGCCACGGAGCACGAGAACGGACGAGGAAGAGTCAGCCAGACATGGGCATCTGATCCCAGGCGTAGAAAAACCCAGGTCATCGCACGTATGATCCGCCTTTTGCCCTAGATGGCCAAGAGAACTTGCACCGTTCGCCATACGGATCACTCGGTATGGCGTCATCCTAGTGTCCATGGAGTGGTGGAAACTCGGACTTGAGTTCACGAAAGTCCTCATATGGCCATTAGTGATCCTCACGCTTGGACTCGTTTTCAAGAGACCGATTTCCGGAATATTTAAAAGAGGTTTCGAAGCCGAGGCAGCCGGTTTGAAGTTGCGCGTAGACGCAGCAGAAGAGGCCCTTCAAAGGGCCACACAGGTAGGACTAGATCAGTTGCCCGAGGTCCCGAGCGAGAGTCCTGGCCACGAGGAAGCGGAGCCAAATGTCCTCGCCAATGGCGCCGAAGATCCTGCTAATAATCAGGCGGGCGAAGCTCCGCAGCAAACAAATGAGGAAGACACGCAACTCAAGGAGTTAGCTGCTCAGTTTGAGACTCGTCTCATGGAAGTTGAACAGGAGCGACGACAGGCTGTTGAACAGGTGCTGGCCAAGGGCGCACAAATTGGATGGGAATGGGCACGTATCGGAGAGCATAGACCTCCAGAGTTCGACGTCCACTGGACCCGGGAGGGACATCCAAGCATCACAGTGAATCGACCACCCCAAAATCCCCTCGACAGCTTAAGCACGAAGGGAAGGGCTCGGCTTGCTAGTTCTACTGCAAATCATATCGCCAGGAAGAACAATCTCGAAAACGAAATTCGCGCAACCGAAGAGGCGGCAATTAAAGCGCAACAGTTCGGAAGGCTCGAAGACCGACTAGTTCACGAGGAGCGCCTAAAACACCTTCGCGTAGAGCTGGCAATTATCGACCCTACTTCAGCCTTGATCTAATTCATGCTTCGCACCCAGGTCCAGACTGAGGGGCCTACGCCTTCTCGTCAGCCACGCCTCCCGCCTCCGACACGCCTGAGCTTCATCTGGCTTACGCGAGTCACCAGCCGAAGCAGGTAACCGAGGACGCGAGCCGCAGCATGGAAGTCTCGCAGTGCCCCAAGGTAAACCCCGAGGCATGGGAACCCATTGGGAAGAGCCAGCCGGAGTCACCGGCGCACAGCCGGACACCGGAAGCTGATCCAGAACACGAAGAAGCCCAGGTCATCGCGGTGATGACCTGGGCCTTCGTGCTGTGCGGCCGGAGGTACTCGAAACCCCAACCTTCTGATCCGTAGTCAGATGCTCTATCCATTGAGCTACGGCCGCTCGCTGCGTAAGCAAGCATAGCGGGTTTTGGGCGATGCCTCGAACCGGTTAAGCCATCGCCCTTCGATCAGCCCGTCCGCGCCGGATTCCCCGGCGGAGGCGGGGAATCCGGCGAAGATCCGGTGGGAGGCCGAAGGGAACGTGTCGCGAGGGGCGAGGTCAGGTGGCCTGGAGGATCACGGTGAGGGCGCCGGGGAAGCGGGTCTCCGGCTGAAATCGCCGGTGACACCGCGCCCCACGTGTGGGGCCGACCGTTGAAAACGCCGGTAACACCGTGGCCGCCGTGCGGGGGAAGCGGCTGGAATCGCCGGTGACGCCGTGATCGGACGTGCCGGGTCAGCTGCCGGGATCGCCGGTGACGCCGACCTTCTTGGGGAACAGGGTGTAGCTCAGCGGCCAGAGCACGGCGATCAGGGGGATCTTGAGCGCACCGATCATGAATTCGTTCAGTGCCGTGGTCCGTGACGGGTCGCCGACGATGAGGATCAGGCCGAACAGCAGGGCGCAGGCGATGCCGTACGCGAGAACGATCCGGAACCAGATGCCCCACTCGTACCGGGCCCTCGCCATGCCGCCGGACGGTGGCTGCCACGGTTCGGGGCCGCCGGCGAAGCGGTGGGCGAACTTCGCGTCGGCCCAGGTGATCGTACGGTGGCCGAAGACGATCGAGTAGGCGAGGTAGGCGGCGGCCAGGCCGTGGCGCCAGTCGGCCTGGGCGCCGCCGCGCATGTCGACGACGGAGGCGATGAGCAGGATCACGTCGAGCAGCGGGACCGCCAGCAGCAGCGCGGTGCTGAGCCGGCGCATCCCCCACAGGTAACGTGAGGCGAGTCCCAGGCCCAGCAGGATCCAGAAGCCGATCTCGCAGCCGATGATGATGGCCAGAATCATGAGTCCATGCTCACGGGCCGGTCGGCCTGGGACATCGTCGGCGCTGATGAACCGGCGTACACCCTTATATGTACCGACCATCCTCCCTGCGCCGCTCCTGCGGGCCGTATCGAAATGGTGAGATGACAGGCATGAGACGAGACGCGCTGTGGGCGGTGGCGTGTTTCCTCGTCGGCCTGCTGCTGCTCGCCGCGGGTGCCTACCAGCAACGATGGGCCGCCCTTCCGCTGTTCGCCGGGCCGCTGGCGGTCGCGTGCGCGGGGGTCGCGGTACGGCGGAGCAGGCCGCTGCTCGCGCTCGGGCTGGGGGTGGTGGCCCTCCTCGGCGACCTCGCGATGGGTCCTTCGCTGGGCACGGTCCTGATCGTCACGGACAACCTCTACGCGGGGGTGAGGTACGGTCCCCGGGCGCTGGGCCGGTGGATGCTCGGCATCACCTCGGTGATCGCCGTCGCGGCAGGCGTGGTCGCGGGGGTCGTGTTCAGGCACTGGTCGGCCGCCGCCATCGTCTCCGTCCAAGTGGGGCTGGTCGGGGGGACCCCCGTCCTCACCGCCATGTTCATGAGGCAGCTGCAGGACCTGGCGTCCTCCGAGCGCGCGAGGGCCGAGCAGGTGGCGCGGCTCGCGGAGCTGGACCGGGCGGCGGCGGTGCAGGCCGAGCGGGCCAGAATGGCACGGGAGCTGCACGACATGATCGCGAATCACTTCAGCGCGATCGCCATCCAGTCCACCGCCGTCCTCTCCCGCCGGGACCTGGACGCGCGGGTCGTGCGGCAGGTGCTGGAGTCCATCAGGGAGAACAGCGTCGAGGGCATGAACGAGATGCGCGCCATGATCGGGCTGCTCCGGCAGGACGGAGAGGAACCGGAGGCGACCCGGCGCCGGGTGGCCGAGGCCGGAGAACTGGTGGAACGGGCACGGGAGGCGGGGCTTGACGTGCGGATGCGGGTTGAGGGCGACGCCAGGGAGCTGCCCGCCTCGGTCGATCTGGCCGGTTACCGGATCGTCCAGGAGTCGCTGACCAACGCGCTCAAGCACGGCGGCAGGGCCGCCGACGTGGTGATCGGTTACCTGCCGGGGCTGGTCACGCTCACCGTGGACAACCCGGTGGGCGCGGCGGGGCGGGAGTTGCCCGGCGCGGGGGCGGGGATCATCGGCATGCGGGAGCGTACGAACCTCGTCGGCGGCCTCTTCGAGGCCGGTCCGCACAATGACGGCTGGCGTGTTCGCGCCGAGTTGCCCACCCTGGAGAGCACGTGACCATCCGAGTCCTCGTCGCCGACGATCACGCGGCGGTCCGCGCCGGGATCGTTCTCATCCTCGACGGTCACGACGACATCGAGGTCGTCGGCCAGGCCGCCAACGGTGAGCAGGCCGTCGCGATGGCCTCCGAACTCCGTCCGGACGTGGTGCTGATGGACATCCGGATGCCGAAGCTCGACGGGATCTCCGCGACGCGCGAGCTGAGCGGGATCGCCGACGTGCTGATCCTGACCACCTTCGACATCGACGAGTACGTCTTCGGGGCGCTGCGGGCCGGAGCCGCCGGGTTCCTGTTGAAGAACACCGACGCCGACGCCCTGGTGGACGCGGTGAGGGTGGTGGCGAGGGGCGACGGGCTCATCGCGCCCTCGGTCACCCGGCGGCTGATCTCGGCCTTCGGCGCGTCGGTCCCCGAGCGCAGGTCGTACGAGATCGGTGCTCTCACCCCGCGCGAACGCGAGGTGCTGGCCTGCATCGGCCGGGGCCTGTCGAACACGGAGATCTCCGTGGAGCTGGACATGGCGGAGGCGACGACGAAGACCCACGTCAGCCGGTTGCTGAACAAGCTGGGTCTCCGCAGTCGCGTACAGGCCGCGATCCTGGCTCAGGAGCTCCCGTGACTCAGGAGTCCTTAGCCCGGATGTGAAAGAAGTCCGGCTCAGGAGCCCGCCACCCGGGCGTGAAAAGGAGATCCGCCGGGACGCGAAGGGGACTCAAGGGGTGAAGGGGACTCAGGAGTTCTCCGCGGGGACGTAGAGGGCGAGGGTCTCCGCGACGCAGGCGGGCTTCTTCCCGCCCTCAACCTCAACGGTCATGCGCACGTTCGCCAGATAGCCGGAGGGGGTGCCCTTGAGGTCGACGAGCTCGCCCTCGGCACGGATCCGCGCGCCGACCGGGACCGGCGCGGGGAAGCGGACCTTGTTGAGCCCGTAGTTGATGCCCATCGCCAGGTTGCCCACCTCGAACAGTTCCGACATCAGGGAGGGCAGCAGTGACAGGCTCAGGTATCCGTGGGCGATGGTGGCACCGAACGGTCCCTGCTTGGCCCGCTCCACGTCCACGTGGATCCACTGGTGGTCGCCGGTCGCGTCGGCGAAGAGGTTGACCTGCTCCTGGGTGATCTCGCGCCACTCGGTATGGCCGAGGTGTTCCCCGACGGCGGCCTTGAACTCGATGATGTTCGCGAAAGTCCTCATGCCTGGGACTTTATTTCGCTGAGGGCGCGGCGAGAAGGTTCACCCTCGAATCCCCGTGTCTCCCGGTCCCGGACGAGCGGGAGGTCCGCGGGCATCGGTCGTCCCTGCTCCTCGGTGACGTGGAGAGGGTCCCGTCGAGGAGCGCGAAGGAGAGGCCCGCCCTCTCCGGCGCACCGCTTCACGGCCGGCTTCCGTCACACTCTCCCCCGCCGGTTTCCTTCGTACTGCCCTCCCGCAGGTTTCCGTCAGCCTTTCTTACGGTCGCATCGTGTTTTCGCTGTACGGCCCGCGCCGCAACACCGGCCGTTCACGCCGCTTCCCTAGCGTGCCCGGCATGAGACGACGCATGACGATCGGCATCGGCGCGGCCGTGCTGGCACTCGCGGTGTCCGCACCGGCGATGGCCGACCCCGGCCGGCCCGACCCCGGCCTCCCCTCTACCGACAGCGCGGGGGCACGGGAGGTGGACTCGCGACGGCCGGGACCTGGGCACCCCGCCTCCGATCATCCGGGGGCCGACGGCGCCGGATTCGGACGTGCCACGCTGACCGGGTTCGCATTCCTGCCCGCGCTCACCTTCGTCCCCGGCAGCGAGCCGTCGGGATCCCAGCTCGGTACGGCTCCCGTCAACGGGGTGACCCCGCCGTTCGCCGGGCAGCCGGTGCAGGGCTTCAGCGGCGTCGTGCGACGGCACGACGGCACCTTCGAGGCACTGTCCGACAACGGTTTCGGCTCCCAGGCCAACAGCGCGGACTTCCTGCTGCGGGTGCACCGGGTGAGGCCCGACTTCCGCCGCGAGAAGGTGACGGTGCTGGGCGGATTCGACCTGAGCGACCCCGACAGGCGCGTTACCTGGCCGCTGACCAGGGCGGACCGGAAGCTGACCGGCGCCGACTTCGACGTGGAGTCGATCGTGAGGACCGTCGACGGCACCTACTGGATCGGGGACGAGTTCGGCCCGTTCCTGCTGCACTTCTCCTCCTCGGGCAGGTTGCTCGAGGCTCCGATCCCGCTGCCCGGCGTGAAGGCCCCGGAGAACCCCTCCCTCAACGACGAGCAGCCGAACCTGGGGCGGAGCAAGGGGTTCGAGGGCATGGCGCGCTCGGTCGACGGCCGTACGCTGTATCCGCTGCTCGAAGGCACCGTGAGCGGCGACGCCGCGGGTACGCTGCGGATGAACGAGTTCGACCTGCGCAAACGGTCCTACACCGGCAAGCGCTGGACCTACCGGCTGGAGAGCCCCGACAACGCGATCGGCGACATGATCGCTGTTGACCGGCACCGGTTCCTCGTCATCGAGCGTGACAACCTCCAGGGGGACGAGGCCAGGACCAAGCGCGTCTATCTGGTGGACACCCGCCACGCGGACCTGCGCAAGACCCTCGTCGCCGACCTGCTCGACCTGGCCAACCCGCGCGGGCTGGGCGGGTTCGGGGAGACCTTCCGCTTCCCGTTCCAGACCATCGAGGACGTCGTGATCCTCGACGACCGGACCCTGGGCGTGCTGAACGACAACAACTTCCCGTTCTCCGCAGGCCGTACGCCGGGCAGGCCCGACGACAACGAGTTCATCACCGTGCGCCTGTCGCGTCCGCTCCAGGCCGACAGCCGCGTCTACCTGTAAGGACCCGCGAGCCCTTCCTCCGCTTCCGGACCTTGCCGGGAGGGGAGGAAGGGCTCTATCTTTCTCCTATTTCCTTTAAGCAATCCCGTTTCCCCTACCGCACGAACAACTACGACAAAACACTAAATAACAATAGATAAACTCCCATCAGCATTCACAGTGTCATTTATTTGCTCTGCCTCAACCGTTTCAATACGCTATCTCACGGTCCGAGGGGTATCTCCTAGCTGCTGCCACTTATGGAGCAGTAAGGGATATCAGATGTTTTCGGAACCAGAAACGAGATGGGGAAATATCGTGCTTCCTCGAAAGAGCGGACGGACACCGGGGCCGAACTCCGGCAGGCAGGTGGGCGTTCTCGCCATCGCGGCAGTCGCCGGCATCCTCATGACGTCGAACCAGGTACCGGCCAACGCCACCATCGGGCAGGCCCAGACGCCCGGCTCGATCTCACAGCCGCATCCCGACGGCCACTCCTCCCGACGCCCCGACCCCTCCCGCGACCAGCATCGCGGACGTGAGATGAGGCCCTCCGACAGGTGGCGGGGAAAGCCGCAGCGCTATCAGGACCGGCCCCACGGCCGCGACCGCGATCGTGATCGCTATCGCGGGCGCAGGGGCGAGAACGCGGCGCCGGCGGGACGCGAGCGCCTCTCCCGGGAGGAGCGGATGATGAGGGAGCTCCAGGACGACCCGTCATTCCCAGAGATCATCGTTCGCGAGAAATAAATCCGGCGGGACATTTCCCGTGCCCCGTCGCGACGGAACGCGAAAAGCCGCGCACCACCGCGACGGGGACCGGCCGCCGAAGCCCACCGGGCGACCGGTACGACACGACGAGGAACCGGCCGCGCACCACCGTTCCCGCTTCACTCTCATCGGCATTCCGCGTACCGGAGCGAGCGGGCCACAGCGGTTCCGGGCAAAAGCGAGTCGCCCCGCATGAACCCGGCCATCCCCTCTCCACCGGCCATCCTGAAATCAGCCGTTGAACACTATGAACGAACAATCATTATAAATGTAGCTAAATCGTAGATGAGGTGCAGGTTTTCCTTCACAACACTGTTTATTTGCTCTTCCCGAACTATGGCGGCGCGTTATCCACATAAGCCCCGGGTATCTCCTGTGTGTCATCACTTTCGTGATCACCTGACAGGTCCGAACAATTTCGGAATTAGCAACGACATGGGGAAATAACGTGCTTCCTCGTAATAGCAAATTGGTGCCGGCCCTTTCCGGCAAGCGCGTCGGCGCCCTGGCCGTCGCAGCGATGGCCGGCATCCTCGTGATGTCGTCGAATCAGGCGCCGGCGAACGCCACAGGAGAGACGAATCTTCTCAATTTCGCACCCCACAGCGACAACGGGGACACCGGGGGTTCCGGCGGGAAAGCCCGGCTGCAAAATTCCGTACACCGTGGCGAGAAGTCCATCCTTCGCCCGTGCCGACCCAACAAGGGCGCGCGTAACTGCGACTGCCCATCCGGCGGTCGCGGGCCGGGACCCGGCGGTCGGGGTAAGGGGTGTCGCTGGAACGACGACCGAGATCGGCCGCGACACATGGACGACGACGATGACGACGACGGCAGAGTGATCGTCGTCCCCGTCAGGAGGCCCGCGGCTCCCACCGCGACCGGCTCCACCAATGCCGCCGAATCTGGGCGCCCGAGGCCCCGTGGACTGCCGGGCCCGCCTGGAATTCCCGGTCCCGCGGGACCGCCCGGACCCGCGGGCCCTGCAGGACCACCCGGACCTGCGGGACCGGCAGGACCAGCGGGTCCCGCGGGACCCGCAGGACCGAAAGGACTGGCAGGATCCCCAGGACCCGCAGGACCAGCGGGACCCGCAGGACCCGCAGGACCGAAAGGACTGGCAGGACCCCCAGGACCCGCAGGACCAGCGGGACCCGCAGGACCGAAAGGACCCGCAGGACCCGCAGGACCCGCAGGACCCGCAGGAGCGGACGGAGCGGACGGACTTCCGGGAGCGAACGGACCGACAGGCCCCGCAGGGCCAGCGGGACCCGCCGGCCCGACAGGGCCGGCAGGACCGGCGGGCCCAACGGGACCGACAGGCCCGGCGGGCGTGACAACGCTCGCGAAGCCGACCAAGCCAACGGGATGCGTCACGGCCAGTCCCCTGATCGCTCTTACACCGGTGTGCTCCGTCACCTCTCTCAGCGTTCCCGTCATTCCCGTCGCCTCGACCGCATACGCCGGCTCTCTCTGCCTGCCCGGCCAGTACAGCACCGTCAGCGTTCTCAGCACGGCGGAACCCGTCGGATGCTAGGCCGTACCGAAGCGGCGTGCCGCGGTGAGAACCGCGCGGGACAGGGGGCAGGCCGCTTCGGTACGCGAACATGACCTCACGAAATCCGTACGACCCCGGATCGCGCCGTCACAGCACCTGGTGGCGGCGCGGATGAGGCCGGCCGGTACGGCCACCGCGTGATCCGTCGGGAATGGGGACCGAGGATCGCGCGGTGGCCGTACCGGCTCGGGGTCTCGACACGGCCCCCACGGCTCGCTCTCCAGCGCGAAACGGTCCCCACAGCTCACTCCCAGCGCGAAACCGCGACACGACCCACCCCCCACGCCCCGACGCGGAGCCGCGACACACCCGTGTCTCACTCTCCAGCGCGACATCGCGGTGCGACCCACCCCTCGCTCCCCGACATGAAGCCGCGACACGACCCGCGCCTCACTCCCTGGCCCGGGGAAGAACAGCCGTCATGACCAGGCCGCCGCCGCCGCGCGGGCGGGCCGTGACGTCGCCGCCGTGGGCACGGGCCACGGAGCGGACGATGGACAGGCCCAGTCCCGCGCTCTTCGACGTGACCAGGCGGTCGGCCCCCAGGCGGCGGAAGGGTGTGAAGAGTTCCGGGATGTCGTAGGGCGGTACGGCGGGTCCGGTGTTGCTGACCTCCACTTCGACGTGCCCCTCGGACGCGGTACGGCTGACGACCCGCACCCAGCCGGTACCGTCGCCGGTGTTGTGCCGGATCCCGTTCTCGACCAGGTTGTGCACCAGGCGTTCGAGCAGGAGCGCGTCCCCGCTGGTGGGCGCGTGCCCCGCCGACTCGTGGACGGTGACCTTCGCCTGCTCCGCCTGCTGGGCGGTCTGCGCGATCACGTGGGACACCACGTCGGCCATGTCCACCGGCGACCGGTCGGCGATCTCGTGTTCGGCGCGGGCGAGCAGCAGCAGTCCCGAGATGAGCTGCTCGTGCCGGGCGTTGATCTCCAGCAGGCTCTCGCCGAGCTGCTTCACGTCGGACGACGCCGCCCTGCGGTGCATGGCCAGCTCGACCAGCGCCCGGTTGAGCGTCAGCGGGGTGCGGAGTTCGTGCGAGGCGTTGGCGACGAACCTGCGCTGGCCGTCGAAGGAGTGGTCGAGCCGCTCGACCATGGTGTCGAAGGCGTCGGCGAGCTCCTTGACCTCGTCCTCCGGGCCGCGTAGCGCGATCCGCGCGTGCAGGCCGTGGTCGGCGACCGTGGTGACCGCGATCCGCCGCGCTGTGTCGGTCACCCGGCGCAGCGGGGCGAGCACCCGCCCCGCGACCACCCATCCGAGGCCCACGGCGATGGAACCGACCGCGACCAGCGCGACCGCCCCCTGGGTGAGCAGCGAGGTGGTCGCGGCGGCGCGCAGTGCCTCCTCCTGCCGCTGCAGCCACTGGACCGCCTCAGGGCCGGTGAACATGTGCCCTTTCGAGGTGATGAAGACCACCTTCCGCTCGCTCCCGAGCCCTCCGTACCTGTCGGCGAAGGACTGGACCAGCTGCTGGTCGAACAGCAGGTAGGTGACGCCGAGCAGGGTCAGGCCCGCGGCGAGGAACAGGGCGCCGTACACGAGGGTGAGGCGGGTTCTCAGCGTGAGACCGGGCAACCTGTCGATGATCATGCGATCCGGTACCCTTCCCCCGGCATCGTCTCGATGACCGGCGGCTCCCCGAGCTTGCGCCGGAGTTTGAGTATGGTGAGGCGCACCACGCCGGTGAAGGGGTCGGCGTACTCGTCCCACGCCTTCTCCAGCAGCCGTTCGGCGGGAACGAGCGTCCCTTCCGCGCGCAGCAGTTCGGCCAGGACGGCGAACTCCTTCTTCGACAGCGGCACGTACCGCCCGTTCCTGAACACCTCCCGGCGCGCGGGGTCGAGGGTGATCCCGGCCCGCCGCAGCACCGGTGGCACGGCCGGTCGCGAGCGCCGTCCCAGTGCCAGGACGCGGGCGGCGAGTTCGGCGAAGGCGAACGGCTTGGCGAGGTAGTCGTCGGCCCCGAGGGACAGTCCGGCCACCCGGTCACCGATCTCCGCGGCGGCGGTGAGCATGAGCACCCGCGCGGTCGACTCCGACGCGACCAGTTCCCTGCAGACGTCGTCTCCGTGCACGACAGGCAGGTCACGGTCGAGAACGACCACGTCGTAGTCGTTGACCGCGATGCGTTCCAGCGCCGCCGCGCCGTCGTGCGCGGTGTCGACCGCGTGTGTCTCGCCGCGCAGCCACTCGGCTATCGCACCGGCCAGCACGCGCTCGTCCTCCACCACCAGCACTCGCATCGCGTTCTCGTACTCCCTCGTCGTGTCCGGACGAGGTGATGGTGGCGTACGCGGTGTTTGCTCGCCGTTAGCTCCGATGGAAACGCGACCGAAACGCGCTCCCCTGTTGCATCGCCTCTCGAACGGCCGGTGGAGAGCCGGCCGAAGGAAGAGGAGAAGATCATGAGAGTTCTCGGCGTCCTGGCGCTCGCCCTGGTCCTGACAGGGTGCGGTACGGCCGGCGACGACGCGGACGTGGCCTCCGCGACCGGCGGCGGCGACAAGCCCGCCGTGAGCGCCGCGCCGAGCCTGGACCAGCACGAGAAGGGGATCAAGTTCGCGCAGTGCATGCGGGAGAACGGCGTCGACGTGCCGGATCCCGAACCCGGCAAGGGTGTCGCCGTCCGGATCGGCAAGGGCACCTCCAAGGAGGCGATGGAGAAGGCCACGGCGGCCTGCAAGGAGTTCTCCCCGATGGGCGACGCCGGACCGGGCGGGGGTGCGGACCCGCAGAGGGCCGAGTCGATGCGCGAGTTCGCGAAGTGCATGCGCGAGAACGGTGTGGAGGAGTTCCCGGACCCCGAGGGCGGCGGGCTGCGCGTGACCGGGGCCATCGGCGAGGACCCCGATTTCCAGACCGCGCAGGAGAAGTGCTCGAAGAAGTTCCTGCCCGAGGCGGGTCAGGGAGGCTCCTGATGTGCGCGACCACTCACCTGCCGAGACGCGCCCACCCTGGTCCGGCCCGTCAGGAGGTCTCCCGATGAGCGCGGCCACCCTCCTGCCAAGTCCATCCGACCCGTCAGGAGGACTCCCGATGAGCCCGACCACCCTCCTGCCAAGACGCACCCATCCCCATCCGCCCCGTCGGGAGGACTTCTGATGGGCACGGACACCCTCGACGACGGGACGGACATGGACGCGTCCTCTCCCCCCTCGCGGCGACGCCGCGGCCGAGGCCGTGGCAGGAAGATCGCCGGACTGGTCGTCGCGGTCGCCGTCCTCGGAGCGGCCACCGCGGCCGCGAACGGCCTGCTCCGGCCGGACGGCACCGGAACGGACAGGACGGCGAACGTGCTGCCCCCGGCCACCACGACGGTGCAGCGGCAGACGCTCACCGACGCGCGGGACGCCGACGGCGAGCTCGGCTACGGCCCGGCCACCACCGCGGTGAGCCGGCGGCCCGGCACGCTCACCTGGCTTCCGGACAGCGGTGACCTGGTCACCCGCGGCAAGCCGCTCTACAGGGTGGACAACGAACCGGTGGTACTGATGTACGGCGCGACGCCCGCCTACCGCGACCTGCGGATCGGTGCCAAGGGGGCCGACGTCAGGCGCCTGGAGCGCAACCTCCGCGAGCTGGGCTACACCGGCTTCACCGTGGACGACGAGTACACCGGCGCCACGGCCTCGGCGGTCATGCGGTGGCAGGACGACCGAGGTCTGGCGGAGACCGGCGTCGTCGAGCTCGGCCAGGTCGTCTTCGCCGGCGGCAGGGTCCGTGTGGACAGCCTGCAGGCCGAGGCGGGCCAGCCCGTCGCCCCCGGCCAGAAGGTGCTCACCTACACCGGCACCACCAAGGTGGTCACCGTCCGGCTGCAGGCGGAGGACCGGCGGATGGCGAAGAAGGGGGCGAAGGTGTCGGTCACCATGCCCGACGGCAAAAAGGTGGCGGGCAAGGTCACCGAGGTCGCCACGATCATCGAACCCGGGGAGGGCCCGAACGCGGAGCCGCAGACGAGGCTTGAGGCGCTCGTCTCCCTCGACCGCCAGAAGGCGGCGGCCGGCCTCGACCAGGCCGCGGTGGACGTGACCTTCACGGCGTCCAGACGCGAGGACGTGCTGACCGTACCGATCTCCGCGCTCGTGGCGCTGAGGGAGGGCGGGTTCGGCGTCGAGGTCGTCGAGGGCGCCCGGTCCCGCTATCTCACGGTGAGGACGGGCCTGTTCTCCGGCGGCCGGGTCGAGATCTCCGGGGACGGCCTCGACGAGGGGATGACCGTGGGGATGCCGAAATGATCTCGCTGTCGAATGTGACCAGGGTCTACCCCGGAGGGGTCACCGCGCTGGCCGCGGTCTCCCTGGAGATCGGGCCCGGCGAGCTCGTCGCCATCGTGGGCCCCTCCGGCTCGGGCAAGTCGACGATGCTCAACGTCGTCGGGACGCTCGACCGTCCCACCTCGGGAACCGTACGCATCGACGGGTACGACGTCTCGACGCTGCCGGACAGCGGGCTCTCCGCGTTGCGGGCGACGCGGATCGGCTTCGTCTTCCAGCACTTCCACCTCGCCGCCAGGGTTCCGGCGCTGGACAACGTGGCCGACGGCCTCCTCTACACCGGTCTCGGCCTGTCCGAACGGCGACGCCGGGCCTCGGCCGCGCTGGAACGGGTCGGGCTCGGCCACCGCCTCGACCACGAGCCGCACGAGCTGTCCGGTGGCGAGCGGCAGCGCGTCGCGATCGCCCGCGCCGTGGCCGGGGATCCTCCGCTGCTCCTCGCCGACGAGCCGACCGGCGCACTGGACTCCGTCTCCGGAGCCGGGGTGATGGAACTGCTGCGCGATCTGAACGCCTCGGGCACCACCATCGTGATCATCACGCATGACCGGGAGATCGCCGCGAGCCTGCCCCGGCAGGTACGGATGCGCGACGGCCGAATCGTCGCCGGCCTCGGTGTGGCGTGATGGCCGTGACCGATCGGACGGAACCTCCGAAGCTGGTCCCGGCCAGGATGCGACCGCGCGACGTGATGCGGGTCGGCGCGGTCGGCCTGCGCACCCGCCCCCTGCGGGCGTTCCTGTCCGCACTCGGGGTGGCCATCGGCATCGCCGCGATGGTCGGCGTGGTCGGCATCTCCTCCTCGTCGGGGGCCGAACTCGACCGTACGCTCTCGGCACTGGGCACGAACCTGCTCACCGTCTCCTCCGGCCGGACGCTGCTGGGCGAGACGGCGAAGATGCCGATGGACGCCGAGGCGATGATCGAGCGGATCGGCCCCGTGGAGTCCGTCTCCGCGGCCGGGCGCGTCGACGACGCCAAGGTCTACCGGTCCGAGGAGATCTCCGAGGCGCAGACCGGGGGGATCTCCACCCACGCCGCCCGCCTCGACCTGCTGTCCACGGTGGGCGCGACGGTGCGCAGCGGCACCTGGCTCAACGGGGCGACCGAACGCTATCCGGCCGTGGTGCTCGGATCGCGGGCGGCGGAACGGCTCGGGGTGGGCGCGGCGGCACCTGACACCCAGGTCGTCGTCGGCGGCGTGCGGTTCACCGTCATCGGAATCCTCGACCCGGTGCCGCTCGCCACCGAACTGGACGACGCGGCGCTGGTCGGCTGGCCGGCCGCGGAGAGGGTGCTCGACTTCGACGGGCATCCCACGACCCTCTACACCCGGTCCGACGAGTCGAGGCTGGAGTCCGTCCGCTCGGTCCTGGCCGGTACGGCGAACCCGCAGGCGCCCAACGAGGTCGAGGTCTCGCGCCCGTCCGACGCCCTCGCCGCCAAGCAGGCCACCAGCCAGGCGTTCACCGGGCTCCTTCTCGGGGTCGGCGCGGTCGCGCTGCTCGTCGGCGGCGTCGGGGTGGCGAACACCATGGTCATCTCGGTGCTGGAACGGCGCCCGGAAATCGGCCTGCGCCGCTCGCTCGGTGCGACGCGCGGGCAGATCCGCACGCAGTTCCTCGCCGAGTCGCTGCTGCTCTCGGCTCTGGGCGGGGCGGGCGGCGTCCTCCTCGGCATGGGCGTCACCGCCGGATACGCGCTCTACCAGGGGTGGCCGCTCGTGCTCCCCGTCTGGGCGACGATCGGCGGTCTCGCGACGACCCTGGTCATCGGCGCCCTCGCCGGCCTCTACCCCGCCGTCCGCGCCTCCCGGCTCTCCCCGACGGAGGCGCTCGCCACACCGTAGAGACGCTCGCCGCCGTCGTAGCCGAACCGCCCCGGTCCCGCGAGGCGCGGATGAATCGTGACTATCCACCCCGAAACAGGGCAGAGGGCGCGCATGGTGAACCCCTTGGACATCGCACTCGTCTTCCTCATCCTCGCCACCGGAGGCTTGGCCGTCCGCCACTACACGCGGCAGCACCGCGGAAACAGTGACGCCCCCGGAAGGGATGAGGACGTCTACCGTCCGGTCTGAGGAGCTTCCGGCCTTCCGAGATCGCGGAGACGGCGAAGGCGGTCCTCGGTGTAGGCGACCAGGCGCGCGGCGTCGTCAGGGTCGAGCGTCTTCAGTGACTTCTCGACCGCCTTGCCCCGGTCGATCGCGGAGAGCGGTTCGGTCGGCGGGTTGTCGATCCACTCGACGATCGGCCGGACCGCGTCGGCCACCTGGCGCGCGAAAAAGGTCGCGAGCAGCTTGATCGTCCCGCGGACCAGCGGATTCGGATGGCCGTCGACCCCGCTGCGGGTGAAGCCGGGGTGATAGAGAACATAAGGGACCGCCTTCCCACCGTTCCCTATTGTTCCGGCGCCCCCTGCGTTCCCGGAGCTTCCGGCGCTCCCTGTGTTTGCGCCGTTCCCGGAGCTTCCGGCGCTCCCGAATTGATTGGCGAAAGCGACGCCGAGCAGGTCGTTCGCCCTCCCGGCCTGGAGCTGTGCACGCACCTGGCCGTACCCGCGGGTCAGCTGGGGGTCCTCCCAGAAGATCCGGCCCGCGGTGTTGCCGACCCCGGCGACGTTGACGACGACCGGGGCGGGTGCGGCGTTCAGCAGCGGCCGCAGACGAGAACCGAGCAGATAGCGGCTCAGGTAGTACAGGGCGAACGTGAACTCCAGCCCGTCCACGGTCTCCCTGCGCTTCGGGCTTATCCGGTTGGCGAACAGGGCGAGCGCGTCGACGGCGTCGTGGCGCTCGGCGATGTCGGCGACGACCCGTTCGACCTCGGCGATCGAGGACAGGTCCGCGCGCAGGAACCGCAGGTTCGGATTCGCGGCGTGGTCGAGCAGCGCGCGCCCCTTGGCCTCGCTGCTGCCGATCACGGTGACACGGTCGCCCCTCGCGAGCCGTTCCAGAGCGGTCGCGCGCCCCATGCCATCGGTCCCCCCACTGATGATCACGGTTTTTCCCCGTTGGCCCGGCATCGTGTCCTCCATAGGCTGGTGATCGGCCGGTCCAATCGTCGGGCTGCCACGTCGGAGACGGAAGAAGGCAGTTTCATGTCCGGTACGCACACGGGTGTTCCCTCGGTGCTGGCTCACACGTTGCCTCGTCCGGTGCCGATCGACGAGCTCGAAGCATGCCCGGTCGGGGACGTGTTCCGACGCCTGGGCGATAGGTGGAGCATGCTGCTGCTGGTTCTGCTCGGCGGTCACCCTCACCGGTACAACGAGCTGCACCGCGCGATCGAAGGCATCAGCCAGCGCATGCTGACCCGCACGCTGCGCACCCTGGAAACCGATGGTCTGGTACGGCGCGAGGTGTATCCCACCGTTCCTCCCAGCGTCGAGTACAGCCTCACCCCGCTCGGCCGGACCCTGCTGGAGCCCCTCTCGGCCCTCGCCGACTGGGCGGTGCGCCACGAGGCCGACATCAACGAGGCCCGCTCCCATCACACCGACGCCGGGTAAGGGCCTCATCGACCCCATGTCGGCCATGGTGCGGGCGCGGACCTTCCCTTCCGGCCGGCACGCGATCGCCCCAGGTGAGGTATCCCGTCCCGGGAAAGCTCAACGCCGGTCGCGGCGCGTCAGGGCAGGGCCGGAACGGCAGGGGGGGAGTCGGTCCAGCCGACCTCGATCATCGTCTTCCTGTAGGAGAGCCCCGCGTCCACATTGCCGTCGCCCGTTCCTGTCTGGTCCTGTGACAGCAACACCATCCTGCCGGTGTCGACGATCAACCTCTCCGTGTACGAGTACGCCTTCTTCCCCGTTCCGTACGAACCGACGATCACAACGGCGGCGCCGGGTCTGCCCAGATCGTCCTTCGCGTTGCCGTCGGCGCGCATGCCTGGCAGCGTCAGCAGGGCCTGGTAGGCCGCCGCGCGGACCTCCTTCGGAGCGGGAAGAGCATGCAGGAGCTCGACCAGGGTTACCCTGAGCCAGCCGACCGTGTCGGTCTCCCTGCCGACCACGCCCGCCCTCGTGATCCAGTCCTTCAGACGGTTCACGTCGGCGGGCAGCCGCTGAACCTCGTCGTACGTCAGCCACTGCCCCGCGAATGAGAACTGGTTCCGTTCCTTCCTCACCGGGAACATGCTGCCTTTGGCGGGCTCGGCGGACAGCTTCACCGTCTTGCCGTCGATCGATTCGCTCCACCTGGAAGGGGAGCCGTCGCGCTGCCACGCCTTCTTGTCCGCCGTGCTCTTCGGCAGCGTCCCCAACTTCCGGTATCCGAACCACTCCCTGCCGTCGGGGGCGCCCCACGATTCCGAGATCTCCCCTTGGGCCAGCGAGTACGGGTCCGCCTTGGTGCCGAACCGCCAGGGGTGGGTGGACATCGACAGTCCCCTGGTGTGCCAGTAGGCCCCCTCCGGTGGAGCGGCCGCGACGGCCGACGGCGCTCCCAGGACGGTGGCCCCCATGGTGAGGGCGACACCAAGGTTGATCAGCCGCCGGCCCCGCGCGGTCGCGAACGTCATCAGGTTGCTCCATGGATTCGAGGTCACGCCCATTCATACGCCTGGCCCGCTCGAAGGGTTGCCCGCGAAACGTCTTTCGCGGGCGGGCAACGGTCGCGAGGGGCGAGGCGTATTAGGAGGTGTGAAATCGGACGGACAGCCGGAGAGCGGCGTGGAACATGACTTCGGCGCTTTCGTGGCCACACGTGCCACGAGTCTGCTGCGGGTCGCCTATCTCGCCTGTGGCGACCAGACGGAGGCCGAGGACCTGTTGCAGACGGCGCTCGAACGCACCTACAGAAACTGGAACCGGGTGGTCCGCCACGACAACCCCGAGCCCTACGTGCGGCGCGTCATCGTCAACGCCGCCATCAGTCGCGCCCGCCGCCGGGCGATCCTCAGCATCGTCCCCATGCACAGCCCGCCGGAGACGTCGGCCCCTACGGGCGACCCCGACCTGCGCCATGTGCTCATGGACGCGCTGCGCGCCCTGCCACCCCGGCAGCGGGCGGTGGTCGTCCTGCGGTACTGGGAGGACCTCAGCGAGACGCAGACCGCCGAGGTGCTCGGATGCTCGGTCGGCACGGTCAAGAGCCAGGCGTCGAAGGCCACGGCCAAGCTCCGTTCGGCGCTCGGCTGGGAAACACTGGAAGGAGCGATCAAGGATGCCCATGCTTGAGGACGAGATCCGCAGGCTCATGGCGGACGAGACGGCGAGGCTGCACGCCGCCCCCGACCTGCTGGCGCGGGTGATGCGCTCCCACCGGGACAGGAGGAGGAAGGCGAGGACCGCGGCGGTCGTCGCGTCCGTGGCCGCGTCCATGGCCGTCGTCGTCCCGTCCTTCACCTACCTGACCGCCGCCCAAGGGCCCACGACCGATGATCGGAGCACGTTCTCCGCGGTACCGGAACCACCCCCCATCGACGACACCCCGCCCGTGCCGACCACCCCGCCGGACCTCGGGGATCTGGGCGACGGGAAGGAGTTCGGGCACGTCAAGGTGGGATACCTGCCGAAGGGACTGCGATGGTCCCGGTGGTCGGTGGACCTCGGCGACAGTTACTCGACCTCGTACAACTCCACGGGCGACCCCGAGGGCTTCTATCAGGTCCAGATCTTCGTGTACGAGGAGGAGGCCGTCCAGGAGCTCGACGACCGGATCCAGGCGTATCGCGCCGAGGAGGACGGTGAGGAGGTGATCGTCGGCGGCCGGAGCGGCTACCTGGTCGTGCAGCACGTCGGCGAGGACGGCATGAAGGGCACCCCGACCCTCTTCCTCGGAACGGGCGACAGGCAGAGGGCCGAGATCATGTTCAGCCCGGGGTACGCCAAGGAGTTCTCCGACGCCGAGGCCGTCGACGCCGAGCTGAAGAAGATCGGGGAAGGGCTCACCTCCACCATGTGATCCGGTGGCGGACCATGAACGGGTCAGCCTCCCCTGGTCCGGGGATCACCCCGGACCAGGGGAGGCTCGTCCTTCTTCCTTCAGCCGGCTTCCTGCGGATATGCCGTGCCGAGGAGAGGCCGCCGGCCGCCGTTCTCAGGCGTTGCCGCCCCGGCTCCGATCGGCACCGGCAGGTGCCGTCCTACGACCCGCTTCGGGTCCACTTCTGGTTGTTGCCGCCCCAGCAGGAGTAGGTCTGAATCAGGGTCCCGTTGCCGGTGCCGGCGTTGGCGGCGTCGAGGCACTGACCCGACTGGACGTTCACGATGGTGTTGTCCGAGTTGATGCGCCACTTCTGGTTGCTGCCGCCCCAGCAGGAGTAGATCTGCACCTTGGATCCGTTACCGGTGCCCGCGGCGTCCAGGCACTTGTTGCCGTAAACGCGGAGCTCCTGGTCGGAGGTGTAGGTCCATTGCTGGTTGGAGTTGGTGTGGCAGTCCCACAACTGGACCTGGGTACCGTCGGTGGTCGAGGCGTTCGGTACGTCCACACATCGGCCGGCGGCCACGCTCCGGATCTGTCCCCCGCTACCCGAGGGCGGCGGGGTCGTGGTCGGGGTCACCGTCGGGGTGGGGTTCGGGTTGGGGCTGGCGGCGTTGAGCGCGTTCAGCACCGAGGTGTAGGCGGCCTTCTTGTTGCCGTTGCCGTCGAAGAGCAGCGGGCTGGTGTTGGCGCCCAGCCAGGAGTCGCTGTCGCGCACCCCCCACACGGTGATGCCGGTGCAGCGCGCCACCGCCAGGCAGTCGTTGACCACCGCGGCGTAGGTCTGGGCAGAGCCGCCCTGGATGTCCAGCTCGGTGATCTGCACGTCCACACCCAGCGCCGCGAAGCTGGAGATGGTGGTGCGGTAGTTGCTGTTGTAGGC
>NZ_JBEZEL010000024.1:0-152905 GCF_040648855.1 Streptosporangium sp. NPDC049078
AATCCGTAACCAACGCGCCCGCCAGGCCGGAGGCCTGACCCACCAGACGACCACCAACGACGGCCGCCCGGAACACCCGCCCACCGGAGCGCGCATCCACCTTGAACACCGGTCCACACCGGCCGGACACCCAGCCCCATCACCAACGACGGCCGCCCACCGGAGCGCGCACCCACCCGACACGCCGACCCCCGGCCATCGTGCCCATGCCGCAGGAAAACCTTCGGGAACCACCCCACCAACGCCGAAACCGACGTCAGATCATGACGTGCGCTTCCGGATGCCCGGCGAAGGAGAACTGTGCGTTGCGGGTGAGCTTGATGTCGTCGGCCTGCCAGGTGTGCAGGGACTTGTCGCCACTGCGCCAGTAGACGAAGTTGAACCGGTCGGCGGAGTAGATCTTGACGCGGTCCTCCTTGAGCCGGCGGACCAGGCGGGTGTCCTCACCTCGGGTCACGTCCTCGAACCCGTAGTGCCGGAACATATCGGCCTTGCCGAGGAACGTCCCGCCCTGCACCAGGAAGGCGTACCGGTGCTCCAACCCCGGCAGCCGAAGCATTGTGGTGTTGCCGCCCTCGAAGTACGCGTAGTGCGCGCCCTTGCCGACCAGTTCGGCGTCGGAGTAGTCGAAGGCGCGGGCCAGGTCCGACAGGTAGTGCTCGCCGTAGAGGTTGTCGTCGTCCATTTTGGCGATCAACTCGCCCTCGGCGGCGGCGATGCCCATGTTGAGGCAGGCACCCAGCGACAGTGACGAGTCGGCGGGCAGCACCACGACATCGGTGATCCCGGCCATCCGCGCCTTGTCCGCCACCACCACGGGGTCGATGGCGAGCCCGTGCAGGACCATGACGAGCTGAACCGGACGATGGATCTGCTTGGCCACCGAGGAGATCGCGTGCTCGATCTGGGAGGCGCGGTTGGTGGGCAGGACCACCGAGATCGAGCGGGTCCGCGGCTGCACCGGCCGGCCGAGGATCCCCAGGATCTGGTCCACGCGGTGCGAGAAGAGATGCTTGTCGAAGACCTCGCGCATGGCGAGGTGCCCCTGACGGGCGCGCAGCTCGGGGCTGTTGATCAGGTGCAGGACCTGGTTGTACGACTCCAGCTCGTCGCGGGCGATCGGGATCAGCGACCCGAAGGTCTCCTCGATGGCCCGGGACCAGCCGGAGACCACCGACGTCGAGCAGGCCGAGAGCTCGAAGACGCGGCGGGCGCACATGGTCGGTGAGTCGAGCACCGAGTTCACGTTGAGGAAGACCTTGTACATCTTGTACGCGGCCAGCATCCGGTCGTACGGCAGCTCGCCCACGATGTGCGGGACGTACTCCTTCGGCCAGGCGTACTTCTCGTCGACGGTGCCGTTGCGGGCGAAGATGTGCAGCCCGAGCTCACGGATCGGGGCGAGGACGGTTTCCATCTGTTCGCGGCGCTCGGGGTGCTTGTCCCTGAAGTACATGCCCGCGAAGACGACGTCGTTGACGCGCCCCTGCTTCTCCTGGATGGGATTGTGCACCCGGGGCTGCGCGGCGAACTGCAGGACGTCGACCCGGTCGTGACCCAGCACCTCGCGGTAGCGGGGGACCATGTCGCCGTCGCAGGTGAAGACGTAGTCGAACAGCTTGGCCGTGTCGATGAAGAAGTCGAAGTTCGGCGGGTCCTCCTTGTTCCAGAAGACCGTGGGGATGCCCTCGGCGCGGCACCAGTCGATCAGGGCGATCAGCTCTGCCTTGGGAGCCTTCGTCCCGGTCATCTGGTAGCGCCAGCGGCCCTGGTTGCCGTGCCAGGCCGACTCCACGAACAACAGCTCGGGACGACGCTCGGCGAAGATCTCCGGCCAGTCGCGGAGCCCGAACTCGATCTGGTCCCACTCGTACTTGAACGCCATCCGGGAGAAGTCGTCCAGGATGACCGCGACCTTCATGTCAGGGCGGACGATCGGACCGGCGGGCCACTTGACCTGCGGTACGTCGACCACGGGCCCCTGCCGGTCGAGTTCCTCGACCACCTCGGCCACCGGACGGGGCGGCTTGGGGCCCTTGCGGGCCTGCATCGCCGAGCGCAGTTTGCCCGGCAGCGCGGTGACCCCCGGCCCCTTGGCGGACGTCAGTGCCTCGGCCACCCGGTAGGGGCGCTGCACCTTGGTGGACTCCAGCTTCCACTGCGCGTAGTCGGCCCGTGCCTCGGCGATGGCGAGCCGCCGCTCCAGGTCGTGGACGCGCTCCTCAAGGCGTTCGACGACCTTGCGTTCCTCGGGCAACCAGTTGATCGGTCCGAGACGCTGGAACTTCGGCTCTTCTGGGGTCTCATCGCTCATGGGGAATCGCCTTTGTCAGAGGTCGTGCCAGCGTACGACCAAAGTCGTAGCCAAATGGCCGTTTTAAAGGGATTTGGGCGATACGGATTGACCGGCCGGTGAGAGGTTGCCGCCGCGCAGCCAGCTCTCGATCACCCGGGCGATCCGGGGACCGGCCTTGCCGTCCCAGAGCGGGGGCAGCTCGCCCGACGGCGTTCCCGAGCCCTCGGCCAGCGCCCGGTCGGCGGCGGCGGGCAGCTGCGCGGGGGTGACGAGCCGGTTGGTGCCGTGCGTGATGGTGATCGGCCGTTCGGTGTTGGGCCGCACCGTGAGGCAGGGCACACCCAGCATGGTCGTCTCCTCCTGCACGCCGCCGGAGTCGGTGACGACCAGCGTCGCGCCTCGCACCAGCGACAGGAAGTCCACGTAGCCCAGCGGGTCGACGATGAGGAGGTTGTCGCCGTTCACCAGTCCGGCCTCCGCCAGACGGGTCCGGCCGCGCGGGTGCAACGGCACCACGACCGGCAGGCGCTCGCTCACCGAGAGCACGGCGTCGACGAGCTCCTTGGCCGAGGCCGGGTCGTCGACGTTGCCGGGACGGTGCAGGGTGGCGACCGCGTACCGCTCGGGAAGGCCGAGCCGGGAGCGGACCGGGGCGGGGTCGAGGTGGTCCAGCGCGGAGAACAGGCTGTCGATCATCGGGTTGCCGACGAGGTGCACCCTGGCCGGGTCGACGCCCTCGGCGGCGAGGTGGGAGAGCGCGTCCGGCGAGGTGGCGAAGAGGATGTCGGACAGGCCGTCGGTGACGACCCGGTTCACCTCCTCGGGCATCTCCCGGTCGAAGGAACGCAGGCCCGCCTCCACGTGCGCGGTCGGCACGTGGAGCTTGGCGCAGACGAGGATCGCGGCGAGCGTCGAGTTCACGTCGCCGTAGACGACGACCAGGGTGGGACGGTGTTCGAGCACCACGTCCTCCAGGCCGACGAGCAGGGCCGCCGTCTGACGGGCGTGCGAGCCGGAACCGACGCCGAGGTTGGCGATCGGCTCGGGAAGACCGAGGTCGGCGAAGAAGACGTCCGACATGAGCGCGTCGTAGTGCTGACCGGTGTGAACGATGCCCTGTCGCACCCCGAGCTCGGTGAGGGCGCGCACCACGGGAGCGGCCTTCACGAAGTTCGGACGCGCGCCGAGCACGTGCAGGACGAGGGGATCATCGGGGCTCTGAGCAGCGCCCGGACGGGCAAAGTCCCTCATTGACCTCGCCTTTCATGCGGCAGTGGGGCAAACGTTGCCTATGGTACGGTCACGGCGTGGTATCCGATGCCAACAGGCCAGACTCCCCCTCGGTTCCAGCGAAGGTTTCGGCGAAGGATCCGGTGAAGTCCCCGGATCCGGTGACGCCCTCGGTTCCGGCGACACCCTCTCCCTCGGTGACGCCCCCGGCCGTTGAGACCCCCGCAGTGGACACGCCCACGGAGCCGCCGCCCCCGCCGAGCGCGGAGACGCCCTCGCCCGTGGACGCGGCCCCGGTCTCCGACGTGGACGCGACGCGGAAACCCGACGCGGACGGCACCACGGAACCGGACAACAAGCCGACGGAGACAGCGGACACACCCCCGGACACCCCCTCCGCCCCGGACAAGCTTTCCGCCTCGGACACGCCTTCCGCCCCGGACACGCCCCCCGTCTCCGACATGCCCACCGTCACGGCGAGGCCCTCGGACGAGGACGAGGAGAAGGTCCCCGCGTCGCTCCCCGCCTCCCCGGACTCCCCGACGCCCACCGGTTCCCCTGCCTCCCCGGACTCTCCCGTCTCCCCGGTCTCGGCGAAGTCGGCCAGGGCCGGGCTGCGCGGCCTCATCAAGGGCTTCGTCCAGCACCCGGTCATCGTCTCCCGCGTCGTCGCGACCAAGGTGAAGTCCGACCCGGTACGCGTGGCGCAGGCGGCGGCCGAGACGCTCCCGCCGAGTGTCCGTCCCGTGGTCGGCCGGTTCGCCTGGCCCGTCGCGCGCCGCGCCAAGATCGTCGTACGCAAGCTCGGCATGCGCCTGGTGAAGGGCCCGTGGAGCGAGGCGAAGGAGCACTTCGACTCCGGCCGGATGAGCGAGGCCGCCGCGGTGCTGCAGGGTCACACGCGCTATCCCTTCATCAAGCGCCGGCACGCCTACTACGCGGGAGAACTGGCCGCGATCCAGCCGAACCCGATCCCGCCCAAGGCGAAGGTGATCGTGGGCGAGCGGTTCCCCGGCAGAGTGCTGCACTGCGTGACGAACGCGCTGCCGTACACGCAGGCCGGATACACCGTCCGCACGCACCGCATCGTCACCTCGCAGAAGGCCGCGGGGCTCGACCCGCACGTCGTGACCAGCTGGGGCTGGCCGATGATGCAGGGGCACGCCGACGCGACGCCGTACGAGGAGATCGACGGCATCCCCTACCACCGGCTGATCCCGAGCGGCGAGGTGCCGTTCGAGAGCCAGGGGCGGATGATCCGCGGCGCCGGAGAGGTGACCGAGCTGGTCAGGACCCTGCGACCGCAGGTGCTGCACGCCGCGACCGACCATCGCAACGGATCGGTGGCGCTCGCGGTGCGCGAGCGTACCGGCACGCCGATGGTCTACGAGGTGCGGGGCTTCCTCGAGGAGACCTGGGCCTCCCGCGACCCCAAGCGCATCGGCAGCCAGCGACACGTGCTCCAGCGCGACCGCGAGGCGTTCATCATGCGTTCCGCCGACGCCGTGGTCACCCTCGCGGAGACGATGGCGACCGAGATCGTCGAACGCGGGGTGCCGAGGGAGAAGATCTATCTCGCGCCGAACGCGGTGGACGACTCGCTGCTCAGCGCCGAGTACGACGGTGCGGCCTTCCGCGCCGCGTACGGCATCGAGCCCGGCGAGATCGTGATGGGCTCGGTGTCGAGCATCGTGGCCTACGAGGGTTTCGCCACCATGATCAACGCGGCCGCGCTGCTGCGGGACGAGGGCGCGCCGGTGAAGGTGCTGCTCGTCGGCGACGGCGTGGAGCGGGCGGCGCTGCTCGAACAGGTCGAGGAGCTGGGCCTGGGCGACATCGCGATCCTGCCGGGACGTGTCGGTCCCGACGAGGCCCTGCAGGCGCAGGCGGCGATCGACATCTTCGTCTGCCCTCGCGAGGACCTGCGCGTCTGCCGGCTCGTCACGCCGTTGAAGCCCGTCGAGGCGATGGCTCTCGGCAAGCCGGTCGTGCTGAGCGACCTGCCGGCGCTCTCCGAGCTCGTGGGTTCGGAGGGGGCGGGGCTTCTGGTGCCCCCGGGAGACCCCGAGGCGCTGGCCAAGGCGATCGCCGGGCTGCGTGACGACCCCGAGCGAAGGGCCGGGATGGGTGAGGCGGGACGGGCCGAGGTGGCGGCGAAGCGTACGTGGAGCCGTATCGCGGAGACTTACCGTGATATTTACCGATCGATTGCTGGATGATGGTCTCGTGTTGGTAACAGGGAGACCAGCCGTTTGCGATGCGTTCAATCGCATTAGGCGTAGCTCGTTCGGACTTGAGATAGCCTTTGCGACCATGAAGTGTTGTTTCCGGCGTTCCAAGGTCATCCAGTGACTGCCTACGACCTGGCCATCATCGGTCTGGGCTACGTCGGCATGCCCCTGGCCAAGGAGGCCACCGCGGCCGGTCTGCGGGTCGTCGGCTTCGAGGTCGACGCGGCGAAGGTCGAGTCCCTCAACGCGGGCACGTCCTACATCGACGACCTGACCGACGCCGACCTCGAGCACATGCTGGCGGGAGGCTTCACCGCCACGCTGGACGAATCCGTCCTGGCGGACAGCCGGACCGTCGTCATCTGCGTGCCGACCCCGCTGGACGAGGACCACCGCCCCGACCTGTCGTCGGTCGAGGGCGCCACCGCCACCGTCGCACGCAACCTGCGCGCCGGCACGCTGGTGGTCCTGGAGTCCACCACCTGGCCCGGCACCACCGACGAGGTCGCCCGCCCCATCCTGGAGAAGGGCTCGGGCCTCGCCGCGGGCACCGACTTCCACCTCGCCTTCTCGCCCGAGCGCATCGACCCGGGCAACCCCAAGTACGGCCTGCGCAACACCCCGAAGGTCGTCGGCGGTTACACCCCGGCCTGCAAGGACCGCGCGGTCGGGTTCTACGCCCAGTTCATCGAGCAGGTCGTGCCGGTGAGCGGCACCCGCGAGGCCGAGATGGCCAAGCTCCTGGAGAACACCTACCGCCACGTCAACATCGCCCTCGTCAACGAGATGGCGATCTTCTGCGACGAGCTCGGTGTCGACCTGTGGGAGTCGATCGAGGCCGCGGCGACCAAGCCGTTCGGGTTCCAGAAGTTCCTTCCAGGACCCGGCGTCGGCGGGCACTGCATCCCCGTCGACCCGTCCTACCTCTCCTACACGGTGCGCAAGCTGGGCTACCCGTTCCGCTTCGTCGAGCTGGCGCAGGAGATCAACGAGCGGATGCCGTCCTACGTGGTGGCCCGCGTGCAACGACTGCTCAACCGGCAGCGGAAGCCCGTCAACGGCTCCAGGGTGCTGCTGCTCGGTGTCACGTACAAGCCCGACATCGCCGACGAGCGCGAGACCCCGGCCCTGCCGGTCGCGCGGGCGCTGCTCGAGCTGGGGGCGGAGCTCGTCTTCGCCGATCCGTACGTCAAGGAGTGGCGGGTCGACGACGTCGACGTGCCACGTGAGGAAGACCTCGCCAAGGCGGTGGCCGAAGCCGACGTGACGCTGTTGCTCCAGCAGCACGCCGCCTTCGACCTGTCGACGGTCGAGGACCATGGCAAGCTCGTGCTCGACACCCGAGGCGTGCTCGCCGAGGGTGAACGCGTCGAGCGGCTCTAGCGACGGAGGGCTGCGCGAAGTGCACGTGCTCGTCATGACGGTGGTGCATCACCCCGAGGACGCCCGGATCCTGCACCGGCAGATCCGCGCGCTCGTGGACGCCGGTCATGAGGTCACGTACGCGGCCCCGTACACGGCGCGGGGCGTGATGGCCCGCTCCTGGGTGAACGGCGTCGACCTCCCCCGAGCGGCCGAGCGCAAGCGGTTCGCCGCGGTGCGCGCCGCACGCAAGGTGTTCAAGCGGATGCGCGGCCAGGTCGACCTCGTGGTCATCCACGACCCCGAGCTGCTGCTCGCGGTGGTGGGGGTGCGCAAGCGGCCGCCGGTGGTCTGGGACGTCCACGAGGACACCCCGGCGACGCTGTCGCTGAAGCCCTGGCTGCCCGCGTTCCTGCGCCCGCCGGTGCGGTTCCTGGCCCGCCTGCTCGAAGGGACGGCCGAGCGGCACCTGCACCTGCTGCTGGCCGAGACCGCGTACGCGGGAAGGTTCCGCCAGGCGCACCTGGTGGTGCCCAACGAGACGTGGGTGCCCGACGAGGTGACGCCGCCGGGCGACGACCGCGTCGTCTACCTCGGCTGGCTGTCGGGGGCGCGCGGAGTGCGCGAGGCGATCGAGGTGGCCAGGCTGCTGCAGCCGTACCGGGTGGCGGTCGAGCTGATCGGCTACGCCGACCCGCAGTCGCGGCCGACGCTGAACGAGGCGGTGGCCGAGGGCGTGCTGGAGTGGCGCGACTTCATGCCGAACGACGAGGCGCTCAAGCGGCTCGACGGCGCGCTGGCCGGGCTCTCCCTGCTGCACGACGAGCCCAACTACCGGCACTCCATGCCCACGAAGATCGTGGAGTACATGGCGCACGGCATCCCGGTGATCACCACTCCCTCGCCCCGCGCGGTGGAGCTGGTCGAGCGCTACGACAGCGGCATGGTCGTGCCCTGGCAGGATCCCAAGGCGGTGGCCCAGGCGGTGCTCTTCCTGCGAGACGACGCCAGGGAGCGGTATGCCAGGGGTGCCCGAGGGTATGCGGCGGCTCGTGCGAACCACCACTGGCCCAACTCGGCCCGCCGTTTCGTCGCTCAGCTGGAGGCGTGGGCGGGCGTCAAGAGCTGATCGTCGATACGGCGAGGCCCGCGGTGTCCGTCCGGCTCCTTATGTCTGCCTGATCACGAGAACGGTAGTGTCCTGAACGTGCGCTGGCTCATCGCTTTCCTGGGCGTGGCGATCCTCGCGGGTGTGGCGGCGTTCGTGGTGACCACGCCCACCGGGAACGGCTCCCCGACGGCGGGCGGCTCGTCGCTCACGGCCTCGCCCTCGCCCTCGCCCTCCACCTCCGCCACCCCCTCGGTGCCGGTGCCGGAGGTGACCGAGTTCACCGACCCGTGCGGGACGTTCGACACGACGATGCGCTGGCCGTACGCGGTCACCGGCTACTGGCTCGTGCCGACCAGCGACCACTGCACCTGGCGCCGGCAGTTCGGCGCCATCCACGAGGTGGGCGGCGACACGGTGATCCGGATCGGCTGGGGCCTGCAGGCGCGCCGCCTCGACAACGACGGCCGGATCCTCGACGGCCAGGGGGACGTCGACGCCCGCTACGAGCCGTGCGAGGAGAACGGGGTCCCGTGCGCGTTGGCGGCGGAGAACGACCTCAAGGCCGCCAACCCCGGCAACCGGGTGAGCTGGACGTTCGTCTACCGCACCGACGAGGCGTTCGGCCCCGACCTGTTCCGCTGCCCCGAGTTCGAGCGGAAGATCGTCACCGACAAGACCGTCTTCTACCGGATCGTCGCCCCCGACGACGGCACCGACGACCCGAGCTGCGAGAACATCCGGTCCAAGGGACGCGGCTATCACGTGATCCTGGTCGCGGCCGCGCACGAGGACAGCCTCGCCGAGCTGCTCGACCTCGGTGACCGGTTCGGCGTGAAGGTCTACCCGGCGCTGCCGCTCGCCCCCCGAGACCCGGCGCAGAAGACCCAGGCCGCCAAGCAGGGCACGGACACGCTCACCACCCTCACCCGCCGGATCATGCAGGACTACGGGGCGCGCTTCCAGGACCGGGCCTCGCTGGGCGGTTTCTACCAGCCGTTCGAGCTGCAGATGCGCGAGATGAAGTACGTCGGCGACTCCGACTCCGACCACCCGACGCTCAGGGTCTACGCCTCGCAGCACGAGATCGTCGAGCAGGAGATGCCCGGCAGGCCCGTGCTCGTCAGCCCCTACCTCGACGCCCGCAAGGAGCGGCCGTTCAGCGCCACTCCCAAGCAGGTCGCCAAGGGCTTCGAGGCCCTCGTCAGGACCGGTGTCGGGATCATCGCCCCGCAGGACAGCCGGGGTACCGGCAAGGTCGGACTGTTCTGGGCCGACCAGCGCGAGGAGAAGATCGACGAGCGGCTGAGCCCGGTCGTCAAGAAGAAGACCAACGGCGAGGCGTACCACGGCTCGACCCGCGACTACTACCGCGAGATGTCCCTCGCCAGGACCAGGATGATCGAGCAGGGCTTCAACGTGCAGCTCTGGGCCAACGTCGAGGCCTTCGAGCCCTCAGGCGAGGAGCCGTGCGCCGCGGGGTCCGACCGGGGACGCACCGACAAGGAGCGGCTCGACACGGCCGTGGCGCAGGTCGGACGCTATGTCTCCAAGGTCGTCTCCTACATGTGGAGCGACTTCTACACCTGCGGCTCCCCGTCCCTCGCCGAGGAGATCGCCCGCGACTACAACCGGCCCATCGCCGCCGACGCGGTCCGCATGCAGCGCGACATCCAGGACGGAATGGAGATCCGCGGCTACAACATCCCGATGGGCTCCAAGGTGACGATCACCTGGGAGGGCCAGGAGGAGCCCCGCGTCGTCGACGTGGCCGGGGTGAACCTGACCGAGCCGCCGCCGGACCTGCCGGTACGGATGGAAACGGCGTGGATCCCGTTCGACTGGACCCGGGTGCCCGAGGACACCTGGGTCAGGGTCTCGGTCGCGGCGGCCGACGGACGCGCCGCCACCGAGACGTTGCACGTCCGCGTACGGGTCTGACCGGTGTAACGTGCCTGCCATGGTGCCGCGCATTCCCGTCAGCGTGGACCTTGTCGTCCTCACGGTGCGCCGCCAGGTGCTGAGCGCGCTCGTCTGGCGGCGCGACAAGCCGCCGTACGAGGGACGCTGGGCCCTGTCAGGCGGTTTCATCCAGCTCGACGAGGACCTGCCCGCGGCCGCCGCCCGCGTCCTCGCGGAACGGGCGGGCCTGCCGGGCGCCCCCGTGCACCTGGAACAGCTGCAGACCTACGGCTACCCCGACCGCGACCCGCGCCAGCGCGTGCTGAGCGTGGCCTATCTCGGTCTCGCCCCGCACCTGCCCACCTCCACCGAAGCGCACATGAGCTGGCAGCCGGTCTCCTCGCTGCTGCGCGAGATGGCCTTCGACCACCGGCGCATCATGATCGACGGCATCGAGCGGGCCCGCGCCAAGCTCGAATACACCCCGCTGGGCGCGGCCTTCTGCCCGCCGGAGTTCACCGTCGCCGAGCTGCGCCGGGTCTACGAGATCGTCTGGGGCCGGAGCCTCGACCCGCGCAACTTCCACCGTAAGGTCACCAAGGCCGAGGGCTTCCTGGTGCCCACCGGCGGCACCACCACCCGCGACGGCGGACGCCCCGCCAAGCTGTATCGCCGCGGCCCCGCCGTGGCGCTGCATCCCCCGATGCTCCGCTCCCTCAAGGAGTAGCCGGGGCACCCGATGGCGGGGGCGGTCGCGCCGTGCTCGCATCGTGTTCAGGAACACCGGCTCTGTCATCGGTCAGGGTTTTCGCCGGCACATGGCCAACGCGGTCAACCGCGTCGGCTATCGACCGCGAGGGTTGCTGATATCCGTCAGATCGATGTCGATGTCATAGGGGAGGCTGAGCTTCAGCCGATTCTGATGGACACCGGTGAGCGCGTATGCCCTTGTCACCGGGTTCAGTTCGTAGACGTAGACGCTGGGGCGGCCCTCGATGTTCTCGACACGCCAGAAGTGAGGGATGCCGGCCTCGGCGTACATCTGGGGCTTGCGGTTGCGATCGCGCTCCTCGGACTCCTCGGAGACGACTTCGACGGCGAGCAGCACGTCCGCCGCCTCGTAGAAGGTCCGCGTCAGCTCGGAGGGCGCGTGTGCGTGGAGGAGGACCAGGTCGGGCTCCGGTCGTTGACGTCGCCCCAGCTTCACCGTCATCTCCTGCTCCACCCGGAGATGGGCGGGTGCCGTCCGATCAAGCTCTTTGTGCAGCAGGAACAGCACAAGAGCATGAAAACGGGTCTGGGGGCTCACGAAGACGAGAGTGCCATCGATGAGTTCCGTGTGAGGAGGGATCCCCGGAAGCCGATCGAGGTCATCGGCGGTGAAGCCCTCTATAGGGGGAATTGCCCAGTCGGGAATGGGCTCAACGTCGGCTGGCGGTGCGATGCTCATGTCGTCCTCCCGGTCGGGCACGCCTCTCACCTCCAGTGTTACAGGATGCCCCATCCGCCCGCTGCTCATAAGGTAAGGCCATGCCTCGTTTCCGCGCGATCCTGGACACGATGCCCGCCTACCGGGCGGGCAAGGCCGTGGTGTCCGCCGACGGCCGGTCCTACAAGCTCTCCTCGAACGAATCCCCCTACGAGCCGCTGCCCTCGGTCGTCGAGGCGGTCGCCAGGGCGGCGACCCAGATGCACCGCTATCCCGATCCGGCGGCCACCGAGCTGACCGCGGCGATCGCCGAGAAGTACGGCGTCCCGGCCGAGCACATCGCGCTCGGCGCCGGCTCGGTGACGGTGGCCCAGCAGCTCTTCGAGACGGTGAGCGAGCCGGGCGCCGAAGTGATCTACGCGTGGCGGTCCTTCGAGGCGTACCCGCTGCTGGCCGACCTGGCGGGGGCGACCTCGGTGCGGGTCCCGCTGCTGGGCGAGACGCACCATCTGGAGGCGATGGCCGACGCGATCACCCCGCACACCCGCATGATCTTCGTCTGCAACCCGAACAACCCCACGGGCACGGTCGTCCACGCGGCCGAGCTCGCGGCGTTCCTCGACCGGGTTCCGGAGAACGTGCTCGTCGTGCTCGACGAGGCCTACCGCGAGTACGTCAGGGACACCGGGGTCACCGACGGGCTCACCGTCTACGGTGACCGGCCGAACGTCGCCGTCCTGCGCACCTTCTCCAAGGCGTACGGCCTGGCCGGACTCCGGGTGGGCTACCTGATCGCGAACGAGCCGGTGGCGTCCACCGTCCGCAAGACGATCGTGCCGTTCGCGGTGAACCACCTCGCCCAGGCGGCGGCGATCGCCTCGCTCGCCGCCGAGGACGAGCTGATGGAGCGGGTCGACGTCGTGGTCAAGGAGCGCGACCGGGTCCGTGAGGCGCTGATCGGCCAGGGCTGGGAGGTGCCGGTGAGCGAGGCCAACTTCGTCTGGCTGCGGCTGGGGGAGCGCACGCTCGAATTCGCCGGGGCGTGCGCGACCGAGGGTGTCGCGGTACGGCCCTTCGCCGGGGAGGGCGCCCGCGTCTCCATCGGCGATTCCGAGGCCAACGACACCTTCCTCGCCGCCGCGGCCGCCTTCAGAGGCGCCTGACCCGCCCGACCTCCCCGGTCCACTCGGCCCGACCCGCTTCGTCATGCTCCGCGTGCCCCATGACCTGTGGGTCCGCGTGACCACCCTGACCTGTCGGATCCACGTGGCCCGCGTGACCGGCTCGACGTACCGATTCCGGCCGATCCCGCGCCGGGCGCCCGCGGTCTACACGGCCGCGGGCTCCGGCTCGGGCCTCGGCTCCGCGGGCTCCGGCTTCTTCCGCCGTTCCGTGGAGACCACCAGGGCCACGCCGACGACGATCACCACGCCGGCCGCGACCATCGAGCCGGTGACCGGCTCGCTCAGCACGAGAGCGCCCAGCACGACCGCCACGACCGGGTTGACGTAGGCGTAGGTGGAGACCAGCGAGATCGGGGCGTTGCCCAGCAGCCACACGTACGCCGTGAAGCCGACCAGCGACCCGACCATGATCAGATAGATCAGCGCGGCCCACGACCGTGTGGAGACGGCGGCGACGTCGAGGCGCTCGCCCATCGCGGCGGCGGTGAGGGCGAGCCCGACACTGCCCGCCGCCATCTCGACGACGCTCGCGGCGAAGGGGTTCGCGGGCATCGGGATGCGGGAGGCGAGGAACGAGCCGACCGCCCACGACAGCGACGCGAGCAGGATGACCACGACTCCGACGCCGTCGGCCACGTTGCTCCCGCCGCTCAGTGACAGCACCGCCACGCCGCCGAACCCGATGAGCACCCCCACGAGCGTCAGCGCCCGCGGCCGGTCCCTGAACATGATCCTGAAGATGACGAGCCAGAGCGGGGTCGAGGCCACCAGCAGCGCGGCCAGGCCGCTGGAGATGTGCTGCTCGGCCACGGCGACCATGCCGTTGCCGCCGTTCAGCAGCAGCAGGCCGACCAGCGTCGCCCCGCCGGCCTCCCTCCAGGTCATCCGGAAGGCATCGCGCCCCTTCACCAGGAGCACCACGAGGCCCAGCACGAGCGCGGCCGTGACGAACCGGACGGCTCCGCTGAGCAGCGGCGGGATCGTCTCGATCGTGATCATGATCGCCAGGTACGTGGAACCCCACACCACGTACACGATCGCCAGCGCTCCCCAGACGAGGAGCGTCTTACGGCTGTAAGCACCGTCTTTGCTCATAGCTCATGACAATAGTGGCTGACACCGACAATCCGCTCGCGAGTTTCGGACCTTGAGACGCGCTTCCGCGGGGCCGTGATCCATTGACGCCGCGCCGACGTCGCACCGACGGATCCGCGCCGGGGGGATCGCGGCACCGGGGCCCTCACTGTGTCCTCGGCGGTCCTCGGCGGTCCTCGGCGGTCCTCGGCGTGCCGGGGGGACCGTAATTCCCGGGCCGTAATGAACGCCGTAATGAACAGGATGCTGTGAACAGGCCAAAACAAACAGGCCGGAATGAACAAGCCGCAGTGAACACGTCCCGGTGAACGAGCCACGGTGAACAAGGTTTCGTGAACACACGGCGACGAGTCGATGACGCTGCGTCACGCCGTGTCACGTCGAACGGTCCGGGCCCGCCAGGTCACGCCACGCCGGGATCGACGTGCCGTGACCTGGGAGGTTCCGCCGCCCGGGCGCGGCGGAAACCCTCCGTGCCGATGGAGGCGCGGGGCTCAGCGGGCGCCGAGCTTCTCCACGATCAGCCGGTACAGCTGACGGGGACGCCCCGGCTGGGGTGTCCGGTTCGGCGGAAGCGGCCACGCGAGTCCCTCGTCTACCAGCGTGCGCAACAACCGCCGTGCCGTACGCGGGGTGACGCCGAGCATCTTGCCCGCGCCCTCCGCGTCCACCACCGTGTCCCCGCCCTCCAGTTTGGCCGCGAGCCGGGCCAGGACCTCCACGCCCTTCGGCTTCAGCGCTCCCGCGCCCTGAGGAGGCATCCTGGGGGCCGGGATGAGCGCCCTGCCCTCACGGTCCACCGCGAAGCCCTGGGCCTGCTTGCCCGCCTGTGTGCGCGCGAGCGCGGCCCTGGCGTGCGACTCGGCGTCGTGGGTGGTGCGGCCCATGCCGACGCCCACCTCGACCGCGAGGCCCAGCTCGTCGCGGACCCGCGCGGCGAACGGCAGCACCCGGAAGCCCTCGGTGGCCGCGGCCACCGAGCCGCGGGTCGCGGTGACCATGTAGCTGTGGTCGTCGACCGCGGTGACCGACGCGTTGATCCGGTTGGCCTCCTGCACCAGCAACCGGTGCAGGGACAGCCGGAGCTCGTCGCGCCAGTAGCGTGGCGCGGCACGGCGAACCGGCTCGCGCAGCGTGGGCACCTCCACCAGGACCACGGTGAGCTGCGACTCCTCCAGCCTGTGGTGCGCGCCCAGCAGAGCCGCCGTGTGCAGCGCCGTGCGCACCGCGGCGGAGGTGGGGCGGATCCTGACCACGGGCACCCCGGCCGTCTGAAGGCGGTCGGCGACCGCGGGCAGGCAGGTGAGCGCCCCGCTCGTGCTGCCCTGGCGGGCGAGGCGTTCATGGAAGGCCGCGATCGTACCGGTGGCGCCCGGTTCGTCGCGGCTGTGCACATCCCCTGCGGGAAGGCTCAAATCGTGGTACGCCTCCTCGACCTCCGCCCTGCTCAGCACGTCGACGCTGACCCTGCGCGGGTCTATCCGCTCGTCCAGCGCGGCCCTCGCCAGCGCGGCGATCAGCGCGGCGCCTCCGAGCTGGACATACGTCGCGGGCATCGTCAGCACCCCCGATCGCCGTGCCAGATCGTAGGGGACCGGGCTGGCGAACAGGCACGCGTCCACCCCTGCTCCCAGCCGGGTGACCTTGTCGGCGGCCTCCTGCTCGTCGCGGTATGCCGCCGCCACCAGGCGGCAGGGTAACGGGGCGGCCGCATGTCCCATCAACATAACCCGTTCAACGAGGTCATGGGGGCCCACCACACCGATAGTGAGGTCTGGTGTCATGGCACCCGGGCGTGACACTCGTGGCGCTTCTTCGGCCCGCTCGACCAATGTTCGTCCCATCATGCCGTCCGTTTGTTTTCGGCTCTCTTTTGGAACGATCGCTTGCGAGGGCCGTAATGTCACGCCCGATTTGCGGCCAATTCCGGAAGCCACTTCCGGGTTAAAGCCATGACTGGCATCGTTTACACAGGTCAGAGCGGTTTTTGAGCGTCTCAAACCCGCTCATTATGAAGCTGAAATCTCTCGCCGCACGTCGGCCCCCAGGGACTGCATGCGCTCGGCCAGATAAGAGTGCCCGCGGTCGATGAGATAACCCGATCCGATGACGGTCTCCCCCTCGGCGGCGAGGCCGGCGAGCACGAGCGCGATTCCCGAGCGCAGATCGTGAGCGGTTACCTCTGTTCCGGTGAGCGGAGTGGCGCCGCGAACGACAGCACTGTTCTCTTTCACTTCAATGTCGGCGCCCATCTTGTTCAGTTCTGAGGCGAGAGCGAAACGCCCATCGAAGATGCGTTCATGAATGTAACTCGCGCCGTCGGCGAGGCACGCGACCGTCATGATCGGCGACTGCAGGTCCGTGGCGAAGCCGGGGTAGGTGTCGGTGATCACGTTGATCGGGCGCAGCGGGCGGTCCCTGCGCACGTGGAGCACCGCGCCGTGGTCGGCGAACTCCACCCCCATCTGCTCCAGCTTGTAGCGGACCACGCCGAGGTGGTCGAGGTCGGCGCCGACCAGGTTGACCTCGCCGCCGGTGACGGCGGCGGCCATGGCGAACACACCCGCGTCGAGGCGGTCCGGCATCACGGTGTGCTCGACGGCCTGGAGCTCCTCCACGCCCTCCACGGTGATGAACCCCGTGCCGCCGCCGCTGATCTTCGCGCCCATCCGGGTCAGCATCTCGATCACGTCGAGAACCTCGGGCTCCAGCGCCGCGTTCTCGATCACGGTGGTGCCGCGCCCGAGGGCGGCGGCCATGATCAGGTTTTCGGTGCCGGTGTGCGAGGGGGTGTCCAGGTACAGGGTGGCGCCGGTGAGCCCCGACGACTTGACGTGGATGACCGAGTCGCCCTCGTCCACGATCGCGCCCAGGCGCTTGTAGCCCAGGTAGTGGAAGTCGAGGTTGCGGCTGCCCAGGTTGCAGCCCCCCACGCCCTCGATCACCGCCTCACCGAGCCGGTGCAGCAGCGCGGGAACGAACAGCACGGAACCGCGGAAGCGGCGGGCGATCTCGGCGGGCAGGACCGGGCTGCTGAGCGTCGAGGCGTCGATCACCAGCGTGCGCTCCGCCTCGTGGAGCTCGACCGTGGCGCCGACCCTCTCCGCCAGCTCGACCGCGCGGCGGACGTCCTCGATGATGGGCACGTTGCGCAGGACCGTCCGGCCTCGGGACGCCAGCAGCGCGGCACCGATCATGGGCAGCACGGCGTTCTTGGCACCCTGGATGAAGGCGGTTCCACGAAGTGGGTTGCCACCGCGCACGCGGTAACGGACCATGCGTCATGCTCCTTGAAGTGATGTGGGTGATTCGTGTGGCGCGGGGCGGCAGCCGAGGTTTATCCGGCCAACAGTAGTCGTTGGATGCCCCTGAACCGGCCACTTCGCGGGGGAACTACCCCTCGAATGCCCGATAATCCTTGGCCTCCCGCCGCGTCCGCGCCACCCGTCGGCCCGTTACCTGCCCTTCGGGCCGCCCGCGGTGGTGAGGGGGGAGGCGGCCGAGAGGAGGTTGTCGGCCCGCTGGTCGACGAAGCGGGTGACGACCTGCTGGCCGTACCCGAACGCCATCGCCCAGACCAGGATCGCGGGCTGCGAGCCGAGCCCGGCGAAACCCGGCACGAAGCCCGAGTTCAGGATCAGCAGACCGAGCACCGAGGTGGCCACCCCCGCCGGGGCCTTGAGAAGGTTCTGCACGACCGCGAGCGAGTATCGGGTGGACAGCTCCGAGCGGGTCGAGAGCGAGGCCGCGGTGGCCAGCGCCGCGCCCAGCATGCCGATCAGGGCGACGAGAGGGACGTCGCCGTGCCCCGGCCGCAGACCGCCGGTCGGGCAGATCTGGGCGGGCATCAGCCCCTGGGTACGGATCACCGACTGGTCGCCGCACATCGGGATGACGTTCGGCCAGATCGCGCCGATGACCACCACGCTCAGCACGATCAGGGACAGCATGACCACCCCGCCGAGCAGCAGGTTGCGGAAGCTGCGCACCCGCCCGGTCTCCATCGCCTGCGCCGTGTACGCGGCCCGCAGCACCGACTGCATCAGCGGTCTGTCGTTCTCCGACAGATCCCCCGCCGCGAGTCTGGCCTGCAGGTGGACGAGCCGGGGGTCGTCGCCGGGCAGGTAGGCCCGGCCGATCGCCACCACCTCCGGGGCCCGGCCGCACAGCTCCGCCGCCGGCAGCACGCCGTACAGCATCACGGTGGCGCTGTTCACGTTGGACCAGGCGCCCTCGATGGCCTGGCCGGTCAGCCAGCGCCGTACGCCGTGCGTGCTGCGCGCGTACGTCTCCGCCCGCGCCAGGTGCGTGCCGATGCCCTCGCCCACCGAGGCGAGCTGCCCCGCCTCGTCGCGCATCGTGAGGGCCCGCTCGGTGTCGGCCCTGATCTCCTCGCTCCGGGTGGCGACGTACACCCGCCAGGTGCCGGGCCAGCGCAACACGCCGGTGTCGCCGATCCGCTCGGGGGGCATCGCGGGATCGAGCGACATCGTTCCTCCGGGGGGAGCGGCCTGGGACGGGCACCGACTGCCCCAGGCTTATCGCGACATGCCGATCAGGCGCTACACATCCCGCCGAAAACCAGGGCTCGGACGTGCCGGTCAGGTCCCGCGCACCCCCGGCGAACCGGGGCTCAGAGGTCGCCGCGGCTCGCGATGTCGGTGCGGTGGTGCGCGCCGCGCATCCGGATGCGCTCCACGGCCTCGTAGGCCGCCGCCCGCGCCGCGGGGACGTCGGGCCCCGTGCCGACCACGCTGAGCACCCGGCCCCCGTTGGAGACGATCCGGTCGCCGTCGAGGGCGGTGCCGGAATGCAGCACGTAGGCGTCCTCGACCGGGTCGGACAGCCCTTCGATCACGTCGCCCTTAACCGGCTCCGCGGGGTAGTTCTCCGCGGCGATCACCACGGTCACCGCGGCGCCTTCGCGGTAGGAGAGCGGCCCGAACCGGTCGAGCGTCCCGGTCGCGCAGGCGAGCAGCAGGCCCGCGAGGGGCGTCTCCAGCCGGTCCAGCACGACCTGGGTCTCCGGGTCGCCGAACCTCGCGTTGAACTCGATCACCTTCGGACCCTTGGACGTGAGGGCGAGCCCCACGTACAGCACCCCCGTGTACGGCGTGCCGCGTTTGGCCAGCTCGGTCACGGTCGGCATGACGGTCTCGGCCATCACCTGCTCGGAGAGGTCGTCGGGCGCCCACGGCAGCGGCGTGTAGGCGCCCATCCCGCCGGTGTTGGGGCCCTGGTCGCCGTCGTAGGCGCGCTTGTGGTCCTGGGCGGGCTGGAGCGGCACGGCGGTGGAGCCGTCGCAGAGCGCGAACAGCGACACCTCGGGGCCGTCGAGGAACTCCTCGATCACGACCCGCCCGCAGGCGGCGGCGTGCCGGAGCGCCTCGTCGCGGTCGTCGGTCACCACCACGCCCTTGCCCGCGGCCAGGCCGTCGTCCTTGACCACGTACGGCGTGCCGAACTCGTCGAGCGCGGCGGCGACCTCCTCGGGCGTGACGCAGGTGTGCGACCGGCCGGTGGGAACGCCCGCCGCGACCATGACGTCCTTGGCGAAGGCCTTGGAACCCTCGATCAACGCCGCCTGCCGCGAGGGCCCGAAGCAGGGGATCCCCGCCTGTCTGACGGCGTCGGCGACCCCGGCGACCAGGGGCGCCTCGGGGCCGATCACGACCAGGTCGGCTTCGAGGCTCCCGGCCAGTTCGGTGACCGAGGCCGGGTCGGTCGGCGTCACCGGGTGCAGGGTCGCGACCTGCGCGATACCCGCGTTTCCGGGAGCACAGTGGACCTCGGTGACCTGGGGGTCGGCCGCCAGCGACCGGCACAGGGCATGCTCACGCCCGCCGGATCCAATCACAAGAACGCGCACTCGTCAGAGCCTATCGTCCCTGCGGGGGCGCCCTCGGGCCCGTGCCCCCGGGAGGGGGTCTGCTCCCGGGATCCTGTGTGTCCTCCCGGGGATCCTGTGGGCCGGGAGCCTCGCGTTCCGGGCGGTTCACGCTTCGGGAGGTCCTCGCTTCGGGCGGCTTACGCTCTGGAAGGCCTCGTCTCCGGGACGTCGGCGCTTCCGGTGGACCCGTGCCCGTGGCGGATCCGAGGACTTGTCCACAGCCTGTGGACAAGTCGGAGCGCGCTCGGGTGGGAGAGGCGCCGTAAAGGGCGTGTGAATTTTGTCTGGTTACGCATGATCGACAGTTGAACCTGGGAGTAAGCTGAAAGTCGTCCCCCCAACCGTGTTACTTTTGGGTGGCTTTGCGTGTCTATTGCTGATTGGAGGTGGTTCGGGATGTCCTCTGGCGATCCCAGCAGTACGTGCCCGCGCACGCCTGCTGTGCGCACCCTCGACCACCCCATCTCGGTGCCCGACCGGCACCACACGCATCACCCTCCTCACCGGGGGTGACATCGCATCGCGTGTGGATCCCGCCAGGTTGGGCGGGAAAGGCTCGCCATGCGCTCCTCGCTTCTCTTTCCTCGCATCAAGCACACCCGGACGATCCGTGCCGCGCACACGCCCGCCGTCTCGATCCGTGAGCGAATGACCGGCGTCTGCGTACCGCCGAGCGACTCGCTCGTCGAGTACGCCGCGTACATCGGCGGCAAGAAGATCGACGCCCTGGGCATCCCCGACGCCCTGGAGCTCGTCCGTGCCCACAACGCGGCTCACGACCAGGGCTCCGACGCGGCCTCCGACGGAGGCTCCGGCGGAGGTGCCGGCAAGGGGAACGCCTTCGTCTGGGTCGGCCTGCACGAGCCCGACGCCCCCGAGGTCGAGTGGCTCGCCGAGGTCTTCGCCCTGCACCCGCTCGCCGTCGAGGACGCCGTCAAGGCTCACCAGCGGCCCAAGGTCGAACGTTACGGCGACTCGGTGTTCGTGGTCCTGAAGACCGTCGCCTACATCGACCACGAGGTGCTCACCGCCACCAGCGAGATCATCGGCACCGGCGAGCTCATGATTTTCGTCGGCCCCGACTTCGTGGTGACCGTGCGCCACGGCAGCCACTGCCCCCTCTCGGAGGTGCGCGCACGCCTTGAGGACAAGCCCAAGCTCCTCAACCGCGGACCCACCGGCGTGCTGCACGCGATCGCCGACCACGTGGTCGACAAGTACCTCAACGTGGCCGACCGCATGCAGGCCGAGTTGGAGGACGTCGAGGCCATGGTCTTCGCCGACGTCAGCGCCCGCGACATCGGCCGGATCTACAACCTCAAGCGCGAGATGATCGAGATGAAGCGGTCCGTGATGCCGCTCCAGTCGCCGATGTCCACGCTGGCCCAGCGCCGGATGATCCCCTCGGAGATGCGCGAGTACTTCCGCGACGTCGTCGACCACCTGGCCCGTGTCTGCGAGCAGGTCGAGTCGTCCAACGAACTCTGCAACTCCATACTGCAGGCGGCGCTCGCCCGCTCCAACGCGCTCGCCAACGAGGACATGCGGAAGATCTCCTCGTGGGTCGCGATCATGGCCGTCCCCACGATGATCGCCGGCATCTACGGCATGAACTTCGAGCACATGCCGGAGCTCGACTCCGTCTTCGGCTACCCGGTGGTGATCGGCGTGATGGTCATCGCCTGCACGCTGCTCTACCGGGGCTTCCGCCGCAACGGCTGGATGTGACCTGGGTTCTCCTGTCGGCCTCGCTCCACCGTGGCTCTCTCGTCGGCTTCGCTCCACCGCGGTTTCCGATGCGACGTCTGGATATGACCCGATCTCTCCCGTCGGCCCTCAGGCGCTCAGCGGGCGCGCGGGGGTGACCGGCCGGGGGACGGGCATGCCCCGCTCGGTCCACAGGGCGATCATCCGGTCGGGATAGTCGGTGACGATCGCGGCCACCCCGAGATCGAGCAGCTCACCGGCCCGGCCGGGCTCGTTCACGGTCCACACGGCCATCGGCAGGTCGGCCTTCTCGGCCCGCCGGGCGAACTCCCGGTCGACCATCACGTGCTCGGGGGAGAGAGTGCTGCCCCCCGCCTCGACGGCGGCGGCCGGGACGTCGCCGCCGAAGTCCTCCAGACGGAGGCCGTCGAGCCACGCGCTGTCCATGGTGGCGCGCTCGATCAGGGCGTACCTCGGGGTCGCGGGGGTGAGCGAACGGGCGATCCGCAGGACGCGCCAGTCGAAACTGAGGATCGCCGCCCTGTCCAGTCTGCGGTGCCGGTCGAGCTCGGCGACGACCATCTCGGTGAACTCGGCGGGGTCGGCGCTCAGCTCCGGCCTGGTCGGATCGGACTTCAGCTCCACGTGCACCCGCACCCCGTCGGCGCCGTACGCGTCCATCAGGCCCAGCACGGAGGCCAGGGTCGGCATCCGGGTGTTCGGCACCGGCACCTGCGTCGCGGCGAAACGGTCCTCGGGGTGGCGCGGCACCCGTATCCCGCACTCCAGCGTGCGCAGCTGCGCCAGCGTGAGCGCTCCGACGGGCCGGCCCACGTACGGGAAGGCGGGGTCGCCGTGGAAGGCGGGACGGACGTCGGCGCTGGTCACCGGGGAGACGGTGAGATCGTGCGTGAGCACCAGCCGCCGGTCGGCCGTGAGCGCGACGTCGAGTTCGAGCGCGTCGACACCCAGTTCGAGGGCGTGGGCGAAACCGGGCAGGGTGTTCTCTGGACGGAGCCCGCGAGCGCCGCGGTGACCGTGAATCTCGGCATGCACACAGGGACCTTATCCACCTCGCGCGCCGATCGTCCGGTACGGCTCGCGTCTCGGTGACGCCGTTCGCGAGCCGTACCGGTCCTGACTAGATCAACGAGTGGATCTGAAGCGTTTCGGTACGGCCCGGGCCGACCCCGACGGCCGAGATCCTGGAGCCGCTCATCTCCTCAAGGGCCTTCACGTACGCCCGCGCGTTGGGGGGCAGATCCTCGAAGCTCCTCGCACCGGTGATGTCCTCCTTCCAGCCGGGGAACTCCTCGTACACCGGCTTGGCGTGATGGAAGTCGGTCTGGGTCATCGGGATCTCGTCGTGGCGGACGCCGTCGATCTCGTAGGCGACGCAGACGGGGATCTTGTCCAGGCCGGAGAGCACGTCCAGCTTGGTGAGGAAGTAGTCGGTGACGCCGTTGATCCGGGTCGAGTAGCGGGCGATCACCGCGTCGAACCAGCCGCAGCGGCGGTTGCGGCCGGTGGTCACCCCGTACTCGCCGCCGGTGGTGCGCAGCCACTCGCCCATCTCGTTGTCGAGCTCGGTCGGGAACGGGCCGGCGCCGACGCGGGTGGTGTATGCCTTCAGGATGCCGATCACGCCGGTGAGCCGGGTCGGCGGGATGCCGGAACCCGAGCAGGCGCCGCCGCTCGTCGGGGAGGAGGAGGTGACGAAGGGGTAGGTGCCGTGGTCGATGTCGAGCAGGTTGCCCTGCCCGCCCTCCAACAGCACGACCTTGTTCTCGTCCAGCGCCCTGTTGAGGACGAGCGAGGTGTCGGCGATGTGCGGCGTGAGGCGCTCGGCGTAGCCGAGATACTCCTCCAGGACCTTGCCCGCGTCGATCGCCCGGCGGTTGTAGATCTTGGTGAGGATCTGGTTCTTCTCGCCCAGCGCGACCTCGATCTTCTTCTGCAGGATGCCCGGGTCCAGCAGGTCCTGGACCCGCACGCCCATCCGGTAGATCTTGTCGCCGTACGCGGGGCCGATGCCCCGCCCGGTCGTGCCGATCTTGGCCTTGCCGAGGTAGCGCTCGGTGACCTTGTCCAGGGCCTTGTGGTGGGGCATGATCAGGTGCGCGTTCGCGGAGATCAGCAGCCGCTCCGCGGAGACTCCCCGGGCCTGAAGCCCGTCGATCTCGCTCAGCAGCACCCCCGGGTCGATGACGACGCCGTTGCCGATCACGGGGACGACGTTCGGGGAGAGCACTCCCGTGGGAAGCAGGTGCAGCGCGTACTTCTGGTCGCCGATGACGACCGTGTGGCCCGCGTTGTTGCCTCCCTGGTATCTGACGACGTAGTCGACCTGGTCTCCAAGCAGGTCGGTCGCCTTACCCTTGCCCTCATCGCCCCACTGGGCACCAACGAGAACGACAGCCGGCATCGTGAGTCTCCCACCACAAAAACGAAAACCCCTGGCGCAATCGCGACAGGGGCTCTTGCGTGGAGAGAATACCCGACCGCGCCCGAAATGGGGATCTCCCACCTTGGGAAAGAGGGTTCGGCGGGAGATCCCAGGGACGAATCGGAAGCTGACCCGCGGCTCAGCGGGACAGATCAGCTGCGGAGCCGACGGTCGAATACCCGCAGGTCAGCGGCTGTTCAGCTCCTCGGACGCCTCGGCGCTCGAATCCTTCAGAAACTGGAAGCACCGCTCGGCCTCCTCCTTCTCCCCGATGCTCTGGGCGGCGCGGGCGAGCGCGTGCAGGCACCGCAGGAACCCCTGGTTGGGAAGGTGCCCCCACGGGATCGGGCCGTGCCCCTTCCAGCCCGCCCTGCGGAGCTGGTCCAGGCCCCGGTGGTAACCGGTGCGGGCGAAGGCGTACGACGTCACGGCGTGCCCCGCCGCGAAGGACTCGTCCGCGAGCACGGCCCAGACGGCCGGGTACCCGGGGAAACGCGCGGCGACATCGGATGCTTTGGCGCCGGTTTCCAGTGCCTCCCTGGCCTCCGGTAGGTCCGGTAGCAGGGTGGGCGGCGGGCCGGCGAGGAGGTTCTCGTGCGATTCCATGACGACAGTCCTACCCGGTGGACCCGCGTCAGGCCAAGATCGGCCCCCGGAGTCTTTCCGGAAGCCGATCTCGTTGTCTCTGCTGTGACCCTTTTCTGGGCTTAGGAGAGCTTGGTGCCCGCGGACTTCAGGTGCTGGGCGGCCTCGACGATACGTGCCGCCATCGAGGCCTCGGCGGCCTTGCCGTACGAGCGGGGGTCGTACGCCTTCTTGTTGCCGACGTCGCCGTCGACCTTGAGAACGCCGTCGTAGTTCTTGAACATGTGGTCGACGATCGGACGCGTGAAGGCGTACTGCGTGTCGGTGTCGATGTTCATCTTCACCACGCCGTAGGCGATGGACTCGTGGATCTCCTCGAGCAGCGAGCCGGAGCCACCGTGGAAGACCAGGTCGAACGGCTTCTCCGCGCCGTACTTGGCGCCGACCGCGTCCTGGATCTCCTTGAGCACGCTCGGGCGGAGCTTGACGTGGCCCGGCTTGTAGACGCCGTGCACGTTGCCGAAGGTCGCGGCGAGCATGTAGCGGCCACGGTCGCCCAGGCCCAGGGCCTCGGCGGTCGCGAGGGCGTCCTCGGTGGTGGTGTAGAGCTTCTCGTTCATCTCGCCGACGACGCCGTCCTCCTCGCCGCCGACGACGCCGATCTCCACCTCAAGGACGATCTTCGCGCGGGCCGTCTTCTCGATGAGCTCCCGCGCGATGTCCAGGTTCTCCTCCAGCGGCACGGCGGAGCCGTCCCACATGTGCGACTGGAAGAGGGGGTCCTCGCCCCTCGCCACCCGCTCAAGGGAGATGTCGAGCAGCGGGCGTACGAAACCGTCCAGCTTGTCCTTGGGGCAGTGGTCGGTGTGCAGGGCGACCGTGACGGGGTAGTTCGCCGCGACGACGCGGGCGTACTCCGCCAGCGCCACCGAGCCGGTCACCATGTTCTTGACCGTGGTACCGGAGAGGAAGTCGGCGCCGCCGGTCGACACCTGGATGATGCCGTCGCTCTCCGCCTCGGCGAACCCCCTGAGCGCCGCGTTGAGGGTCTGTGATGAGGTCACGTTGATGGCCGGGTAGGCGAAACCGCCTGCTTTTGCCCGGTCGAGCATCTCGGCGTAGACCTCTGGAGTAGCGATAGGCATCGTGTCATCTCCCTGGAGACGGCTATGAACAGCTGGCGCGGCTATGAAGACATAGCCCGCAGGCCAGTATTCCGGAGTTTCTTCCCGGCCGGATAGCTCGGGTACCACTTCGGCGCGTACCGAGGTGTCTCCGACCGTCTCCCCAACGGTATCCCCGGCCCCGTTCCCGCCGGATGGCCGGGACCCGCGGCCCCCCTCGCCTCCCTTCCCACCAGGCAATCCCCGGCGCGGCGCTTTTCTGCCCCTTTCCCCGCGGGGGACTCGGCGGCCGTGGCGCGACCCGGACGAGGCGCGGATGATCTGCCGGAACACACCCTCCCTGACGGATCCGACCAGGTGGGTCGTGAAATCTCCTCACGAACCGCTAACCTCCACAGTGTGGGACGCCACAGGTCTGACCCCATGGGCATCGCGCGCCTGGTCCTCGTCGGACTCGCGGTGTCGGCGGTCGTCGTCCTGATCGTGCTGGGGGTCCTCTCGCTGGCCGGAAGCCTGGGCTCCGGCGCGCCGACGGCGTCGCCCGCCCCCTCGGACGCCGTCTCGTCCGCCGTCGCCTCCCCGCCGCCGTCCGCCACCCCCGAGCGCGTCCCGACGGTTCTCGTCGAGTGCCTGCGGGAACGGTGCCCCACGGTCTTCGTGAAGATCACCGGAGGTGACGTGCTCCTCGACAGGGAGATGGAGCTCGGGGAGCAGTTCCGGTCCTTCGACCCCAAGGTCGATGTCGTCCTCGCCGACTCCGCCGCCGTCCGCGTCGAGGTGAACGGTGCCGTCCGCTCCCCGGGGAAGGCGGGCGAACGCCAGGAGTTCACGGCCTCCCGCTAGCCCCGCCTCCCGCATCGTCGCAGGCGGCAAGCCGTACCGACCCGGGGCGGTCGGGAGGGCGTGCGGAACGCGGGGCCACCCCGTTTCCCACCGAGGCGGAACGCGGGGCTGCCTCGTTTCCCGCTGAGGCGGAGCGCGGGGTCGGCCCGTTTCCCGCTAGGCGAGGCCGAGGTCGGCCAGGGTGTAGGCGGTCAGGTACGGCAGTCCGGCCTCGGCGATCGCCGAGGCGGCCCCCCGGTCCACGATCGTGGCGACCGCCACGACCTCGGCGCCCGCCTCGCGCAGCGCCTCCACCGCCGTCAGCGGGGATCCGCCGGTCGTGGAGGTGTCCTCCACCACCAGCACCCGACGCCCCGACACGTCCGGACCCTCGATCCTGCGCTGCATGCCGTGGGTCTTCTGCGCCTTGCGGACCACGAACGTGTCGAGCCTCCCGCCTCGCGCGGCCGCCGCGTGCGTCATGGCGGCCGCCACCGGGTCGGCGCCCAGCGTGAGACCGCCGACCGCCTCGTAGTCCAGATCCTTGGTGATGTCCAGCATGACCCGCCCCACCAGCGGCGCCGCCTGCCCGTCGAGAGTCACCCTGCGCATGTCCACGTAGAAGTCGGCCTCCATGCCCGAGGACAGCACGACCTTGCCGTGCACCACGGCCTTGCCCTTGATCTCCGCCAGCAGGCTCTCGCGATCGCTCATGGCACAAGGTTAGGGCGACCGGGGAGCCCGCCCGATCGGGGCCCCGCCTACGAGCAGGCCGGCCGTAACGTCGATTTCGGCCCGTGATGGCAAAAGTGCGATCCGGGTTTACTCGCGGCGCGGACTGCGGGATTATCCGGCAGGCAACTCCGGGTAATGGTGAGGTCACAATGGGTGCGGAAACATCTCAAGGCGACGCCGAGCTCCTGGCTGCCACCAGGAACGGCGACGTGGCCGCCTACCGGCTGCTCCATCGGCGACACGCCCCCGCGACGCGTGCCCTCGCCCGCCTGCTCCTGCCGGGGGCGAGCGAGGCCGAGGACCTCGTAGAGAAGGCGTTCGCCGAGATCCACCACGTGATCGCCCAGGGACACGGCCCGGAACAGGCGTTCCGTGTCCATCTGTTCACCGTCCTCCGCCGTATCGCCGACGACCGTTCCGGTACGGCCGGAGGCACACCGGCCGTACCGGAACGGTCGCCGGGGGAAGCCCCCAAGCGGGCCGACGGCGAGGACGAGGCCGATGAGGGGGCCGTGGAGCGGGCGACCGGCGCGGTCGCGGATGAGCCCGACGAGGGAGATGAGGGAGCTGTCGGGCGGGCGGCCGGTGAGGTCGAGGGTGGGGCGGAAGAGGGGACCGTCGAGCGGACGGTCCCCGCGACCGGGGAAGGAGCGGGTGGGGAGACCGGTGAGCGGCCCAGCGGTGAGGCGGGTGGGGAGACCGGTGAGCGGCCCAGCGGTGAGTCCGGCGGCGAGGTGGGCGAGGAGACCGGTGAGCGGTCCACCGACGGTGAGACGGGCAGGGCGGACGGGGAGACCGACGAGCGGGCGGACGGTGAGGCAGGGCCCTTCGATCCGCGCGCGTTTCTCGTGGACCCGTCACTGCGGGGCCTGGAACGTTCGCCGGTGGCGAGGGCGTTCCTCTCCCTGCCCGAGCGGTGGCAGTTCGTCCTGTGGCACGCCGAGGTCGAGAGGCTCAGGATCGAGGACGTCGGGCTCCTGCTGGGGCTGACCGTGAACGGCGCGGCCGCCCTCGCCCACCGGGCGAAGGAGGGGATGCGCCAGGCGTGCCTGCGCATCCACCTGGCCGAGACGTCCGCCCCCGAGTGCCGGCCCGTGCTGACCAGGCTGGGCCCTCACACGCGTGGCGGCCTGGACAGGGAACGAAGCAGGGTCATCGAAAGGCACCTGGAGGGGTGCTCCGGCTGCCGCGCGGTGCTCACGGAACTGACCGGCATCGGCCACGGCGTCCGCTCCGTCATCGGCCCGCTCGTCGCCGGTCCCGCGTTCCCCGCCTACCTGACGGCGCTCGCCAGGATGGGTGCCACGGTGGGGGGCGGCGGGCTGTCCGGCCGCTGGCGGAGGGCTCCCCGATCCGTACGGCGCGCCGTCGCGGCCGGTGCGATGGCCACCTCGGTCGTGGTGGCCGCGGCCCTCGTGCTGGTGTCGACGGAGGAGCCCGTCCGATGGCCGAGCACGGCCTCCGAGCCGATCGTCGTGGCCCCGGTGCCCGACTCGCCGGACCCGGAGGTGCCGGAGATCTCCGAAGCCCCCGTACCGTCACCGTCGGGGCGGTCGGCGGAATCCGGCCGCGGACCCGAGGAGACCGGAGCGGCGCCCGGATCCGTTGCCGGCGCGCCCCTCGACGGAGAGTCCGTCGAGACGGGCCCCGGGGACAGGGCCGGTGGGTCCGAGGGGGGCGCGTCGGCCGGAGCGGGGCCCGGAGGGGGGCCCGGAGGGGGGCAGGGCGGCCGGACGGGTGCCTGGCTCGCTCCCCGCCTGGTGGCCAGGATCGACGCGCTCGGCGCCCTTGTCAGGTCCGAGGCCGGAATCGTCGTGGTGCGGCTGCGCAACGCCGGCCGGGGGCAGAGCGAGGAGGTCGTCGCCGACGTCGGGCTGCCGCGAGGTGTGACGCTGCCGTCCGGGTCCCGCCGAGGAAACGCCGTCGGTGGCGTCACACCGGTGGGTACGGTCGACGGCTGGTCCTGCCGGGCACGAACCCGGGGCGCCCGGTGCGTCCGCGGCCCACTCCCCGCGGGCCGGGCCACGGCGGTCTTCCTGAGGGTCCTGGTGTCGGATGAGGCGGCCTACGGGACGTCGCCCTCGGTCACGGTCACCACCGCGGGGACGCGGGTGGAGGCGAGGTCACGCAGCAGGGTACGGGCGACGGGGGCCCCGGCCAGGTTCGCCACCGACGGCCGGGTCGCCGTCTCCGCGATCGGCAACACCCTGGTGAGCTGCGCGTCCTCGGAGCCCGCGTGCGAGGCCGCCCGCTCCCGACGGGGTGGCAGACGCGACAACAACAACTGGGAGATGCGTCCCATCGATCATGACGGGGATCCGTCGACGAGCAGTTCGAGCGCCGCCCGGCTCGCCCTGCCGGCGGCGAGCAAGGTGGTGTGGGCGGGACTCTACTGGTCGGCGAGCGCGCCACCGGGCGGGCGGATCAAGCTCAAGGTGCCGGGTGAGGAACGGTACCGGCAGGTCAGGGCCACGCAGGTGGTGGAGAGAGAACTGCCCGCGGGGCGCGGTTACCAGGCGTTCGCCGATGTGACGCGTTTGCTGGGCAGGGTTCGCGGGACGTACTGGGTGGCCGACGCCTCGGTGCGGTCAGGTGTGGCGCGTCACGCCGGGTGGAGCCTGGTGGTCATCGTCGCCGACCCGCGCCGGCCGTACAGCCAGGCCGTCGTCGTCGACACCACCGAGATGCTGGACGGGGAGAATCGCTCGGCGCGGATACCGCTCGAAGGGCTGACGCCCTCCGGCGTGCCCGCGAGGATGTCTCTGGTGACCTGGGAGGGGGACGCGGGCGTCGGGGGCGATCGGGTGAGGCTCGGCGGCCGGACCCTGCGGCCCGCGGGCGGGGAGCGGGACCCGGGCAATCCCTTCGACGGGTCCGCCGCCGGGGCGCGCGGCACCGGTACGACCTTCGGCACGGACGTGGACCGCTTCCGGGCGCCTCTCGGCCGTGACCCGGTGCTGGAGATCAGTACGCGCGAGGACGTTCTGCTGTTCGGCGTGGCGGCGGTGAGCGTGCGGACCGCCCCGTGACGGCCCTCGGTGGTCGGCGACGCGGTGGAAGTGGAAGGTGAGTCGTCGGCGGTGCGGTGAAGGGAGTCGACGGCGCCGCGAAAGGAGAGGACGGCACCGTGAAAGGAGGGGGCGGTCGTACACCTGACGAGGCGTATCGCCGACGGAAGAGGAGTCGTATCCCCGGCGGAAGGGCGCACCACGCCTGCGGGTTCGTTGTGCGGTGAGGGGGTGGTGTGAAGGCTGGGGATGCCGGGGCGCGATGGGGGAGAACCAGAAGTGATAGCACCTCGCCGAACGGGTTCACGAACGGGACAAACTGGTACGGTCTGCGTGAACGATCCAGCGTATGGTCGAGCGCGGGTGGAATCGTCGGGATTCACCCTCGGATGGTCAGCTGCTTGATTACCCTGAGGAAGGGCCGTCTGTCCGGTCTCTGAGGGGTTCTTTCAGGCTTGTCTGAACCGAAGGATCGGGCTACGTAGGAAGGGCGGTGTCGTGTGGATCGTTGCGCGCTGTTCGTGGACGCCGGCTACCTGCTGGCCGACGGCGCGATGGCGGTGCACGGTATCCGCCACCGCGAGTCCGTCTCCTGGGACTACCCGGGGCTGCTCCAGCTGCTCAACAAGTTGTCGAGAGAGCGCACCGGACTGCCGTTGTTGCGCTGCTACTGGTACGAGGCGACCGTGGAGGGCCGCCGCACCCCGGAGCACGACACGCTGGCCGAGATCCCCGGCCTCAAGCTCCGCCTGTCGCGCATCCGCCCCGGTCGTCGCGAGGGTGTCGACGCCCAGGTCCACCGCGACCTGATGACGTTGGCCCGCAACGGCGCGGTCTGCGACGCGGTCGTGGTCAGCGGTGACGAGGACCTGGCGCAGGTCATCTGCGACGCCCAGGACCTCGGCATCCGGGTCACCGTGGTGCACATCGGCGCCGACGGCAACTGGGCCGTCTCCCGTACGCTCCGCCAGGAGTGCGACGACCTGATCGAGATCGGCGCCGGTCAGCTGCGCCCCCACGTCAGCCTGCTGAGCGGCGACACACCCGCCCTGGTGGCCAACGGCCACCAGCGCGCCGCCAACGGCCAGCCCGTCTCCGCGCGCGGCACCGGGGGCGGCGGAAACACCGGGAGCATCGGTGTGAACACCGCCCCGGCCACCAGTCCCATCCCCACGGTCCAGCCGTCCCGCGCGGCTCACGCCCAGCCCGCGCTGCCCTCCGCCTATCAGAGCTACACCCAGGAGTCACCGGTCGTCCCGGCCGCTCCCGTCACACCACCGTCACCGTCACCGTCGTCGCCCCCGCCCGCCTCCCCGCCCTCGCACGCGGCCGTCAGCACCCAGACCGGTCCGCTGCCCGTCGCGCCGCAGTACTCGCTGGGCAACACCGGCGGCATGCCGAGCTATCAGTCCCCGCAGCAGCAGATGGGCGCCTACACCGGTCCCCAACCGGCTCCGGTGCCGACGCAGAGCACCGGAACCGGTGCCGCGACGACCCTCTCCGACGCGGTGCAGGCCGCCCACAAGGAAGGCCACGACTTCGGCGAGTCCGTGGCCAAGGACGCGCCCGCCCTGTGGCTGGAGGCGGTCCTCGCCCGCAAGCCCCGGATGCCCTCCGACCTGGAGGCGCGCCTGCTCCAGGGCTCCTCACTGCCGATCGACTTCCTCCTGCACGACGAGGTCCGTCACGCCCTGCGCCGCGGCTTCTGGGACGCCCTGGAGCGCGCCCGCCGCTGAGAGGCACCCAGGAGACGTACGGCCGGCTCGGAAGGAAACCGCGGCGCGAGAGGATCGCGCCGCGGAGATCCCTCAGGGAGGCGCGGAGACGCTCCTCAAGTGACGCGGGGATCCCTCGGGGAGGCGCGGAGACGCCCCTCAAGCGGCGCGGGGATCCCTCGGGGCGGCGCGGAGACATCCCTCAGGCGGGCGCGGAGAGGTCCGCCGGGTGACTGCGGGGCACCCGTCAGGTGACCTCGAAGACGCCCCTCAGGTAAGGGCGTCGAAGCCCGCGCGCAGGTGGTCGAGACGATTGGACAGGTCGGTCAACGGCCCCGCGAGACCGGGGTCGCCGCCTTTACGGGCCAGTTCCACGACCCGGCCGACCTCCTCCTCGACGGCGGCCAGGCGCCTGGACAGCTCGGGCAGCACGGCCGCCTGGTCGGCCGCCTCACCGGGCGGCAACTCCGTGGCGAGGCGTTCGCGGAGCATGGTGGCCTGCTCGGCGAGCCTGCGGTTCATGTTGTAGAGCTCCACGAACACCGCGACCTTGGCCCGGAGCACCCAGGGGTCGAAGGGCTTGGTGAGATAGTCGACGGCGCCCGCCGCATAGCTGCGGAAGGCGTAGTCGGGCGCGCTGTCGACCACGGTCAGGAAGATGATCGGGATGTTGCGGGTTCGTTCGCGGCGTTTGATGTGGGCCGCCGTCTCGAACCCGTCCATGCCCGGCATCCGGACGTCGAGCAGGATCAGGGCGAACTCCGTGCCGAGCAGCGCCTTCAGCGCCTCCTCCCCGGACTTCGCCCTGACGGGGATCAGATCGAGCGAGCTGAGAATGGCCTCAAGCGCGATGAGGTTCTCCTCCCGGTCGTCCACCAGGAGGATCTTGGCTTTGTCCGGCATCGATCACACGCCTTCGTCGGGGTCGGCGGCCGGCTTGCCCCGGGTGAGCCAGCCGCGCAGCCTTTCCAGCAGGCGGTCGACGTCCACGGGCTTGGGCACGTAGTCGGAGGCGCCGGAGGCGATGCTCTTCTCCCGGTCGCCTCGCATGACCTTAGCGGTCAGCGCGATGATCGGCAGATCCGCGAACTGGGGCATCCGGCGGATCGCGGAGGTGGTGGCCCAGCCGTCCATCTCCGGCATCATGATGTCCATCAGGACGAGGGCGACGTCCTCGTTGCGTTCGAGCTGCTCGATGCCCTCGCGACCGTTCTCCGCGTAGATCACCGTGGAGCCGTAGCGTTCGAGCACGCTGGTCAGCGCGAACACGTTGCGGATGTCGTCGTCCACGATCAGGATCTTCGCCCCGGTGAGCGGATCGTCGCCCTTCCACGGCTTGCCCTCGCCCTGCGGGAACTGCGGCAGGGGCATGTCGTCGTTGAGCGTCAGCTCCGGCAGGTCGCCCGGCTCCTCGAGCACCCCGATGAGCGTGGTGTTGCGGGGAGAGGAGGGAGTGCTCGCCCCGCCGTCGCGCGAGGACAGCGGGCCGCCGTACGACGGGGGCAGGTAGAGGGTGAAGGTGCTGCCCTCGCCGACCTCGCTGACCACGTGGATCTCGCCGCCGAGCAGGCGGGCGATCTCGCGGCAGATGGACAGGCCGAGACCCGTCCCCCCGTACTTGCGGCTGGTGGTCCCGTCGGCCTGGCGGAACGCCTCGAAGATGACCTCCAGCTTGTCGGAGGCGATCCCGATGCCGGTGTCGACCACCTCGAAGGCGAGGATGCCGTCGGTGCCGCGCAGGGTGTCGTCCACGAAGGCGACGGCGCGCCTGGCGTGGATCACGCGCAGCCGCACCTCTCCCTTGGGGGTGAACTTGATCGCGTTGGAGAGCAGGTTGCGCAGCACCTGCTGGAGGCGCTGCTCGTCGGTGCGGAGCTCCTGCGGGATCGACGGGTCGATCTCGACGGTGAACGACAGGCCCTTGTCCTGGGCGAGCGGCGCGAAGGTGGCCTCGAAGTAGTCGACGAGCTTGGGCAGGGAGATCTGCTGGGGGTGGATGTCCATCCGGCCCGCCTCGACCTTCGACAGGTCGAGGATGTCGTTGATCAGCTGCAGCAGGGCGGAACCGGCGCCGTGGATGGTCCTGGCGAACTCCACCTGCTGTGCGGTGAGGTTGCCGTCGGCGTTCTCGGTGAGCAACTTGGCGAGCACGAGCAGGCTGTTCAGCGGGGTGCGCAGCTCGTGGGACATGTTGGCGAGGAACTCCGACTTGTAGCGGGAGGAGACCGCGAGCTGCTCGGCGCGCTCCTCCAGCGTGCGGCGGGCCTGCTCGATCTGGAAGTTCTGGATCTCGATCGCCCGGTTCTGCTTGGCGAGCAGCGCGGCCTTGTCCTCCAGTTCGGCGTTGGAGCGGCGCAGCTCCTCCTGCTGGCGCTGGAGCTCGTCGGAACGCTCCTGCAGCTCGGTGGTGAGGCGCTGCGACTCGGTCAGCAGGTCCTCGGTCCTGGAGTTGGCGATGATCGTGTTCATCGTGACGCCGATGGTCTCGACGAGCTGGTTCAGGAAGTCGTGGTGGACCTCGCTGAACTCGCTGAACGAGGCGAGCTCCAGGACGCCGAGCACCTGTGTCTCGAACAGGACGGGCAGCACGACGATCTGCGCGGGCGTGGAGGTGCTGAGGCCGGTGTCGACGGTGAGGTAGCGGGCGGGCACGTTGCCGAGGATGATCCCCCTGCCCTCCAGCGCGGCCTGGCCCACGATGCCCTCGCCGGTGGCGAACCGCTGCCGGGGTCCGCTGCCGGGGCGGGCGCCGTACCCGGCGATGAGGAGCAGGTCGCGGTCGCCGGTGGGTTCCGCGAGGTAGAAGGCGCCGTAGTGTGCCGACACCAGCGGGGTGAGCTCGCTCATGATGAGCTTGGCGACCTCCATCTGGTCGCTGTGGCCCTGCATGAGGCGGGAGATCCTCGCCAGGTTGGACTTCAGCCAGTCCTGCTCCTGGTTGGCGGTGGTGGTGTCGCGCAGCACCGCCACCATCATGTTGATGTTGTCCTTCAGCTCGCCGATCTCGCCCTCGGCGTCGACGGTGATGGAGCGGGTGAGGTCGCCGGTCGCGACGGCGGTGGTGACCTCGGCGATGGCGCGCACCTGGGTGGTGAGGCGGGCGGCGAGCTCGTTGACGTTCTCGGTGAGGCGCTTCCAGATGCCCTCGGCACCCTCGACGCGGGCCTGGCCGCCCAGCTTGCCCTCCGAGCCGACCTCGCGGGCGACGCGGCTCACCTCGGAGGCGAACGACGACAGCTGGTCGACCATGGTGTTGATCGTGGTCTTCAGCGCGAGGATCTCGCCCTGGGCGTTCACGTCGATCTTGCGGTTCAGGTTGCCCGACGCGACGGCGGTGGTGACCTCGGCGATGTTACGGACCTGGTAGGTCAGGTTGTTCGCCATGGAGTTGACGTTGTCGGTGAGGTCCTTCCAGACCCCGGAGACGCCGCGTACGCGGGCCTGGCCGCCGAGCTGGCCTTCGGTGCCGACCTCGCGGGCGACGCGGGTGACCTCGTCGGCGAACATCGACAGCTGGTCCACCATGGTGTTCAGGGTGTCCTTGAGCTGGAGGATCTCGCCCTGGGCGTCGGCGGTGATCTTCTTGGACAGGTTGCCCTGGGCGACGGCGGTGGACACCGCGGCGATCTGGCGGACCTGGGTGGTGAGGTTGTTCGCCATCACGTTGACGTTGTCGGTGAGGTCCTTCCAGGTGCCGGAGACACCGGGCACCTGCGCCTGACCGCCCAGCTGACCCTCCGAGCCGACCTCGCGGGCGACGCGGCTCACCTCGGAGGCGAACGACGACAGCTGGTCGACCATGGTGTTGATCGTGGTCTTCAGCGCGAGGATCTCGCCCTGGGCGTTCACGTCGATCTTGCGGGTCAGGTCTCCGTTGGCGACCGCGGTGGTGACCTCGGCGATGTTACGGACCTGGTAGGTCAGGTTGTTCGCCATGGAGTTGACGTTGTCGGTGAGGTCCTTCCAGACCCCGGAGACGCCGCGTACGCGGGCCTGGCCGCCGAGCTGGCCTTCGGTGCCGACCTCGCGGGCGACGCGGGTGACCTCGTCGGCGAACATCGACAGCTGGTCCACCATGGTGTTCAGGGTGTCCTTGAGCTGGAGGATCTCGCCCTGGGCGTCGGCGGTGATCTTCTTGGACAGGTCGCCCTGGGCGACGGCGGTGGACACCGCCGCGATGGCGCGGACCTGGGTGGTGAGGTTGCCCGCCATCACGTTGACGTTGTCGGTGAGGTCCTTCCAGACGCCGGAGACGCCGCGCACCTGCGCCTGACCGCCCAGCTGGCCTTCGGTGCCGACCTCGCGGGCGACGCGGGTGACCTCCTCGGCGAACGCGAGGAGCTGGTCGACCATGGTGTTGACGGTGTTCTTCAGCTCGAACATCTCGCCGACCGCGTCGACGGTGACCTTACGGCTCAGGTCGCCCCGGGCGACCCCGGTGGTCACCGCGGCGATGTCGCGGACCTGCGCGGAGACGCGGCTGGACATGGTGTTGACGGCCTCGGTGAGGTCGCGCCAGCTTCCCGACATGCCGCGCACGTTCGCCCGGCCGCCCAGGCGCCCCTCGGTCCCGACCTCCCTCGCCACCCGCGTCACCTCGGACGTGAACAGCGACAGCTGGTCGACCATGCCGTTGATCGCCTTGCCGAGGCGGCGCACCTCGCCCCGGGCACCGCGGTCGAGATCGATCCGGCGGGAGAGGTCGCCCTTCGCCACCGCGTCGATCACGTCGGCGGCCCCGCTGACCGGGCCCACGAGCGCGTCGATCAGCGTGTTGACCGAGTCGACGCTCTCGGCCCACGAGCCCACGCCGGGGCCGGGGGTGAGGCGCTCGCCGAAGCGGCCCTCCTTGACCACCTCGCGGCGGACCCGGTGCAGCTCGTTCGCGAGGTGCTCGCGGCGGTCGGCGACCTCGTTGAGCAGCAGGCGGATCTCGCTGAGGATCCCGGGAGGTGCGTGTGGCACCCGGCGGCGGAAGTCACCGTCGCGCCAGGTGATGAGCGTCTGAAGGATCGGTCGTAGATCCGATTCGCTGTAACGTCGCTCCTCGACGTCGGACACGGTATTGACCGTGGTCATATGACCTCCCTGACTCCCGGGGGCGCGGCCGTGAGTCACCCCAGTCTGTCACGGTGCGCAATGTGTAGTCCCACCTTCGATTCACCCCATGTCAACGGGAAGTGTGGTAGTCACGGAACAGTGACCAGTGCTCCCCGCGCCGTTCTGGCGGCGACCTTCGCCCCAGGAGACACGGCCGTCCCTGCCGCCAGGCGGTTCACCATCGAGGTGATGACCGCCTGGGCCGCCGCGTCCGTCCTGGCGGTCGCCGAACGGCTGGCCGCCGACCTGTCGTCGCAGGTCACGGACGTTCCCTTCGAGATCGTCTGGAGCCATCTGGGTGATGGCCTGCGGATCGAGGTGCGCCAGAGGCAGGCTCCCGCAGAAAGCCCCGGCGCACCGTCCGTGCCGGTGGAGGAATGGGGTGTCACCTTCGCCGGCCAGCAACGCACGCACTGGGCCAAGATCCGCCTGGCCGGCTCCTCCGGACGTCCGTCCTCGGAGTGGGCCACCGAAGAGCCCAGCCGTGGGCCGATATGGATGGGTTTTCTCGCCGATGCGAGCGACCTGCTGGCAGGCACTCTCGACCCTGACATGGTGCCCGCGATCATCTCGCAGATCGTGGTGCCGCGGCTCGCCACCTGGTGTGCCGTCTATACGTGGAGCAACGGCGGCGGTCCGCAGCGTCCAGCCTACCTCTGGCACACCGACGAGCGGCGCATCGACGAGCTCAGGGAGGAGCTCGCCGACGCCCAGATCCCGCAGGGCGGTGGGTCCATGCAGCTCGCCGACTCGCAGGTGCTGGTCATCCCCCTCCTGGCGCGCGGACGCACGCTGGGCGCGATGTGCCTGGGGCGGCCCGACCGGTTCGCCGAGGACGTGTTCCAGTACGCCGAGGACATCGGCCGCCGCGCCGCGCTCGCCCTCGACAACGCCCTGCTGTACGCCACCCAGGCGGCGGCGAACCGGGCACTGCAGCGCAGCCTGCTCCCTCCGGACGAGCCGGGCGAGATCCCCGGTCTCGACCCCGCCGTGGTCTACGAGCCCGCAGGGGAGACCAACGAGGTCGGCGGCGACTTCTACGATCTTTTCGCGGCCGGTGACAGCGCCTGGCGGTTCGCGGTGGGCGACGTCTGCGGGACCGGCCCCGAGGCCGCCGCGGTGACCGGTCTGGCCCGCCACACCCTGCGCCTGCTCGCGCGGGAGGGGTACGGGGTGGCGGCCGTTCTCGAACGCCTCAACCAGGCGATCCTGGACGAGGGGGATCGTGCCCGCTTCCTGACGCTGCTGCACGGGGAGATCACGCCCGTGCCGAGCGGACTGGACGTGGCGATGGTCTCCGCGGGGCACCCGGAGGCGCTGCGGCTGCGGCCCAACGGTGACGTGGAGGCCGTGGTGACCTCCCAGTCGCTGCTCGGGGTCTTCCCCGAGGCGACCTTCAAGGCGGAACTCGTCCACCTCGACCCCGGTGACGTGCTTCTCGCGGTGACCGACGGGGTGACCGAACGTCGCAGGGACGGACGGCTGCTCGACGACGACGCGGGGCTCGCCAAGCTGCTGGCCGAGTGCGTGGGGCTGTCGGCGCGGGCGGTCGCCGAACGGATCCGCCGCGCGGTCCAGGACTTCGCCCCCGAGCCGAGCGCCGACGACATGGCGATCGTGGTCCTGCGGGCCCGCTGACGGGGACCGCCGACCGGTCGGAGCCCGTCCATCGGCCCGCTCACCGGCCGGGCAGGGCCGTCGTCACCTCACGGGAGGCCGTCACCCCTTCGGGGGGAAGGGCGTCACCTTTTCACGGGGAGACCGTCACCTCACGGGGAGACCGTCACCCCTTTGACGGAGGGTCGTCACCCCTTCATGAGGTGAAACCGTCGCCCTCCGACAGCGGAGTGTGCGCTAAATATTGGTCTTCACGTGTTTTCTGGCGAACTCCAGCTGTGCCGACATCTGCGCGATGCGCTCGGAGACGACCAGGGAGCCGTGGCCCGCGTCGTAGCGGTACACCCTGTGCTCGTGGTCGCGCTCGGCGAGCCGGGCCACGTACGCCTCGATCTGCCTGATCGGGCAGCGCGGGTCGTTCTCCCCGGCGAGGATGAGGAGCGGCGCCTCGACCTGGTCGACGTAGGTGATCGGTGAGCTGTGCACGTACCGCTCGCGCTGTTCCTCGGGTGAGCCGCCGATCAGCGCGCGGTGGTAGGAGCGCAGCGCCTCCGTCTCCTCCTCGTAGGCGGCGATGTGGTCGGCGATCGGCACCGTGGCGATGCCCGCCGCCCACATCTTGGGCTGGGTGCCCAGGCCGAGCAGCGTGAGGTAGCCGCCCCAGGAGGCGCCGGACAGCACCAGCCGGTCGGGATCGCAGACGCCGCGGTCGACCAGGGCGTCCCTGACGGCGGCCACGTCGGCCAGCTCGATGTGCCCGACGTCGCCGTGGAGGGCGTTGCGCCAGGCGGAACCGTAGCCGGTGGACCCTCGGTAGTTGACCCGTACGACCGCGAAGCCGTGATCCACCCAGGCGGCCACCTGGGGCACGAAGGAGTCGTCGTCCTGCGCGGTGGGCCCGCCGTGCAGCATGAAGACCGTGGGGAAGGGGCCGGAGCCGCGCTCGGGACGCGAGACCAGGGAGTGGATGCGGCCGCCGGGTCCTTCCACGTCCACGTCCTCGACCGGGACCGACGGGGGTGAGGTGGGGCCGCCGTGGTTCATGACCACGTGGCCGCTGGTCGATCGGATCAACGGCGGGTGGGCGCCGCTGGACCAGGAGTACTCGACGGAGCCGTCGGGGCGGGGCGCGGCGGCGTCGATCACGCCGTGCTGGGTCTCGATCGGGAAGAAACCGCCGCCGGGAAGGTCGTAGCGGGTCAGGTAGGTGCGGCCCCGGTTGCCTCGCACGACGAGCAGCGAGCGGCCGTCGTCGTACCAGTCGGCGGTGATCTCGCCCGGGTCGCGCAGCCAGATCTCCCGCTGCTCGCCGGTCTGCGGGTCCCAGACGAGGGGCTCGCGGCGGCCCCTGCGCTCGTGCAGGACGAGCAGGCGGCGGTCTCCGGACACCGGGGCGAAGCGCAGGCCGATGAGTCCCTTGCCGGGGCCGTCGTACAGGTCGCCGACGAGCGCGCCGTTGCGCCGGAGCACGCGCAATCCGGGGTGCCGGGCGTCGCCGCGCTCGCTGTGGCTGATCGCGATCAGCGAGCCGTCCGGGGAGACCGCGGCGACGGCGGCCGCCTCGGTGTGCTCGTAGATCGTCCGTGCGGGCTCGCCCGGCTGGACGAGATGGATGGTGAAGCCCTGTCCGGGCCTGGCCATGCCGATGACCGCCTCGCCCGTCGCGGAGAGCCCGAGCCCGGCGGGGAAGCCGGGGTCGAGGTCGATCGGCTGGTCGGGGCCGCCGTAGAAGGGCTGGCGCATCCACCGGCCCCACTCGTCGCCGTCGGTGTCGTCGAACCACCAGATCCACTGCCCGGTGGGATCGATCGCGCCGTACGAGGTGCCCTTGGGCCGGGAGGTCGCCTGGCGGGTGGAGCCGCCCGCGCGGTCCCAGGCGTAGACCTCCCACGCCCCCGAGGCGTTGCTGCGGTAGACGGACCGGCTGGGAGCCTGACCGGCCCACACGGGCAACGTCGCGCGCGGCGCGCGGAACCTGGCCTGCCAGCGCTCCTCCGCCTTCATGTGGGGCTTCCCTCCGTCAAGGCGTCAGCTTCACGCGCCCGGGCGCGGGCTCGCTGAATTGCGGTCCAGTATGTCGTCTTCACCGGCTAATTTCTTGGGGAATGTCTGGGAATTTCGGACTAAAAGTCACATCAGTAACAGGTGTCTCGAAGGTGACTGTCAAGCACACGGCTTGCTCACCGGCGACGCTTAAAGGTAGACATACGAAAAGAAGCCTCCACGGGGCTCATTTCCGGAAGCCCTCCGATCCTGCCTCGCATAACTTCCGTATCCGTATGCCAGGCGCTGGGCCCCATTCCCACGACCGCCTCGACCGCGTCGTGCCCCAGGCGCATCTCGAACGCGAGAAGGCTTCGATCCGTCTCGACGAAGTGCTCGTTCAGGCTTTCCGTCACCCGTCGCTCCTTCGAATCGTCCACCGAAAGGAGCCCCAGCCGCTCCACCAGTGGCGCGAGGTGCCGCGGGGTAGGCGTGACCACTACGAGCTCACCCTCCCCCTTGAGCACTCGTGCGAACTCTGCCCCATTTCTAGGGGCAAACACATTGAGAAGCACATCTATCGTGCCATCTCGCAACGGCAGTGGCCGCCACACATCGGCCACCACCGCCCCCACCCGGGCATGTGCCCGCGCCGCCCGCCTGATCGCGTGCTTGGAGACGTCCAGTGCCACCCCCGCGGCCCCGGGCAGTCCGTCGAGCGCCCGCGCGAGATAGTGACCCGTCCCGGCCCCGGCGTCCGCCACCACCTTCGCGCCGGTACGGCAGGCGCCGGCCACCGCCTCCGCCAGCGGGGCGTAGTGCCCGGCGCCGAGGAACGCGTCCCTGGCCGCCACCATGGCCGCGCTGTCGGCGGTTCCCGGCACCCGCGACCCGGTCAGCAGGCTGACGTATCCCTGCCTGGCCACGTCGAAGCCGTGCCCCAGGGCGCACCTCAGGACCCGCCCTTCGAGCTCCAGGGAACCGCGGCAGACCGGGCAGGCGAGGTGTTCGACGACATCGTCCAGCATCTCCCCATCATCTCGCGCCCCGCCGAAGGGGAATTGTCATGATGAGCGGGAGGTCGCACCGGCTCAGGTGGTCTGCTGGATCTGCTGGAGAAAAGCGGCGTTGGACGGGGTCTCGCTGAGCCTGTCGGTGAGAAGCTCCAGCGCCTGCTGCCTCTCCAGGCCGCCCAGCGTGCGGCGCAGCCGCCAGGTGAGCCGCCGCTCCCGGGGGTCGAGGAGGATCTCCTCACGACGGGTGCCCGAGGCGTCGAGGTCGACGGCGGGATAGAGACGCTTGTCGGCGAGGGCGCGGCTGAGGCGCAGTTCCATGTTGCCGGTGCCCTTGAACTCCTCGAAGAGGCTGTCGTCCATCCGTGAGCCGGTCTCGACCAGCGCGGTCGCGAGGATGGTGAGCGAACCGCCGTCGCGCAGGTTGCGTGCGGCGCCGAAGAAGCGGCGAGGGGGGAGCAGGGCCGTGGCGTCGATGCCTCCGGCGAGGGTGCGCCCGCCGCCCGGGGCGAGGTTGTTGTACGCGCGGGCGAGCCGGGTGAGGGAGTCGAGGAGGAGGACGACGTCGTGCCCGTCCTCCGCGAGGCGCTTGGCGCGCTCGACGGCGAGTTCGGCGACGGCGGTGTGGTCGCGGTCGGGACGGTCGAACGTGGACGCGGCGACCTCGCCCTGGATGGACTCGCGCATCTCGGTGACCTCCTCGGGGCGTTCGCCGACGAGCACGACGATGAGGTGGCAGTCCGGGTGGTTGGCGGTGATCGCGGCGGCCAGGTCCCGCAGGACCATCGTCTTGCCCGCCTTGGGCGGGGCGACGATCAGCCCTCGCTGGCCCTTGCCGACCGGGGCGAACAGGTCGACGACCCTGCCGGTCAGCGATCCGGTCTCCAGGCGGAGCCGGTCACGCGGGTGGATCGGGGTCATGTCCGCGAAGTCGGGCCTGTGCCGCCGGGCGGCGGCGCCGTTCACGCTCTCCACCCCCTCCAGCCTCTCGTACGGGGCACGTGCGGTGGCCACGACGTGGTCGCCGGGGCGCAGGCCGTACTCGGAGATCTGGGAGGGGGGAACGCGGACGTCGTGCGGTGACGGCAGGTAGCCGCGGGTCCGGATGTGCCCGGTACGGTCGCGGATGTCGAGCAGGCCGGTCACGGTCTCGACGGGAGCGTCGCGCCCGGGGGACCGGCCGCCCGCGGTCGTGCCGTTTCCGCGGGGGGTTTTCCCCGCGCCGACCGCACGGGGACGCGGGACCTTCCTGGTGGTGATCTTCTCGACGCGGGGTTCTTTGAAGACGGGTTCCGTGGTCATGAGTGACCTTTCACGGGAGATACGGGAGATGCATGAGACGGGGACCGCACGCCTGAGACAGGGGCGGTGAGAGAGAAAAGCGAGAAACGGGGGCGGATCATCGCACGCGGCCTAGCCAGCGGTGCGTCACGCCCGGTATCACGGTAGCACCGTTGCCTCATCCCGAACAGGAGAGCGGATGCTACATCGGTCTATAACGGTTGCCGGGGTCGAGGTGTTCCCGCTGTGTGACGCGGTGGGGGCGATGGGCGAGTCGATCCGGCGCCCGATGGCGCAGATGTTCCCCGGCGGCCGCCACGGCGGGTCGGACGAGTGGATCCTGCACTTCCACTGCTATCTGCTGCGCGACGCGGCGGGCCGTACGGTGCTGGTCGACACCGGCATCGGCCCCCGTGACTCGCTCGCGGCGGGCTGGGCGCCGGTGCCGGGCTCCCTGGGCGCGGAGCTGGCCCGGGTGGGGACGGCTCCCGAGGAGGTGGACGCCGTGGTCATCACGCACCTGCACAGCGACCACGCGAGCGGCGCGGTGGTCGCGGGGGCGCCGGTCTTCGCCAACGCCCGGCACCTCCTGCAGCGCGCCGAGATCGACGCGGCGGGCGAGGAGGTCCTCGACCGCGTCGTCCGGCCGCTGGGCGATCGGGTGCAGGCGGTGGCCGGCGGGGCGGAGGTGCTGCCCGGCATCCGGGTGCTGCTCACGCCGGGGCACACCCCGGGCCACCAGGTCGTCCAGGTCGGCGATCTGGTGCTGACCGGCGACGTGGTGCTGCATCCGGTGCAACTGGAGGACCCGCGAGTGCCCTACCTCTACGACGCCGATCCCGAGCTCGCCACCCTCACGCGGGTGGAACTGCTCGACAAGGTCAGGGCGGCGGGCGGGATGATCGGCACCGCCCACTTCGCCGAGCCCTTCACCAGGATCGCCTGAACCCAGCCCTTCCCCGGCCCTTCGGAAGGTCGGTCCGCACCGGAGGCGCCGGGGGAGGACGAGCACGAGAGGAGCGATCTTCGCCGTACCGGGCAGGTGGTCAGGGGTTCGTCCGGGGAGCCGCGAGCAGGTTGCGGCGTGCCTTGCGCCGGTAGCGGATGACCTGGAAGGCGCCCAGTGCCCAGATCGGGTACTGCGTGGCGAGGGCCCAGCGGAAGGCGTCCAGGCCGTTGTCGCCCCTGAGGTCGAGGGTGACCCCGATCAGGGCGATCACCAGTATGGACGCGACGAAACCGCCGCCGTTCACGATGCCGGTGGCCGCGCCGATCCGGGTGGCCGGGTTGAAGGTCCTGGCGTAGTCGAAGCCGATCATCGACCCCGGCCCGTTGGCCGCCAGCACCGCCATGAGCACGACCAGCAGCCAGAGTGGTGCCCGTCCCGGCCAGAGCAGTACGACGGTCCACGTCCCCGCGGTGGTGCCGATCACGACGAACACCATCCGGGAGCGGTGGAAGGGGAACCGTCCGGCGAGATAGCCGAGCAGCGGCCCGCACACCATGCCGCACAGGGTCAGCGTGGTGAGCAGCACCCCCGCCGTCGAGGGGGTGAGCCCCTGCCCCTGGACCAGGAACGGATATCCCCACAGCAGCAGGAAGGCCGCGGCCGAGCACTGGGTGGCCGCATGGGTCCACATGCCCAGCCGGGTGCCCGGTTCCGCCCAGGCCGCCTTCAGGCTCGGCGGCTCCCCCACGACCTGGGGGAGGGTGTCGCGCAGGACCGTGATCAGCAGGAACGCCGAGACCACGCCTACGACGGCGGCGATCAGGAAGGTCGGCGTCCAGCCGTAGGTGTGCAGGGAGTGGATGAGGGGCACCGCGGAGGCGATCGCGCCCAGCTGGCCGAGCAGGCCGGTGAGCTGGACCATCAGCGGGTTGCGGTGGGCGGGGAAGGAGAGGCGGACCAGCCTGATCACGCTGATGAACGTCATCGCGTCCCCGCACCCGATCAGCGTCCGCCCGGCGATCCCCGGTAGCAGTCCTTCCGCGAGGGCGAAGACGAGCTCGCCGCCGGCCATCACCAGGGCCCCCACGATCAGCATCCGCTTGGAACCGAGCCGATCGACGAGCACTCCCACGGGCACCTGCATGCCCGCGTAGACCAGCAACTGGCACATGGCCAGGATCGAGAGTCCCGCCGCGCCGACGTCGAGCCTCGCCGCCGCCTCGATGCCCGCCACACCCAGCGACTGCCGGTGGAAGACGGCGACGATGTAGGCGAGTACACCGGTGGCCCAGAAGAAAATCGCCCTAGACCGTGGTGTCATGGGGCGAATATTACTTTTTGGGGGTTTTATCAATACGGGCGGGGTCGTGAAGAGCCGGGATCCGCCTTCCCCCGACCGGTCGCCCCGCGCTCCGGAGGGCGGCGAAGGGGGTCCGGGCATGCCTCAGCCGGTGTGACCCGAGGGTCGCACCGGCTGGGGGAAGGCGTGGCGCTTAGCGGTGGTCCGAGCGCCCGTGACGACCGGCCACGAGCTGGTCGGTGGAGGCCTGACGGGGCACGTCGACCCGGGGGTGGGGTGCGGTGTCCTCGACACGGTCGTCGACGCCGTCGCGGTCGCGGTCGACCACGGGGGTCGTGGCGGTCGCGGGAGCGGCGGAGGCGGCCACCGGGGTCGTGGCGGTCGCGGCGGTCGCCGGAGTCTTGGGAGCCTCTTCGAGCTTGCGCTCCAGCTCCCGCTTCTCCTCCTCCAGGCGGGTGACCCGGTCACGCGCCTCGATCCGCGAGGCACGGAGCCTGCGGCGGTGCGCGGCCGAGCGTCGCATACCCGCGAACAGCATCCCCAGGCCGAGCAGGAAAACCGCTCCCGTGGCGACACCCGCGAAGAAGAGCTCCAGCTGGGACAGCTGGAACAGGCGGTCGAAGACCGTGAACGAAGCGGTGGCGGTCGATGTCGTGGTCTCGTCCCAGGAGACCGCGATCACGGCCGCACCCGCGACTACGATCAAGAGAAGTCCCAGCGCTATCATGTGTGACCTCACCTCAGACTTGGGCTGTTGTGGTAGCCCTTGCTGCCCTCGACGAGCGGGATTATTCATCGGATCCCGATGGGCGTCGGAGAATATGACGGACAGGCTTCCTGAAGGTGCCACCGATATCGACATTTGCCTCGATATCACCATTAATAGCGCAGAACGCGGCTTTTCGCCGCGTACCCACCGGGCCGCTCCTGGCCGGACTTCACGGTGCTCGACCGCTCCCCGGCCCAACGGCACGTAGCGGTTCCGTTCACCGGGGCACCTGATCGGCCGGGGAGCCGCCACCGTAGCCTGGTCTCGACCGAGGAGGACCCCGTGACGCGCATCCTCGTCGTCGACGACGAGCCCCAGCTCCTGCGGGCGCTGCGCATCAACCTGGCCGCGCGCCGGTACGAGGTGGCCGTGGCCGACGACGGCGCCGCCGCCCTGCGCCAGGCCGCCGACTGGCACCCCGACCTGGTCGTGCTCGATCTCGGCCTGCCCGACATGGACGGGGTGGACGTCATCCACGGGCTGCGCGGCTGGACGAATGTCCCGATCATCGTGCTGTCCGGCAGGGCCGAGAGCCGTGACAAGGTGGAGGCCCTGGACGCGGGCGCGGACGACTACGTCATCAAGCCGTTCGGCGTCGACGAACTGCTCGCCAGGATCCGCGCGGTGGCGCGCCGGGTCTCCGCCACCGAGGAGGAACCGGCCCGGTTCGTGATCGGCGAGCACGAGGTGGACCTGGCGGGCAAGACCGTCTCCGGCGGCGTACGGCTGACCCCCACCGAGTGGCGCCTGCTGGAGATCCTGGCCCGTAACCCCGGCAAGCTGATCACCCAGCGCCGTCTGCTGAACGACGTCTGGGGCGCCGCCTACGGCAAGGAGACCCACTACCTTCGCCAGTACATGGCCCAGATGCGCAAGAAACTGGAGCGCGACCCCGCCCACCCGGTCCACCTGCTCACCGAACCGGGCATGGGTTACCGCTTCCAGCCCTGACCTGCCCCTTCGCCGGAGCCGGTCTCAACCAGCGGACACCCCCGTGTCAACCATGAGATGACCGGGAATCGGTCAGGCGTGAGTCCGTAGACCCTTTCTGGAGGCATGGTTGAGCACGCGGGGGGTGGTCACCGTGATGCTCGGCGCCGCGGTGCTCTTCTCACTGTCGACGCAGGGCGAGGACACGCGTGCGAGGGCCGCGCCCGCCCGGGTCGCGCCACTGGACAATCCGGACGGCGTGCGTCCCGGCCTGGCGCCCGTCAGATCGGCCGGGGATCGGGGAGCCGCCGTCAGGCTGATCGGCAGACTCAAGGTCAGGCCGATGGGCTCCAAAGCCGGCTACAGCAGGGCCAGGTTCGGCGAGAACTGGGCCGACACCGCCAAAGGGGTGCCGTACGCGCGCAACGGCTGCCGTACCCGCGACGACCTGCTGGCCCGTGACGGCGAGGACGTGCGCTACCGCCGAGGATCCGACTGCGTGGTCGTCTCCATGAGGCTGCGCGACCCCTACACCGGCCGGATCGTCCGCTGGACCAAGAAGCGCTCCGACGAGATCCAGGTCGACCACGTGGTCCCGCTCTCCTACGGGTGGCGGATGGGAGCCTCCCGCTGGCCGATGTCCAAGCGCAAGCGCATCGCCAACGACCCGCTCAACCTCATCCCGGTGTACGGCGCCGCCAACGAGGCGAAGGGCGGCTCGGGACCGGCGTCCTGGCTCCCTCCCGTACGCGGGGTCCGCTGCGCCTACGTCGTCCGCTTCGCCCAGGTCGCCGTGAAATACGACCTGCCGGTCACCCGCGCGGACAAGAAGGTCATGCTCGCCCGGTGCAGGTGACCTCCGCTCGACCGCCCCGAGGTCAGAAGCGGCGGATCAGGGCCTGCTTGGCGGTGGTGAACTCCTCGTCGGTGAGGATGCCGTCCCTGTGCAGGTCGCCGAGCTCGCGCAGGCGGCGCAGGAGCGAGTCCGGGTCGTCGTCGGCGGCGGGTGCCGTGGCGGCCTCGATCGAGAGGGGTTCGGCGGGAGGCGGGTGGGCGCCCGAGGGGTGCGGCAGCCTGGCGAGAACGGCGGCGACGAGCAGGGCCGTGGTGCGGATCTCCTTGTCGAATCCCCACAGGAGCAGGCAGTTCGGGTCATGCTTGGGAGCGAAATTGTGGGGTGCCGTGCCCTTCACATGGAAACGCAGGCAGCCGTTCTCCATGCCCGTGGCCGGGAACCACTCCACGCCGTTCAGGTCCTTCAGCGCGAACCGCTGGGAACCCGCCGACTTCTTGACCCCCTCCGCGGCCCAGTTCCATTCGAGACGGATCGACTCGCCGTCGAACGTGGCCGTGCCGTCGCCGGCCGGGACCACCACGGGGAGTTCGGGGCCGGGCATGAGGTAGCGCTCCGAGGGGCCGTCCGGCACCTGCTCGATCACCAGTGCGTTGCGTACCTCGGTGACGAAATACTCGGCGGCGCCGGTGCGGTTGGCGTCGACGACCAGCTGGTAGGGGTCGGCGTTGTCGGCGATCCGCCCGCGCGTCGCCTGACTGAACGGGTCGGCGCCCTCCCGCAGGCGCAGTCGCAGCCTGCCGCCCTTCTTGCCGGTTTCGTACGCGATGCCGGCCACCGCCTCCAGCGGCACCCGCACCTCTCCCAGCAGCTGTCGCAGTTTCTTCACACTCCGGTCGTGGCCGGGCACGATCCGCAGGATCTCGCCGTCGAACGTCCAGGTTCCGTCGCGCACCATGACCTCCGCCATACGGCGATCGTATGGCAAAGGTCACGGGGGGCTCGCGATCGAGTGGGTTGAGTCATCCCGGACCGGTTCTCCGTCGTCCCGGCACGAGAGCTCCGGTCGTCTTCGGACTCTCCACCCGGGTGCGCCTTGTCGCCGCGAAGAGGCTTCCGGCGGGCGCCCGCCGGGGCCGAGAACGGCGTAAAGGAACGTCGGGAAAGGGTGAAGAAAAGATACTGACATTGGCGTTCGGGCATTTCCCGGGATTTCATGGAGGGGCGGAGTCCACCCCTCGGTAAATGCCTGTTCAGCAACAAATGTCCGCTATACGAAGGGGGTAGGTGTGAAGTCCGGGATCGAACCGGTGGGGTTCTCGCTCGCCGGGGGGTTCGTCACCGTCGTCGCCACGGCCGCGACCGCCTCGCTGCTCCTCGCTCCGGCGGAGACCGCCGGCCGCGTACTGATCATGGCGATCGCCGTGTGCGCCTACGCCGCCCGCGGGGTCCGGGCCGGGGTCGCGCTGGCGACGGCCGTCATGGCGTGGTTCTTCGGCACCGGATTCCTGGTCAACGGTGCCGGGGAGCTCAGCTTCGGCAGGCAGGACCTGCTCCGCCTCGGCCTGTTCACGATCGTCGCGCTGGGCACGAACGCGTGCGTCGCCGGATGCCGGATGGTCGCCGCCAGGCGTCGCCTCCGCGTCCCGTTGCCGGGAGAAGACCCCTCGCGTCTGGTCCTCGCCCGAAACTGACGCGCCGCACGGCCCGAGGGCCGGGTGATCGTGGGGCGCGGGAGGCCGTGCGCGTTCGAGGGATTCGACATCGTTCGAGGGATTCGACATGGAGAATGCCGCGCCCGGCCGGTGCCGGGTGCGGCATTCTCTTTTGACGACATTTTTTCATTTGTCAGGCTCGGAACTCGGCGAGGTTCAGAGCGGCGGTGTCTCGTCGGTGAACTTGGCGCAGTTCGCGGGGTAGGCGGGAGGTCCATGAGGTGTTCCCGGAGCGAAGAAGCCTCCCGTCCGGGGAACCGGCCGCCCGAGAAGACACTTCGTCCGGGCGACCTGACCGGACGAACTCTGGACCGTGAGGTGAAGGTACGGAAGGGCGCCGTCATGGAGGATCGTCGTCGCGACGTCCACCACGTCGGTGGGATGACCGGGGATCTTCGAAAGATCGTGCCAGAGCGGAGTCGTGCGCGGATCGCGGAGTTGTGCCGTCCTGTCGTTCCTGACCGACGCGGTGATCGGTTCGAAAAGCAGGTACGACACCGAGACGGCGGAGGTCGGTGCCCCGGGGCCGATCGGTCCCGCGGGTCCCTCCGGGCCAGGTGCTCCAGGCTCGCCCGCGGCTCCGGTGGCGCCGGTCGGTCCCACCGGTCCGGTGGCGCCGGGTTCGCCGGCCGGACCGACGGGTCCCGGAGCGCCGTCCGCACCCGCGGGCCCGGGGGCGCCGACCGGACCTTCCGGGCCCATCGGCCCGACGAGGCCGACCGGTCCTTCGGGGCCGATCGGCCCCGCGGGTCCTTCAGGGCCGATCGGCCCCACCGGCCCTTCCGGGCCGATCGGCCCTACCGGTCCCGCGAGTCCCTGGGGACCTGCCGGACCCTCGGGTCCTTCCGGGCCGATCGGGCCGGTGAGCCCGTCCGGGCCCTGGGGGCCGATCGGTCCCGCGGGTCCCATCGGTCCCACAGGACCGGTGGCACCCGTCGCGCCCGCGGGTCCCATCGCGCCCGCCGGGCCCGGTGCCCCAGGAAGGCCGGGGGCACCGGTGTCGCCCTTCGGACCCGTCGCTCCTGTCGGTCCTGCGGGACCGGGAACTCCCTTGGGGCCTGCCGGGCCGGCCGGGCCTGCGGGGCCGACCAGAATCGCGGGCCCTGCCGGATTCGCCAGGCCTGCCGTGTCCGTGGATCCCGCTGGTTTCGCGGGTCCTGCCGGTTTCGCGGGTCCCGCCGATTTGGCAGGTTCCGCCGGTTTCGCGGGTCCTGCTGGTTTCGCGGGTCCTGCTGGTTTCGCGGGTCCCGCTGATTTGGCAGGTTCCGCTGGTTTCGCGGGCCCCGCGGGTTTGGCCGGACCGGGTAGGCCGAGCGGATCGCGTGGAACATCTGGAAGATCCGTTTTGGCGGGATTTTCTTTAGCGGGATTCGCCGGGATCGCCGATTCCGACGGCAGTTCGAGACTCGACGATTTCTTTCCGCGGTCCCGGCCGCTCCTGCCCTTTCCGCTGCCCCGATTCTTGCCGGGACGATCGCGGTCACACACGCAGTTCTGTCCACGGCACTTGCAGTCTTCCCGCCCGAGGGTTCCGATCAGGGAGAAGCTCGCGCCCCCGGGCGCGCCGATCGTCCTCCCGACCGGGACGGTCTCGCTACCCGCGGCTCGCGTGCTGAGGAGAACGACTCCCGTGGTGTCGGTCACGGCGCCGGCCGGTGCCTGGCAGGAAAGTGCCAGAATGGCGCCGATTGCTGTTGTCGCGACGGACCGGTTTCGAGCGTGTTGGCTGGAATTAATGTTTTGAGCCCGTCTTCTACCGCTAAAAGTCATCGCATTCCATGTCTTTTGTGATTTCAGGAGATCGGATTGCTTGAACCGCGACGATGGCGGCAAGCAGGAGTTACCCGATGATCGACATGGCAAAGCGCGACCCTCGTTAAGAAGGTTTAAACGGATTCGTCAATGGCGGGGATATGTCCAGGTTGCTGGATTCCCCGTCGTACGGTCGCGGCAGATGGTGCTCTCTCGATTCGTATATCCGAGTCGAGGCATTTTTGTTGCCCGTAATGATTTTTGAGATGATTATTCGGGCCAAAATCAGTGACGTGCGTCGTGCCGTCCCCGGCGGCGGGACCGGAAGTGCCGGATCCCGCCGCCGACAGGTGTCGTGGGTGAACCGGTGGACGCCCTCCCGGTCGTGTCCGCCGGTCGTGTCTACTGACCCTCGCTCGCCTGCGCCTCTCCCTGCTCGGCGAGCGTGCCGCACTTGTAGCCCGGCTCGCGGTCCGGCTGCAGCTGGACGTTGCCGAGGAGCGTGCCGTCGATCGGGCGCCGGAAGGTCTCCAGCTTGTCGCAGTCGTAGAAGACATAGGTGCCCTGGCTCTCGCCGAGCAGCATCATCCACCGGCCGTCGTAGAGGGGCTTGTTGTCGTCGGCGTTCTTGATGACGGCCCACTGGTCCTGGAAGCCGACGTAGGGGAGGAGGTCGTTGGCCCGTCCCGTCTCCTGCATCTCGATCGCGCCCATGGTCATCTGCAGGATCAGCAGGAATCCCAGGCCGATGCCCGTGAGGGCGCCGGTGAGCACCTTCAGGCCGGCGCGGCCGACGGGCTTGCGGCGCAGCAGCCGGAACGGCACCAGGAACGTCAGCACGCCCAGCCCCACCGCGACGACGACCATGACGGCGATGTCGAGGTCGCCCACGAGGTTCAGCAGACCCCAGTAGGTCGCGCCACACCACAGCGCGGCGATCAGGGCGGCCACCCAGGGGCGGCTCCGTACGGCCGTCATGACTTTTCCGACCGCGCCGAGGGTCATCTTGTCGGCGATCCAGCCCACCCCGACGACGAGGCCGAGGAGCGGCGCGATGAAGAGCAGAAGCAGGATCAGCGTCCCCATCAACCGGCCGAGCAGGACGGACTGGTCGATTCCCGCCTGCTGGGGGCTGATGCCGAACACGCCGTACATCTGCTCGACGCCGAGGTAGAGGACGGCGTAGAACGCGACGCCGATCGGGACGATGATCGAGCCGATGCGCTCGATCATCGCCAGCACGCCGCTGCCCTCCTCCTCCGTGGGTTCCACGGGCTCTGCGGAGGTTTCGGCGGGAGGCGCAGGGGGGATATATGCCTGTCGCTCTGAAATATCCTGGCTTGTCACGAAGAATGATGTTAGGTCATGGCGATTGACGCGACGTTGACTATCTGTAAACGCGTCGAATCCGCCCTTCACCTGGGCGGGAGCAGTGGAGACCGGCTCTCCTCGAAAAACCGTCATAGGGGGACGAATCGCCCGCCCGGGGTTCCCTTGCTCGCAGTGTCCCGCAGTCCGGAGTGGTCCCACTAACCTCCGGGATGTCCTCCTGATCTGTGAAAAGTAACTATAAGTTTTTGCTGCGCGACCTAAAGTGATGGAGCTAGCCTGCCTACCGACACAGGCGGACCGTGGCGAGGGCGACGGGAGCGCGAGCGAACGACGAGACACGGCGAGAGATGGCGAGAGACGGTGAAGGCATGGTGATGGAAGGCGCGGTGGCCGTGGTCACCGGTGCGGCACAGGGCATCGGCGAGGCCGTGGTGCGAGCCCTGACGGCGACGGGCACACGTGTCGCCGCGCTCGACGTGAACGCCGAGCGGGTCGCGCGGGTCGCCGCCGACCTCGGCGTCGCGGTCGCCTACCCCTGCCAGGTCACCGACAGCGCCGCCGTCGACGACGTGGTCGCGCGGGTCGAGGCCGATCTCGGCCCGATCGAGCTGCTCGTCAACGTCGCGGGGGTGCTCTGCTCGGGACCCGCCGTCGCCATCAGCGACGACGACTGGGCTCGCACGTTCGCCGTCAACACCGGCGGAGTCTTCCACCTGTCCCGCGCGGTCGCCCGCCGGATGATCCCCCGCAGATCCGGGGCGATCGTCACCGTGGGGTCCAACGCCGCGGGCGTGCCCCGGACCAACATGTCGGCCTACGCCGCCTCCAAGGCCGCGGCCGCGCAGTTCACCAAGTGCCTCGGCCTGGAGCTGGCGCAGTACGGCATTCGCTGCAACGTGGTGTCGCCCGGCTCCACCGACACTCCCATGCAGCGTGCCCTGTGGGCCGGCGGCCACGACGCCAGGACGGTCATCGACGGTTCGCCGGCCAGTTTCCGGGTGGGCATCCCCCTCGGCAGGCTGGCCGATCCCGCCGACATCGCGGACGCCGTCCTCTTCCTGGCCTCCGACCGTGCCAGGCACATCACCATGCAGGACCTGTACGTCGACGGGGGCGCCACGCTCCGGTCGTAGTACGGCACACCCCCCGTTCCTGGATTTCTCCCGACAGGAGACCTCTTAGCCATGTCGTCGAACGACACCAGCACCATGTCTCGAACGCCCGACCTTCTGGGAGATTACGAGCCCGGCACCTTCTTCTTCACCTCGCCGACCAGGACCCTGCTCGCCAGAGGGGTGGTCCAGGAGGTCCCCGACTCCGGGACGACGAGCCTGCAGGGGCGCGTCGCCTCGGCCCTGCGCGACGCACGGGATTCCGGTCACCCCAATCCCGTGGTGGTGGGCGCGGTTCCCTTCCGCGACGACCGTCCCGCGCGCCTGCTGGTGCCCGCCACCGTCTGCTGGACGAGTCCGCCGACCGGCCTCTCCGCCGCCCCCGAGCAGGTCACGGGAACGTTCACCGGGGTCGGTCCGGTCTCCGATTCCGACGACTACATGCGCGGTGTGGAGAAGGCGCTGGTCAAGCTGACCGCCGGAGAGCTCCAGAAAATCGTGCTGGCCCGGACCCTGGACATCACCATGGGCGCGCCCGTCGACGTCGGCCGCATCCTGCGCAACCTCGTCCGGCGCGACCCACAGGCCTACGGTTACGCGGTCGACCTGCCGTCGAGCGACGACACGGCCCGTACCCTCCTGGGAGCCAGTCCCGAACTCCTCGTCTCCCGCTCAGGCCGCCGGATCACGACGAACCCGCTCGCGGGGTCCGCGCCCCGCCACCCCGACCCCGTCGTCGACCGCGAACGGGCCCGCGCTCTGCTCGCCTCGGACAAGGACCTTCGCGAGCACGCCCTGGTGATCGAGAGCATCGTGGAGGCACTGCGCCCGTACTGCAGGAAGTTGTCCGTCCCCGCCGGGCCCTCGCCGCTGTCCACCGCCTCCATGTGGCACCTGTCGACCCGGATCACCGGCGTGCTGGACGACCCGACGGTCACCTCGCTGGAACTGGCCACCGTGCTGCACCCCACCCCCGCCGTCTGCGGCACGCCCGCGAGCGCCGCGCGTGAGGCGATCGAGGAGATCGAGTCGTTCGACCGCGGTCTGTACACCGGCCTGGTCGGGTGGGGGGACGTGACGGGCGACGGCGAATGGGTCGTGACCATCCGCTGCGCCGAGGTCGCCGACCAGACCCTGAGGCTGTTCGCGGGCGCGGGGATCGTCGCGGGGTCGGTACCGGAGACCGAGCTCGCCGAGACGACCGCCAAGTTCCAGACCATGCTCCGCGCCGTCGGCCTGGACCAGGACCGCTGACCCGCCGGCACGGGAAACGATCCGCCGTCACGGGCGATGGTCCGCCACGGGGAGACGACTCGCCGTCACGGAGGAGGTTCACCGTCGCGGGAGGCGGTCCGCCACCGCGAGAAGGTTCCGGCACCGCAGAGGAGCCGCAGAAAAAACTGCCGAGAAGCCGCAGGAAACCCCACGAAAACCGAGGAAAGGAGACAGTGCCCGTGGCCCTCCCCCAGATCGCCTCCTACCCGCTGCCGAGGGAGAACGACCTGCCCGAGAACCGGGTGAGCTGGCGTCCTGATCCGCGCCGCGCCATCCTGCTGGTCCACGACATGCAGAACTACTTCCTCGCCCCCTTCGCCGCCGACGCCTCTCCGCTGACCGGGCTCATCGCCAACATCGGTCTCCTGCGCGACGCCTGCGCGGAGCGGGGGGTTCCCGTCGTCTACTCGGTGCAGCCCGGCGGTCAGAGCAGGAACGAGCGCGGCCTGCTCCAGGACTTCTGGGGGGCGGGCATCCCCGGTCCTCGCGAGAGCGAGATCGTCGCGAGCCTCCTTCCCGCAGAGTCCGACATCCTGCTCACCAAGTGGCGCTACAGCGCCTTCCACCGGACCGACCTGCGGACCCGGATGGACGCGATGGGACGCGACCAGATCATCGTCTGCGGTGTCTACGCGCACATCGGCTGCCTCATGACCGCCTGCGACGCCTTCATGCAGGACCTTCAGCCGTTCCTCGTCGCCGATGCCGTCGCCGACTTCTCTCCGGAACATCACGCCATGGCCCTCACGTACGCCGCGCAACGCTGCGCGGTCACGATCGCCACCCGTGGGCTGGTGGGCGGGTGGGAGCCGGTGCCGCCGCCCGCCGAGATGGTCGGCGGCATGTAGGCGGGCACGGTCGGCGAGGCTGCCTTGAATACTAGCGGGGGGTATCCTTTCGCAGGGGAAGCCGAGCGGAGGGGGCGAGATGTACGGATACACCGCCAACAAGCAGGACCATGTGCGGCGGCTACGTCGGATCGAGGGGCAGGTGCGGGGCCTGCAGCGGATGGTCGAGGAGGACAAGTACTGCATCGACATCCTCACCCAGGTGTCGGCGGCCAACCGGGCGCTGCAGTCCTTCGCGCTGTCCCTGCTGGAGGAGCACCTGGCGCACTGCGTGGCCGAGGCCACCGCCAAGGGCGGAGCCGAGGCCGAGGAGAAGGTGAGGGAGGCGTCCGACGCGATCGCCCGCCTCGTCCGTTCCTGAGCGAGTCGTGATGGACGGCGCCGTTCTTGAGCATGCCCTGATGGGCGGCACCGTTCCTGAGCGCGTGGTGATGGGCGGCGCCGGTGGGTGGAAGGCCGAACAGGCCGGACGCGTGTGCCGGACGATCCCTCCTGGCCGTGACGCTGTCCGCCGCGACCGAACGCCGACCCCGGACGACCGGCGGGGACGGGCAAGCGCGGAGTCTCGGTGAGATGCTCCGCCCCCGCCCCCGCAGATCGTCAGGGCCGGACCGGCCTTTGCCGCCTCACGCCGTCGCCGGAGCGGCCCTCGGCGTGGTCGCCAGGCGCCCCGATCGATCCAGAACGGCGACGGCCGTGGCGCAGCCGAGGCCGATCAGTGCCAGGACCAGCCACGGCAGGCTCGGCAGGCCGACCCGCGTGCCCAGATCCAGGGCCGACCCGGTGAGCAGGTTGCCCACGGCGATGCCGATGCCGGCCAGGGTGCTGTAGAGCCCGTAGTACGTCCCCACCATGTGCCGGCCTCCGAAGGTGGCGACGGTCGCCATCTCGAACGGATAGATGATCATGGTGGCCAGGCTGAGCAGCACCGTGGTCCCCAGGACGGGGACGAGCGCGAGCATCAGGGCGGTTCCGCCGGGCGGCACGACGGCGGTGCCCGCCCAGGGTGCCGCCAGGGCGAGGGGGACGAAGGCGAGTCCCATCAGGACCAGGCCCCACGCGATGGCCTGCGGCGGTCGCCACCGCCGGGTCGCCCACGCGGTGAGACGGGCCTGGCCCGCCAGGGTCATCACCGCCGAGACGGCGAACACGAGGGTGATTCCCAGCTCACCGCCCGTGGCCCGGCGGATCTCCAGCGGCAGCCCCAGGTAGATCTGGAAGTTCAGCACGTAGGAGCCGATCATGGCCAGGGAGAACAGCAGGAACGGCCGGTCACCGACCACCTCGCGCCAGGCCGGCAGCACGCCTCGCCCCTCCTCGCCCTCCGGAGCGGCTCCCGCGGGCAGGGCTCGCGTCTGCGCGACCGTCAGGACCGCGAACATCACGCCCGCGACCAGGCAGACGAGCCTGAAGGCCACCGCGTTGAGCAGCAGGCCGACGAGCGGTCCGATCAGGATGCCGACCTGGGAGAAGGCGTTGAACACGGCGAACGCCTCGACCTTGCGCGCTCCGGCCTCGCGGGCGAGGTAGGCCCGTACGGCCGGGTTGAACAGCGCGCCGGCGAACCCGGTCAGGGCCGAGGCGACCACCAGCGCGGGCAGGGAGTCGGCCACGGCGAGCAGCAGGAACGCGACCGTGCGCAGCCCGCAGCCCGCGACGATCATGGGCTTGTGGCCGAGCCTGTCGGCGAGGGTGCCGCCCACCAGGAACATGCCCTGCTGGCTGAGGTTGCGGATGCCCAGGACCAGGCCGACCAGTGCGGCCGGCAGCGCCAGCGTTCCCGACAGGTGACCGGCCAGATAGGGCATCAGCATGTAGAAGCCGGTGTTGATGGTGAGCTGGTTGATCAGTAGCAGTCTCACCGGCCGGTCGAAGGAGCGGGCCAGAGCGACGGTGCCGCTCACCGGAGGCCACCTTTCCCGGTCGTCTCCCCGGCGGTTTCGGCGCGGGCGCCGTCTTCCGCGGCGGCCGGCGACGTTTCCACGACGCCGTCCCCCGGGAAGCCGGCACCGTCTTCGGGGAAGGCGACCCCCTTTTCCAGGGACGCGTCCTTTTCCAGGGAGACGTCGCCGTCTTTCCGGAAGGCGTCGCCGTCTCTCGGGAAGCCGGCCGGGTCGGGTACGGTCGCGCATCGCGTCCAGCGCGTCACCTCGCGTTCGGCCGGATGGGCGATCTCGTCGGGGTCCGTCGTCGGGGGCGCGCAGAGCAGGCCGCGTTCCGCGCAGTAGTCGTCGTTGAAGACCGTGTCGAAGTAGCGGTGCGGACCGTCGGGGAAGATCGCCGCTATCCGGGTGTATCCGGGCAGCGTGCGGGCGAGCCAGGACGCCACCAGGGCCACCGCGCCGACGCTCCAGCCGCCGGTGGCGTACCGCAGCGAGGCCAGGCGCCGGCAGGCCCAGACCGCCTCCGCGGGCGCGACCCAGTGGACCTCCCCGAAGGCCTGGTACGCCACGTTGCGCGGGTGGATGCTGCTGCCCAGGCCGCGCATGAGCCGCGAGCGCGCGGGCTGGCCGAAGATGGTCGAGCCGATCGTGTCGACGCCGACGAGCCGCAGGTCGGGATAGAAGCGCCGGAGCGCGCGATGAACGCCGGCGCTGTGACCACCGGTGCCCACACTGCACACCAGGACGTCGATCCGCCCGAGCTGACCGGCCAGTTCGACGGCGAGTCCCGCGTAGGCGGCGACGTTGTCGGGGTTGGTGTACTGGTCGGGGCAGTAGGCGTCCGGGTGCTCGCCGAGCAGTTCCCGCACGCGCTGCCGACGGGCCTGCTGCCAGCCGCCCACCGGATGCGGTTCGGTGACGACGACGACGCGGGCCCCGTAGGCCGACAGCAACCGGTGCATCAGCGGTTCCATGCCCGGGTCGGTCACCAGCGTCACCGGGTGGCCGTGCACGATGCCGGCCAGCGCCAGGCCCAGCCCGAAGGTCCCGCTGGTGGACTCCACGATGGGTGCTCCCGGTCGCAGCAGGCCGCGCTCGCGCGCCCGCTCGACGATGTAGAGCGCGGAGCGGTCCTTGATCCCACCGGGATTGCCGCCCTCCAACTTCGCCCAGAATCCGTGCCCCAGCCCCGAGGCGATCTCGGGAACCCAGAGCACGGGGGTGTTGCCGACCACGTGCTCGGGAGTGTGGCAGGTGGCTCCGGTGATCAGCCGGCCGAGTGAGGCGGTGTCGATCTGCGGCCGTTCGGCCGCTACCTGTGGTGAATTAAGTGTGTATGTCATGATCTGTTTCCCCTGGATGCGATGTGATCAACTCGCTTCTGGGCACGCTTGAGCGACGGCTCCACCGCTCATGAGGAACTCGCGAGGAGCCTCGTGAGGAGTGCGGAGTCGTTGACCGGCGGGCCCGCGGGGCGGGCTATATACGGGAAACGGATTTGAGAAGGAGTAACACCGCGCCCGGGGGCGGGCGGACCGGTCGCGCGCGGCGCCACGCGGGCGACGGCGGGGGTGCCGGGGCCTCGTCGACGGCCACCGGGTCACCGATGACCGGGCCGGTCGGCACCGGGGCGCGCGTACCGGTGATCTGCGCTCCGGCCGCCGCCCCGCACAGGTGGTGATCCTCCTCGGTGGGTGGTGGCGCCGGGCACGGTACGTGATCCGCGGGCACCTCCGCGCCGATCGCGGTGATGGGTCCCGCGGCGGTGGTCGTGGCCGTGGTCGCGGTGGCCGGTGACCGATGGCCGGGGGCGTGGAAGTGCCCCCGGTGCGCGGGGGCCACGACGCACAGTGCCAGATGCATCAATATGACGGCGCCGAGCGCGGCCAGTCCCAGCGCGAGGGTGACGCCTCCGCGCTGCGCGACTCGCCGCATCGACACGATCATGACCACAAACGTACATTACCGTCTGCGGTCGCATGACTCCGGGGGGTTACTTTATGTCGCTAAAGGGTGCTAGATGGGTAGTTATGGGGGCAGAGGGGCCGGTGATGCCGGTGTGAGGTATCTCGGTGGATCCGCTTCGCCGACCTCGCGATGGCCGGGATCGAGGTGGAGGTCCTCGACGGGGCGGGCGAGGCGCTGGACACGCGTCCCGCGCATGGTTTCGTGTACGGATGGGCGCGGGGACGTCGCGTCACGGAGGGTGTCGTGGCAGCGGTCAGGGGGCTTGGAAACCGGCCTTGGTCAGTGCGTCCTTGCCCTGCTGTGACAGTACGAGGTCGACGAAGCGCTTCGCCGCCTCGGGGGCGGGTGCGCCGGACAGGGCCGCGATCGGGTAGTCGTTGATCGCTTTTTCGGCCTCGGGGAAGTCGATGCCCTGGACCTTGCCGCCGGAGGCGATGACGTCGGTCCTGTAGACGAGGGCGGCGTCGACCTCGCCGAGTTCGACCTTGGTGAGGGTGGCCTTGACGTCCTGCTCCAGGGTGACGGGGGTGACCTTGAGGCCGGCCGCGTCCAGGGCCTTGACCGCGGCGGCGCCGCAGGGCACCTGTTCGGCGCAGAGGGCGACCTTGACCTTCGGGTCGGCCAGGTCGGCCAGATCGTCGACCTTGGCCGGGTTGTCGGCCGGGACGGCGATCTGGAGGACGTTGCGCGCGAAGGTGGTCGGGGTCGTGGCCAGGGAGGCGTCGGTGACGGTCTTCATCGTGGCCGGGCTGGCGGCGGCGAAGACGTCGGCAGGGGCGCCCGCGACGATCTGCTGGGCCAGGGTGGCGCTGGAGCCGAAGCTGAAGCGCACCGTGGTGCCTGGGTTCGCGGCTTCGAAGGTCTTGCCCAGCTCGGTGAACGTGCCGGTCAGCGACGCGGCGGCGAGCACCGTCAACGTCGTGGTCCCGTCGCCGGAGGAGGCCGTGGTGGGGGCCGGGGCGTCGGAGCCGCAGCCGGACAGGACGGAGGCCAGCGTGAGGGCGAGGGGGACCGCGACGGCCCACCGGGGAAGACGCCTGAACAACGGGGGCTCCTTACCGGCTCACCGTGCTGAGCCGAGACATCGTGAACAACCACACTACCTTCGCATATTCCTGCTCCAATGGCTAAATCTCCTGGCAGTCATGCGCTATTGACCCCTTCTCCATCGCATGTGCGAGGGTCATCCATGTCGTCGGAGCAGCACCGGACGGACGGGGCGGACGGATCGGCGGGGTGGCGAGTGGAGGGGCCCTGCGTTCCCCCTTGGGGGGCGACGCCCTGCTCGGTGCACAGCGGTCCGGCCTCCGGTCGGCCCGAACTCCATAAGAAATGGCTCTTGGGCTTCATAAGAAGCCCTTATGGCACGCCCATTGCTCCACTGGTATTGCCGCACATAGCGTGAATATCAGCCGTGGTCATATCGAGCGAAGGAGGAAATGTGAAATTTGGGATATATCCCGCTTACATCTGCGGCCGAGATGTCACCGGCGAGAACGCCCAGCTTGTTCACACGCTCGCCGCTCGGGCCCTTATCGAGGACACCTTCCCCACCCTGGGGCTCAAGCGTGATCTCGATCTGGGAATCACCGATTCGCACACCGCGGGGGAACGTGTCGTGGGGGCGTGCGTCGTCGCCGACGAGAGCATGACGACCCTCGCCCTGGAATCGGCCGCCGCCGCCGCGCCGCAATGGAGGCGCGTTCCGCTCGGCGAGCGAATCGAGATCGGACGCCGCATCGCGAAAAGAATTCTTGAGCACCTCGACCCCCTCGTCGAGATCCTCGTCGCCGAGGGCACGCCGCGCTCCGCGGCCCAAGGCATGATCGGCGGGCTCCCGTACACCAGCTGGAGCCGGGAGACCCTCGAATGGTGCGCCGAGCAGATGGAGTTCCGCCGTTGGGACGGCGACCGTGAGATGATCCTGCGTCGCGTTCCGGACGGGGTCGTCTGCATCAACCCACCCCAGAACGCCGCGGCGGTCAACGCGCTGAACGGCCTCACCTCCCTCATCGCGGGCAACACCGTGGTGGTACGCGCACCGCGGGGGGTCGCTCTCAGCTGCATGTACGCGATGCGGGAGATCGTGGCGCCGGTGCTCGAAGAGGCGGGAGCCCCGCCGGGAACGATCAACGCCCTCTGCGGGCCGCCCATGCTCGACGCCTGGATGGCGAGCGAGCACGTCGACGACATCCTCTATTTCGGGGGCAGCAAGAAGGGGCTCGAGTTCGAGGGCGAGTGCATCGCCGCGGGCAAGAAGCCGATCCTGGAGCTCGCGGGCAACGACTGCTGCGTGGTGTGGCACGACGCCGACCTGGACGCCACGGTGGAGACCCTCACCCAGTTCTTCATGAACTCCGGACAGATCTGCAACGTGCCCAACCAGGTGGTCGTCCATCCGGCGATCGCGGACGAGATCATCGAGCGGCTGGTCGTGGCCACCCGGAGGATCCAGCCGGGATACCCGGACGAGGCCGGTGTGGTGCTCACCCCGGTTCTGGGGGTCGACTGGTTCTTCGGCTGCCTGGGGGAGGCCCTTTCCAAAGGTGCGAAGCTCGTCCACGGTGGCCGCCGCCTCGAAGTGGACGGATCACCGTCCGAGACGGGGTTCTTCGTCGAGCCGAGCATCGTCCGTGTCGACGGGCTCGGCAACGCCAGATCGCTCTCGGTGGTCCGCGACGAGACCTTCTTCCCGCTTCTGCCGATCATCGTCCCCGACGCCGGGACGGATGACGAGGCTCTCCTGGAGGAGGTGCTGGCCTTCGTGAACACCAACGCGTACGGCCTGCGTAACTCCGTCTGGTCGACCGGGACCTCGACGATCGAGCGGTTCCTGGAGGGGGTCGTCAACGGCGGCAACCTGAAGATCAATGATTCGCACAGTGGCTTCCTGCCCTTCCTGCCCAACCAGGGCGGGCCCGGTCTCACCGGCGGTGCCTTCGGAGAGGCGAGCCACCCCATGCTGCGCACCACCCGCCTGCAGGGTGTCAGCGTCATCCGCCCGGCGGACTGAGAAGGAGCATGCGTCATGACATCTCGCATTCTGAAGGCCACGGTGCCGGCGACGGCGGCCGAGGTGATCGAACGGCTCGGCGACGAGGCGACATTCCCCGCGTACGCCCGTGACATCGTCTCCGTCTCCGACACCGGCGACGGGCTCCGCCAGTGGGTGCTGGCCTTCCGCGGAGGTACGGCGCGGTGGGTGCAGCGCAGCCAGGGGCCCGGAGACGGCTCGCAGCCGTACCGCATCGAGTTCGAGCAGGTCAGCGGGGATTTCCAGCACCTCAGGGGGGTGTGGACGAGCACGGACCTGCCCGAGGGCTGCGAGGTCGTGTTCGACGTGAACTACAGCACGAGTGTTCCCCACTTCGCGGGGGCGATCGACTCGGCCGTCGGGCGGGTGCTGATCCGCAGTGCCCACCAGATCATGTTCGCCGTCGGAGGCCCGGTGCGTGTCACGGCCGGCGGTCACCACCTGCGGGACCTGCCGGAGGGCTTCGTACCGGAAGGGATCACGGACGACGCGGTTCGGTGACCTCCGGAGTCCCGGATCCCCGGAGCTCCGAACGCTTCGGCCCGGGGACGGGCCTTCGCGTTCGTCGCCACGCCGGTGTTCCGAAGCACCGTCATCGGTGGGGCGACGAAGGCGGGGCACCCGTCGGGCCCGGAGATCAGCGGGAACTGATCGACAAAGCGGTCATTGCTTGACGAAATAGGCGAATGGGGGAAATTTCGCCAGATGGTCACTCGCTTTCGCGACCCGACCGGGGTTCACAAGCAAAAAGCCTGGTCACCATTTCTGGTGACCAGGCTCTCGCTTCGGGACATTCAACGTCGGGGTGACAGGATTTGAACCTGCGGCCTCTTCGTCCCGAACGAAGCGCGCTACCAAGCTGCGCCACACCCCGGTCGCACGTCCGGACTTGCTCGTGCTTGGGAAAGTCTAGCGGACTTCGTGGGTGCTTGCGTCGCCACGGCGACGGGGCACCAGGGTGAGGAGGCTCGCCTCGGGATAGCAGGAGAAACGCGCCGGGGCGTAGGGGCTGGTGCCGAGACCGGCGGAGACGTGCAGGTAGGCGGAGTCGTGGCGGCTCATGCCCTTGACCCGGGCCCGGTCGATGCCGCAGTTGGTGACCAGCGCGCCGTAGAAGGGGACGCAGAGCTGACCGCCGTGGGTGTGCCCGGCGAGCAGCAGCTGGTAGCCGTCGGCGGCGAAACGGGTCAGGTTGCGGGGCTCCGGCGAGTGCATCACGCCCAGGCGCAGGTCGGCCGCCGCCGGGGCGGGGCCGGCGATCAGGTCGTAGCGGTCGAGGTTGATGTGGGAGTCGTGGATGCCGCCCACCGCCACGTCGAGATCGCCGACCTTGAGGCGGGCGGTGGTGTTGTTCACGTCCAGCCAGCCCTCGGCGGCCATCGCGGCGCCCAGCTCCTCCCAGGGGAGGTTGGGGATCTTCTGCCCGTAGTCGGCCTTGGAGGTGCGCCAGAGGTAGCGCGCCGGGTTCTTCGGCCGCGGCTCGTACATGTCGTTGGAGCCGTAGACGAACAGGCCCGGGCGTGACAGCAGGGGCTCCAGGGCGTGCATGAGAGGCGCGACCGCGTCGGGGTGCGCGATGGAGTCGCCGGTGTTGACCACCAGGTCGGGGTTGAGGGCGCCGAGCGAGCGCACCCACTCGATCAGCCTCCGCCTGCCGGGGGTGAGGTGCAGGTCGGACAGGTGGAGGATGCGCACCGGCCGCTGTCCCGGCTCCAGAACGGGCACGTCGAAGCGGCGCAGCCGGAACGCGTTGCGCTCGACGACCGAGGCGTACGCGAGGCCGGCCAGGCCGACGCCGAACAGGGACAGGGGCACCGCGGCTGCTTTCCTCACCTTCTCATCATGCCCGAGATCGAGCCCTCGAACGGAAACTCGGGATACGGCGGGGCTGGTGAGGCGGCAAGATGGACATCATGAGCGCATTGAAGGACAAGCTGAAGGCCGATCTCACGGCCTCCATGAAGAGCAGGGACGAGATCCGCACCCGCACGATTCGCATGGCCCTCGCGGCCGTGAACGTCGAGGAGGTCTCGGGCAAGACGGCACGCGAGCTCAGTGACGACGAGATCGTCAAGGTGCTGGCCAAGGAGGCGAAGAAGCGCCGCGAGGCGGCCGAGGCGTTCAGCGGTGCCGGCCGGGTGGAGCAGGCCCAGGCCGAGGTCGACGAGCAGGCCGTGCTTGAGGCGTACCTGCCCGCGCAGTTGTCCGACGAGGAGCTCGCCGGGCTCGTGGACGAGGCCGTCGCCGAGAGCGGCGCCACCGGGCCGCAGGCCATGGGGCAGGTCATGAAGATCGTGAACCCGAAGGTCGCCGGACGCGCCGAGGGCGGTCGCGTCGCGCAGGCCGTACGGGCCCGCCTGGCGGCGTCCTGACCTGACGATCCGGCGGAGCTGAGCGGCCCTGCCACCGCGGCTGCCCGGCTGATCCGGGTGCGGGGCCGCACCGGCGACAACCGGTTCGCCCCGAACGAGGGGTGCGGGCCCCGGTGCGGGGCCCACGCGGCGAGAGCCCTGCTCGCCGGACCTCTCGGAGATCCGGCGAGCAGGGCTCCGACGGTTTTGAGGCCGCCTAACGGGACGGCGGGGCTTCGAGGGCGTTACTACGGGACGACCGGGGCGACCGGGGCGCCGCCGAACGGACCGAACGGGTCACCTCCGTTGACCTCCCGGCCGTCGCCGCCCGGCCTGAACGGGCCGTTGCCGTTGTCGCCCCGGTTGTCACCCCGGCGGTCTCCGGGGCCGTCTCCGGGGCCGTCACCGTCGCGCTTCGGCGGAGGCTTGGGCTCGCACCGGCCGGCGGAACAGCCGCCGAAGCGCGACATGTTCACCGGGGTGAAGGGAGTCGCCTCGACCCCCTTGAGCGCGCCGAGCATGGAGTTCTTCCAGATCCGCCCGGAGATCGAGGCGCCGTACACGTAGCTGTAGTAGCGCCCGCCGATGGTCACGCCGGTCAGGTCGTGCTTGAAGGCGCCGCGCGGGTCGCCGAGGCTGACCGCGGAGGCGAGATCGGGGGTGAACCCGGCGAACCAGGCGGCGGTGTAGGCGTCGGTGGTGCCGGTCTTGCCCGCCGCCGGCCGGCCGATGCCGCCGACCTCGGTCATCGTGCCCTTGGTGAAGACCCCGGACATGATGTGGGTGGCCGCGTCGGCGACCTCCTCGTCGAGGACCTGCTTGCACTTGGGCTTGTAGGAGGTCTTCTTGCCGTCGCGGTCGGTGCTCTCGGTGATCACCATCGGGGTGCAGTAGGTGCCGCGGGCGGCGATCGTCGCGTAGGCGGCGGAGACCGTCACCGGGTCCATCTCGTTGATGCCGAGGGTGAAGGTCTCGAACTCCTTCAGCGGCTCGCCGTCGGCACGCTTGATGCCCAGGCTCTTGGCCATCTTGACCGTGTCGCAGAGGCCGACCTCCTGCGACAGGCGCATGAAGAAGGTGTTCACCGAGCCCAGGGTGCCGGTCGTCAGGGTCTTGAAGCCGCCGCCGCCCTCGCTGGAGTTCTTGACCTCGTGGTTCGTGTCGCCGACCACGTTGCCCTTGCAGTCGCGGAACGCGCTCCTGCTGGGGGCCTTGTAGCCGGAACCGGTGCCGAAGCCGTCGTTCAGCTTCATGCCCTGGTCCAGGGCGGTCAGCAGGGTGAAGGGCTTGAACGTGGAGCCCGCCTGGAAGCCTGCTCCGCCGCCGTGCGTCCTGTCGCCGACGAGGTTGTAGCTGATCTCGTTCTTCTTCTTGTTCCTGCCGAACTTGCGGCTGGCGGCCATCGCCTTCACGGCGCCGGTGCCGGGGACGATCATCGCCTGCGAGGCGACCGGCTTGTCGCTGGTCTTGACGTACTGCTTGATCGCCTTCTCCGCGGCCTTCTGCGCCTTCGGGTCGAGCGTCGTCTTGATGACGAGGCCGCCCCGCTGCAGCAGCCTCTCGCGCTGCTTGCGGGTCTTGCCGAAGTCCTCGTTCGTGGCGATCTCATGCCGCACGTAGAGGCAGAAGTACGGGTAGGGGCTCTCCTCGCAGCCGCCGGGAGCCTCGACGTTCTTGTAGCCGAGCTTCTTCTTCTTGGCCTCCTCCGCCTCCTGCGGCGTGATCTTGCCGAGCTCGGCCATCCGGTTCAGCACGGTGTTGCGCCGAACCAGCAGCCGGTCGCGGGAGGCCTTGCCCGCGTTGGGATCGGTCACGCTCGGGTTCTGCACGGCTCCGGCGAGGGTGGCCGCCTCCCACAGGGTGAGCTTCGAGGCGGGCTTGTTGAAGAAGCGCTTGGACGCGGCCTGGATGCCGTAGGCGCCCGCGCCGTAGTAGGAGATGTTCAGGTAGCGCTCAAGGATCTCCGACTTGGTGTACTTCTCCTCGATGGCCAGCGCGTAGCGCAGCTCGTTGAGCTTCCTGGAGAGCGTGGGAGCGATAGCGGCCTCCTGCTCCTCCTTGCTCTCCGCGGCGTTGACCAGCACGAGCTTGACGTACTGCTGCGTGATGGAGGAGCCGCCCTGGACGACCCCGCCGCCGGAGACGTTCTTCACGGCCGCGCGGAAGGTGCCCTCCAGGTCGATCGCCCCGTGCTCGTAGAACCGGAAGTCCTCGATCGCCACGATCGCCGTCTTCATGACGTCGGCGACCGCGTCCAGCTTCACCGACTCGCGGTTCTCGAAGTAGAACTGGGCGAACTGCTTGCCGTTGGCGTCGAGCAGGGTGGTCTTCTCCGCGAGTGGGGGCTCCTGGAGCTCTTCGGGGAGAAGGCGTAGCTCGTCCGCCGCCGCGTTCACCGTCAGCCCCGCGCCACCCACCGTCGGAAGCGCCACGGCGGCGACCAGCACACCCGTGACAGTCGCCGCGCCGAGCAGCTTCACCACGTTACCGATCGCGCCGATCACAGACCGCTGGTCTTTGCCTTGAGCTTGCACGAGTCCCAGAGTACGTCGGGCAGATGACCCATACGGTAACGGAACGCCATCTTAGTTTGGCTTTGTCCTGTATCTCGGGCAGGTGACTAGTCATTCCCGGCCAGATGGCCGTGGATGACCATGTGAGAATTTGGTCCCGCCGGGGTCTGTCGGCCCGAACGTCTGGTTGCGTACGTTCTCTTTCTGCAGCAATTGAATACCGAGGCCTGACGCCCGCGCCCGTCGGCCCAAGTCACGACTGACCACCTAAAGGGGAGTGGGGTCGAATGTGGATCACGGATTGGACCTCCCGTGCGGCCTGTAAGGGTGCGGATCCTGACGCATTGTTCGTTCAGGGCGCTGCCCAGAACCGAGCGAAGCTGATCTGCCGAGGATGCCCGGTCCGGACCGAGTGCCTCGCCGATGCGTTGGACAATCGCATCGAGTTCGGGGTGTGGGGCGGGATGACCGAGCGCGAACGCCGAGCGCTGTTGCGTCGGCGACCGGATGTCGACTCCTGGCGGGACCTGCTGGAGTTGGCCAAAGAGGAGTACGAGCGGACTAACGAGCTGATCGCCGGCTGAGTTCGCGCCGATCCCGTACGGCTGGCGCCGGGCGTCGGCCGTACATGCGTATAACGATTGTATGAAGGTCAGGGAGTGTGCCGCCGGGCGCGCTCCCTGACTCGTTTCCTCCTCCCGGAGACCGCGGAGGCCGGAGGGAGGCGCCTCCTGGCGGGCGGCCGGGAGGCGCCGGGCCGCACCGGCCGATCGGCCGATCGGTCGGCGTCCGGGCGTCCCCTAGCGGGCGGCCAGAAGCCGACCCACCTCGCGCAGTCCTTCCAGGTCGTGCACGTCCTGCGCCATCGCGGGGACCCGCGCGACGGGCACCGTGGGATGGGCGGAGACGAAGTGCTCCTCCTCGCGCTGCTCGCGGGCGGCCAACTGCATTCGTCCGGCGTGCAACCGCAGCACGGCCGAGGTGAGCTCGTGCTCGCCGCGCGACTCCAGGTCCTCGGCGGCGGCGGTGCTCCGCGCCCCGGACAGCATGGAGGCGGGTGAGCGGTGCACCCGGTTGACCACGAGACCCGCGAGGGGCATGCGCTCCTCGGCGAGCCTCTCCACGAAGTAGGACGCCTCGCGCATCGCGTCGCGCTCGGGCGAGGCGACGACGACGAACGCCGTCCCCGGGGCCTGCAGAAGCCGGTAGGTCTGCTCCGCCCGAGCCCTGAAACCGCCGAAGACGGCGTCCAGCGCGGACACGAACGTCTGCAGGTCCTTGAGCACCTGCGCGCCCAGCAACTTGGTCAACGCCCCGGCGACGATGCCGAAACCGGCGTTGAACAGCTTGAACGCGCTGCGTCCCCCGGCCTTGGCGGGAAGCATGAGCAACCGGATGAGCTTGCCGTCGAGGAAGCGGCCGAGCCGCTCGGGGGCGTCGAGGAAGTCGAGGGCGGAGCGGGACGGCGGGGTGTCGACGACGATCAGATCCCAGTCGTCCGACCGCCTGAGCTGGCCCAGCTTCTCCATCGCCATGTACTCCTGCGTGCCGGAGAAGCTGGACGACAGGGACTGGTAGAAGGGGTTCGTCAGGATCTGACGGGCTCGCTCGGGGTCGGCGTGCGCCTCGATGATCTCGTCGAAGGTCCGCTTCATGTCGAGCATCATGGCGTGCAGACGGCCCTCCCCCTCGACGTCCGTGACGGGCCTGGGGGTGTTGTCGAGCTCGGTGAGCCCCATCGACTGCGCGAGCCGCCGCGCGGGGTCGACCGTGAGCACCACGGCGGAACGACCCCGCTCGGCCGCGCGCAGTCCCAGCGCCGCGGCGGTGGTGGTCTTCCCGACACCGCCGGAACCGCAGCAGACGACGATGCGGGTGTTCGGGTCGTCGATGATCGCGTCGAGGTCGAGGAACGGGGGGGTCTTCACGCTGCTCCCTGGTTGCGGATCGCTTCCGCCAGCTCGTACAGCCCGGCCAGATCCACCCCGTCGGCCAGCAGCGGCAGGTCGTAGCGAGGGCGGGCGGCCTCGTCCAGCGCCAGTCTCTCCTGCCGCTCCAGCTCGGTGCGGTGGGCGTGCTCGGCGATCTCCTCGCTCAGGGCCTCGGCCACCGTGACCGCGGCGGAGCCGCCGTCGGTGAGCCCCGCGGCCTTGAGGCCGAGTGCCAGCTCGCCCGGGTCGAACCTGCCCTCGGCGGCGGCCTCCAGGACCGGGGCGGGGAGCAGCGACTCGCGGATCATGTTGACGAAGATCCCACCGGGCGGAAGCCCGGCGGCGCGAAGCTCGCGCAGGCCGTCCAGGGTCTCCTGGACCGGCATCTCCTCCAGGAGCGTGACGAAGTGCACGGCGGTCTCCGGGGAGGACACGACGCCGTTCACCAGGTCGGCGTGGTTCTTGATCGGGCCGACCCTCGCCAGCCCCGCGACCTCGTTGGTGACGTTGAGGAAGCGTGCGATCCTGCCCGTCGGCGGCGCGTCCAGCACGACCGCGTCGTAGACCCTCCTGCCGTTCTTGCCCTTGCGCCGGACGGCCTCGCTCGTCTTGCCGGTGACCAGGACGTCGCGGAAGCCGGGGGCGATGGTGGTGGCGAAGTCGACGATGCCGATCTTGCTGAGCGCCCTGCCCGCCCTGCGCATGCCGTAGAACAGCTCGAGATATTCGAGCATGGCCTCCTCGGCGTCGACGGCCAGCGCGTAGACGTCCCCGCCGTCGGGCGCGACGGCGATCTTGCGCTCCTCGTACGGCAGCGGTGGCAGGTCGAAGACCCGGGAGATCCCCTGGCGGCCCTCGACCTCGACCAGCAGGACCTTTCCACCACCCGCCGCGAGGGCGAGCGCGAGTGCGGCGGCGACCGTGGTCTTGCCGGTCCCGCCCTTGCCTGTGACGACGTGAAGGCGTACGCCGTCCCAATCGGTGTCGCGAGCTCTCACTCTTCGAAGGCTACCCAACCGGTACTTGACAACTCCTCGGCGCCTTCCTCCGGAGGCTCCCCGAGCGCGGGCACCCGCACCGTTCCCCACCCGAGGAGGGCGGACCGGCCCGGACGGCCACTCGCTCGGGAGTGCCGCCGCCGAGCGGGCGTGCGACCGTTTTCCGCTGGTCGCCGGGGTGAAGCGGGCCGCGGGCGTCGGAGCCGGACCCGGCGCGCGGCCCGGTGAACCGTACGCCGCCGTCTCGCTAATCGATCGGATGCGGAAAGTAAATATGCAGATTCTCACAGCCTCCCGGGGTGGACCGTCCTGATCGTCGGTCCGGGCCCGCCCGGGGACGGGTGAGGGAGGCGAGACGCCCGAGAGGGCGCGGTGGGCCGTTCGCCGCGAGCGGTCTCGCTAATGTGTCCCGCATGACGAAATGGGAGTACTCGACGGTGCCGCTGCTGGTCCACGCGACGAAGCAGATTCTCGACAACTGGGGGCAGGACGGCTGGGAGCTCGTCCAGGTCGTGCCCGGCCCCAACCCCGAGCAGCTGGTCGCCTACCTGAAGCGGCCCAAGCAGTGACAGGCGAGGAGAGACTGGCCGAACTCGGCCTGATCCTGCCGGAGGTGGTGCCGCCGCTGGCGGCGTACGTCCCGGCGGTACGTTCCGGCGGCCACGTCCACACCTCGGGGCAGCTCCCGATCGTGGACGGCAAGCTGATGGCGACCGGGAAGGTCGGCGCCGAGGTGGACGTCGAGGACGCATACGCGCTCGCGAGGGTGTGCGCGCTCAACGCCCTCGCCGCGGTCGCGTCGGCGGCCGGGGGATTGTCGAACATCGTGCGGATCGTCAAGGTGGTCGGCTTCGTGGCCAGCGCCCCTGACTTCACCGGGCAGCCGCAGGTCGTCAACGGCGCGAGCGACCTGTTCGCCGCGGTGCTCGGCGACGCGGGCAGGCATGCCCGCAGCGCGGTCGGCGTCGCCGTCCTCCCGCTGGACGCGCCGGTCGAGGTCGAGGTGATCGCCGAGGTTCGCTGAAGGTCGTCAGGGGGTCCGGAGTCGAGAAGGGCCCCTGACGGCCCGGTGGGCTTCGCCGGCGGCGGCTGAGGTCTCTCAGATGGATGAGGCTCGGCAGGGCCGTACGGGCGCGGTGAGGGCCCGTCGGAGCCGTGTGGGTGCGCCCGCCGGGCGGGGCGGCTCCGCGGGCCGGTGACAGCCCGCCGCATGCCGGTTTTTATCCGGATGAGGCTGCATCTGTCGTAGTGAGGCTGTTTTTATCCGGGTTTAGCCGGATAGAACAACGATTGTCCGAATGGTGCGGTGGTTGTCCGGGGCGGCGGCCGTGCCACATGATGGACCTGAAACCGAGTGATGTTCTGGTGGAGGGTGTCAAATGGGCGGTATCCCGCTCCCCGGTGAGCTGGGCGAACGTGCACGCGACATTCTGGCCGGGCGGGTGGCCCCCGTCCCGGCCAGGGACGCCGCCACCGTGGTCGTCCTCCGCGAGGACGCCGGCGGGCTGGAGGTCTACCTGTTGCGGCGCAGGGCGAGCATGGCCTTCGCCGCCGGGGCCTACGTGTTCCCCGGCGGGTCGGTCGACCCGCGCGACACCGACCAGGTGATCGCCTGGGCCGGTCCCCCGCCCGCCGCCTGGGGCGAGATCTTCCGCGCGGACGAGCGGACCGCGAGGGGCCTGGTGTGCGCCGCCGTACGGGAGACGTTCGAGGAGTCGGGGGTGCTGCTCGCCGGACCGTCCGCGGAGTCCGTCGTGTCCGACACCACCGGCGACGACTGGGAGGCCGACCGGCTCGCCCTGATCGGCAAGACCCTCTCCTTCGCCGACTTCCTCGACAGGCGCGGCCTGGTCCTCCGCGCCGACCTGCTCCGTCCCTGGACGCACTGGATCACCCCCGAGGTCGAGGCCAGGCGCTTCGACACCCGGTTCTTCGTCGCGGCGCTACCGCCGGGCCAGCTCACCCGCGACGTCGGCGGCGAGGCCGACCAGGTCGCCTGGGTGCGGCCCGCCGACGCGCTCGGCCAGGGCGAGACCGGCCAGATCTTCCTGATGCCCCCGACGCACCGCACGCTCACCGAGTTGAGCGCCTACGAGAGGGTGCCCGAGGTGCTCGCGGCCGAGCGTGAGATCGTGACGTTCATGCCGGAGATCGCCGAGGTGGACGGGGAGATGCGCATCGTGCTCGACGACGACTACCGGTTCGGTGCGCGATGAGCGGGTTGCGGATCCCCCTGGAGGGGCCCGACGGCGCCGGCACGGACCACGCGTTCAACCTCCTCGCCCCCAACCCCTCCGAGATGACCCTGGACGGTACGAACACCTGGGTGATCGGCCTTCCCACGGGCGCGGAGGAGGTGTTCGTCGTCGACCCGGGACCGGACGACCACGAGCACCTTTCGCGGGTCGCCGGGCACCTGGCGGGCCGCCGGGTCGCCGCGATCCTGCTCACCCACGGCCACCACGACCACAGCGGCGGCGCCGCGACGTTCGCCGGACTGGTCGGCGCGCCCGTCAGGGCGCTGGACCCCGCGCACCGGCTGGGCGAGGAGGGGCTCGGCGACGGAGACGTGCTCACGGCCGGGGACCTGGAGGTTCACGTCGTGGGCACACCCGGCCACTCGTTCGACTCGCTCTGCTTCTGGCTGCCGCAGGACCGGGCGATCCTCACCGGCGACACGGTGCTCGGCCGGGGTACCACCGTGATCGCCTCGGACGGCGACCTGGCCGACTACCTGCGCTCCCTCGACCTGCTGCGGGCGAAGGCCGAGGGGGTCGGGGCCGAGGCGCTGCTGCCCGGCCACGGTCCGGTGCTGCCCGACCCGATCGGCGCCCTCGACGGCTACATCGCGCACCGGCGGCGGAGACTGGACCAGATCCGGGAGGCGCGGCGGCGGGGCGCGACGACGCCCTCGGAGATCGTCGAGATGGTCTACGCGGACGTGGACAGGGCGCTCCGGCCCTACGCCGAGATGTCGGTCCGCGCGCAGCTCGCCTACCTCGACGACTAGAGACGGTCCTCGACGGTCGGAGACGGTCGGGCCGGCCTCGGAGGGCGGTCCGCTCCGTTGGGGGATCCCGTTCGGAACGGTCCTTTTTCCGGCGAACCACCCTCCGCGCGCACTTCCTGTCTCCGCCGGGTCAGCGCGAGCGGTTGTGCAGCCGCTCCAGGTCCATGATGACCACGGCCTTGGCCTCGATGCGCAGCCAGCCTCGCTGGGCGAAGTCGGCCAGCGCCTTGTTCACGGTCTCCCGCGAGGCGCCGACCAGCTGGGCGAGCTCCTCCTGGGTGAGGTCGTGGTGGACCCGTACGCCGTCGTCGATCCGCTGGCCGAAGCGGTCGGCCAGGTCGAGCAGGGCCTTGGCCACCCGGCCCGGCACGTCGGTGAAGACCAGGTCGGCCAGCACGTCGTTCGTACGGCGCAGGCGCTGGGCGAGGGCACGCAGCAGGTGGAGGGCGACCTCGGGGCGGCCGGTCAGCCAGGGCCGCAGGTCGTCGTGTCCGAGCCCGGCCAGGCGGACGTCGGTCAGCGCGGTGGCCGACGCCGTACGGGGACGGGGGTCGAACAGGGACAGCTCGCCGAACATCTCGCCCGGGCCGAGCACGCTGAGCAGGTTCTCCCGGCCGTCCGGCGAGGTGCGGGAGAGTTTGATCTTGCCTTCGAGCACCACGTAGAGGCGGTCTCCGGTCTCGTTCTCGCTGAAGAGGGTCTGTCCCTTGGGCAGCTCCACCTCCGAGATGCTCGTGCGCAGCGCGGCGGCGCTCTCACGGTCGAGCGCGGCGAACAGAGGGGCCTTGCCCAGCACGTCGTCGGAGTTCACAGTGCCTCCTGTTTCACGGCTCACGCAGTCATTGTGACCCATCCCGCCGCGCCACTCTCCAGAGGGCCTTGAGCGTAGGCTGTCGGAGTGCTTCGCAACGTCAGCCCCGGTGGTGAATCCCAGCTTGCCCTGGTCCGTCGAGCTCGTCGAATGGATCGGATTCTGGTGGAAACCTATCCTGACGCCCACTGCGAACTCGACTTCCGTGATCCTCTCGAATTACTGGTCGCGACGATCTTGTCCGCCCAGTGCACGGACAAAAGGGTCAATACAGTCACTCCTACCCTTTTCGCAAAATATCCTACGGCGGAGGACTACGCAGGTGCCGACCGGGCCGAGCTTGAGGGGATCATCCGGCCGACCGGCTTCTTCCGCGCCAAGACCACCAGCATCATCGGCATGGCCCAGGCCCTGTGCGAGCGCCACGGCGGCGAGGTCCCCGGCCGCCTCAAGGACCTGGTGGCCCTGCCCGGAGTCGGGCGCAAGACCGCCAACGTCGTGCTCGGAAACGCCTTCGGGGTGCCCGGGATCACCGTCGACACCCACTTCCAGCGGCTCGTCCACCGCTTCCGCTGGACCTCGGAGACCGACCCGGTGAAGATCGAGCAGGTCGTCGCCGGGCTCATCCCGAAGCGCGACTGGACGATGATGTCCCACCGCCTGATCTGGCACGGCCGCCGGATCTGCCACGCGCGCAAACCGGCCTGCGGGGTCTGCCCGCTCGCCGCGCTCTGCCCGTCGTACGGCCTGGGCCCCGTCGACGCGGCCCAGGCCGCCAAGCTGGTGCGTCCAGGGCCTTTCTCGTGATCTCCCCCCTGCCCGTCGCCGGATGACCGCCCGGCCTGCGTCTCCCGGTGTCTCCCCGTGTCCTCCGGCGCCTCCTGGGTGTCTCCCGGTGTCGGTGGATCCGCGAAGGCCGGGAAGCGCGGGGCGGGGCATCGTGTTGCAGAGAACCGGAGGTGTGCCCGTGGAAGAGGTCCCAGGGTGGTTGGAAACGCTGACGGAGCGGGTCACGGGGATGCCGCCCGCACCGCTGCTCCGCCCTCCGGTGTCCGGGGGGCGGCGGGCGGCGGTCCTCCTGCTCTTCGGCGAAGGGCCGCTCGGCCCGGACGTGCTGCTCATCCAGCGCAGCTCGCGCGGGCGTACGCACGCGGGACAGCCCGCGTTCCCCGGGGGCGGGGTGGATCCCGAGGACGACGGCCCGATCGGTGCCGCGCTGCGCGAGGCGGGCGAGGAGACCGGTCTCGATCCGGCGGGCGTCCGGGTGCTGGGGACCATGCCCGAGCTGTATCTGAGCCACAGCGACAACCGGGTGACCCCGGTGCTGGGCTGGTGGCACACCCCCTGCGCGGTGCACGCGGCCTCGCCCGACGAGGTGGAGTCGGTGGAGCGGGTCCCGATCCGCGAGCTCGTCGACCCGGCCAACCGGATCGTCCTGCGCCACCCGAGCGGTCACCAGGGGCCGGCGTTCCGGGTGCGCGGGCTGCTGGTGTGGGGCTTCACCGCGGGAGTGCTCGACGGGGTGCTCGGTGGTTCCGGCTTCGAGCTTCCCTGGGACCGGTCACGGGTCGAGGACATCCCGCCCGACGTCCTCAACCTCGCGTCCCGTTGACAGGGCGAGGCCGAGGCGGGCCCAGTCGGCCACGTCCTCGTCGGGATCGAGGGTGAGCCGCCGCAGCGCGGCCAGACCCGTCGGGTCCGGCGGGCTGCCCATGATGTTCGGCAGCGCGTACGCGGCCCCGTACCTTATCCGGGGATCGTCGTGCTCGGCGAGGGCGATCACCGACGGCAGCGCGCGGCGGTCCCTGAGATGGCCGAAGGCGATCAGCACCGAGTAGAGCACCAGGCAGTCGTCCTCCCGGACGGACATGGCCCGCAGCACCGGCAGCGTCCGGTCGACGAAGCCGAGCCGTCCCAGGATGTCGACCCCGAGCATCCGCTCGGCGGCGGTCTTCCCCGAGCACAACCTCCGTGCCGCGGTGAAGGTCTCCAGATCGCCGCGTTCCTGCAGCTGGGTGATCGCGCGCCAGCGTGCCGCACCCTCCTGATCGCGTTCTCGCAGCGCGGTCTCGATGAGAGACTCCACCGCCGCCCCTCCGATCATCGCCATCTGGCCACGATAACCGCAGAGAGCTCACGGAAGGGGTGCACGCGCGGGGCGGTGGCTGGATACCGTAAGGGAGTGAGCGGTGATCTCCTCGATCTCATCCTGATCGCCCTGATGGTGGCCTTCGCGGTGTCGGGATACCGCCAGGGGTTCATCATCGGGGCCCTGAGCTTTGTCGGTTTTGTCGGTGGCGGCCTGCTGGGCATGTTCATCGCCCCACCCCTCGCCGGGGCGGTGGTCGACGGCGAGACCGAGCGTGCCCTGCTCGCGATCGTCATCGTCTTCCTCACCGCCACGGTCGGGCAGTTCGCCTCGTCCACGATCGGCGCGGTGGTCCGCAGCCATGTCACCTGGGAGCCCGCCAAGGTCGTCGACGCGGTCGGCGGCACCTTCGCCAGCGCCTTCTCCGTGCTGATCATCGCGTGGCTGATCGGCTCGCTGGTGGCGTCGTCGCAGTTCACGCTGATCAGCGAGCAGGTCAACAGGTCCCTGCTGCTGAGCACGGTCGACCAGACGCTGCCCAGCGCGGCCAAGGACCTGCAGGTGCCGTTCAAGAACTTCATCAACACCTCCGGCTTCCCCAAGGTGTTCGACGCCATCGGGGGCGGCCAGCTCGTCGACGTCTCGCCGCCCGACCAGAGCGTGGCGAAGGGCAACAAGCAGCTCACCCGGGCACGCCGGGGCATCGTGAAGGTGCAGGGCGTCGCCACGAGCTGCCGCAAGCACATCGAGGGCACCGGGTTCGTCTACGCCCAGAACAAGATCATGACGAACGCGCACGTGGTCGCCGGGGTCAACCAGGGCCTGCAGGTCACCGACTACCTCAACAAGACCCACCCGGCCAAGGTCGTGCTCTACAACCCCGACCGGGACATCGCCATCCTCCACGTCCCCGGGCTCAACATGCCGATCCTGCGCTTCGACGGCACCGCGCAGAAGGGTGACGACGCGATCGTCGCCGGATTCCCGCACGGCCACGGCTACACCATGAACGTGGCCCGCATCCGGGTGCAGCAGAAGGCAAAGGGCCTCAACATCTACGAGCGCAAGTCCGTCGTCCGCGACGTGTACGCCATCCGCGGCCTGGTCCGCCAGGGCAACTCGGGTGGCCCGCTGCTCACCACCGACGGCAAGGTCTACGGTGTCGTCTTCGCCGCGGCCCTCGACCAGCAGGAGACCGGCTACGTGCTCACCGCCGCGGAGGTCGCGCCGGACGCCGAGGACGGCTCCAAGCTCTTCAACCAGGTCGACACCCAGGAGTGCGACCAGAACTAGCCCGTCGACGAGAACCCGCGAACGGCTCCCGGAGCCCTTCGCGGACCGTCACGGCCTCGCCCTCACCGCCGCGCGGAGGGGCGAACGTCAGAGAAGGGCCTCGATCCTGGCGATGGCCACCTCGGCCTCCAGGTCGTCGAGCTCGTGGGCGGTCCTGGCGATCAGCTCGTACGGCATCCCGTAGCGGCTGATCCGGTCGGCGCCCCGCACGAACAGCGTCGCGGCCCCGCGCCGGTTGCCCCGCTGCAGGTGGGTGAGGCCGACGCAGATCTGCGCCAGTCCCTGCCAGAGCTCGCGCTCCTCCTCAGGGGAGTTCTTCCAGCGGCCCTCAAGCACCTCGTGGGCGTGGAACGGCCGCCCCTCGCCGAGCAGGCGGCGCGCCTCGGAGATCGCCTCCTCGGCGCTCGGCGCGTAGTCGTCGGGGATGCGCTCCACGCCCTCGGCGCCGTGGGGCAGCGGGCGGCCGAACGCGTCGCGGGGGCGCTGGTTGCGCGGCCTGCCGTCGGGATCCCGGTCGCGTCCACTCATCGGTCGGGCTCCGGGTCGGACAGCCAGGCCACGAGTTCGGCGTCGAACTCCTCGGGGCGCTCCTCGTGCGGGAAGTGCCCGGCACCCTCGATGAGCCGCCACCGGTAGGAGGCGGCGACGTAGCGGCCGGAGCCCTGGGCGGTGCGCGGCAGGATGTGCCCGTCGAGCGCGCCGTGCAACTGCAGGGTCGGCGCGTTGACCTGGGTGCGCATGGTCTTCGCGTAGCGCCACCCGTCGGGGCGGAGCTGGGAGCGGCCGAACCAGCGGTGATACTCCAGCGCGCAGTGCGAGACGTTGCGAATGCGGAACGCGTCGCGATAGGTCTTCGCCACGTCCTCCTCAGGCCAGCCGGGCCCCGACCACTGATCGAGCAGCCGCCCCACCCTGGCGCCGGAGTCGGCGGTCAGACGCCGCTCAGGAAGCAGCGGCAGCTGGAAGCCCAGCGCGTAGCGGGCCGCCCTGAACTGGCCGAAGGGCTCGGTGAACAGCGTGGTGCGGAGACGCCGGGGGTGCGGTGCCGAGACCGGGACCAGCCGCAGGACCGCCTTGGGATCCGTCACGGCCATGGTCCAGGCGAGCAGCCCGCCCCAGTCGTGGCCGACGACGACGGCACCGGTCTCGCCCAGCGCCCGGATCAGTCCTGCCGCGTCGGCGGCCAGGGTGTGCAGGTCGTAGCCGCGCGGAGGCTTGTCGCTGGCTCCGTAGCCCCGAAGGTCGACGGCGACGGCGCGATAGCCGGCCGCGGGGAGCGAGACGAGCTGGTTGCGCCAGCTCCACCAGAACTGCGGGAACCCGTGGAGCAGCAGCACGAGAGGGCCCGTACCGGCCTCCACGACGTGGAAGCGGGTGCCGCCGGCGTGGACGGAACGGTGGGTCCACGGGCCCTCGATCCTGACCAGGGACTCGTCGGGCCTGCTCACTGGCTCGGTCTCACCGGGTCGCGATGGCCACCCGTCTGGCCGGCCGTGGCCACAGCCGTGTCGAGAGCGGGGTCGTGCCCGCCGCTCTTGATGGTCTTGAGCGAGCGCAGCGTCCGCTTCATCCCGGTCAGGCCCTTGAGCCGCCGTATGCCGATGAAGACCAGCAACGCGGCCACGATCAGGTAGAACACGGTGACGATCAGGAAGGCGAGCCAGGTCCACACACCTGCGGCGACCAGGGCGTAGGCGATCGTGAAGGAGGCGAGGATCAGGCACAGGTGCGCCATGAACGCCGCGGCGCCGAAGAGCCCGGCCGCCGTACCGACCCGTTTGGCGTCGAACCTGAACTCGGCCTTGGCGAGCTCGATCTCGGCGCGTACCAGGGTGGATATGTGGTCGCTGGCGGCGGCGACCAGCGCGCCCAGTGACTCCTCCTGTGGTTCCGCGGGCGGGATATGTGTCATGGACGATCTCCTATCGAGGGCCTTTGTCGAACATCATGCTGCGCGTCGAGGTGGTCGCGCACGCACACCCGCAGCGGAGCCGGCGCCGCGAGCACGCCGGGGTGATCGCGTACGTGTCATCAAATACCTGCGTCATCAAGACTTCCGACTTTAGTCCTGAGGCGGAAGGGAGGCGTGGGGCTGCACCCCTTTGGTGAGGTCTCGGCTGTTCGGTGGTGAGAACCTGCACCGCGGGTCCGCCGCCGGGCGGACGGCACGTGAAGCCGCTGCGGGACCGTCGGACCCCTGACCGGGACGGCGACCGCCGGGGCGACTCCCGCCCTCTGAGGGAAGGAGCTCCCGGTTCCCGCGGGCTACGGCGGCCTTCGGCCGTGAAGATGATGTTCAACGGGCCGGGTGCTACCCCGGCGGCGGGCCGGTGAACATCGCCGGGCCGATGAGAGCCGACGAGAAAAGGCTTCCGGGCGAGAGGGACCCCGTCACCGCGGGGACCGGCGGGAGGGCCGGGAGACGCCGCCGTCACCGGAGCCTGTTGAAGGCCCGGCGACGTCGAGGGACCACGGGGAGCCTTCCGGCGAGACCACGTGAGACCACGTGAGAGCACGTGAGAGCACGTGAGACCACGTGAGACCACGTGAGAGCACTGAAGGTCCGCGACGGCGACGTCGAGGGACCGGGAGCCCGCGTGAGTTCGCCGGAGGCTCCCGGGGAGGGCTTCTCACGAGGGCTCGGAGTGCTCAAAAGCTCCGGGTGGGCCGTGTCTTCGGCGTCTTCGGCGTCTTCGGCGTCTTCGGCCCACCCGGGTTTTCCGGTCGGCTCAGTCCTCGCTCTTGGCGCTGGGCAGCTTCTCCGAGATGAGGTTCATCACCGTGCTGTCGGCGAGGGTGGTGACGTCGCCGACGCTGCGGTTCTCCGCCACGTCACGCAGGAGGCGTCGCATGATCTTTCCGGAGCGGGTCTTGGGCAGCTCGGGGACGACGAGGATCTGGCGCGGCTTCGCGATCGGGCCGAGGGCCTTGGACACGTGGGCGCGCAGCTCGGCCGCGATGTCCTCGCCCTCCTCTGCGTTGCCGCGCAGGATCACGAACGACACGATGGCCTGCCCGGTCACCGGGTCGGTCGCGCCGACCACGGCCGCCTCGGCGACCTTCGGGTGGGAGACCAGCGCCGACTCGACCTCGGTGGTGGAGATGTTGTGCCCGGAGACGAGCATGACGTCGTCCACCCGGCCGAGCAACCAGATGTCGCCGTCCTGGTCCCTCTTGGCGCCGTCGCCCGCGAAGTACATGCCCTCGAAGCGGGACCAGTAGGTGTCGATGTAGCGCTGGTCGTCGCCCCAGATGGTGCGGAGCATCGACGGCCACGGGTCGCGGATCGCGAGGTAGCCGCCACCGCCGTTGCCCACGCTCTGGCCCTGGTCGTCGACCACGTCGGCGGTGATGCCGGGCAGCGGGCGCATGGCCGCGCCGGGCTTGCCCTCGGTGACACCGGGCAGCGGGCTGATCATGACGGCGCCGGTCTCGGTCTGCCACCAGGTGTCGACGACCGGGGTACGGTTGCCGCCGATGTGCTCGCGGTACCAGATGTAGGCCTCGGGGTTGATCGGCTCGCCGACGCTGCCCAGGATCCGCAGGGACGACAGGTCGTACTTCGCGGGGATGTCGTCGCCCCACTTCATGAACGTACGGATGGCCGTCGGGGCCGTGTAGAGCAGCGTGACCCCGTACTTCTGCACGATCTCCCAGAACCGGCCCCGGTGCGGGGTGTCGGGGGTGCCCTCGTAGATGACGCTCGTCGCGCCGTTGGCGAGGGGGCCGTACACGATGTAGGAGTGGCCGGTCACCCAGCCGATGTCGGCGGTGCACCAGTAGACGTCGGTGTCGGGCTTGAGGTCGAACACCGCGTTGTGGGTGTAGGCGGCCTGGGTGAGGTAGCCGCCGGTGGTGTGCAGGATGCCCTTGGGCCTACCGGTCGTCCCGCTGGTGTAGAGGATGTAGAGCGGGTCCTCGGCGTCGTTCGGCCGTGCCTCGTGGACGTCGGACTGCCGGTCCACGACGTCGTGCCACCAGACGTCCTTGTCGGTCTGCTCCACGTCCTGGCCGGTCCGCCGCACGACGAGGACGTGCTCGATGCCTGGGCACTCCTTGACGGCCTCGTCCACGGTCGGCTTGAGCGCGCTGGGCGCGCCACGGCGGTAGCCGCCGTCGGCGGTGACCACGAGCTTGGCGTCCGCGTCCAGGATCCGTCCGCTGAGCGCGCTCGCGGAGAATCCGCCGAACACCACCGAGTGGATCGCTCCGATCCGGGCGCAGGCCAGCATCGTGATCGGCAGCTCGGGGATCATCGGCATGTAGATCGCGACCCGGTCGCCCTTGCCGACGCCCAGCTCGGTGAGTGCGTTGGCGGCCTTGGAGACCTCGCGCAGCAGGTCGGAGTAGGTGAGCGTACGGGTGTCGCCCTCGGGCTCGCCCTCCCAGTGGTAGGCGACCTTGTCGCCGCGGCCCGCCTCCACGTGGCGGTCGACGCAGTTGTAGGCGATGTTGAGCTCGCCGCCGACGAACCACTTGGCGAAGGGCGGGTTCCACTCAAGGGTGGTGTCCCAGCGCTTCGACCAGGTCAGGCGGTCCGCCTGCTTCTCCCAGAAGGCGAGGCGGTCCCGTTCGGCCTCCGCGTAGGCGTCGGCGGTCACGTTCGCGGCCGCGGCCAGGTCGGCGGGAGGTGCGAACCGCCGGGTCTCCCGCAGCAGGTTCGACAGCGTCTCCTGGGTCTCACGCGACTTGGAACCAGGGTTCTCCGGGGCCACTACGCACTCCTCACGTACTGCTATCGACGGTCGTGTCCCACTTCACCAGGCCACATGTGTCCGCCACAAGAGGTCTAGACAGGTCTGTACCAACCGGTGATGAGGGGCCATATACGGTCAAACGCCTCATTTCTCGGGAGTTCCACCCACGGAACGCTGCGTTTTCGACACCGTAGGAATGTGGACGGCGTTGTTCAACGTGCGGCGGCGAGGTGGTGCGCCGGACGGTGCCATGCGCTCGGTGAACGGTCCGCACGCCGTGTTCCCCGAGCCGCCCCCGGTAAGCCTCCTGAGCCTCCTGAGCGAGGGCTCCCTGCGAGGGCTCCCGAGGACGGGTGCCCCGAGGAGATGTCTTCCCGGAGGTCTCGCGAAGGCGGCCTTCCGAGGAGGTCTCCGTGGGTGGTCTCTCAGCGGCGAGGTCCTCAGAAAGGGTCTTCCCGGGCGGCCTCCCACGCATCTCACGGCCTCTCAAGGGTCGTTTCCCGCGGGGGAGGCTCCTCCGGACGGGCGGAGACGCGGCCCGAAGTGCCGCATGGTCTGGCCGAAGTCCCGCCGAACGGCCCCGATAGGGTCGGGCAGCGTGAGCGATCCATTGGCTGTCATCGCGGGAATGCCCGGAGTGCCCGAGGCGGTCACCGACGCGCGCAAGGCCGTCGACCGGCTCTACGGGCACCGCGTGCTGCGACGTAAGAGTCCGGAGGTGTCGGCCAGATCCGCGTTGCGCGGCGCACGCGCGTCAGCGGCCCTGGAAGGCGTGGACGTGCCCCTCGAAGCCATCCCCGAGGTCACCGATCCCGTGGTACAGGGCGCGCTGCGGGTCTCGGCCGAACTCGGGCGACTCGGCGCGACCTGGCGGTCGGCGCCCCGCCAGGTGCTGGCCAGGCTGCATACGCTCGCGGCCTCGGGGCTCATCGGAGACGGCGGGGGCACGGGGGACCTCGGCCGCCCCAGGGCCGTCGCGGAGGCGCCCGACCCGCTCGGCCTGGGGGCCGCCCCCGGTCCGCAGGAGACGGTGGCACGGGTGGACGGGCTGGTCCGGCTGGTGACGGCCTCGTCGAAGGCCCCCGCCCTGGTGCTCGCCGCCGTCGTACACGCGGAACTGGCCGTGCTGCGCCCGTTCGGTACGGCGGACGGTGTGGTCGCGCGGGCGGCGGAGCGGTTGACGCTCGTGGAGTTCGGCCTGGACCCGAAGTCGCTGGTCGCCGTCGAGGTGGGCCACCTCGAACTCGGCTCCGCCTACGGGGAGGGGCTGCGGTCATATCTGAGCGGTACCCCCGAGGGCGTCGCCGCGTGGGTGCGGCACTGCGCGTCGGCGGTCACGCTGGGCGTACGAGAGGCCACGGCGATCTGCGAGGCCATGCAGCGCGGCTGACCTCGGACCGGCCGGCCGTGGGCTCAGCGGGTCGGTGCGAGGGCAGTGGGGTCGGCGGGGCGGCGCGAGGACACTTGCCCGCGTCCCTGAGCCCGTCCGCGCATTCGCGTCCGACCTGCCCCGGGATCGGCTCGATCGCACCCGTGGCCTGCCCGCCTACCCACTCATTGGTGCCGCTGAGTGACGACTGACCGCGCGTTCGATCACCGAACGTCACTGATTGCGGACATCCGGCGGGACCGGCCGTACATACCGACGGCGCCCCTGGTGTGGGGGCGCCGTCGCCGACATGTCCTGACTGAGTTACCAAGCGTGCACCTGATAATCGCTGAAGCGGGGCAAGCCCGATTCAGCGCGCCTCCCGCGGCTGACGGTACGTGGGTACTCGGCGGCCATGCCCGGACAACTGGTCCGTAAAACCTTTGTACGTCCGATCCGCGCAGATGGGAACCCCTGGGAGCAAGACCTTTACGGATCAGGGGACATTAATGGACGAATCCTCTCTTATGTCGTTTTATGCTTCGCTGCGCATGCCCGGTGTGGCGTCCGGCGGGTGCCGTGACGCCTCGGTGGCGATTACCGAGCGTCACCGTCGTTCGTGTGTGCGTGGCGCGCGCCTCGGCGGGACCGTGTCCGGAGACTGGACCGTTGCATTAAAAAAACTGGTGGAAATCCAGGATTACTCCTCGACGGAACTCAAGTTGATCGGGCAGCATGAGGTGTTATCTCCCCAAACCGGAGTAACTGCGCAGGTCGCAACACGACCCTCTCGCTGTGCTCCGGTCGGTTGTTGAAGGCTTTCTTCCGAAACGGGACCGGCTCTACCCCCCCAGAGCCGGACCGGTTGGCGACCCCCGCTCTCTCCCCCCCGGCGGGGGTCGCCCTTTTCTTCGAGCGCCCTCTGCCCCGGCGGCATGACCTCCCGACCTCCCGACCTTCCGGCCGACGACCGGTTATCCACAGGCTCTCCCTGTCGGCAAGGGTTATCCACAGTGCGGCGTTCGGTTTCCCCTGATGGGGAGGTCGTCGCGGAAAGTGGAGCCCCCGCACCCCAGGGAGGCATCCGTGGACCGTCCGCTGATCATCACCGAAGACCACGATCTGCTCGACGACCTGCTTCGTGTAGCCGCCGCGGCCGGAGCCGAGCTCGACGTCGCCCACGTGCCCGCGCACGCCCGGCCCTATTGGAACCGTGCTCCGCTGGTCGTCGTCGGGGGCGACGTGGCCGACGCCCTGGCCGCGACCGGTCCGCCACCTCGCTCCCGTGTCTTCCTGGCCACCCACACCTCCGAAGATCCCGACACATGGCGCAAGTGCGTCGCGGTCGGCGCTCAGGGCGTGCTGGAGTTGCCCGCCGCGGAGCGACAGCTGGTCGACGAGTTCGCCGACGCCGTCGAGCCGCCCGCGACACCCGGCTCCGTGGTGTGTGTCGCGGGAGGGCGGGGAGGAGCGGGAGCCAGCGTCCTGGCGGGTTCGCTGGCGATGGCCGCGTCCCGGCGGCGCATCCGCACCCTCCTCGTCGACGCCGATCCGCTCGGCGGAGGTCTCGACCTCCTCCTCGGCCAGGAGGAGTCCGACGGGGCGCGCTGGTCGGACCTGGTCGCCCGTGAGGGCAGGGTGAGCCATACCGCGCTCCAGGCGGCCCTGCCGACCTTCGCCGGGCTGACCCTGCTCTCCTTTCACCGGGGCGAGGTCGATCCGATCCCGGCCGAGGCGATGCGCTCGGTTCTTGAGGCGGGCCGCAGGGGCTTCGACCTGGTCGTCGTCGACCTGCCGCGCCACCTCGACGAGGCCGCTGTGGAGGCGCTCGGACGAGCCGCCACGACCCTTCTGGTCGTCACCGCAGACGTGCGCGGCGTGCTCGCCGCAGCCCAGGTGCTCGCCGGGCTGCGCGGGCACACGGGTGAGGTGCGGGCCGTCGTGCGCAGCGGGGTCCTGAACGACGACGTGGTGGCGGCCTCGCTCGGCATCCCGCACGGCGGCAGCCTCCCCGACCAGCCTCGTCTGGCCGCCGCGCTCGAGCGGGGGGACGTCCCCCCGCTCGGCCGCCGCACCTCTCTCGGGCGGTTCTGCTTCGCGTTCCTGCACGAGTTGTTCGGGCCGGACGCGTGAAGCGGGCCGACACAGCCGTGACGGTCTCGCCGGAGCTGGTGGAGGCGGTCCGCGTACGACTGGCTCGAACGGGCGTCGAGCCCAGTGCCGCGCACGTCGCGGTCGCGCTGCGAGCCGAGCGGGCGATGCTCGGTGACGCGGAGATCCTGGCGGTGGCCCGGGTCCTGTGCGCCGATCTCATCGGGGCCGGTCCTCTGGAGCCGTTGCTGGCCGAGGCCGAGGTCACCGATGTGCTGGTGAACGGCCCACGCGAGGTGTGGGTCGACGACGGCGGTGGGCTACGCCTGACGTCGATCGTCTTCCCGAGCGAAGACGCTCTCCGGCGGCTGGCGCAGCGCCTCGCCTCCGCCGCGGGCAGGCGCCTCGACGACGCGTGCCCGTACGTCGACGCACGTCTCGCCGGAGGTGTCCGGCTGCACGCCGTCCTTCCGCCCGTGGCGCCCAACGGCACCTGCCTCTCCCTGCGGCTCCCGCCCAGACGCACCTTCACCCTTACCGACCTGGTCGAAGCGGGCGCGATCAGGGCCGACAGCGTCTCCGTTCTCACGGCGGTGATCGAGTCGAGGCTCGCCTTCCTGGTCACGGGCGGTACGGGTACGGGCAAGACGACGCTGCTCTCCGCCCTGCTCTCCCTGGCTCACCCCGGCGAGAGGCTGCTGCTCGTCGAAGACTCGGCGGAGCTGAGACCGCTGCACCCCCACGTCGTCCGCCTTGAGTCGCGCCCGGCCAACCTTGAGGGTGCGGGCGGTGTCGGCCTGCGTGATCTCGTCCGTCAGGCCCTGCGGATGCGCCCCGACCGGCTTGTCGTCGGAGAGGTGCGGGGAGCCGAGGTAGTTGATCTTCTTAATGCTTTGAACACCGGTCATGAGGGAGGTTGCGGCACCCTGCACGCCAACACCGCGACCGATGTGCCACCCCGTCTGGAGGCGCTGGGGTGCGCGGCGGGTCTCAGCCGGGAGGCGGTCCACAGCCAGATCGCCGCCGCCTTGGACGTTGTCGTCCATCTGGTTCGTGACCGTGCCGACGGACGTCGCCGGGTCGCCGAGATCTGCATGCTGGTCCGTCGCCCTTCGGGGCTGGTCGAGGCCGAATCTGCCCTCACCTTCGCTCCGGACGGGCAGGTGACCCCCGGCCCAGGTCTGCCGGCCCTCGCGGCCCGAGCCCCCGGCGTCGCCGATTCATGTCAGGCGGTGTCCGCGTCCTGTCACCGCCGGGAGGCTTCCCCGGACGCGCCGGGTGATCCGGGTGATCCGGGTGATCCGGGTGATCCGGGCTTTGACGAGCCGAGGGCGTGGTCGGTGCCACGGTCGATGTCACGGCCGGCGACATGATGGCGACCGCCCTGGTCCTCGCCGCTGTGGCGACATGGCTGTGGATGGGGACGGACCTTGGCGCCGCTCGCCTGCGCCGGATGAGGCGGCGCCGCCCGATCCTGCAGGGTTCCCTCCACGAGAGGTTCATCGCGCGGGCACGGCCTTCCAGGCGTGCGGACGCCTGGCGGATCGCGTCGATCGAGCTGTGCCAGGGGCTCTCCGCCGAGCTGGCGGCGGGACGGACGGCGGGCGAGGCGCTGGCGCGGGCCGTGGGGGCGGCGGGCTTTCCCGAGCCCGTGGCCCTGCGCCCGCTGGTCGCGGCGGCGAGAGACGGAGGTGACGTCCCCGCCGCTCTGCTGGCCGTGGCACCCGAACACGGCGGCGAGGCGTTCCGGGGGCTGGCCGCCTGCTGGAAGGCGAGCGTGACCGCCGGGGCGGGTCTGGCCGTTCTCGTCGACCGTGTCGCCGGTTCGCTGCGAGAGGCCCAGGCTCATCGTCACGAGGTCGCCGCCCAGCTCGCCGGTCCCCGCGCCACGGCCCGGCTGCTGGCGGCTCTGCCCGTTCTCGGTCTGCTGATGGCAGCCGGTCTTGGCATGCGCCCGCTGCACTTCCTCTTCGGCGGCCCGGCGGGTGCGGGCTGCCTGGTCGTCGGCCTCGCGCTCGACGCCTGTGGTCTGTGGTGGACCCACCGTCTGGTCACTCGTGCCCAGCGGATCTGACAGCCGCGTGCCCAGAGGATCTGGCCGGTGAGTGCCCCGTGCGGGTTGCCCACCACCCTCGACCTGCGCAGGTCCCCCCACATCGCCCACCCCGGGTCCCAGCACGCCTTTCGGCCGCCAACAGGGAAGGAGCTCGTCGCCCTTCGTGGCACGCCTGCCGGGCAAGGTCAGACCCGCAACCTCGGGAGGGCTGAGGCCCGTGTTCAGGAGTGAGGAAGGCAGGACATTAGGCCAGGGGGTTCAGGAAGCCGTGACGTGAGGCCGACGGAGGCGAAAACCAGGACGTGGAGATGTGGGCAGAACGTGGAGACGTGGGGAGGAAAGGTAATGATCATCTTGCTGGCCGTGGTGCTCGCCGGAATCGCCGGCCGACTGTGGAGCACCCGGAGAGAACAATCCGACCGGCTCCGCCACGTGCGGAGTTCACCTCACCCGGCCGGGTTCCCCGGGGTGGGGCAGCCGACTGGGCTCCCTCGGGTGCGGCAAGAGGCGGAAGCACCCGCGTTTTCCTCTGCGGGGACGGTCCGAGGACCTGCGGAGGTGGACCGAGGACCTGCGGGGATGCTCCGAGAGCCGAGAGGAAGGACGGCCCGGGAGCCGAGGGAGAGGCGACGGCCGGGCCGGGGCGAACTCGCGACCGCCGTAGCTCCAGGGCTGGTGGCGTTCCTGACAGTGGGCGGCCTGCCGGGAGTGGTCATGGGCGTCGCCGGTTTCTGGATCGCACTGATGATCCTGCGCAGGCGGGAGCCACCCGAAGTTCGTGAGGAACGCAGGCGGTTGACCGCGGATCTGCCGCTGGCGGCCGACCTCATGGTCGCCTGTCTGCGCGTCGGTCAGCCGATCACCGGAGCCATCGATGTCACGGTGGAGGCGATCGGGGGACCGCTGGGCGAGAGACTGGCCTGGGTGAGTGGCCAGCTGAGGCTGGGAGCCGCGCCGGAGGACGCCTGGCGGGCTCTGGCCTCCGAGCGCCCGCTCGCCCTTTTGGCCCGTGCCATGAGCCGGGCCGCGTCGAGCGGCGCACCGGTGGCCGATGTCCTCACCAGACTCTCCGACGATTCTCGCCGTGTCGCCCGCGCCGCGTCCGCGGCGGCCGCCCAACGGGTCGGGGTCCAGGCCGTCGCTCCCCTGGGACTTTGTTTCCTGCCCGCGTTCGTCTTCCTGGGCATCATCCCCGTCGTGGCCGGCCTCGCCGGCGAGGTGCTGCTCCCCTGAGTTATCCACAGACTTTTCCCCGCCGAGAGGGGTTATCCACAGAAAAGTGGTGCCGCCTGTGGATAGACGTCCAGAAATTTCCTCATTGAGAACCTGGAAAGGCCTCCATCCGTGGATGGAGGCCTTTCGTGCTGTCTAAGGCCTTTTTTCGCTTCCGAGCTGTGGATAACCGAACGCCCTTTCCCCAGAACGTGGTTCGGGTCGGCGGTGTCTCGGGCGTATGGAGAACCCTGACGGTACCGATGCCGGGCGGTGGGTCCGGTGGAGATCTCCAGGAGGAGCAGATGGCTCGAACGAGTGCCGTTCACGCGGGGCGCGACCGGTGGCGCTGGTTGCGCGCACGGTGGGCGTTGCTGGTCGCCGGCGCGCACCGTGATCAAGGCATGTCCACCGCCGAGTACGCGGTCGGGACGATCGCCGCCTGTGCTTTCGCCGCCCTTCTTTTCAAGGTGGTGACGAGCTCCGAAGTCCAACAGATGATCACGGGTCTGATCAATCGAGCGCTCACCGTGGCCGGATGATCCTCCCGGCACCGTTGACCTCCTCCCGCCGGTCAGGTTCCCGCCGGTCCAGGGGTTCGGTGACAGCGGAGACGGCCGCGGCACTGCCCGCTCTCATGGTCGTTCTGGGAGCCGGGCTGTGGGCCGTGGCGGCGGTCGAGGCGCGACTGGAGTGTGTGGACGCCGCGCGAGCCGGGGCCAGGGCCGCTTCGCGCGGTGAGTCCCTTGAGCGGGTTCGAGGCGGTGTCCTGTCCGTGGCTCCGCCGGGCGCCGTGGTCACGGTGACCCGGAGTGCGGAGGTGACACGGGTGGAGGTGTCCGCGAACGTCAAACCCCGATGGGGTGCCTCGCTCCCGAGCGTGATCGTCCATGCGACCGCCGTGTCCGTCACCGAGCCAGGTCTGGAACGGTAGGCCGGGCATGGCCGACATGGGGAGGGAGAACGCGCAGCGGGGGTCGGCGACGATCTGGACGGTCGGGCTCATGGCGCTGGTCTTCGCGGTCGCGATGGCGGTCGTGTTCACGGGCATGGCCAGGGTCGCGCGCCACCGGGCACAGAGCGCCGCCGACCTGAGCGCGCTCGCCGCTGCCCGGCTCGCCTTCGCGGATCCGGGCCGGAGCTGCCTGAGGGCCTCCTCGCTCGCCGCGGACAACAAGGCCAGGATCACCCGCTGCTCTCTCAGCGAGGGGGGTGTCGCGGATGTCGAGGTGGTCATGGAGGTCTCGCTGCCTTTGAAAGGGCCGGTGGCGATCACCTCCAGGGCACGTGCGGGACCTGTTCACATCGTTGATCCAGGACCTTGACGGCTGATCGAGCAGAGCAGCGGTGAAGGGCATCGAGTAAAGCAGCGTTGAGTAAAGGCAGCGGGGAAGAGCTCATCCGCCGTCCGTCATCCTGGCGGCTCTCCCACCTGTCACATCCGAAGTGTCCTGAGTTTTCGGAGAAAGCGGGAGCACGTCCGCAGGGTCCAGGGGAAGTGAGGAGAGGTTCGCGGGCTCTTGGGGGAGCGGGGAGGTATCCGGGGGGTCCGGGAGGAGCGAGGGCATGTCCGTGTGCTTCCGGGAGAGCGGGGAGACGTTCGCCGGCTCTTGCGGGAGCGGGGGCGCGTTCGTGGGCTCAGGGAGGACGTCCGTGGGCTCGGGGAGAAACGGGGGTGTGTCCGTGGGCTCGGGGGAGAGCAGGACGGCGAGAAGCCGGAGGGCTCCGGCCTTGTCGAGAGGTTCGTTGCCGTTGCCGCACTTGGGAGACTGGATGCACGACGGGCAGCCGCGCTCGCACTCGCAGGAGGCGATGGCCTCGCGGGTGGCCGTGAGCCAGTCGCGCGCGCGGGCGTAACCGCGTTCGGCGAAGCCGGCGCCGCCCTCGTGGCCGTCGTAGACGAAGACGGTGAGCACCCCGGTGTCGGGATGGAGTTCGGTGGAGACGCCTCCGATGTCCCAGCGGTCGCAGGTCGCGAAGAGCGGCAGCAGGCCGATGGAGGCGTGTTCGGCCGCGTGCGCGGCGCCGCCGAGGTCCAGGCACTCCTCGGCGAGGGGAAGGATCGCCGAGGTGGGCAGCGTCCACCAGACGGCCCGGGTCCGTAGCGTGCGCGGGGGCAGGTCGAGAGGTTCGTCCCCCATGAGTTCACCGCTCTGGGCTCGGCGCTTGAGATAGGCCACGACCTGGCTCGTCACCTCGACCGCGCCGAAATGGAGCTCTCCCTGACCGAGAGGGTGCGAGCGAAGGGACTCGATGACCGAGATATCGGTGACATCCCTGGCGAAGGTCGTGTAGTCGGGGGTTCCCGCCTCGACCAGCGCGACCCCCGCCTCCAGGTCGAGTTCGGCCACCAGAAATGTCTCTCCCTGGTGCACGTAGACGGCGCCGGTGTGCACGGCCGAGTGGGCGGAGGGTTCGTCCACGGTGCCGAGCAGCCGTCCTGTGGACATCTCGACGACCTGAATGGGCGCGGCGCCCGCCCCTCGGATGTCGGCGAGGTCGGTGGCGCGTTCCCGGCTGGTCCAGAACCAGCCTGTGGCGCGTTCCCTGAGCAGGCCGTCCCCGACCAGATCGGCGAGCACCTCCTTGGTGGTCGGGCCGAAGATGTCCAGTTCGTCGTGGGTGAGCGGGATCTCGGCCGCCGCCGCGCACAGATGGGGCCCCAGCACGTACGGGTTGCCGGGGTCAAGCACGATCGTCTCGACGGGACGGCCGAACAGGGCTTCCGGATGGTGGACGAGGTAGGTGTCCAGGGGGTCGTCCCTCGCGACCAGCACCGCCAGCGCGTCCTGCCCGTCCCGTCCCGCCCGCCCGGCCTGCTGCCAGAGAGAGGCGCGGGTCCCGGGCCACCCCGCGATGAGCACGGCGTCCAGCCCGGAGACGTCGACACCGAGTTCCAGCGCGTTGGTCGTCGCGAGGCCGAGCAGTTCGCCGGAGCGCAGGGCCCTTTCCAGGTTCCTGCGATCTTCGGCCAGGTATCCGGCCCGATAGGCCGCGACCTTGCCGGGCAGCTCCGGGGGCGCCTCCCCGTCGATGACGAGGTCCTGGAGCTTGGCCCGGGTGGTGAGGGCCACGGTCTCGGCGGCCCTGCGGGAGCGGACGAAGGCGAGGGTCCGCACGTCGGAGGCGACGAGATCGGCCAGGAGATCCGCGCTCTCGGCGGTCGCGGGGCGCCGGACCGGGGCGCCGCCCTCGCCGCGCAGATCGGTCAGGGGTGGCTCCCACAGTGCGAAGGTGGTCGCGCCCCGAGGAGAGGTGTCCGTGGTCACCTCGGCCATCTGGAGGCCTGTCAGGCGCTGCGCGAAGACCCCGGGCTCGTTTGCCGTCGCCGAGGAGAGCAGAAACGCCGGCCGGGAGCCGTAACGCGCGCAGATCCGGCGCAGGCGGCGCAGGATCTGCGCGACGTGGGAGCCGAACACGCCCCGGTAACCGTGGCACTCGTCCACGACGACCATTCGGAGCCGCCGCCAGAAGAGCGACCACTGAGCGTGACGGGGCAGCAGGCCGCGGTGAAGCATGTCCGGGTTGGTGAGGACGTAGTTGGCGTGCTTGCGCACCCAGGCCCTCTCCTCGAAGGAGGTGTCGCCGTCATAGGTCGCGGCGCGGAGGCCGGGAGGGTCGAGCTCGCGCAGCGCGCGGAGCTGGTCGGCGGCGAGTGCCTTGCTGGGCGACAGATAGAGGATCGTGCCGCCGTCGAGCGTCGAGGAGAGTGCCGGGACCAGGTAAGAGAGGGACTTGCCCGACGCCGTCCCTGTGGAAATGATCACGTTTTGGCCACGGTGGATCAGATCCGCGGCCTCGGCCTGATGTGGCCACAGGCCGGAAATACCGAGGTTCGCCCAGCGCGTAACCAGCCGCTGGTCGACCCAGTCGGGCCATCGGGTATCACCGGCCTGACGTGCGGGAACGTGCTCCACATGGGTAACACGCGCCCGACGTGCGGGAACGTCGAGGAGGCGGCTGAGGGCGGTGCCCGCGCTGAGGGGCGAGGATGAGGGCGGGGTCACTGGTTTCCAGTCTCACATCTGTGGGCAGAGTCGCCGGGAATCGTGATTTCGTATAGACACTGAGCGTACGCATGGTTGAATGCCGCGCGTCGGGGCTTGTCGTCCGGGGGTCACCCGGTCCCAGGAAGGCATGCTCGAATCGGTACTTTCGCAGGCAAGGCGCTGGAGGATCTGTGGATCTGAAGTTGGACCACCATTCCGAGGACCGTCTCACCATCGTTGAGGTTGAGGGTGAGATTGATGTCTACACCGCGCCCAGATTGCGTGAGCTCCTGATCGACCTGGTCAACAAGGGGAATTTCCACCTGCTCGTCAACATGGAGAAGGTTGACTTCCTTGACTCCACGGGCCTTGGTGTCCTGGTCGGCGGGCTCAAGCGAGTTAGGGCGCACGATGGCTCACTGGAGCTTGTCTGCACCCAGGAGCGCATCCTGAAGATTTTCCGGATCACTGGACTGACGAAGGTCTTCGGGATCTACGCCTCGGTCGACGAGGCCAAGGAAGCTCACGGTCGAGACAAGTAGTCGTGGCTACCGTCGAGCTGACGTTCAGCGCTCTCCCCGCGCATGTGCGGACGGCACGCCTGGTGGCCACGGCCATCGCCAGGCGTACCGGCGTACAGGAGTCGTTGCTGGACGAGGTACGGCTCGCTGTTGGAGAGGCGTGCTCGCGGGCTGTGGAGGCACATCGCCTCCACTGTCCGGGAGAGCCGATCCGGATCGAGCTACGTGATGACTTAGGGCGTTTTGAGGTGACAGTCACCGACTCCGCCCCTAGTGATGAGCTGGAGCATGATCGGGCCCTTCTGGGGTTCGACGATCCGTTCGGGCAGCTTCCCGATGACCTGATGGCCGGTTTCGGCATCGCGGTCATCGCGGGGCTGGCCGACGACGTTCAGGTCTACCCAAGCCAGAAGGGCATGTGCATCCGCATGAGCTGGCCGGCGGCGACGAACGGAATGTCTCCGGTCTGAAAAGCAGACTTCGACAGCCGGGCGTGTCCATATGGACACGCCCGGCTGTTTTTGTTGGGAGTGCGCGGCCACAAGATCGTCTGTGATGACCTCCGTGCTGGGGTCGCCATCCGCCCGTCTCGCCCGTCTCGCCCGTCTCGTCTGTGTCGTCCGTGGTGTGGCGGTCATCGACCCGAGGTGTGTTCGTTGGAGACGTGTCCGGAGGCCGGATGATCTCGCCTCGCCAACGGGCCGCCGATGGCGCTCGCCGGGTCCGCCTCGCCGTTCGCCGGGGCTGAGAGCCGAGGCGGGGAGAGAGGCCGCCGAGACCCGGCGCGGCGACGTCGTTCCGCCTGCCTCGCCGTATGCCGGGGCTGCGGGTTGGGGGCTGAGGGTGGGGAGAGGGGCCGCCGAGACCCGGCGCGGCAAGATCATCCCGGCCTGCGCCGCCGTTCACCCGGCTGAGAGTTGAGGGCGGAGGGAGGGGGGCCCGGAGGATCGTCCGTGATGTCCGGTGGGCGAGCCCGGTCGTTCCCCGAGGAGATTTCAATTTCGGTCAAAACTTAACGTGGCTGTTTCTTGACTGAAACTGGGAGGAAACAGGAGCTGAGGGGTGGATGTGACGGATGAAATGACCCCATAAGCAGGTCGGCTGTCAAAGGGGGCCGCTCGTGTCGTCAATTGGGCGGGGGCAGAGGCTTCATATCCGCGTCGTCGCTGCGTAGACTCCCGGGACCGGCCAAGGTTTATCCTTCGGAGCGGCCCGTCACGCGAGCCGTACTCCGCGGGGGTCTGCAACTGGAAGCGGCACTGCCCACCATCCCGGAGTGCGCCGCCTCAGCCGCCTGACAATCACCGCAGCGCACTCCGGGCAGGACGTGTTCCCGTCTTGCCAAGGAGAGTCGGATGTCTGTGCTCCATCTCGCCGCTGCGGAGCCAGCGGTTTCCCTAAGTGGTCACCACTTCACCATCGTCATCGTGGTCGCCGCCGTCGCCCTGCTCGCACTCGCCGTCGCCGGCACACTGGTGCGGGAGGTGCTGTCCGCCGACCAAGGCACCGAACGTATGCAGAACATCGCGAGAGCCGTCCAGGAGGGGGCTTCCGCGTATCTTGCGCGACAGTTCCGGACGCTCGCGCTATTCGTCATCTTGATCCCGTTCCTGCTGTACCTTCTCCCGGCCGAGACGACCAGCGTGAGGATCGGCAGGTCGGCGTTCTTCGTCGTCGGCGCGCTGTTCTCGGCGTTGACCGGATTCATCGGCATGTGGCTCGCGGTCCGCGGCAACGTCCGTGTCGCCGCCGCCGCCCGCACGTCCGGTGAGAAGGTCGCCATGCGGATCGCCTTCCGCACCGGTGGTGTGGCCGGAATGATCACCGTTGGCCTCGGCCTGCTCGGCGCGGCCGTGGTGGTGATCGCCTACGGGGGCGAAGCCCCGGCCGTGCTGGAGGGCTTCGGCTTCGGTGCCGCGCTGCTCGCGATGTTCATGCGAGTCGGCGGAGGCATCTTCACCAAGGCCGCCGATGTCGGCGCCGACCTCGTCGGCAAGGTCGAGCAGGGCATTCCCGAGGACGACCCGCGCAACGCCGCCACCATCGCCGACAACGTCGGCGACAACGTGGGTGACTGCGCGGGCATGGCCGCCGACCTGTTCGAGTCCTACGCGGTCATGCTGGTCGCCAGCCTGATCCTGGGCCGGGTGGCCTTCGGCGTCGAGGGACTGGTGTTCCCGCTGATCGTGCCCATGATCGGTGTGATCACGGCGATCATCGGCATCTTCGTCACCGCCCCGCGCGCCGGGGACCGCAACGCGATGGCCGCGATCAACCGGGGCTTCTTCATCTCGGCGGCCATCTCGGCGGTCCTCGTCGCCGGCGCGGCCTACCTCTACCTGCCGGCCAGCTTCTCCGGTCTGACCAATGTGAGCCCGGAGATCGCCGCGGTCACCTCGGACCCGCGTCTGATCGCGATCGGGGCGGTGCTCATCGGCCTGGTCCTGGCGAGCACCATCCAGATCCTCACCGGCTACTTCACCGAGACGAACCGCCGCCCGGTGCAGGACATCGGCGAGAGCTCTCGTACGGGCCCCGCCACGGTCATCCTGTCCGGCATCAGCGTCGGTCTGGAGTCGGCGGTCTACTCCGCGCTGATCATCGGAGCCGCCGTCTACGGAGCCTTCCTGCTTGGCTTCGGCAACGTCACGATCGCGCTGTTCGCCGTGGCGCTGGCGGGTACCGGCCTGCTGACCACGGTCGGCGTGATCGTGTCGATGGACACCTTCGGTCCCGTCTCCGACAACGCCCAGGGCATCGCCGAGATGTCCGGCGACGTCGAGGGCGAGGGCGCTCAGGTCCTCACCTCGCTGGACGCCGTCGGTAACACCACCAAGGCCATCACCAAGGGCATCGCGATCGCCACCGCCGTGCTCGCCGCGACCGCGCTGTTCGGCGCGTTCCGTACGGCGGTCGAGGGCGAGCTGGTGGGTGCGACGGCGAGCGTGAAGGAGGCGCTGGGCTCGTTCAGCGCGTTCAGCCTGAGCGTCGACTCCCCGAACGTGCTGGTCGGTCTGATCATCGGCGCCGCGGTGGTGTTCATGTTCTCCGGCCTGGCGATCATGGCGGTCGGCCGCGCGGCCGGACGGGTGGTCTTCGAGGTGCGCGAGCAGTTCCGCACCAAGCCGGGCATCATGGCGGGGACGGAGCTCCCCGACTACGGCAGGGTCGTCGACATCTGCACCCGCGACTCGCTGCGGGAGCTGGCGACGCCCGGCCTGCTCGCCGTCCTCACCCCGATCGCCGTCGGTTTCGCCCTCGGGTACGCCCCGCTCGGCGCGTTCCTGGCCGGTGCCATCGCCTGTGGCACGCTCATGGCGGTGTTCCTGGCCAACTCCGGTGGTGCCTGGGACAACGCCAAGAAGCTGGTCGAGGACGGTCACCACGGTGGCAAGGGCTCGCCGGCCCACGAGGCCACCATCATCGGTGACACCGTCGGCGACCCGTTCAAGGACACCGCGGGACCGGCGATCAACCCGCTCCTCAAGGTGATGAACCTCGTGGCGCTGCTGATCGCCCCCGCCGTGGTGACCTACGCCGACAACCCGACGCTGCGCATCGGCATCACGGTGGTCGCGGTCGGCATCGTCGTCGCCGCGGTCGTCTTCTCCAAGCGTCGTTCGGCGGGCATCGCCCCGACGGAGGAGAGCAACTCCGACCGGGAGCCGGAGCAGGTCTCCAGCTGAGCGAACGTTCGACGGAAACGTTCGACGGAAACGTTCGACGGAAACGTTCGACGGAAACGTTTGACGGAGGGGTGCACGGGCCACGTGCACCCCTTCGGCGTGTGCGGGCCACCCCGGTGGGAAACTGGCCCGTATGGAACAGCAGCCTTCCGGAGGCAAGACACTCGTCCTCATCCTGCTGGCGATGGCCGCGATGTTCGCGGTGATCGTGGGTCTGGCCGTGTGGGCGTCGCGATGACCGCGCGCACGCTCGTCGTCCTGCGCCACGCCAAGGCGGCTCACACCTCCGGCCTCGCCGACAGGGAACGCCCCCTCACCGATGTCGGCGAGCGCGACGCCCTCAAGGTCGGCGCGGCCCTCGTCGGTATGGACCTCACCCCCGACCTGGTGCTCTGCTCGCCGTCGGTACGGACCAGGCGGACCGCCGACCTGGCACTCCCCGGTGCGGAGACCCTCATCGAACCGGCCATATACGAGGCATATCCCGACGAGTTGCTCACGCTGATCCGGCGGAGCGATCCCGAGGTGCGCACGCTGGTCCTGGTCGGCCACAACCCCGGGGTTCAGGAGCTTGTCATGCAGCTCACCTCGGCCGACGGCGACGCCGGGTTCCCGCCCGGCGCGTTCGCCGTCATCGGGGTCGACGGCGAGTGGGCCGAGCTCGACACCGGCCGCGGCATCGTCCACTGGACCCCCAGGAAGCACTGAGAATCCGCGCGAGAGCTGAGACACGAGCGACCGTCTCAGCTCTTCGGCGACGCCTCGGGACAGCCGTACGGTGATCGCGTTCGCGGGTGGCCCACCCCACCGATCACGGTCAACGTTCGGCGGCGGTGACACCGTCCTCGGCGTCGGCGTCCTCCACCTCGGCGCGCGGGATGCCCAGCAGGTAGAGGATCGAGTCGAGGTAGGGGACGTTGACCGCGGTGTCGGCGGCGCGGCGGACCACCGGCTTGGCGTTGAACGCGATGCCGAGACCGGCCGCCGCGATCATGTCCAGGTCGTTGGCGCCGTCGCCGATGGCCACGGTCTGGCTGATCGGGATCCCCGCCTCGCGGGCGAAGCGCTCCAGTGCCCGCGCCTTGCCCGGCCGGTCGACGATCTCGCCGACGACCCGCCCGGTCAGCACGCCGTCGACGACCTCCAGGGTGTTGGCCGCGGAGTAGTCGATCCCGAGGTCCTCGACGAGGGCGTCGGTGAGCTGCGTGAACCCGCCGCTGACGATCGCGAACCGGTAGTCGAGCCGCTTGAGCGTCCGTACCAGCGTCCGGGCGCCGGGAGTCAGCACGAGCTCCTTGCGTACCTTCTCGAAGACCTCCTCGGAGAGGCCCTCAAGCTGCGCGACCCGGCGGCGCAGCGACTCGGCGAAGTCGAGCTCGCCGCGCATCGCCTCCTCGGTGACCCGGGCGACCTCCTCCAGGCAGCCGGCGTGCGCCGCGAGCAGCTCGATCACCTCGGCCTGGATGAGCGTCGAGTCGACGTCCATCACGATCAGGCGCTTCGCCCTGCGGTGCAGGCCGGTCCGCTGCACGGCGACGTCGACCTGCTGGGCGTGCGCCTCGACGGCCAGCTCCGCCCTGAGGGTGTCGGGGTCGGCGCCGGAGAGCGAGAGCTCGATGCAGGTCACCGGATAGCTGGACAGGCGCTCGATCCGGTCGATGTTGGCACCGGCCGCGGCGATCCGCCCCGCGATCCCCGCCATGGCGGCGGGCTGCAGCGGTGAGCCGAGCACGGTGACGTCGAGCCGCCCCCTGCGCCGCTTCTCCTTCGAGTCGGAGCCGGTGGACAGCTCCACGTGGAGTCCGAGGTCCTCCGCGGCCCGCTCGACGGCGGTCCAGAGGGCCCCGAGGGTGCCGCCTGTGCCGGTCGGCGTGTCGCCCGCGTACGAGACGAGGACGCCGAGGGTGAGCCGGCCGCGGATGACGACCTGCTCCACGTCGGCGACGATGACGGGGAAGCCGGCCAGGACCGAGAAGAGGCGTGAGGTCACGCCCGGTCGGTCGGGGCCGTTCAACGTGATCAGAAGCGTGCGCTGGTTCATCGGTTCCTACGGTACTTGGCTCCGGATTCGACCGTGAATGTGGTTCATCATCCGGACGCCTGGAGTTCGCGGGCCCCTCAGGTCCCGCGTCATCTGCAAATGTCTTCATGAACCTCATGACGACCCTTCCCGTGGAGTCGCGCCTCGCCCGCTACAGCGTCGGGCTGGCCGCTACCGCCGTCGAGATGCGCGAGGCCCAGCGCCTGCGCCACCGCGTCTTCTCCGAGGAGATGGGCGCCCGGCTGGACAGTCCCATCACCGGCCTGGACGTCGATCCGCTCGACGCCTACTGCGATCACCTCCTGGTGAGGTGCGACGACACCGGTGAGGTCGTCGGCACCTACCGGCTGCTCGGCCCCCGCAGGGCCGATCGCCTCTACTCCGACTCCGAGTTCGATCTCAGCGCGCTGGCCGGTATCCGGGGGAACATGGTCGAGACCGGCAGGGCCTGCGTACACCCGGAACACCGGGGTGGCGCGGTGCTCGGGCTGATGTGGGCGGGTATCGCCCGCTACATGACGGCCGGGGGGTACGGCTGGCTGGCCGGGTGCTGCTCGGTGCCGGTGGCCGACGCGGCCGGGATCATGGAGCGGGTGCCGCTCTCACCGCCGGGCTACCGCGTCACGCCGCACCGCCCCTGGCGGGCGGGCCCGGTCTCCGGCTCTCCTCGCCGGAGAGGCCGGAGAGGGAGGTCGGGCCCCTCGGCCGCTTCCGGGTCCGTGCCGGTCTTCCCGATCGGCGCCGGAGCGGCGCGGTCGCCGCGGGAGGACGCCTCGAAGCGTACGGCCGCCACGAGCCCCGCCGCCGACCGGGGGCGGGCGACGCTGCCGCCGCTGCTGCGCGGGTACGTGCGGCTGGGCGCCTGGGTCTGCGGCCCGCCCGCCCACGACCTCGACTTCGGTACGGCCGACTTCTTCGTCCTGCTCTCGATGGCCGAGGCCGACCCCCGCTACCTGCGCCACTTCCTGGGAGCCGCATCGTGAGCCCGTGGATACCCGTGGCGCCGTGCACGCCCGCCGGCTGCCTGTTCCCACCAAGATCGAGGGCCGAGGCGCCGCGCAGGGCGCTGCGACTCGCGGCGGTCGGGCTGGTCGTCCTGGCGGGAGTGGTCCTCACGCTTGTGGCCCGTGGACTCGGTGCGACGAACAGGATCCGGCTGACGAGCGTCTGGTCCCGGCTGGTGCTGCGGGCGGTCGGCGTACGGATCGAGGTAAGGCGGGGGTTCGCGTTCATGGCCGGCTCGGTCGCCGGGCCATGTCCGGTCGCCGACGGATCGTCCGGGGCCGCTCCGCTGGTCGTGGCCAACCACGTGTCGTGGCTGGACCCGCTCGTGATGGCGGCGGTCCTGCCGTGCCGGGTGCTCGCCAAGCAGGAGGTCCGGGCGTGGCCGGTGGTCGGCCTGCTCGCGACGGGTTCGGGCGCGTTGTTCGTCGACAGGGACCGGCTCTCCGCGCTGCCCGGGACCGTCGCCGACGTGGCCGCGGCGCTCGCCGCCGGCCATCCGGTGGCGGCCTTCCCCGAGGGGACGACCTGGTGCGGGCGTGGGATGGGCTCGTTCAGGCCCGCCGTTTTCCAGGCGGCCCTGGACGCGGGGGCCCCGGTCAGACCGGTCGCGATCAGATATCTGGAGGGGGAGGACGTCCTGGCCAGCGGACCCGTCTATGTCGGTGACGACATCCTGTGGGCGTCGATCCGCCGCGTGGTGGCCGTCCGGCGGTTGACGGTGGAGGTGACGATGCTGCCCCCCGTGCGGGGACGCGACCGCGGGGAGCTGGCCTGGACGGCCGAGTCGTCCGTCGCCTCTGTGCTGGTCGCCGGGGCCGCGCACGGTGTTCCCGCCGCGGCCTGATCCGATCTCGGAGCCCTGGCCCCGGCTAGGCCGAACCCAGGTATGTGATGACGGCCGCCACCCTGCGGTGGGTGTCGGGACTGTTCTCCAGGGCCAGCTTCATGAAGATCGAGTTGACGTGTTTCTCGATGGCGGAGACCGACAGGTGCAGGGCGCGGGCGATTCCTCCGTTGGACAGGCCGTGCGCCATCTCCCTGAGCACGTCCAGTTCCCTGGGGGTGAGTTCCGCGGGCGGGGGGCCGCCGCGTACCCCGCGCTTGGCCAGCAGGCCCTCCACCACCTTGGGGTCGATCACCGAGCCGCCTCCCGCCACCGACCTGATCGCGCCGAGCAGCTCGTCGATGTCACCGACCCGGTCCTTGAGCAGGTACGCACGACCCTCGGTGCCGTCCCTGAACAGATCCAGGGCGAACATCGCGTCGGAGAACTGGGAGAGCACCACGACCCCGATGTCCCGTGAGGCGGCGCGGATGCGGTGCGCCGCGTCGATGCCCTCCATTCCCGGGCGGACGAGATCGGCCGAGCCCGGCATCCGGATGTCGGTGACGACCACGTCGGGGCGCAGCCGTCTGGCGGCGTCGAGCAGGTCGTCCGCGGTGCCCACGGCGGCGACCACCTCGATCTCGCCGGAGGTCTCCAGGAGCCTGCGGGTGCCCTCACGCACCAGGTAGTGGTCCTCGGCCAGGACGACTCTCAGTTCAGCCATGGATCGCGCACCGTCCGGAACTCGCCATGGGGAGATCCTGCACGGTGCGCGGGCGCCGTGTACATGAGGTTGCCCGCACTCGTCGCCGTCGCCGTCGCCGTCGCCGTCGCCGTCGCCGGGATCCGGGAACGGAGCCGGTGGTGGGAGCGAGCGGAACGAACCGAAACCGGTGGCGAGATCGGAACCAACCGGTTCCGGAACCGGGAACGGGAGCGGGAGAGGCGGACGGTCAGCAGGTGAGAGGTACGGAACGCGTGGTCAGCGGAGCACTCGGGTCTTCACCCGCACGTACTTGATGTCGGTGCCGATGTCGATGCCGTAGATGTCGAAGGTGTCCAGCCCGCCAGCGGGGACGTCGATCGAGACCGAGCCGAAATTGGCGGTCGCGGTGCCGCGGGCACCGTTCTTCAGCCAGACCTTGACCTTGAGGGTGGCCGTTTTGCCGGGGTTCAGGGTGTCGAGCAGACAGCCCACCTCGCGCCCCGAGATCTCGCAGTACGAGCCGGCGGGCTTGCCGACGATGCGGATCTTGGAGATGTGCGGGGAGAGACGGCCGCCGACGTAGGCGATGTCGGTGTACCACTTGCCGACGTTCTTGATCTTCAGCGTGTAGACGTACGAGTCGCCCGCCCAGGCCTTGCGCGGGTAGAAGACGGTCGTCTTCAGCGGCGCGAGCGGCGGGCCCGTGACCTTCTGCGGTGCGGCGATCGGGGGGGCCGAGGCGTTCGCGGGCGCGGGGGTGAGCAGCATGCCTCCCGCCAGGGCGATGGCGGCGATGGCGGCCAGGTGCCGGCGCATTTTTACTCCAGTCGGATTTCGTCCCGTTGATTACGTATCATCATGGGAGATCCGACTTGTAAACCTCTTGCGATTGACTATCCGCTAACCGGTGATCAGGTGGACATCGCCGAATTCGTGCCAGAGATAGCCCTCTCCGAGCGCCTCCGCGTACGACCGCGAGAGCAGATCGCGGCCGGCGATCGCCGACAGCATCAGCAGGTGGCTGGAGCGCGGCTCGTGCAGCCCGGTGAGCAGGCCGTTCACCGCCCTCACTCCGACCTCGGGGGTGACGATGTGCGAGGTCCAGCCGTCCGCGGCCCGGACACGGCCGGTGGCCAGCGCGGCCGTCTCCAGTGCCCTGACCACGGTCGTGCCGACCGCGATCACCCGGCCGCCCGACTCGCGAGCGAGCTCCACCTGCCGCGCGGTGGCCTCGGGCACCTCGAACCGCTCCGGATACGGTGGCTCGTCCTTCTCCGGAGACGCCACCCCCGTGTGCAGGGTGATCGGCGCGATCCCCACCCCGCGCGACACCAGGGAGGTCACCAGCCCGGTGGTGAACGGCCGCCCCGCGCTGGGCATCTCCGCGCTGCCCGGCCGCACGCCGAACACGGTCTGGTAGTCGGCGAGCGGCCAGTCCCTGTCCACGTACGAGTATCGGATCGGCACGCCGTACCGGCGGAGGTAGCCCGTGACCTCCCGGTCCAGCCTCGCCCGCCACAGCCGCGGCGTCTCGCGTCCCAGGAGCCGCAGGGTCGCCCCACCCGGCAGCGGCAGCCACTCCCCGTCCGCACCGCCCCGGTAGGGCTCACCGGCGGGGCCTCCGGCGAGGCCCGTCCGCTCCCTGAGCCTGCGGAGTTCGACCAGCCAGGTACCGTCCTCACGCTCGGTGGAGAAGTGCACCGCGAGCCGATCGAGCCGGACGGCCGCGGGAAGCGTGCCGGAATTGTTCACCACGAGCAGGTCGCCGGGGCCGAGCAGACCGGGAAGGTCGGCGAACGCGTGGTGCCCGATCTGTCCGGTGCCCCGCTCCGAGACCAGCAGGCGCACCCCGTCACGGGCCAGCCCTCGGGCCTCCGGGGGCTCGTGCGCCTCCAGCTCGCGCGGGAGCACGAAGTCCGCGGCCATCGCGTCCGCCGCGGGCGCGCTCACGTCCCCTCCCCGTACGCACGCACGGATTCCGTCGCCGTTCTCACAGGTCCTCCTCGTTCGGTGCCCCGCCCGTTCATCCGTGCCTCACCCGGCCGCTGTCCGGGCGGTCGGCGATCAGCCGCAGCAGGGTGGGAACGACGCTTTCCGGGGCCGGGGCCTGTTCGGCCTCCTTGGCGCCGACGGCGTCGGCGAGCATGGCGGTGGACATCTCGCCCGGATCCACCCACCAGACCGCGACGTCGGGTTCCTCGACGGCCAGCACGTGGGAGAGCCGCTCCAGGGCGGCCTTGGTCGCGCCGTATCCGCCCCAGCCCTCGTACGCCTCCACCGCCGCGTCGGAGGAGATGTTCACGATCGCGCCGCGCCGCTCCCTGAGCCCGCGCAGGTTCGCCTGAATCAGTGCCAGCGGGGCCAGTACGTTGGCCTGGAACAACTCCTGGAGCGTGTCGAGCGGGTATCCGGCCAGCGGCGGCAGCGGGACCGCGCCCAGCCCTGAGGCGTTGTTGACCAGCAGGTCCAGCCCGCCGTGTTCCTGTACGGCCCGCGCCAGCCGATCCCGGTGGGCGGGGTCGGCGACGTCTCCGGCCAGGGCGAGGGCGCCGAGCTCGTCCGCGGCGGATCGCAGCGCGTCCTCACCCCGCGCGGTGAGGACGAGCCGCCAGCCGTCGGCGGCGAGGGAGCGGGCGAGTGCCAGGCCGAGGCCGCGGGAGGCGCCGGTGATGAGTGCGGTCTTCGTCATGCCTCGACGCTAGGAGCCGCGCGCCCGCCGTACATCGGCCGCCGGACCTGGCCGGAGGTGGGCCGATGGGCTTAGGACCGATGGAGTAGGCGGCGGACCTCCACCGCCGCCTAGAGTCGTCTCGTGAACTCCGAGAGCGAGGACAGGGACGCCGTGCTGCACGCGGTGAGCTCGGCCGTCCTCGCCGTGACCAGGCATCTGTCGGTGCGGGAGGTGCTCCAGGTGATCGTGCGGTCGGCGCGGCGGTTGCTGGACGCACGCTACGCCGCGCTGGGCGTGCCCGACGACCAGGGGGCGTTCGCCGAGTTCGTCGCCGAGGGCATCTCCGACGAGCAGTGGGACGCGATCGGGCCCATGCCCCGCCAGCACGGCATGCTCGGCGCGATGCTGCGCGAGGGCACGCCGGTCCGGCTGCCCGACATCCGCAGGGACCCCAGGTTCGAATACTGGCCGCGGGCCCATCCGGTGCTCAAGGACTTCCTCGGGGTGCCGATACTCGACGGGGACGAGGTGCTCGGCATCATCTTCCTGTCCAACAAGCGGGCCCCCGGAGGCTTCACCGAGGCCGACCAGCGGCTGCTCACCATGTTCGCCGCGCACGCCGCGATCGCCCTCACCAACGCCCGCCTGTACGAGCGCGGCCGGGAGCTCACGCTGGTGGAGGAGCGCACCCGGATGGCGAGGGAGCTGCACGACGCGGTGACCCAGAAACTGTTCTCGCTGCGCCTCACCGCGCAGGCCGCCGCGTCGCTGGTCGTCGACGATCCCGTACGGGCGCTGCGGGAGCTCGGCCAGGTGGAACGGCTGGCGGGAGAGGCACTGGCCGAGTTGCGCGCGGTGATCGTGGAACTCCGCCCGGCCGACCTCGACCGGCACGGCCTGGCCGAGACGCTCCGCAAGCACGTCCGTCTGCTCGACCGGCTGCACCCGGCCTCGTTCTCGTTCGAGGAGTCCCCGGTGTGCGAGCTCGAACCGGTGATCGAGGTGGCCGTCCTGCGGGTGGCCCAGGAGGCGCTGCACAACGCCTCAAGACACTCGGCTGCGCGTGCGGTCGAGGTGCGGCTGGGCTGCGAGGGCGGGCGCGTGGTTCTTGAGGTGAGTGACGACGGGGCCGGTTTCGACGTGACCGCCGCCGCGGGGAGAGGGCTGGGAATCGCCTCGATGGGCGACAGGGCGCAGGCCGTCGGCGGCGACGTGCGGGTGACCTCGGAGCCGGGACGGGGCACACTCGTCCGGCTGGAGGTGCCCGCGTGACCCGTGATGCGGAGAAGGATGATCGTTCGACCCGGCGTCCGGGGGAGTCTGCCGTAGGTGGTCCCGACGGTGGTCGTCCGGTCCGTGGCCCGGGTGAGTCGCCGGAGTCTGCCGTACGCGGTCCTGACGGTGGTCGTCCGGTCCGTGGCCCGGGTGGGTCCTCGGGGTCGGCCGTACGCGGTCCTGACGGCGACGACCGGGTGATCCGCGTCCTGATCGCCGACGACCACCCGGTCGTGAGGCAGGGCCTTCGCACCTTCCTGGACCTGCAGGAGGATCTCGACGTGGTCGGCGAGGCCGCCGACGGCGCCGAGGCGGTCGCCCTGGTGGATTCTCTCGCCCCCGACGTGCTGCTGCTCGACCTGAAGATGCCGGTGCTCGACGGGCTCGGCGCGCTGCTGCTGCTGGGCGAGCGAGGGCTGTCGCCGAGGGTGCTCGTGCTGACCTCGGTGAGCGACAGGGGCGACGTGGCTCCGGCGATGCGAGCGGGTGCGGCGGGCTTCCTCTACAAGGACGTCGAACCGGCCGCGCTCGTGCGCGCGATCCGGGCGGTGTACGGCGGCCAGGTGCTGCTCGCCCCCGAGGCGGCCGAGGCGATGCTGGCCGGTCCCGAACCCGTCCGGGCCGCGCGGGAGGGCGGACAGGAGGACAGGTATGTGGCGCCGCTGACCGATCGGGAGCGCGAGGTGCTCGCGTTGATCGCCTCGGGCCGTTCCAACCGGGAGATCGCCAGGCAGCTCGCGGTGGCGGAGAAGACGGTGAAGACCCACGTCTCCAGCGTGCTGATGAAGCTGGGCGTGCAGGACAGGACCCAGGCCGCTCTCTACGCGGTGAGAAACGGTCTGGCCTGATGGCGGTGTCCGGATGAACCGGACCCTCGGAGCAGCCCTCAGACCAGCTCGGTGATGGCGTGGTGGGCGACCACCCTGGCCCGGCGCACCGCGCGGTCGAGCTCACGCAGGGCCCCACCGCGTACGGCGATCTGGCCCGAGGTGAGCCCGCGGTCGTCGGCGACGCGGAGCACCGCGGCGAGGCGGGCGGCGAGGGCGGCGACCCGGTGGGCCCTGGCGGGGTAGCCGGGGGCCAGGCCGTCGTCCACGATCTCCAGCCGCCGGTGGCCCTGGGCCGGCCCCTCCACGCCGAGCAGGGCGTCGGTGGCCACCCGCATCGCGCGGGTCAGCTCGTGCTCGGCCTCGGCGAGGGAGGGCAGGGCGGGGGCCGTGGTACGGGCCTCCAGCACGGTCCAGCGAACCCCGGCGTACGATGACCCGCGGCGGTCGTTTACCGGGATCAGGCCGAGACATCTGTCGGGAAGCACGGCTGTCGCCGCCTGCCCGGCCTCGATGGCCGCGGAGTTGAAAGGGGGCGGTCCGGTGAGACCGAGTGGGTCGCCCGCGACGGGAAGGGCCAGTCGCAGCGATTTCATGCCCTCGATCCGCAGGTCGGCGAGGAATCCGCGGAGGGCGAGGTCGCCGGTCTCACCGGCGACGAGTTGGGGGCCTGCCTGCCGCTCCACGCGGTCGGCGGCCTCGTCGAGGCCGACCTGTCCGGCGAGCCAGGCGTTGCCCCAGCAGACCAGGGTGGCCGAGATCGGTGAATCAGGGTGCACCGATCCACGATATGCGCTTGTCCTGCAATAGGTTTTGTTCGAGCGATTCACAAGGAGGCGTAAGGGATGGGCGGTCAGGTGCTTCGGCTACAGGACGTCACCGTCCGCAGGGACGGAGCGGTCCTGCTGCGGGAGATCGACTGGACCGTTCACGAGGACGAGCGGTGGGTCGTCATCGGCCCCAACGGCGCGGGAAAGACGACGTTGCTGCAGGTGGTCGGGGCGATGCTGTTCCCCACCGAGGGCGTCGTCGAGATCCTGGGCGAGCGGCTCGGCCAGAGTGACGTCTTCGAGCTGCGGCCCCGCATCGGGCTCGCGAGCGCCGCGCTGGCGGAGAAGGTGCCACCGGACGAGAAGGTCATCGATCTGGTTCTCACGGCCTCGTACGCCATCCTCGGCCGCTGGACGGAGGAGTACGACTCCCACGACGTGACGCGTGCCGTCGAGCTGATCGACCAGCTCGGCTGCGCCCACCTGATCCGGCGCCGCTTCAACACGCTGTCGGAAGGGGAGCGCAAGCGGGTCCAGATCGCCCGCGCGCTCATGCCCGACCCGGAGCTGCTGCTGCTGGACGAACCCGCCGCGGGCCTCGACCTGGGCGGGCGCGAAGACCTGGTGCGCCGCCTGGCGACCTTCGCGCACGACCCGAAGGCGCCGACCATGGTGCTGGTCACCCACCACGTGGAGGAGGTGCCCAGTGGGTTCACCCACGCCCTGCTGCTCCGGCACGGCTCGGTGGTGGCCCAGGGCCCGATCGACCAGGTGATGACTGCGGAGAACCTGTCGCACACCTTCAGCGTCCCGCTCACCCTCGATCGGGGGCGCGAGGGCCGCTGGTACGCGCGGGCGCACCAGCTCTGAGGGGAACCCGAGAGGTTCCGAGATCGTTTCGGTCGTTCAAAGGCCGTTGAAGGGAAAAGCAAATATCCTGCCGGGTCAAGAGTTCCACGTGACTCGACCGCCCGGGGTGGTTCATGGAAGCGCTTGTCGCCGCACTCGTCATCGTGGTCGTGGCGGCGTTCGCCGTCCATCGGATGGTTCGCGTCGTGCCGCACGCCACGGCGGGTGTCGTGGAGCGGTTGGGGCGCTACCACAGGACGCTCGGTCCCGGGCTGAACCTCGTGGTGCCGTTCATCGACCGGATCAAGGACATGGTCGATCTTCGTGAGCAGGTCGTCGCCTTCCCGCCGCAGGCGGTCGTCACCTCCGACAACCTCGTCGTCTCGGTCGACACGGCCGTCTCCTTCCAGGTGACCGACGCCCGCGCGGCGACCTACGAGATCGCCAACTTCCTGGTCGCCGTCGAGCAGCTCGTCGCCACCACGCTGTGCGATGTGGTCGGTGGGATGGATGTGGACCGCGTGCCGGGCTCCCGCGAGGAGATCGGCGCCGAGCTGCGCCGGGCGCTCGACGACGCGGCGGGCGGGTGGGGGCTGCGGGTCGGCCGGGTCGAGGTGAAGACGATCGACCCGCCCGTCTCGATCCAGGAGGCGATGGAGAGGCACTCCCGCGCCGACCACGACAGGCGGGCCGCGCTGCTCGCGGCCGAGGGGGAGAAGCAGGCGGCCGTCCTCGCCGCCGAGGGGCGGAGAAAGGCCGCCGTACTGGCCGCTCGCGGCGAGGCGGAGGCGACCGTGCTCAGGGCGCGGGCCGACGCCGAAGCCAGGGCGACGCGGGCCAGGGCGGAGGCCGACGCGATCGACATGCTTTTCCGCGCCGCCCGTGACGGCAGGCCCGACCCGGAGCTTCTCGCCCACGAATACCTGCGGGCGCTCCCCGAGCTCGCCAAGGGGGACGCGGGCAAGCTGTGGATCGTCCCGCCGGACCTGAGACGGACCCTCGAAAGCCTCGCGGACCTTCTCCCGGACAGGGACGAGCCCTCCGGAGAGTTCGACGGAGGTGTGTCTTCGGGCGGTTCGGTCAGGGAGGACGGGCCGGGCGGACACCAACCTTCGGGCGAGGAAGAGGTGCCGGGCACGTGGGAGCCCTCGGTCAAGGGAACCTCGGTCAAGGGCGGTCCCGTTAAGGACACCCCCGCCACCGGGTGATCTCGATCTCCTCCTACCATCCGGTGAGGGCCGTGCACCTGCCTATGGGCGCGAGCCTGACGAGTGAGGGGAAGCGCATGACACCGTGGGAGGCGGTCGCGATCTTCGTGGCCGGCGTCGGGGCGGGGGGCATCAACGCCGTCGTCGGTTCCGGGTCTCTGATCACGTTCCCGACGATGGTCGCGCTGGGCATGCCACCGGTCATCGCGAACGTCTCCAACACCGTGGGCCTGGTCCCGGGGTCGATGACCGGCGCGTTCGGCTACCGGGAGGAGCTGAGGGGGCAGCGCCCGCGGCTGATCAGGCTGGGGGTTCCCGCGCTGGTCGGTGCGCTGATCGGCGGGGTGCTCCTGCTGTACCTTCCCGCGGAGACGTTCGACGTCGTCGTGCCCGTCCTGATCGCCCTGGCGTGCGTGCTGGTGGTGATCCAGCCGAGGCTCAACGGCTGGCTGAGCGCCCGGCGGGAGCATCCCCATCCGCACGGCGGCCCCTGGCTCTGGGGCGGCGTTCTCGTGTGCGGCATGTACGGCGGCTACTTCGGCGCGGCCCAGGGGGTGCTGCTCATCGGGCTGATGGGCAGCTTCCTCGACGAGGGCCTGCAGCGGATCAACGCGGCCAAGAACGTACTCGCGCTGCTGGTCAACGCGTGCGCCGCGCTGCTGTTCATCGTGGTCGCGGAGGTCGACTGGCTGGCGGCCCTGATGGTGGCGCTGGGCGCCGCGATCGGCGGTTTCCTCGGCGCGAAGATCGGCAGGCGACTGCCGGCCCCGGTGCTGCGCTGGTTCGTGGTGTGCGTCGGGATCGTGGCGATAGTCAAACTGGTGTACGGGTGAACCTGCCTGCTACCGGGTACTTATTCAGGTATGAAAGGTGACAAAGTCGAGGTTGTCATCGACGCAGGAGACAGTTCCCGTACCTACGAGGTCAGCGCCACCAGAGCGGGGCGCCGCGTTGAGGTGGCCAACGCCCGAGGCGGCGTTGTCGAGGTGAGCGAGGTCACCCGGAGCGGAACGGCCGTGCGCACCGCCCGCTTCATGTCCAGCCGTATTCTCGCCCTGGTCGAACACCCCGCCGACGGCAAGCCGGCCTAGGCCGGGCCGACGGCGGTAGCCGGTTCTCGTCACGCCCGGGTGGGACGTACGGTCACACCTGGGCGGGACGGACCTGGAGCACCCCGTCGCGGCGGATCCGGGTCTCGAAGGACGGCTGGGGGGCGGTGGCCGGGCCGTGTACGACGGCTCCGTCGGAGAGCCTGAAGGTGCTCCCGTGCCACGGGCAGACCACGCAGGCGGTCCCCTCCTCCGAGATCAGACGCCCCTGGTGGAGCGGGCCCGCCAGGTGCGCGCACTGGTCGGCGAGCACCGTGACGTTCGCGCCGACGCGCAGCACGAACAGATCGATGTAACCCAGCCTCCGCGTCACCGGGCGCCCGTCCGGCAGGTCGCCGACGTCGCACAGGTCGTGCCAGCCCAGCGGGACCAGGTGGGCGACGGATTCGGCGTGGTTCGCCCCGGCCGCCTGCCGGTAGGCGAGGTGGCCGCCGAGGTAGCCGCCCACGCTCGCGGCCCCCAGGCCGGCGAACGACAGCACCCGCCCGGTCCGGTCGCGCCCGGCCATCCGCAGCACCAGCGAACCCGCGTAGAGCCCGAGAGCGGTCAGGTTGGCGATCGCGTGCACGAACCCCACCCGTTGCTGCTCGCGGTGGAGCGCCGACCAGTCGGTGATGCCCGCCGCCATCGCGGGCATCGCGGCCGCGAGCCCGCCCGCGACCAGCATCCGCGACGCCCGCGGATCGGAACGGGTCACGTCGAGCACCGCCGTCGCCGTCCAGAGACCCAGGCTGACGTTGGCGAGCGGTGGATGCAGCGGTTTGCCGATCGGCACCCCGTGCAGCAGGTCACGCAGCGGTCCTGGACCGATCCGCCGGCGCACGGCCTTGGCGAGCACGCGGATCGGTCTGTCGGCCTTGGGCGAGCGTTCGATCCGATCGGTGAGCTCGACCCCGGGCACCAGACGCCTGGTCCGACGCCCTGTTTTGACAGTTTCCTTCACCATTGCCCCCTCCTAGACCATAGGGACCTACCCGAGAACGGCGTTATGCACGCGCCAAATGCCCTCGGCTGACGGAGAGGGCGATGATCTCGGTGGCGTAGGCGCCCAGTGTCGCCGATCCCTCCTCGATGATTTTCACCTTCTCCAGCACCTGCTCGGCCGTCACCTTGTACAGCGACCAGGTGCCGCCCTCGTTGTGGTGGTTCGCCATGATGGGGGCGATCCGGTCGAGGGCCTTGGCGAATTTGGCCTCCGGCGTCCTGCGTTCCTCGAACTCGTCCCAGAGCTCGCGCAACCGCGCGGCCTGGTCGCAGGGGAGCAGCCCGAAGATCCGGTCGGCGGCCTTGCGCTCGATGTCCAGCTGGGCCTCGACGGCCGAGGCGTCGTAGATGAACGTGTCTCCCGCGTCGATCTCGACGATGTCGTGGACGAGCAGCATCGCGACGACCCTGTCGAGGTCGGTGCCCGGTGGCGCGTGCTCGGCCAAGACCATCGCCAGCATGCCCACGTACCAGGAATGCTCGGCGTCGTTCTCACGCCGCGACCCGTCCATGAGGGTGTTGCGGCGGACGATGCGTCTGAGCTTGTCGATCTCCATGGCGAAGGTGAGCTGAGCGTGCAGACGGTCCTGTGCTGGAGGGGTGGTCACGCGCGCAAGCCTAATGCGCGTCGATCCCGCTTTTCCGAGCGATCATGGGATCACGCCCGGCCGAGGGTGACGGGAACCCCGTTGAACACGGCGTTTCCCGAGGGTATGTCCACGACGGAATCATCTGTCAGCGTGTTCGCGTTCACTCCCGCGTGCTTGGCGGCCACCGGTTGCGAGGTGCCGGAGTGCCCCCATCCGTGGGGCAGGCTCACCACCCCCGGCATGATCGTGTCGGTCGGCTCAAGCGGCACGACCAGCTCTCCGGCGGCCGAGCGCACCACGGCGTGCTCGCCCAGCCCGAGCCTGCTCACGTCGTCCGGGTTGATCTGCAGGGTGCACCGGTTGGTCCCGCCGACCAGCGGCCCCACGTTGTGCAGCCAGCTGTTGTTGGAACGCAGATGGCGCCGCCCGATCAGCACGATCTCCGCGGGCGGGACGGCGAGCCGCTCGCGCAGCCGCGCGGCGTCCTCGACCAGCTGCGGCGGGGCGAGCTCCACCCGTCCCGAGGCCGTACGGACGATCTCCGCCAGCCGGGGCTCCAGCGCTCCCAGGTCGATGCCGTGCGGGTTCGCCAGGAGAGTGGCCAGGGAGAGTCCGTACGGTCCGAGCCTGAGCATGGCGTCCAGCCGCCTCTCCGCTCCGCTGCCACCGTCCAGGGAGGCGCGCAGCTCGGCGGGGTCCGCGCCCTCCACCGGAGATCCGGGCGTCTCGACGGCCCTTCGGAGCATCCGGTCGAGGATCAGCTCGTCGAGCAGGGCCGGATCGGCGTCCGCGCCCTGACCCGAGGCGATCATCGCCAGCCGTGCCATGATCTCGGCCTCCGACGGACGTCCCGGCTCCAGCGGCAGGACCGGCGGGGAGAACCTCGCGTAGTTGCGGACCGCGAAGGCGAGCAGCGTCAGGTCGTAGTGCGGCGACTGCGTCACGCGCGGCGGCGGCAGGATCACGTTCGCGTGCCGGGTGGTCTCGTTCAGGTACGGGTCCACGCAGACCATGAACTCCAGGTCGCGGAAGGCCCCCTCCAGCCGTGGTCCGCCCGGCGCCGACAGCACCGGGTTGCCGGCCACCACGACCAGCCCCCGGACCTGCCCCTCTCCCGGCGTCTCGATCTCGTCGGCGAGGGTGGCCACCGGGATCTCGCCGTTCGCCTCCGGCAGCCCCCGGACGCGGCTGTGCCAGCGTCCCGTGACGTACGGCCTGCTCCGGCGGCCGTTCTCCACGGCGGTCTTCGCGAACATCACCCCGCCGGGACGGTCGAAGTTGCCGGTCAGGATGTTGACGACGTCGACCAGCCACTGCGCGACGGTGCCGAACTCGGCGGTGCAGGTGCCGATGCGGGCGTAGACGGCGGCCGTCGGGGCCGCCGCCAGCTCACGTGCCAGCCGTACGATCTCCCCGGCCGGTATCCCGCACATCGGGGCCACGACCTCGGGGGCGAAGTCCCGCGCCAGCCGCCGTACCTCCTCCAGCCCGTCGATCCCGATGCCGCCGATGTCGGCGCCGACCGAGGTGAGGTCCTCGGCGAGGAGGGTGTGGACGATGCCGAACAGCAGGTAGGCGTCCATGCCCGGGCGTACGAACAGGTGCTCGTCGGCGAGGGCGGCGGTGCGGGTGCGGCGCGGGTCGACGACCACGAGTTTGCCGCCGCGCCCGCGCAGCGCCTTGAGACGGCCGGGGAAGTCGGGGGCGGTGCAGAGCGAGCCGTTGGACTCCAGCGGGTTGGCGCCGAGCATCAGCAGGTGGTCGGTACGGTCCAGGTCGGGCACCGCGATCGCCATCGGGTCGCCGAGCATCAGACCGCAGGAGACGTGCTTGGGCATCTGGTCGACGGTGCTCGCGGAGAAGACGTTGCGGGTGCCGAGGGCGCGGATCAGCGGCCCGCCGTACAGGGCTCCCGCCATGGAGTGGGCGTTCGGATTGCCGAGGTAGACGGCGAGCGAACCGCGGCCGTGGGCGTCGATCACCCTGCCGAGGCCCTCCTCGACCGCGCGGAACGCCTCCTCCCAGGACGCCTCGCGCCACTCCTCACCCGTACGGATCATCGGGACGCCGAGCCGGTCGGGGTCCTCGTCGAGGCGGCCCAGGCTCGCCCCCTTGGGGCAGACGAACCCTTTGGAGAAGGGGTCGTCCGGGTCGCCCTTGACCGAGGTGACGTGTCCGGCGTCGTCGAGGGTGAGCCGGAGGCCGCAGACGGCCTCGCAGAGAGGGCAGGTCCTGTGAGCTGTTCTCATCGGCGCTCCTGGGTTCGGCGAATGAACTCATCATGGCCGTCGGTCCGGCACGGGGAAAGCCCCGGAGCGTGGCTTGGATTCAAGGGGGCGTCGCGACATCTCGATCCGAGAAGTCGCGACGACCCCTTGAAACCGCCTGGGCTCCGGGGCTTTCCTTCGCGGCCGGGTGGAGGTTCACGCGGCCTGTCGGCGCCTCCCGGGAAGCTCGCCGGGTCCGGGGAACTCGCCGGGTCCGGAGAACGGGACGGTGGCGCGGTGGATGTCGGGCTCCTCCTCCGTGGTGCGGCGGGCCTGTCGGGGGTGGCCGGTCTCCGTGGTCCGACCGGCCCGCGGGGCGTGGCCGGCCTCCACGGCACGGTGGGCTTCTGCCGTATGGAGGGCGGCCTCTGTGGCACGGTCGGTCTCCGTGGCGTGGCCGGCCCGCAGGCACACCCAGTTCGTCCGCCCGTAGAGACGGTCGAGACCCACCGGGGGACCGAAGACCTCGCCCCCACGGACGATCTCGACCGTCAGCAGGTTCCCCCACCTGAGGTGCCGGGACACCACGGCGTCGCGGGCGTAGCACGCCGCCGCGATCTCGGCGGAGAAGGCGTCGAAGTCCTCGGCGCAGGTTCCCGCCCTGGCGAGGACGAGCGCCTTCTCCCCGGCGACGGTGGGGGTGATCCACAGGATCAGCGGCAACCGGCCGAAGCGGGTGTGTATCCCGGTCTCCGCGCACGCCCGCTGGAGGCGGTGCCGGGAGACCAGGCACCACACGTGTGCCGTCACCCACTTTCTCCCGAAGCCGGAGGCCACGGGGGTGACGGCGGCGCAGACCACGACGAGAAACGGCCACCAGTCGCCCTCGCGGAGCGAGAGGGCCACGGTGACCGTGAGGAACGAGGCGGCGGCGAGCAGCGCGACCTCCGTCCGCCAGCGCCACAGCCGGACGACGAGGCCCGCACGGCTGGGCGGCCGGCCGCCGGGGTGGCCGTAGCGGCTGCCGCGGAGGTCACGCCGCGACATCGCCGCCCGCCCCCTTGTCGTGGACGGGCGCCAGGGTGAGGGCGGGAGCGGCCGTCCGCTCGGCCTTGAGGAGGTCGAACCGCGGCTCGCGGTAGTGCCTGGCCCCGAAACCGGTCCGGGTCACGCTCCAGCCGAGCCGGTAGGCCCACTCGTCCTGGTCCATGCAGAGCTCTCGGTCGGTCACATAGATCAGGTCGAGAATGAAGGTCTTGATTCCGTGGGTTCTGTTGGTACGGTGGAAGGACATAGGAGACTCCCTTCGTGGCTTTGACGCGGAGTTCTTGTGCCAACCGGGTCGGTGGCCGCCGACCCGGTGTTTTTTGTGTCCGATCAGGACACTCTCGTGAGTGCGTGCGACTTTGGGCCGTCGCCGGCCGATTACCGCTGCTCCCCCTGTCGGCCTCCCCGTGTCAACTCCGTTTCTTCGAAGACGGCGCCGTTGCCGAAGAGCCGCGTGTCTGTTTCACACCCGCGGCTCACGAATGCCCTCGAAGACGCCCTCCGGATGATCGCCGGTGGCTCCCCCGATCTTGCGAGGACCTTCCTGTTCTGATAGTCGCTCAGCATAGATTTGGCTGCAAGACTTGCCGTAAGGAAAAAAGCAATAAACTTCCGCAGATGCACTGCAACCATCAGTGTAATTTGCACTACTATTCATCGAGTTCCTGTTGAGGCCGTGACAGCCGCTCGCCCGTCATGGTGAGGAGGTCGTGATGTCGGAACGTGGCAGTCCAGCACTCCGTCAGCGTTGGCTGGGCATGGAGCTGCGCCGGCTCCGCGAAGGCCTGAACATGACGGGCGACGAGGTGTCCGGTCGCCTGGGGTGGTCGACCGCGAAGGTCAGCCGGATAGAGACCGCCAAGACGCTGGCCAAGGAGGCGGACGTCGAGGCGCTCGCCGACCTTTACGGCGTCGACGAGCGGCTCAGGGAGACCCTGGTCGCGCTACGGCGTGAAGCCTCCAGGAAGGGCTGGTGGGAGAGATATCGAAATTCCGTTCCCGATGACTACATCACGCTCATCGGGATGGAGGCGGAGGCCACTGAGATGCGTAACTGGGAACCCCAGATCGTGCCGGGGCTTCTCCAGACGGAGGAATACGCTCGTGCGGTCATCTCGGTGGGGCAGCATGCGAGCCAGGTGCCGTCGAGTTGGTTCCAGGATCGGGTCGAGGTGCGGATGGCGCGTCAGCGTACGTTGCTGTACGACTCCAGGCCGCTGACCCTGCTGGCGGTGTTCAACGAATCCGTGTTGAAAAGTCAGTACGGTGACGCTCGCGTCATGCGAGATCAGCTGCGACACCTGATCGAGGTTTCGGAGCTGGAACACGTAGATATGAGAATTCTTTCCAAGGATGTTCCGCCACCGGTGTCCACGGGACCGTTCGTGCACCTTACCTTTTCCGATTTTCCGGACATAGTCTACCTTGAATCGCTTTTCGGTGGACGGTACGTGGATGATGTGGAAAAAGTGTACGGGTATGAGCGTGCCTTTGAGCATTTGATGGAACGAGCTCTTCCAGAGGCCGGCTCGCAGGAGCTGATCAAAGAGGTAAGCGAGCATTGGGGCAGGTAGCGACCGGTCTGCCAACCGGCGACTACCGTCATTTTTATGGAAAGAAAAATGAACGCGACTGATTTCAGCGGTGCGATGTGGAAGAAGAGCGCGCACAGCTCTCCGAACGGCAATTGCGTCGAAGTGGCGACGCTGAGCGGAGGCGGCGTAGGGGTTCGGGACAGCAAGAACGGATCCGGGCCCGTGCTGGTCTTCACTCCCGATGAGTGGAAGGCATTCGTCGGCGGAGTGAAGGACGGAGAGTTCGACATATAGCAGAAGCGGCTCCAGTGCTCACCTGGAGAAAAAGAGCCGCTCCGCTGCGATTACCGCGTTTCATTGTCTCTGCTCACCGGATGGATTGACCGCCCGCCGGTGGAGCAGGGGAGAATCATCGCACACCGGGGAAGCGCGTCGGACATGGTGTCCTATCTGGACACGTCCAATACCTTGCACGTTTTCCATCACGCCTTCATTCTTAAGGTGCCCTATGGCCACCTATGGGAGAGGAGGTGAGATGTGTCCGATATTGACCAATATGGAGTGATCTGGCGAAAGAGCAGACTCAGCGCCGCGAGTGGCAACTGCGTTGAGGTGGCTCGCCTGGCCGGCGAGGGGTTCGCGGTCAGGGACAGCAAGGACAGGCGCGGACCGGTGCTGCTCTTCGGCGGGACCGAGTGGAGCGAGTTCGTCGCGGCGGTGAAGAGCGGAGACTTCGATCTCTGAGTGACCGTCCTTTCAGGACCGGGGGCTTGCCCAACGGCGGGACAGCCCCCTTTCGTGTTCCAGGGAACAGTCCGGAACGGTCACGTGAGGCCGTAGGGCCCGCGGTCTCCGGGGAGAAACGAGTCGTGCGAGGACAGGCGGCCCCGGAACACCCTGTCCGGGGACGGCCCGCGACGCCGGGCACCGGCGACCGGCTCCGGCTTTTCGCGGGAACGAATCCGGCGGCGCGAGTTGTGACACGGGGATGGACGAGATGGCATCCTCGGATACCGATGGACACGTACACAGCTCGCCGCCTCGCCCTGGTCGCCGCGGTCACCGCCTCAGCCGTGCTTCTCGCGGCCTGCTCCGCGGCCGAGTCGGCCGCCCCCGAACCGTCCTCCGACGCCGTGAAGAAACCCACCGAACCGGCCGAGGCCACCCCCCCCACGCCCGAGCGCAAGCCGTACACCATCTCCTTCGGCGGGGATGTGCACTTCGAGGGCGTGCTGCGAAACCGGCTGAACGCCGATCCGAAGACCGCGCTCGGCCCGATCGCCAAGGTGCTGAGAAGCTCCGACCTGGCGATGATCAATCTGGAGACGGCGATCACCACCGGCGGCACCCCGGCCCCCGGCAAGCAGTACACCTTCCGTGCCCCGGCGACGGCGCTCACCGCGCTGAAGGCGGCCGGGGTGGACGTCGCCTCCCTCGCGAACAACCACGGCATGGACTACATGCAGAGCGGGCTGACGGACTCTCTCGCCGCCATCAAACGGTCCAGGTTCCCGGTCGTGGGTGTGGGCAGGAACGAGGCCGAGGCGTACAGGCCGTGGCGGACGACCGTGAACGGCAACCGCGTCGCCATCATCGGCGCTACCCAGGTGCTGGACGCGGAGTTCATCCAGGCGTGGACGGCCTCGGGCGACCAGGGCGGCCTCGCCTCGGCGAAGAACGAGGCGAGACTGCTCCAGGAGGTGCGCAGGGCGCGCAAGAACTCGGACACCGTGATCGTCCATCTGCACTGGGGTACCGAGCTGCAGAAATGCCCCAACGAGGCGCAGCGTGGCCTGGCGCCCAAGCTGGTCGCGGCCGGCGCGGACGTCGTCGTCGGCGGCCACGCGCACATCCTGCTTGGTGCCGGATACCTGAAGAACAGCTACGTCAGTTACGGTCTGGGCAACTTCGTCTTCTACAACTGGGGACCGGAGACCGGCAGGACCGGTGTGCTCACCTTGACGATCAACGGCCGCAAGGTGCTCAAGGACCAGTGGACCCCGGCCACCATCCAGGGCGGGGTGCCGGTCCCGATCACCGGGACCGGGCGGCAGCAGGCGGTCGCGGACTGGAAGGCGCTGCGCGGCTGCACCGGCCTCGCCGCCAGGCCCACCCGCTCCGAGTGACTCGGGGCGGGCCCGGCGGAGGTTCCGGACATCTCCCGATATTCCGGAGGAGGTGCGGAACAGGTTCCGGGCGTCTCGTGCGGCAGGAGGGCGTGACGCCGGTGGAGGAGCCAGGTGACGTCCCCCCGGCACTCACACACCGCCTCACATGCGGCGTTGCGCGGTTCGTCCGGTCCACCCCGGGGTGGAGAAAACTCGTGATTGGTGAATAACTACTGACCCTGACGTGTCAGAGGGGCAAGATGGTGTGGTGTCCACCATGTCCTGCGAGGAGCGCGGAGAGGCTCCACTGCGGCGCCAACCCACCCAGCGACGGAGCGCGCGACGTGTCGAGCGGATGCTCGACGCATGCGCCGACCTGCTGGACGAGATCGGCTACGACGCGCTCTCCACCACGAGGATCGCCGAGCGCGCGGGGGTCGCGATCGGTTCGGTCTACCAGTTCTTTCCCGACAAGCGAGCCATTACCCAGGCGGTGACCCGGCGGCACGTGGAGGGGTTCGTCTCCCGTATCGGCAGGCGCTTCCTGCTGGAAGACTACGAGGGCTGGTGGGACGCGGTCGACGCGATCATCGACGAGTACGTGGAGATGCACAGGAGCGTGCCGGGTTTCCGGTCCCTGCACTTCGGCGACGTGGTCGACCTCAACCTGCTCGACGCCTCGTCGGAGAACAACACGGTGATCGCCGGACGGTTGCGCGGTCTCCTCCTGCAGGAGTACGGGCTGGCCGACAGCGAGGAGTTCGACCTGGCGATCCTCGTCGCGGTCGAGGCCGGGGACGCCGTGCTCAAGCTGGCCTTCCGGCGCGATCCGAACGGCGCTCCGGAGATCGTGGCCGAGGCGAAGCGCCTCATCCGGGGCTATCTGAACCGCCAGTTCGCCCGCGTCTCGGTCTGAGAGCCATCGCCCCCCTGACGAAGCGCGAGCCGCGCGAAGGGGCGAGCCGTCACCGCGCCCGTGTTCCGGGCTGAGGGAATACGGGCTGAGGGGATACGGAAGGGGAAGCCTCGACGGGGGATGTGCCGGTGCCCTCCGGCAGGCTCTCGACGCCGAACGCGTCCGGTGCGGTGAGCGCGTCCGGCGCGGCAGGCATGTCCTCCCCCTCCCGGTGTCGTCCGCCCCGGCGTTCGAGCTGGGACCACCGCTCGGGGAAGGCGGCCTCAGGGCGCCCCTGCGCCGTCAGCCCCTGCCGCGCGGGCTCCGGTACGCCCTGCCCCGGCGTTTCCCGCCCTCGCGTGCCACGTTCCCGAGTATCCGGTCCCTGTCCCTGCGGGACGCGTTTCCTGACGACGTGTCCGCGCGCACGCGGCCGCTCGTCCTGCCGCCGTTCCGTACCCGCCACCGGAACGGGAACGACCGGGGACAGTCCGGGTGGCCGCGTCCTCGGCTCCGCGCGAGACCTCCCCGAGGAATCGCACGACTCACGGCGGGACGAGATGATCGGCTGGAGCCGCCTCTCCCGGTGGTTTCGTTCGACTTTCCTGATCCGGGCGGCGAGCCTCTCGCCACGGATGCGGTTCTCCAGGGTGACCAGCTCCCGGTGTGCCTGCCCGATCGCCTCCATCTTGACCGAGAGGTATCCGGCGGACCCGGGAACGACCACGGAGAAGGCCAGAAGGAGCATCAACGTGAACGATGTCTGCTTGGACATGCCCATCGCGACCCCTTCCCGTGACCCGCTCCTCTGTCAGTAGTCGTTGGTCATATGCCCGTTTTGCTGGGAAAAAACGCGCAGCGTAGTCGTTCGTTTGCCCAAGGTAACGTGGCCAATACCTGCCGTTGGCCGTACGCGGTCGAGCGTCGCTCGGTACTCTCGCGATGTGGCGCATGTGACACGTGAGCAACTTGATCGATTGCTTGAGCAGGCACTTCTGGCCGACGATCACGAAGACCTGGCCCGGCGACTCGAAGACCTGGTCGAGACGTACGCGTCCGGCGACATATCACGGGCGGCGATCCTCGTGCTCGCCGCCGAGGAGTGGCGGCAGGCCGGACAGCCCGCCCGGGCCTTCGACTGCTTCCAGCGGGCGGTGGACGACGGCGGCGAGGTGAGCGTCGATCCCCGGGCGGGGATCGCCGACACCCTCTTCGAGCTCGAACGGCCTGACGAGGCGAGGGAGGTGATCGCGGCGATCCGCGCCGTCGGTGACGTCACCGCGGCCACCGCCCTCACGGTCGCCGAGACCCTCGTCGCCTACGGCGACCTCGGAGAGGCCCATCAGTGGGCGACCGAGGGGGCGCACCGGGCGGTGGAGGGCAGCGGCGAGCACATCGCCCTGCTCAGAACCCGCTACCGGATTCGCGTGGACCTCGGTCTCCCGGAGGACGACCTCGACGCCCTCCTGGACGCCTCGCACTGACGGCGCCCCGGTCCCGCCGACCTGACATGCGGCGGGGGAGGGCCGTGCCCCGTGAGGCACGGCCCTCCCCCGCGATGGTTCGGCGGTGGATCTATGCCGACCCGCGGGCTGATCCGCGGATCGGAGGCCGGTCCACCTGCCGGCTCCGCATTTACTCCACGTTGAGGTTCGGGAGCGTTCCCTCGGGCGCGGGAAGAACGGGAGCCGCTTCGGCGCTCTGCACCGTGGTGCCGCTCGTGCCACCTTCCGTCGTGGCCTCGCCGGCCGCGGGAGCGTCCGGCGGCACGGGGGCCTCCGGGCGCGCGGCGGCCGGCGGCTCCACCGTGGGCATGTTCGCGGTGGGTGCGTCGGCGGTGGGTGCGTTCGCGGTCGGCATGTCCGCGGTGGGTACGTCGGCGGGCACGTTCGCTGTGGGCATGTCCGCAGTGTGGGTGTCCGCGGTGGGTGCCTCGGTGGCGGGTGTGTCCGCGGTGGGCATGTTCGTGGTGGGTGCCTCGGTGGTGGGCGCCTCGGCAGCGACCGCGTCGGCGGCGGGTGCGTCGGCGGCGGGCGTCTCGGCAGTGGACGCCTCGGTGGAGGGCGCGTCCGCGGCCGGCATGTCCGTGGTGGGTGCGTCGGCAGCGGGTGCGTCCGTGGTGGGTGCCTCGGTGGTGGCGGGCGTCTCGGCAGCGACCGCGTCGGCGGCGGGTGCGTCGGCGGCGGGCGCGTCCGCGGTCGGCAGGCTCTCGGTGACGGCCTCCGCCGGGACGAGGTCGGGCATCGGAGGCGCGGGCACGTTGACCGGTGCGTCCGAGGTGCCCGAGGTGACCGGCACCTCGACGAGCTCACCGGGTGCCGGCGGGGCCGGGGCCCGCAGCCAGCTGATGCCGTCGCCGGGAGCACCCGGCGTGCCCGGCAGTTCCGGTGCCTCGGCCATGATGCTCACCCACGAGTTCGTCCACTCGTGACCGGGAAGGCTCGACAGCCCGAAGGCCCCGGCGTCCGCGAAGTCGACCACGGCGGAGGGCTGGGAGAACTGGGGCAGACCGGTGACGCGTGCGAGCCGGTCCGCGGTGACGGACGTTTCCCCGATGTTCGCGGTCACCGGCGCCTCAGCACCGGCCACGGCCGCCGGCGCCTGCTCGCTGTTCACCGTCACCGGCGTCCCCGGAGGAGGCAGCTCCGTGTCGCTCACCGTCACCGGCGCCTCGCCGCTGGTCGCGGCCTGTGGCGTCACGGTGCTGTCCGTCGAGAGGTTCGCGGTGCTGTCCGTGGCCGGTGAGGTGACGGTGCTGTCCGTCGAGAGGTTCGCGGTGCCGTCCGTGGTCGGCGGGGTGACGGTGCTGTCCGTCGTCGACAGGCTTGCGCTGCTGTCCGTGATCGATGGGGTGACGGTGCTGTCCGTCGTCGACGCTGTGACGGCGCTGTCCGTGGTGGGAGCCCCCTCGGGCGTCGCGGCGGTTCCGGCGCCGCCGGTCTCCTCGCACGCGGGCTCCACCGGTCCGGGCGTTCCCGGAGCCGTCGCCGTGCCCTGCTCCTGGCAGGGCACGAGCTCCGCCGACGCCGGGGAGGCCATCGTGAGGCCGGCGCCGACCGTGAGCACCGCCATCGCAAGGATTCCCCGGATGTTCCGTGATGAATTCGACATTCGCATCCCCCTGTTGCGTTCGGTAATCCGACGAAAACCGAACGTAACAGGGGGGTCTCGCTCAGGGGCGGGCTTAGCTCAATGGTGGTCAAGCCATTACCGGGCCGCGTCGGAGGCGGTCAGGTCCTCACCGGCCTCCAGCCGCCCACCGTCGGCTCCCACCGACCTCCACCCGGCCTGCCGATTTCATCGCGCGGTCGCCGTCAGGCCCTCACCGGGCCGATGGACAGGGAGTCCCTCGCCTCGTCGAGGTCGACCAGCACCTCGTCGCCGTCCTGGACCTCGCCGGAGAGGACCTCCTTGGCCAGTTTGTCGCCGATCGCGGACTGGACGAGGCGGCGCAGCGGACGCGCGCCGTACAGGGGGTCGTAACCCGTCAGCGCCAGCCAGTCGCGCGCCGCCGGGGTCACGGTCAGCGTGAGCCGCCGGTCCGTCAGGCGCCTCGCCAGGTGGGCCACCTGCAGGTCCACGATCCTGGACAGCTCCTCGGTGCCGAGCGCGTCGAACTGGATCACGTCGTCGAGCCGGTTGAGGAACTCCGGCTTGAACGAGCTTCTGACCGCCGTCATCACGGCGGCCCGCTGCGCCTCCTTTTCCAGGCCCGGGTCCACGAGGAACTGCGAGCCGATGTTGGAGGTGAGGATCAGGATCACGTTGCGGAAGTCGACCGTCCGGCCCTGTCCGTCGGTGAGCCGCCCGTCGTCGAGCACCTGGAGCAGGATGTCGAAGACCTCGGGGTGGGCCTTCTCGACCTCGTCCAGCAGCACCACGCCGTAGGGCCTGCGCCGCACGGCCTCGGTGAGCTGGCCGCCCTCCTCGTAGCCCACGTAGCCGGGAGGTGCCCCCACCAGGCGCGCGACGCTGTGCTTCTCGCCGTACTCGCTCATGTCGATGCGGACCATCGCCCGCTCGTCGTCGAACAGGAAGTCCGCCAGCGCCTTGGCCAGCTCGGTCTTGCCGACGCCCGTCGGGCCGAGGAACAGGAAGCTGCCGGTGGGCCGGTCGGGGTCGGAGATGCCCGCCCGCGCCCGCCGTACGGCGTCGGAGACCGCCTCGACCGCCTGTCGCTGGCCGATCAGCCGTCTGCCGAGCTCCTCTTCCATACGGAGGAGCTTGCTGGTCTCGCCCTCAAGCAGTCGGCCGGCGGGGATGCCGGTCCAGGAGGAGATCACCTGGGCGATGTCGTCGGAGCCGACCTCCTCCTTGACCATGGGGTCCTCGGGCTGGGCGGCCTTGCTCGCCTCGGCGAGCTCGGCCTCCAGCTTGGGCACCTCGGCGTACATCAGCCGCGAGGCGGCCTCGAAGTCACCGTCGCGCTGCGCGCGTTCGGCGGAGCCGCGCACCTCGTCGATCTGCTTCTTCAGGTCGCCGACCCGGTTCAGCCCCGCCTTCTCCTGCTCCCAGCGGCCGACCAGGGCGTTGAGGTCCTCCTGGCGGTCGGCGAGCTCCCCGCGGAGCCGTTCCAGCCTCTGCAGGCTGCTCTCGTCGGTCTCCTTGGCGAGCGCCAGCTCCTCCATCTTCATCCGGTCGACGTTCCGCTGGAGCTGGTCGATCTCCACGGGACGGGAGTCGATCTCCATGCGGAGTCGGGAGGCCGCCTCGTCGACGAGGTCGATCGCCTTGTCGGGCAGGAAGCGGGAGGTGATGTAACGGTCGGAGAGCGCGGCGGCGGCCACGAGCGCGCCGTCGGAGATCTGGACCTGGTGGTGCGCCTCGTAGCGGCCCTTGAGGCCGCGCAGGATGGCGATGGTGTCCTCGACGGTGGGCTCGCCCACGTAGACCTGCTGGAACCGCCGCTCCAGCGCGGGGTCCTTCTCGATGCGCTCGCGGTATTCGTCCAGGGTGGTCGCGCCGATCATCCGCAGCTCGCCGCGGGCCAGCATGGGCTTGAGCATGTTGCCCGCGTCCATCGCGCCCTCGGCGGCGCCCGCGCCGACCATGGTGTGCAGCTCGTCGATGAAGGTGACGACCTGGCCGTCACTTTCCTTGATCTCCCCGAGCACCGCCTTGAGGCGCTCCTCGAACTCGCCGCGGTATTTGGCGCCGGCGACCATCGCGCTGAGGTCGAGGGCGATCAGGCGCTTGTCGCGCAGGCTGGAGGGGACGTCGCCCGCGACGATCCGCTGGGCCAGCCCTTCCACCACCGCGGTCTTGCCGACGCCGGGCTCGCCGATGAGCACCGGGTTGTTCTTGGTACGGCGGCTGAGCACCTGGACGACGCGCCGGATCTCCGAGTCGCGGCCGATCACCGGGTCGAGCTTGCCCGCCCTGGCCCGCTCGGTCAGGTCGATCCCGTACTTCTCCAGCGCCTGGTAGGTGTCCTCCGGCGTCTCGCTGGTCACCCTGGCGTGCCCGCGCACCTTCTCGAAGGCGTCGAGCAGCGCGTTCGGGCTCGCGCCGTTGGACCTGAGCAGCGTGGCGACGGAGCCGCCGTCGGTGGCGAGACCGACCAGCAGGTGCTCGGTCGAGACGTAGTCGTCCTCAAGTCCGCGGGCCCGCTGGGCCGCGGTGTTCATCACGGTGAGGAGCTGCCGGGAGCTCGACGGGGCGCTGACGGTGGAGCCCTGCGCCTTCGGCAGGGCCGCGAGCTGCTTCTCGGCCTCGACGCGCAGTTGCTTCCAGTCGGCGCCCACCGCTTCGAGCAGGGGCACGGCGGTGCCACCGGTCTGGGTGAGCAGCGCGGTGAACAGATGGGCCGGGGCGACCTCGGGATTGCCTTCGGCGGCCGCCCGCCTGATGGCGGAGGAGACCGCCGCCTGGCTCTTCTGGGTGAGCTTGTAGTCCATGCTTGTCAGGCCTCACTCGAAAGTGCTGTGTCATAGGGCGACGCCGGCCCGGCGGATCCTCACGGGGCGTGTGCCCCCGGCGCGTTCTCACGGCCGGTCACAGACGCGTCCTCAAGGTGTGGGACGGAGTCTCAGGCGGGGGGCAGCTGATACTGGATGAGCGCGCGGATCGTGTTCATCTCCGCGCGCAGGCGGTGGTTCTCGTCACGCAGGCGCATGGCCTCCGTTTCGAGGACGAGGATTCGCTTGATGCCCGCGAGGTTGATGCCCTCCTCCTGGGAGAGCCGCTGGACCTCGCGGAGCATCATGATGTCGCGGGTGGAGTACAGGCGTCCGCGACCGGCCGTACGGCCTGGACTGACCAGGCCGAGACGGTCGTACTGGCGCAGGGTCTGCGGGTGCAGACCCGACAGCTGGGCGGCCACCGAGATCACGTAGACGGGTGTGTCGTCCGACAGATCGAAGTAGTTGGCTTCCATGGCTACTCGCTTCTGGCCTGTTCGATCAGGTCCGCCCGCGGGTCACCACCCGAGGTGGCGTCGCGGAAGTCCTCAAGGGCGCCTCTCGCCTTGTCTTCCAGCTGTTGCGGCACCAGAACCTCGATCGTGGCGAGCAGGTCGCCCTTGGTGCCGTCCTTGCGCGCCACGCCCCTGCCGCGCACCCGGAAGGTGCGGCCGTTCGGGGTGCCCTCGGGGATGCGCAGGGTGACCGGCAGCCCCTTGAGGATCGGCACCTTGATCTCGGCGCCCAGTGCGGCCTCGGTGAAGGTGACCGGGACGGTGACCGTCAGGTTCTCTCCCGTCCGGCCGAACACGGGGTGCGGCTTGACGTGGATCTGGACGTAGAGGTCACCGGCAGGACCACCGTTCTCGCCGGGTGCGCCCTTGGCCTTGATCTTGATGCGCTGGTTGTCGCCGACCCCCGCCGGGATGCGGGCCTGGATCGTGCGGGTGCTCTTACCCCGCCCGCTCCCGTCGCACACCGGGCACGGGTCGTCCACCAGCAGGCCGCGGCCCTTGCAGTCGCGGCACGGCTCGGAGAAGGCGAAGTTGCCGAGGTTGCGGCTGGCCGCCCCGGTGCCCTCGCAGGTCGGGCAGACCCGTGGGGTGGTTCCGGCCTTGGCGCCGGTTCCTCCGCATCCGGTGCACGCGGAGGAACTGGTCAGGCGGAGCGACACCGTGGTGCCCTCCACCGCCTCGGAGAAGGAGAGCGTGACCTCGGACTCGATGTCCTGGCCGCGCCGCGCCCTGCTCGTCGTCCCCCCGGGGCGGCTCGCGCCGCCCCGGTTGAAGAGCCCACCGAAGATGTCGCCGATGCGCTCTCCGGTGCCGCCCTGGTGTTGCTGCTGGCCGGTCCCCCCGAACAGGTCCCCCAGGTCGAACGGGAAGCCACCCGAGCGCGGAGCCCCCCCGCCACCGGCGTAACCGCCGAGACCCGATCCGAACAGCGTCCGCGCCTCGTCGTACTCCTTGCGGCGCTTGGTGTCGGAAAGGATGTCGTACGCCTCGGAGACCTCCTTGAACTTCGCGGTGCTCTCGGAGGTCGCCGAGCTTCCGGGGTTGGCGTCCGGGTGATACTGCCTGGCCAGCTTCCGGTACGCCTTCTTGATCTCATCGGCCGTAGCGGTCTTGGGCACACCAAGGACGGCGTAGTAGTCCTTCTCCAGGTAGTCCTTGGTGCTCATCTACGTTCCTTCTCAGAGATCAGATGTGGGGGTGTCAGTTGTCGTCCGCGGCGGGCTCTTCTGGCTCCGCGACCGCGACGCGCGCGGGGCGGAGCACTCGCTCGCCGATCCGGTAACCGGGCTGCAGGATCTCCACGCACGTCGGCTCCGTGACGTCGGGGGAGTAGCTGTGCATCAGGGCCTCGTGCACCGTCGGGTCGAACGGCTCGCCCTTGGTGCCGTAGGTGCTCAGCCCCAGCTTCCCGGTGGCCGCCTCCAGTGATTCGCTCACCTTGGCGAAACCGCCGGTCAGCTCCCCGTGGTCACGGGCCCGGCCGATGTCGTCGAGGACCGGCAGCAACTCGGCCAGTACGCCGGCCACCGCCTGCTCCTTGACGGCCACGCGGTCTCGCTCGACCCGCTTGCGATAGTTGGAATATTCGGCCTGAAGACGCTGCAGGTCCGCGGTGCGCTCGGCGAGCTGGGTGGCCAGCTCGATCGAGGCCAGGTCGGACGCCAGGGAGGACGACGACTTGTCGGTCGTCTGCTCCCTGTCGTTCTGGCCCGTGGTCTCGGCCGGCTTCGTCTCGCGTATCTGCCCCGTCTCCGGGTCTATCTTCCGGTTGTCGCGGATCACCGGCTCCTCCTCGGAACCGTTCTCGCGCGTGCTCACGCTGGTGCTCCCCTCGGCGTTCCGGCCGTCACTTGGCGCCGTTGTCGCGCTTCGGCTCGTCGTCCACGATCTCGGCCTCGACCACGTCCTCGTCGGCCTTCTGCCCGTCGGTGGCGTCCGCGCCGGGAGCGCCGGTCGGGGTCTCGGACCCCTGCGCCTGGGCGTAGATGGCGGATCCCATCTTCTGGCTGACCGTGGCGAGCTTCTCCGCGGAGGTGCGGATCACGGACGAGTCGGTGCCCTCCAGAGCCTTCTTGAGCTCGGCGACGGCCTCGTTGACCTCGGTCTTGATGTCGTCCGGGACCTTCTCGGCGTTCTCGCCGAGGAACTTCTCGGTCTGGTAGACGAGCGAGTCGGCGTTGTTGCGGACCTCGGCCTCCTCGCGACGCTTCTTGTCCTCCTCGGCGTAGGACTCGGCCTCGCGCATCATGCGCTCGATGTCGTCCTTCGGCAGCGCGGAGCCGCCGGTGATCGTCATCGTCTGCTCCTTGCCGGTGCCGAGGTCCTTGGCGGAGACGTTGACGATGCCGTTGGCGTCGATGTCGAAGGTGACCTCGATCTGCGGGATGCCGCGCGGCGCCGGGGCGATGCCGGTCAGCTCGAAGGTGGCCAGCTTCTTGTTGTACGCGGCGATCTCGCGCTCGCCCTGGTAGACCTGGATCTGCACCGACGGCTGGTTGTCCTCGGCCGTGGTGAAGACCTCGGAGCGCTTGGTCGGGATCGTGGTGTTACGCTCGATGATCTTGGTGAAGATCCCGCCCTTGGTCTCGATGCCCAGGCTCAGCGGGGTCACGTCGAGCAGCAGGACGTCCTTGACCTCGCCCTTGAGCACACCGGCCTGCAGGGCGGCGCCGATGGCCACGACCTCGTCCGGGTTGACGCCCTTGTTGGGCTCCCGGCCCGCGGTCAGCTCCTTGACGAGCTCGGCCACGGCGGGCATGCGGGTCGAGCCGCCGACGAGCACCACGTGGGCGATGTCGGAGACCTTGATCCCGGCGTCCTTGACGACCTGGTTGAACGGGCCCTTGCACCGCTCGAGGAGGTCGGCGGTGATCCGCTGGAACTCGGCGCGGGTGAGCTTCTCCTCCAGGTGGAGGGGACCCTCGGCCGAGGCGGTGATGTAGGGAAGGTTGATGGAGGTCTCCGACTGGCTGGAGAGCTCGATCTTGGCCTTCTCCGCTGCCTCGCGCAGGCGCTGCAGGGCCATCTTGTCCTTGGTCAGGTCGACACCGTGCGCGTTCTTGAACCGGTTGGCCAGCTCGTCCACGACGCGCTGGTCCCAGTCGTCACCACCGAGGTGGTTGTCGCCGCTGGTGGCCTTGACCTCGACGAAGCCGTGGCCGTCCTCCTGGCCGACGTCGAGCAGGGACACGTCGAAGGTGCCGCCGCCGAGGTCGAAGACGAGGATGGTCTCGTCCTTCTCCTTGTCCAGGCCGTACGCCAGCGCGGCCGCGGTGGGCTCGTTGATGATGCGCAGCACGTTCAGGCCGGCGATGGTGCCGGCTTCCTGGGTGGCCTGGCGCTGGGCGTCGTTGAAGTAGGCGGGAACGGTGATCACCGCGTCGGTGATCTTCTCGCCCAGGTAGGCTTCCGCGTCCTGCTTCAGCTTCTGCAGGACGAACGCGCTGATCTGCTGCGGGTTGGACTTCTTGCCGTCGATCTCGACGGACCAGTTGGTGCCCATCTCGCGCTTGACCGAGCGAATCGTCCGGTCCACGTTGGTGACGGCCTGCCGCTTGGCGACCTCGCCGACGAGGACCTCGCCGTTCTTCGCGAACGCGACCACGGACGGCGTGGTCCGCGAACCCTGAGAGTTGGCGATGACGGTGGGCTCACCGCCCTCGAGAATCGAGACGACGGAGTTGGTCGTCCCCAGGTCGATACCTACCGCACGTGCCATGAGTACGTCCTTGTAGTCAAAGTTGAGTCGATGGGACTCATAGTGGAACCTCGTGTGAGGTTTGTCAAACGACTTGAGTCTACTGGGCTCAACCTTCTGACGCGCGGCGGCATTCCCGATTTCGGGAGGAAGGCGAAGGCGTGTCAGCGGGCGCCGTCGACCACCTTGCGCGCGCCGAGGGGCTTCTTGAGCTTGACGGTCGTCACCTTCTGGATGGCGATCTCGATGCAGGCGACGTTCTGCGCCTTGCTGCTCGGGCCCTCCCAGAGGGTGACGGTCACCCGCTTGGAGGTCTCGCGCACGGTGACCCGGTCAAGCACGTTGCACGGCTCCACCCCGGACCACCAGACGATCCGCAGGCTACGGCCGTCCTTGGACGGCTTGGCCGTCAGCCACCGCACCTTGCGGGGATTGTCGGTGTGGCCCTCGGGTTTCGTCGGTTTCGGGGTGCCGCTCGTCGTGGGCTCCTCCCGGGGAGCCACGGTGTGGGCCGCCGGCTCGGAGGGGCTGCCCGGGACGGAGGTGGTCTGACTCGCCGGACGCGAGGGGGAGGTGGTGACGGTGGCGCTGGGTTCGGTGCCGCAGCCCAGCGCCAGCAGAAGACTTCCGGCCAGGATAGAGGTCGCGATCATACGCATACCCCTAAGACGGATCGGGCTCCCGGGCGGTTCAGGACACCCCGATGTCGTCCCGGTAAGACCGCCGGGACGGATGGTCACCCGTCGCCTTCGACTCATACACGGGATGATTCCCGCCGGTGGCGGGGCCGATAGGCTGCGGGGAGTTCCGATCCACGATTTCGAGGTGCTCACATGATCGCGATTCTTGGCACCGGCAAGATGGGAGAGGCCCTGCTGTCCGGGCTGCTCAGAGCCGGGTTCAAGCCGGGCGACGTGATCGCGACGGCACGGCGTGCCGAGCGCGGCCAGGCCCTCGCGGAGCGGTACGGCGTGCGGGTCGCCTCCAACGCCGAGGCGGCGAAGGACGCGGACACGATCATCCTCGCGGTCAAGCCGCAGGACATGGGGTCCCTGCTCGCCGAGATCGCGGGGCACATCCCGGCCGACCGCCTGGTCGTCTCGGCGGCGGCGGGGATCACGACCTCGTTCGTCGAGTCGAGGCTCGGCGCCGACATCCCGGTGGTCCGGGTCATGTCCAACACACCGGTGCTGGTCGACGAGGCGATGAGCGTGATCTCGGCGGGCGCCCACGCCTCCGAGGAGCACCTCAGGCGTGCCGAGGACCTGTTCAGCCCGGTCGGCAAGGTGCTGCGCATCCCCGAGTCGCAGCAGGACGCCGCCACGGCCCTTTCCGGCAGTGGCCCCGCCTACTTCTTCTACCTGGTCGAGGCGATGGTCGACGCCGGCATCCTGCTCGGCATGCCCCGTGCCGCCGCCCTCGACATGGTCACCCAGTCGATCGTCGGAGCGGCGATCATGCTTCGTGACTCGGGGGAGCACCCCGTGATCCTCCGCGAGGCGGTCACCTCCCCGGGCGGTACGACGATCGCGGCGATCGCCGAGCTGGAGCGGCACAGCGTCCGTGCCGCCTTCCTCGCCGCCATCGAGGCCGCCAGGGACCGGGGGCGCCAGCTCGCCGAGGGCTGATCCCGTCTCCTCCCGTACGCTTTCCGCGGCCGGCCGACCGCCTGGTCGCCTCGGCGGAGGCGGCGACCCCGTCTCCTCCCGCGCGCCTCCCGCGGTCAGAGGACCGTGCGGGGTCTCCTCCACCCGACCTCCTCGTCAGGAGGTATGGCGACCCCAGGAACGTCCGCCGTTCAGGAGGGACCTGCTCAACGTGCCTGTTAAAGCAATAAATCGAGATATTTCGCTCAGATGAAAACAGGCACGTCCTCCAAGACGGCTGCGTAAACGCCATTCCGTACACGTGCGGTAACGTCGAGCCGGGAGCAGGAAGATCGGGCCGTGACGTGTGGCGTCGCGACCAGACAGGGAGTGCCCATGAGCCGGTCCGTGCGGGTTGTCTGGGACGATGCGCTCACCTCGTACGACTTCGGCCCCGAACACCCGCTCGCGCCCGTACGGGTGGAGCTGACCATGGCGCTGGCCGGGGAGCTCGGCGTGCTGGACCAGGTGGAGATGAGCGGTTGCGCGCCCGCCACCGACGACGAGCTGGCCCTCGTTCACCGGCGCGACTACATCGAGGCCGTCAAGCGGGTCTCCGCCACCGGGCGGCCCGACGTGGCCCACGGGCTCGGTACCACGGACAACCCCGCCTTCGCCGGGGTCCACGAGGCGTCCGCGCTGATCACCGGTGCCAGCCTGGCGGCGGCCCGCGCGGTGTGGAGCGGTGAGGCCGAGCACGCGGTCAACGTCGCGGGGGGCCTGCACCATGCGATGGCCGCCGTGGCGAGCGGTTTCTGCGTCTACAACGACCCGGGCGTGGCGATAGCGTGGCTGCTCTCCCAGGGCGCTTCCAAGATCGCCTACGTGGACGTGGACGTGCACCACGGCGACGGCGTGCAGGCGCTGTTCTACGACGACCCCAGGGTTCTCACCATCAGCCTGCACGAGAGCCCCCGCACCCTCTTCCCCGGCACCGGTTTTCCCGAGGAGCGTGGCGCGGAGGGCAGCGCGGTCAATGTGGCCCTGCCGGCCGGATGCGGCGACAGCGGCTGGCTCAGGGCCTTCCACGCGGTGGTTCCGCCGCTGCTGCGGGAGTTCGCCCCCGAGATCCTGGTCACCCAGCACGGCTGCGACAGCCACGCCCTCGACCCGCTGGCCAACCTCATGCTCAGCCTGGACGGCCAGCGGGCCACGTACGCGGCGCTGCACGAGCTGGCCCACGAGACCGCGGGCGGGCGGTGGATCGTGACGGGTGGCGGGGGATACGAGCTGGTGCAGGTGGTGCCCCGGGCGTGGACCCACCTGATCGCCGAGGTGGCGGGCCACCCCCTCGATCCCCGGACGGCCACCCCCGAGGCGTGGCGCACGTTCGTCAAGGAGCGGACCGGCCAGACGGCGCCGTTGACACTCACCGATGGTCGAAATCCGGAATTTCCGGATTTCTCCGCTGGTTATGACCCAGCAGACCCGATCGACCGGGCCATCATGGCGACGAGGAACTCCGTCTTCCCCTTCCACGGGCTCGATCCCCTCCCGTGACCCATGGCCCCCGATGATCGAAACCGAGGACGAAGTGCCCCTCCCAGCACCCGAGCCGCGACGCGAAGCGTCGCCGACAACGCGAGCCGAGCTTCGCGAGCACCTGATCCGTACCCGGATCGCCGGTGATGTGGCGACCAGCCGGGAGAACAACCTGGACCACTACCGGTCGCTTTCCAACCGTGATCCGCACTACATGTTCGGGCTGACGATGGACGGCGCGTGGTCCTACCGGGACGTGCTGGAGCTGATGGCGAAGTCGGCCGGGGTCGTGGCCGATCCCGGGCACCGGGAGGGGCAGGACACCATCGACCCCGATCGCACGATCGAGGCGACGGAGAAGATGGGCGACACGATCGCCGGTGTGCTCCAGGGGGAGAACCCCAGGATCCTGATCGCCACCGGGCACCCCACCGGCCTGCTCACCGTTCACATGGCCCTGGGCCGGATGCTCAGGGCACGCGGCGCGACCCTGATGGCACCGGCCGAGGGCTGGTCGTACTGGGGCAGCGGTTTCGGGCGCAGGCGCAAGATCCGTTACATGGACGACGTCGCGATGCTCGACGACAAGGGCGCCTTCGTGCACACGCACGACCCCGCCCCGATGCGTGCCATGATCGCCGAGCTGGGTGCCGACCGTCCCGATCTGGTGATCGCCGACCACGGCTGGGCCGGGGCCGCGGGCGAGGCGGGCATCCTCACGGTCGGATTCGCCGACAGCAACGATCCCGCCCTCTTCGTCGGTGAGGCCGAGGGCAAGATCGCGGTCACCGTCCCGCTCGATGACAACGTGCTACCGAGGTATTACGAACCGCTGACGCACCACCTGGTCGAGAGGGTCGTGCGAGCCCTCTGAGACGGGGGATGCGCAAATTAGGACATCCCTATACGGGCATTTCGCGCCTGCATTCCACCTACCTCGCCGCCCGTTTGCCAACTTTTTGGGGATTGTGGGCGACTCTAATGGGAGACAGTTGGTCCGTTCCAAGATCAATTCGGGAGGCACGATCAGGCTGCTGGCCAGCGTTTTCATGCGTTTCGCTGACGCGGGACTCCGAGGGCTGAGAAAATAGGGGGTTTGCGTGGCAGGGGTCCCGATTTACGCTGACGGCAGTACACGTGCGTGAGCAATGGCACCAGTGGGGATAACCCGGATACACGTGCGGAAGAGGCGTCCGATGGGTGCAGGCGAAAGACCTCTCAGCGAGGTGAAGTTCCTGACGGTGGCAGAAGTGGCCACTGTCATGAGGGTGTCCAAGATGACTGTGTACCGACTCGTGCATTCGGGCGAGCTGCCGGCCATCCGGGTCGGTCGATCCTTCCGAGTGCCGGAGCAGGCGGTACACGATTATCTCAGGGATGCCTACATCGAGGCAGGTTGAGGCAGGGCGAGCTCGACGCGTCGAGCCGGGCGGCCGGGGGGAGTGTTCCGGTCGTGAGGTGAAGGCGCCAGGCCGCTCACGGTCCTGCTCTTTTCCGGTCTGTCGGGGCACGATCTCCGGTAGGGCCGCGCGAGAGCCGGGCCTGGCCTCATCGGGGTAGCGACGTGGTCGTCACGTCGTGAGTTCATGCGCCCGGGGTCCCCCCAGGGGCGATCTACCGTGGATCGCCGGTAGTCTGTTGTGCCGGTGTGCTATCGCGCACCGGTTCGACAATCTCGGCTACCAGCTACCTGGGGGTCCCGTGGGCTCTGTGATCAAGAAGCGCCGTAAGCGCATGGCGAAGAAGAAGCACCGCAAGCTTCTGAAGAAGACCCGCATCCAGCGGCGTAACAAGAAGTAGCGCGGATCTGCGAGGCGCCGATGACCCACACCGTGCTTGTCACCGGGGTCTCGCGCCACATCGGCGCCCGAGTGGCGAGCGTTCTCGCGGATGACCCGGACATCGACCGGGTCATCGGAGTGGATACGGTGCCGCCGCCCTCGCTCTCACGTGATGGCGGCGTACCTCTCGGCCGGACGGAGTTCGTCCGCGTCGATCTGCGCAGCCCCGACATCGCCCAGGTGATCGCGGCCGCCGACATCGACACCGTCGTTCACATGAGTCTGGTGAGCGCCCCTCCCCGGAGTGGTGGCCGAGCGCTCATGAAGGAACACAACGTCATCGGCACCATGCAGTTGCTCGGTGCCTGTCAGCGGTCCGCGACGGTTCGCCGTGTCGTCGTGCGATCGACCACCGCCGTCTACGGTTCCTCCCCGCACGACCCCGCGGTCTTCACCGAGGACGCCGAGCCGGGAGAGCCTCCGAGCCGTGGCTACGCCAAGGACGCCTCCGAAGTGGAGGGCTACGTCCGCGGTTTCGCCAGACGGCGGCGCGATGTGGCGGTGTCGACGCTCAGGTTCGCCAACTTCATGGGACCAGGCGTCGACTCACCGCTGACGCGTTACTTCACCCAGCCCGTCCTGCCGACCGTGTTCGGGTTCGACCCGCGGCTGCAGTTCGTCCACGAGGACGACGCGGTCGAGGTGCTGAGGCGGATGGCGATGGAAGACCACCCGGGCACGTTCAACGTGGCCGGAGACGGCGTGCTGCTGCTGTCGCAGTGCGCGCGCAGGGCGGACCTGCTCTCGATGCCCGTCCCCTCCCCCGTCTTCCGTTTCATGGGCGAGCTCGCCCGGAGCGCGGGACTGGTCGGTTTCTCTCCCGAGCAACTCCGCCTGATGTGCCACGGACGCGTGGTCGACACCACCGCGCTGTGCACGGCTCTCGGCTGGAAGCCGAAATTCTCCACCGCCGCCGCCTTCGAGGACTTCATCCGCGCGCGTGACCTGTCAGGGGGCCTGCCCTCCGCCCTGGCGGACATGGTGTCCCGGCCGGTGCCGGGGTGAGCGATACGGCGAACGGCAGTGGGGACGGCGACCACCGGCTGGCCGAGACGCTCGCCTTCCTGCGCCGTCGCCTGACCGGAGAGTACGAGGTCGACGAGTTCGGGTTCGACGCCGAGCTCACCGACAAGGTGCTCCTGGAACTGATCCGCCCGCTGTATCACCGCTGGTTCCGCACCGAGACCTTCGGCATGCGCAACGTACCCGGTGACTCCGGAGCCCTGATCGTGGCCAACCACTCGGGCACCCTCCCCCTCGACGGGCTCATGCTCCAGGTGGCCCTGTACGACGACCACCCCGAGCGTCGCGCGCTCCGTCTCCTGGGGGCCGACCTGGTCTACCGGCTCCCGGTGCTCGGCCACCTCTCCCGCAAGACCGGCCACACCCTCGCCTGCCGCGACGACGCCGACCGGTTGCTCCGCAAGGGCCAGATCGTCGGTGTCTTCCCCGAGGGGTTCAAGGGGGTCGGCAAGCCGTTCTCCGATCGCTATCGGCTACAGCGCTTCGGCCGGGGTGGGTTCGTCGCCTCCGCCATCCGCGCGGGTGTGCCGATCGTTCCCTGCGCCATCGTGGGCGCGGAGGAGATCTACCCCAAGATCGGCGACCTGCGCCTCCTCGCCAGGGCCTTCGGCCTGCCCTACCTGCCGATCACGCCGCTGTTCCCCTGGTTCGGGCCTCTCGGGCTGGTCCCGCTCCCGTCCAAATGGATGATCGGCTTTGGCGAGCCGATCCGCACCGACGAACTCGACCCCACCGACGCCGACGACCCCATGCTGGTCTTCAACCTCACCGACCAGGTGAGGGAGTCCGTCCAGCAGCGGCTCGACGAGCTCAGGCTCAGGCGCGGTCACGCCTTCCCGCCCTTCTTCTGAGCCCTTCCGAGGTCTCACGGCACTCTCACGGCACCGCGGCTGTACCGCGAAGGGAGAAACAGTCCTCAGCGGCCGGAGCGGTAGAGGCGGCGCAGGGCGACGGCGGCGGCGATACCGCCCGCGAGGGCACCCGCGCCCGCCGCGATGGGCAGGCCGACCATGGTCGCCTTGCGTCCCGTACGGAAGTCCTTGATGTCCCAGCTGTTCTGCCGGGCGAACTCGCGCAGCTCGGCATCGGGGTTGATCGCGGTGGCGTGGCCGACCAGGGAGAGCAGGGGCAGGTCGTTGGCCGAGTCGCTGTAGGCGGAACAGCGGGACAGGTCGAGACCCTCCCTGCGGGCCAGGGCCCGCACGGCCTCCGCCTTGGCGGGGCCGTGAAGCAGGTCACCGACGAGGCGGCCGGTGTAGACGCCGTTCTCGGTCTCCGCGACGGTGCCGAGCGCGCCGGTCAGCCCGAGACGCTGGGCGATCACACGGGCCAGTTCCACCGGGGTCGCGGTGACCAGCCAGACCCGCTGGCCGGCGTCGAGGTGCGCCTGCGCGATGGCGCGGGTGCCCGCCCAGATACGGTCGGCCATCACCTCGTCGTAGATCTCCTCGCCGAGCCGGACGATCTCCTCGACCTTGTTGCCCGCCACGAACGCGAGCGCGGTCTCCCTGGCCTCCTCGATGTGCGCGGGGTTCTCGTCGCCACGGACCCGGAAGATCAACTGGCCGAGCGCGAACCTGAACAGATCCCTGCTGGTGAACAGGCCCCTGGAGGCGAGACCGCGGGCGAAGTGGTAGATGGAGGCGCCGCGCATCATGGTGTTGTCGACGTCGAAGAAGGCCGCGGACACCGGGTCGGGCTCGGCCATCGGCATCGCGACGGCGGCCGCGGCCGCGACCTCGCCGGCCGCGATCTCCCCCACCGTCGCCCGACCGGCTGTTCCCGCCTGGTCCCGCCGTCGTAGTAGCCGCCTCATAGCCACTCAGCTTAACCGCGACAGAGTGGTGAGATCGGTAGCGTCCGTGTTAGCCGGATGTGACGTCTTGGCGTCGTACGACGGTCATGCGGCATCGCGCGAGCCCGGTGGAGTCGGGTTTTCCGGCCCGGTGAGGCACGCGTCGGACGTGACGGTCGCGCGGTCGTGGACGGGCGGGACCTCTGTCCGGCTCTCCCCGCGTGAGGGGCGGCCCGGGAACCATTTTCGAGGCTGCCGCGAACCCTCGCACGTGCCGGAGACCTCGGTGAATGCCCGTTCCTGGGGGAACCGTTAATCGGGCGGGGCGAGGCCCTCGATGTAGTTGAGATAGACGTGGGCCTTGCGCTGGTTCTCCGCGCCCATCTTGGGGATCATCCCGGTGATCTGGGTGCGCTGTTTCTGGACGAAGCGCTTGAGCTCCCTGGTGCGCGTGGAGTCGCGGCGCCGTATCTGCCGCAGGGAGGTCACCGCGGAGCGGGTGGTGTCCTCCATGGCCTGAAGGGTCTCCCCGATCACCTTCTCGCCCTCGCCGGAGCCCAGGAGTTCCTTGACCTCACGGGCGCGGGTCTCGGCGTAGCCGAAGGAGCGGTCGGCCCGCTCGGCGTCGTCGCTGCTCAGGTGGAACAGTGTGTTCTCGGCGGCGCGCTTGAGCGGATAGAAGGTGTCACCGGGCATCGACCGGTAGGTCCCCATCACGGACGCGACCATCGCGACCACCAGGGCGGTGCTGAGCAGTTGCGGGAAAAGTCCCGCACGGGATCTCCGCCGGGAGTGGCGGGGGCCCGCCGGGCGCCGCTCGGCGGTGTCCTCTGCCTGAGGGGGGCGGGTGAGCTGCTCACGGAGCCTGGCGTTGAACTCGGGCCGGGGGCCGGCCGTCATGCGGGCTCCCAGCCGTGAAACACGGTTTTGGATGCGTGCCTGCGACCTCCGTGAGAATCCAGGCAGCCACTTCCCCATGAACGCTCCCTGCCGCCCCCAGCTCATGATCCATCGGTGTCACTTGCCTAACGACGACTCGGCACGGCAGGTTACGCGCTGCGCCGTATCGGCATGGGAACCTCGTCCCCGGCATGGCGGCCGCACCGGAGGGCTGGAGCCGACCGGGGGCGGCGCCGGCGTGCAGGTGTCAGCTGAGGTCCGGGGGCAGCGCGCGGGCCAGGGCGCGGATCGCGCGGAACTGGAGCGCCTTGATGGCGCCGCTCTTCTTGCCCATGATGAGCGCGGTCTCCGCCAGTGACATGCCGTGCAGGAAGCGCAGCACCACGCACTCCTGCTGCTCGGGGCCGAGATCGCGGACGGCGGTGAGCACCCGGTCGCTGATCATCGCGGTGACGACGGCGTTCTCCGGGATGTGCGGGCCGTCGAGCGGGGTGTCGACCACCTCGGCCGTCGTGACCTCAAGACGGTATCTGCCGGACTTGAAGTGATCGGTGATCAGGTTTCTCGCGATGGTCACGAGCCAGGCGCCGAAATCACGCCCCTGCCAGGTGAAGTCCGTGATCCTGCGGAGCGCGCGGAGAAAGGTCTCGCTCGTGAGATCCTCGGCCAGCGGATGTGAGCCGACCCGGAAGTAGATGTAGCGGTACACCAGGGTGAGGTAACGATCATAGAGCGTGCCAAAAGCATCCGAGTCTCCGGTCTTGGCACGCAAAACGAGCCTCCGGAGTTCTTCGGAGGCATCCTCACGCACGGTGAGGTCGCTGCTGCGGACGGGTCGGGTTACCCCGGTCGTCGTAGAGAGGTGCCCGGCGAGCGGCCACGTTTCAGGCATCCGGTATCCCTGAGGGGAGGGGGTACGGCGTGCTCGCTCACTCTAGAAATCATCTAGTAATTCCACAATCCACTTTGGAATGTCGTGACTGGGGGTAACCGCCGTATACGGTGTTGGGTCGGTCGTTTCGGACCGGCTCCGGGAGCCGACTCAGGGTTCGGCTACCGGTTGGGGGGTAATGTCCGGCAGCATTGGAGACACCATGGAAGTCCTCGTCGCTGTCATCGCCTTCGCCGGTGCATTGCTCGCAGCCATCGCCACCGGCGCTCTCATCAGCCGTCTCCGCAGTGAGCCCAAGGGCTGGCTGATCGCCTGGAGCATCACGACGGCGTCTCTCGCCGTCTCACTGGGAGTAATCGCCACCGGCTATTTGATCGGGTTTGGGACGGGCACGTTCCGGATTTATCAACTGACCGGATCCATGCTGGCGCCCCTGTGGCTGATCGTCGGGGTCATCCAGTTACTGGCCCGTAAGAGTGCGGTCAGATTCTCCTCCTGGCTCCTGGGGATCGCCCTCACCGTCATCGCAACGGTGATCCTCGCGGTCGACCCCGTCCTGCAGGAGAAGGACTTCACCAAGGCCCTCCCGCTGGGTGGTCGCCACTGGGGCCTGCCTCCGGCCTCCCTGCTCCTCGCCGTCCATGTGATCGTCGCGCTCGTGCTGCTGGGCGGGCTGGTCTTCGCGGTCGTCCGCTGGCGCGGCGGTGACGACTACGACGCCGACAACATGCACGCGCTCCTGGTGCTCGCTCCCACCGGCCTCGCCCTCGTCGGTGCCGTCAGCTTCGCGGTGCCCGGGATGTTCACCGCGCTTCTGCTCTTCGTCACCGCCGCCGCGGTCTGGTACGTCGTGCTGCGCCCGCTCGCGCCCTACGAGGACGACGACGAGGAGGAGGGCGACGAGTGGGAGGACCGCCCTGCGCCCCGTCGCCCCGAGTACCAGCCCCGTGACGTGCAGGTCGCCGGCCGTCGCGTGACCCCGGAGACCCCTCCCGCCCGGACTCCGGCCGAGGAGACGCCGCGCCGCTCCGGTCTCGGCGACCTTGTGGCCGAGTATCGGGCGGGCGAGCAGGACGTCGACTACGCTGCGCGCATGCGGCAGCAGCCCTCCCAGGGCGACGACAGGTTCGGTGGTCCGGCCACGGGGATGTTCATGGCGGGCGAGTACGGAATGCCGCCCGCCGCCGACCCGGGCAGGCGCGGCGGTGATCCCGGAAGGCAGTCACCGCCGCCGGTGACCGGTCAGTTCGGCATGTCGAGCCCCGGTCCCGCGACAGGGGAGTACAACATCCCCGCCCATGAGTTCGGCAGGCACGGTGCCCCGGGGTCCGGCAGGTCCGCGGGCCCTGGCACCGGGGAGTTCGGCAGACCAGGAGGCACCGGGGAGTTCGGCAGCCCCGGGGGTACGGGGGAGTTCGGCAGGTCCGCGGGTCCCGGCACCGGGGAGTTCGGCATGCCGGGCGTGCCGGGCGCCGGCAGGCAGGGCAGCCTCCAGCCCATGCCCGCCGACCAGGCGTTCGGCGGCGCGCCCTCCCCGGGCTCCGAGCGGGGACGCGGAGGGTCCAGGGGATATGACCGGGAGGGCTCCCCCGGCTACGAGCAGCCGTTCGGCGGCGCCTCTCCCTCGACCGGCGCCCTCTATCCGGGCGGTCCGGGAATGCCGGGGGGCGCCGGTGACCTGCCGGGCGGCTCGAACCGTCCATCACCGAGCATCTTCGGCCTGCTCACCGTCTTCACGCTGCTCGACGGCACGGGCGAGAGGTTCGACCGGCTCGCCGAGGAGACCGTCGATTCGGTACGCCGCTCCGAGCCGGACACGCTCGTCTACACCTGTCACTCGGTGAAGTCGGCGCCCCTTCAGCGCATCGTCTACGAGCTCTACCGTGACGAGGTCGCCTACGCCGACCACCAGCGCCAGTCCCACACGCAACGTTTCGTCACCGAGCGTCAGACGATGGTGCTCGCCACCAATGTGATCGAACTCACAGTGAACGCCGCGAAGGTGATGCCGCTTCCGATGGCCTTCAGGCCGTGAACGCGGGCCGGCCGCGTGGGGTCGGCCGGCGGGCGTCCGATGGTGGTGATCGGACCGATCCTCCACCGGGCCGGGGGTGATCACGTTTTTCCGGCGACGGCCGGGGGCGATCACGTCGGCCGCCCATCCGCCGGGGCGCTGCGGCCGTGTCGCGCATCGCGGGAGACTCGGGAAACGACCTTGGGGACGAGCGGCGCCGTTCAGGGACGAAGAGCGTCCTTGTCCTCAGGTGCCGAGGCCCTCAGGCGCCGAGGGCGGCGCGGAGACGGCTCTCGTCGACGCGCCAGAAGTCGTGCTGCACCCCGTCGACGAGGGTGACCGGGATCATCTCCCAGTAGCGGGCCTCATCCTCGGCGGAGGCCGTGATGTCGCGCTCCTCCCACGGGACGCCGAGTTCGGTGGCGACCCGCTCGATCACCGCCCGTGCGTCGTCGCACAGGTGGCAACCGGGTTTGCCGAGCAGGGTGATGCGATGGTCTCGCGGTGACATGACCGTCACGGTAGCCGAATCGCGGCGCCGCGCCGACTCTCGTGGCGAGCGGTGAAGATCCGGTCCGGGGCGGGGAGAGGCCCGGCGGAACGGGGCGTGTGTCCGTGGGAGGCGCGGGTCCTGGACCTGGTGAGCGGGCGAAGACGCACAGGTCCGGGCCTGACGAGCGGGTGAAGACGCGCAGGTTCGAGGCCTGGCGAGGGGGCGGGGAGAGGACCGGCGGGGGGTGCGGCCAAGATTGTGAACACTCACTTTGTGCATCGGTTCACAAAAGGACTAACCTGAATGACAGTGGTTTCACCTCGTCATCCGTCGCGTCCGGGCCGCGCCGGCCGCCTGTCCCCCTGGAGCTCCGGCACGTGATCCGCCGTCTGTCCCAAGCCCGCGACCGCGGCATCCCCGAGGCGACCGTCGCCCGGCTGCCGCTCTATCTGCGAGCGCTGAACGGCATGGCCGAGCGTGGCCTGGCGACCGTGAGCTCGGAGGACCTCGCCGTCGCGGCGGGCGTCAACTCGGCCAAGCTGCGCAAGGATCTCTCCCACCTGGGGTCGTACGGCACCCGCGGGGTCGGTTACGACGTCGAATATCTCATCTACCAGATCTCCCGCGAGCTGGGCCTCACCCAGGACTGGGCCGTCGCCATCGTCGGAGTGGGTAACCTCGGGCGTGCGCTCGCCAATTACGGCGGGTTCGTCTCCCGCGGGTTCAGGGTCGCGGCGCTGCTCGACGCGGACCCCGAGGTGGTGGGCGACCACATCGCGGGATTGAATGTGGAGCACATCGACGAGCTGGAAGCCGTGATAACACGGCGGGGAGTGTCGATCGTGGTGCTTGCGACACCGGCCACGGCGGCCCAGCAGGTGGCCGACCGGGTCATCGCCATGGGGGTCACCAGCATCCTGAACTTCGCCCCTGTCGTCCTTTCCGTGCCAGAAGGCGTGGATATCCGTAAAGTCGACCTATCGATTGAACTCCAGATCCTGGCGTTCCACGAGCAACGCAAGGCGGATCGGATGACTGGGGGGCCCGTGATGGCCGAGGAGTGGCCCGAGGCGGTGGACTTGTGAAGAGGCATGGCACACGGGTCGGCGGGCACGTCATCTCCCGGCTCCTCCGGACGAGCATGAGCACGACGGGCGTGTCGACCGCGACGTATACCGGCGGGACGAGCCCGAGAGCGGATCACGTCCTCTTCCGGAAGGCCGGTGGGGGCCGATGAGCGTTCTCGTCGTCGGCCTGAGCCACCGGACGGCACCGGTGGCCATGCTGGAGCGGGTCTCCGTCTCGGGCGACTCGCTGGTGAAGCTGCTCCAGGACGTCCAGCAGGACGCCCACGTCGCCGAGGCCATGGTCGTCTCGACCTGCAACAGGGTCGAGGTCTACGTCGAGGTCGACCGGTTCCACGCCGCGGTGACCTCGATCTCCCGGTTGCTCAGCACCCACTCCGGCGTCCCCATGGAGCAGCTGGCCTCCCACCTCTACGTGCACTACGAGGACCGTGCCGTCGAGCACCTGTTCTCCGTCGGTTCCGGCCTCGACTCGATGGTCGTGGGAGAGGGACAGATCCTCGGCCAGGTGCGTTCGGCGCTCAGGCTCGCCCAGCAGGAGGGCACGCTCGGCCCCACGCTCAACGAGCTCGTCCAGCAGTCACTGCGGGTGGGCAAGCGCTCCCACACCGAGACCGGCATCGACCGGGCGGGCGCCTCCCTCGTCGGGGTGGGGCTCACCCTCGCCGAGCGCGCTCTCGGTCCCCTGGCGGGGAAGCGGGCCCTGGTGGTCGGCGCGGGCTCGATGAGCGCCCTGTCGGCCGCGACCCTGCAGCGGGCGGGCGTCACCGACATCGTGGTGGTGAACCGGACCCACGACCGCGCGGTGCGGCTGGCGCGGACGGTCGGCGGCAGGGCCGCCGGCTTCGGCGACCTGGCGGCCGAGCTGGCGGAGGCCGACCTGGTCATCTCCTGCACCGGCGCCACCGACGTGGTCATCACGGCCGACATGGTGGCTCCCCGTGAGACGTTCCTGCTGGACCTGGCCCTGCCGCACGACATCGATCCCGCCGTACGGCGGCTGCCCGGTGTGACGCTGGTCGACCTGGAGTCCATGCAGGAGGGTGAGGCCGACGCCGGCACCGACGACGGCGGTCGCGCCGAGGCGGTCGTCGCCGTGCGCGAGATCGTCGCCGAGGAGGTCACCGCCTACCTGTCGGCCGAGCGCGCCGCGCGCGTCACGCCGACCGTGGTGGCGCTGCGGAGCAAGGCGGCCCAGGTGGTCGAGGCGGAGCTCGGACGGCTCGTGGCGCGGGTGCCCGATCTTGAGGGGCGTGTCAGGGACGAGGTGGGCCAGACCGTGCGGCGCGTGGTCGACAAGTTGCTCCACGAGCCCACCGTGCGTGTCAAGCAGCTGGCGGAGTCCCCGGCGGGTGATCATTACGCGGAGGCGCTGCGGGAGCTGTTCAATCTTGACCCGAAGGTGCCAGAAGCGGTGAGGTGCGTCGAGACGATCGATGTCGAGCCGGGTAGGAACACCGAGCCGAGCAAGAAGGAGGCAGACCTGTGAGCAGCGTTTCCTCTCCGCTCCGGCTGGGGACGAGGCGGAGCGTCATGGCGACGACGCAGTCCGGCCTGGTCGCCGCCCGCCTCACCGAGCTGACCGGCGCGGCCGTCGAGCTGGTCGGTGTCACCACCTTCGGCGATGTGACCAAGTCCGACCTCACGCAGCTCGGCGGTACCGGGGTCTTCGTCAGCGCGCTGCGCGACAAGCTGATCGAGGGTGCGATCGACTTCGCGGTGCACTCCCTGAAGGACCTGCCCACCACGCCCGACCCGCGCGTGGTCATCGCGGCGATCCCGCCGCGCGACGACCCCAGGGACGCCCTGGTGAGCGTCGCCAAACTGGCCGACCTGCCGTCCGGCGCGGCGATCGGCACGGGCTCACCGCGGCGGATCGCCCAGCTTCGGGTGATTCGTCCTGATCTTGATTACGTGCCCATCCGCGGTAACGCCGACACCCGCATCGGCAAGGTGACCTCCGGCGAGCTGCAGGGCGTCGTGCTCGCCGCCGCCGGGCTCGGCCGGCTGGGCCGCGAGGCCGAGATCTCCCAGATCTTCGAGGTCGAGGAGATGCTGCCCGCCCCCGGGCAGGGGGCGCTGGCCGTGGAGTGCCGCTCCGACCGCGCCGACCTGGTCGAGTTGCTGAGCGTGCTCGACGACGCGCGCACCCGCGCGGCGGTCACCGCCGAGCGCGCGGTGCTCAACGCCCTGGAGGCGGGGTGCGCAGCCCCGGTGGGCGCGTACGCGGCCGAGAACGGGCACGATCTGATCCTGACCGCCGCTGTCGTCGCCGTCGACGGCAGGCGAGCGGTGCGCAAGTCCACCGCCGGAAGCCCTTCCACGCCCATGGATCTCGGTCGCGACCTCGCGGCCGAGATGATCGCGGAGGGGGCCGGCACGTTGATAGGGGAGCAAGCACATTGAGCTCCGGAAGTACCACCTTCGAGCGCCCGTCCGGGTTCGTCGCCTTCGTCGGGGCCGGCCCCGGTGATGAGGGCCTGCTCACGCTGCGCGGCGCCGACCTGCTTTCCAAGGCGGACGTCGTCATTCTCGACCGGGAGGCGTACGGCCCGCTGTTGCGCCACTGCCGTGAGGGCGTCGACGTCGTCGACGCGGCCGAGGACGGCGCCGTCTCGCTGAAGGTCGTCAAGGCGGCCAAGGGCGGGAGCTGCGTCGTACGGCTGTGCGCGGGCGATCCGATGTTCTTCTCCTCGATCACCGAGGAGGTCGCGGCCTGCGCCAAGGCGGACGTGGAGTTCGAGATCGTGCCCGGTGTGCCGCCGGCGACGGCGGTGCTCACCTACGCGGGGATCCCCGCCGCGGTCTCGGTGCCCGAGTTCCGGGTCGTGGACGCGACCCAGATCGACGACTGGGCCGCGTACGCCACCGGATCGAGCACTCTGGTGATCTACAACGGCGTGGCCGAGGCCGTTCCGATCGGAAAGGCGCTGATCGCGGCGGGCCGCCCCGACTCGACGCCCGTGGCGGTGAGCAGCGCGGGCACCACGACCGAGCAGCACACCGTGGTGACCACGCTGGGCAGGCTCGCGCCCGATCTCAAGCACGCCGGGATGGCCGAGCCCGCGCTGATCGTGGTCGGCGAGGCCGTCGGCATGCGCGACCGGCTGTCGTGGTTCGAGACCAAGCCGCTGTTCGGCTGGCGGGTGCTCGTCCCCAGGACCAAGGAGCAGTCGGCCGGCCTGGTCGAGCAGCTGCAGTCGTACGGCGCGGTGCCCGAGGAGGTCCCCACGATCTCCGTCGAGCCGCCACGCACCCCGCAGCAGATGGACCGCGCGATCAAGGGCCTGGTCACCGGACGCTACGAGTGGGTGGCGTTCACCAGCGCGAACGCGGTCAAGGCCGTGCGTGAGAAGTTCGAGGAGTACGGCCTGGACGCCCGCGCGTTCGCCGGGCTCAAGGTCGCGGCCGTGGGCGAGAGCACCGCGCGGGCGCTGGTGAGCTTCGGCGTCAAACCGGATCTGACGCCGACCGGCGAGCAGTCGTCGGAGGGCCTGCTCGCCGAGTGGCCGCCGTACGACTCGATGCTCGACCCGATCAACCGGGTGCTGCTGCCCCGCGCCGACATCGCGACCGAGACGCTCGTGGCGGGGCTCACCGAGCTCGGCTGGGAGTGCGACGACGTGACCGCCTACCGTACCGTCCGCGCCGCGCCGCCGCCCGCCCCGACCCGTGAGTCCATCAAGGGCGGCGGGTTCGACGCGGTGCTGTTCACCTCGTCGAGCACCGTCCGCAACCTCGTGGGCATCGCGGGCAAGCCGCACAACGTCACGGTCATCGCCGTGATCGGCCCGCAGACCGCCAAAACCGCCGAGGAGTTCGGGCTCCGCGTCGACGTCATGGCCGACAAACCTTCGGCTTCCGCCCTCGCGGCGGCGCTCGCCGAGTATGGTGCCAAGCAGCGGCAGGCCGCGGTCATGGCGGGGGACACCCCTCGCAGGCCCTCGCAGACCCGGCGGGGAGCCCGGCGCCGCGCGAAGTAACCTTGGAAGTGGTCGCCGCCCGCGCACGACGGGCGGGCCGGCCGCGTTCGACGGCCCCCGGCGAGCGTCGCGGGCCGTGATCGGCGTTGCGGTGACAACGCGATCGGTTTCATGATCGGCGTTGCGGCCGGTCTCATGATCGGCGTTGTGGTCGGCGGCATGATCGGTGCCGCGTCGAGTGGTGAGTCAGGAACACACAACCGAGATCCTCCGGCTCGCGATTCCGTTACCGGCCGGGGGGAGGGGAAGCACCATGACGGCTCAGTTCCCTGTCGCGCGTCCGCGCAGGCTCCGTCGTACGGCGTCGATGCGCCGGATGGTGGCCGGGACCCGGCTGCACCCGGCGGAGCTCGTGCTGCCGATGTTCGTGAAGGAGGGCATCACCGAGCCGAATCCGATCGGCTCGATGCCCGGGGTGTTCCAGCACACCCGCGACTCGCTGCGCAAGGCCGCCCACGAGGCCGCCGAGGCCGGGGTCGGCGGGCTGATCCTGTTCGGCATCCCCGAGGTGAAGGACGGCCGGGGCTCGGCGGCCGACGACCCGGAGGGAATCGTCCAGCGCGCCGTCGCCGACCTGGTCGCCGACGTGGGCGACGCGCTGGTCGTGATGACCGACACCTGCCTGGACGAGTTCACCGACCACGGGCACTGCGGCATTCTGACCCCCGAGGGTGAGGTCGACAACGACGCCACCCTGGAGCGCTACGCGTCCGCCGCGGTGGCCCAGGCGCGGGCCGGATCGCAGGTCATCGCGCCGAGCGGCATGATGGACGGCCAGGTCGCGGCGATCAGGGCGGCCCTGGACGGCGACGGCTTCGAGCAGGTCCCGATCCTGGCGTACTCGGCGAAGTACGCCTCGGCGTTCTACGGCCCGTTCCGCGAGGCGGCCGAGTGCGCTCCTCAGTTCGGTGACCGCAACGCCTACCAGCAGGACGCGGCGGGACCGGTCGGTGAGGCGCTGCGCGAGGTGAGACTGGACCTCGACGAGGGCGCCGACGCCGTGATGGTGAAGCCCGCGCTGGCCTACCTCGACATCCTGCGCCAGGTGCGCGACGCCGTGGACGTGCCGGTGGCGGCGTACCAGGTCAGCGGAGAGTACGCGATGGTCGAGGCCGCGGCGGCGAACGGCTGGGTCGACCGGGACCGGGTGATCATGGAGTCGCTGGTCGCGATCCGCAGGGCGGGGGCCGACATGATCCTCACCTACTGGGCCACCGAGGTGGCGGGGAAACTGAGGTGAGACCGGCGGCGCGTGCCGAGAACTGGAGGTTCGCCGCTTGATGGAGATGCGGGTGCGTTAGAGTGCGATAACCGGTGCGGATGTGTCCCAGGTGGCGTAAACCCTGGATATTCGACGATCCGACTGACCAGAGTGTGGACAGGTCGACCGCATCCGGGGTGCACGCGGGATGCGCGGACGACGGAGGACACAATGGTCGGGGTACCGATGGTTCGTCGAAGTAGACGGCATGGCCATCCGAAGCAGATGATCAACTTTGTGCTGGAGTACGCCGCCCTGGGCTGGGCGAGCTGTCCCGGCGCGAAGCCGCTGAAGGGCGGTTCGCGCTCCTGTTCCTGCGACAGGATCGGCTGTCCCGACCCGGGGGCACATCCGCTCTCGCGGGCCTGGCAGATGCAGGCCACCACCGACCCGGCCCTGCTCACCAACTGGTGGCGGTACGAGCCGGAGGCGAACGTGATCCTCCCCACGGGACGGGTGTTCGACGTCTTCGACGTACCGCTCGCCGCGGGGCGCACCACCCTCGCGAACATGGACTCCGCCGGAGTCGCCTCGGGCCCGGTCGCCGTCAACGGCGACCGGGCCCTGTTCTATGTGGCCACCAGGAACGCCTCCGACGACGAGGACGAGTGGTGGACCTGCGCTCTGGACTTCGGGCCTTCCACCATCGAGGAGATGCCCGGCCTGCGCTGGCACTGCCGCGACAGCTACGTCCTCGCCCCGCCCTCGCTCCTGCCGACCGGTGGGTCCGGCTCGTGGTTGCGCCCGCCCGACGGACGCCCGCTGCCCGACCCGCTGCGCGTCCTCGACTGGCTCGCCGACACCTGCGAGTGACGCTTTTTCCGGGGGTCCTCCGGTGACTACTACCCTGGAGGGCGTGAGCCGTACTGAGAACTCCGAGGCCCTGTTCGCCCGCGCACGTGAGATCGTCCCCGGAGGCGTCAACTCCCCGGTCCGAGCCTTCGGCGCCGTCGGCGGGACACCGCGCTTCATGACCTCGGGGCAGGGGCCCTACATCGTCGACGTCGACGGCAACCGCTACGTCGACCTGGTCTGCTCGTGGGGGCCGATGATCCTCGGCCACCGGCACCCCGCCGTGATCGAGGCCCTTCAGGAGGCGCTGCGCGACGGCACCTCGTTCGGTACGGCGACGCCCGGCGAGGTCGAGCTCGCCGAGGAGATCGTCGCCCGCGTCGAGCCGGTGGAGAAGGTCCGCCTGGTCAGCTCCGGTACCGAGGCCACCATGTCCGCGGTGCGGCTGGCCCGCGGGTTCACCGGCCGGTCCAAGATCGTGAAGTTCGCGGGTTGCTACCACGGTCATGTAGATGCCCTTCTCGCCTCGGCAGGCTCCGGCGTGGTGACCTTCGGTCTGCCCGACACCCCGGGGGTGACCGGCGCTTCTGCTGCCGACACCGTGGTGCTGCCGTACAACTCGGTCGAGGCGGTGACGGAGGCGTTCCAGACCTTCGGCGCCGAGATCGCGTGTGTGATCACCGAGGCGTGCCCGGCCAACATGGGCGTCGTCCCGCCGCTCGACGGGTTCAACGCCACGCTGCGCGAGCTGTGCACCGCGTACGGCGCCCTGCTCATCGTCGACGAGGTGCTCACCGGATTCCGGGTGTCGGAGTCCGGCTGGTACGGGCTCGACCCGGTCGAGGCCGACCTCATGACCTTCGGCAAGGTCATGGGCGGGGGGCTGCCCGCCGCCGCGTTCGGCGGGCGCGCGGACGTGATGGCGCACCTGGCCCCCGAGGGGCCGGTCTACCAGGCGGGCACCCTGTCGGGAAACCCGCTCGCCTGCGTCGCCGGCCTCGCCACCCTGCGCGCCTGCGACGAGGGGGTCTACGACCGGGTCGACGCCGCCGCGCTGGTCATCGGCCGCGCCGCCGCCGACGCTCTGTCGGCGGCCGGGGTGCCGCACCGGCTGCAGCGGGCCGGGAGCCTGTTCTCCGTCTTCTTCACCGACGAGCGGGTCACCGACTTCGATGCTGCTCAGAAGCAGGACACCGCCGCTTACCGGGCGTTCTTCCACTCGATGCTGGAGCAGGGGGTCTACCTGCCTCCTTCGGCGTACGAGGCGTGGTTCTTGTCCTCCGCTCATGATGACGAGGCTCTTTCCCGTATCGCCGAGGCGCTTCCCGCTGCGGCTAAGGCCGCGGCACAGGCTGTCTGAGCCGTTCTGGTTACGGGTGCTCACGTGTTGCTCGGCTGTATCGGTCGATCAGGGTGTCGAGGTGGGCGGCGAACTCCGGGGAGTCGAGGACGTCGAAGTCCACGTCGAGCATGCCCAGATAGAGGGTGAGCATCTGGAGGGTGTCGGCCCCGGCCTCGATCACGCACGTGTTCTCGTCGACGGCCTCCAGCAGCACGGAGGGCGGTAGCCGTTCGGCGACGGCCTCGGCCGGGGCGTGCAGCCGCACCCGCGCTCGGTGCCGCCACAGTGCCGCCCCTACACCGCGCTGTACGTAGGCGACCAGGTCGCCGCCGGGCGGCTCCCGGGGAGCGAAGCGCGGACCGGTCGGGGTGCGCGGCCCGATCCGGTCGGCGCGGAACGTGCGCCAGTCGCGCCGCTCGACGTCCCAGGCGACGAGATACCAGCGGCGGCTCATGTGGATCAGCCGGTACGGCTCGGCCAGCCGCCGCGTCACCGTGCCGTCGTGGCCGGTGTAGTCGAACCGCAGGCTCTCACGGTCGCGGCACGCTCCCGCCAGGGTGCCGAGAACCTTGGCGTCCACGGTGGGGCCGTTGTTCTGGACGGCCACCACGGTGGTCTGCAGGGCGTCCACGCGACGTCGCAACCGGGAGGGCAGGACCTGTTCCAGCTTGGCGAGGGCGCGCAGCGACGTCTCCTCGATCCCGGCGACCGTGCCTCCTGCGGCGGTGCGCAGGCCCACGGCGACGGCGATCGCCTCCTCGTCGTCGAGCAGCAGCGGGGGGAGGGCGGCGCCGGCTCCGAGTCGGTAGCCACCCGCGGCGCCGGGGGTGGCGTGTACGGGATAGCCCAGCTCGCGCAGGCGTTCGACGTCGTTGCGTACGGTGCGGGTGGTCACTTCGAGGCGTTCCGCGAGCTGCGGGCCGGTCCAGTCCCGGGGACTCTGCAGCAGTGAGAGCAGGCGGAGCAGGCGGGCCGAGGTCTCCAACATGTCTTTCATTGTGGCTGACAATGCGGAACGGACCTTTCCGCATTGGTGTCTACGGTTCTGGCATGAGCAACGACACGGGGATCCGCCCGTTCCGCATCGACATCCCCCAGGCCGACCTCGACGACCTCGGTGACCGGCTCGCCCGCACCCGCTGGCCTCGGGAGGTGGCCGGCACCGGTTGGGGGCGAGGTGTTCCGCTGGACTACCTGAAGGGCCTCGTCGCCTATTGGGGTGATGGTTTCGACTGGCGCGCCCAGGAGGAGAGGCTGAACGCGTTCCCGCAGTTCGTCACCGGCATCAACGGCCAGGACATCCACTTCCTGCACGTCCGCTCCCCCGAGCCGGACGCGCTGCCGCTGATCCTCACCCACGGCTGGCCCAGCTCGCCGTACGAGTTCCTTGAGGTGATCGGCCCGCTGACCGACCCCCGCGCGCACGGCGGCGACCCGGCCGACGCCTTCCACGTCGTGATCCCCTCGCTGCCGGGGTACGGGTTCTCGACGCCCGTGAAAGAGCAGGGATGGGGAAACCTCTTCCGCGTCGCCCAGGCATGGGCGGAGCTGATGAGCCGCCTGGACTACGGCCGCTACGCGGTCCAGGGGACCGACGCCGGCTCGGGGGTGGCGGGGATACTCGCCATGATCGACGCGGGGAGGGTGGTCGGCACACACCTGACCGGGACGACGGCGGCGATGCCGTTCGGCCCTCCGATCGAACTCGCCGGCCTGTCGGAGGCCGACAGGGCACGCGCCGAGCGGTTCAACGCGTCCCAGGCCGACGGGTTCGGCTATCTGCACATGCAGGCGACCCGCCCGCAGACGCTCGCCTACTCCCTGAACGACTCGCCGGTGGGCCAGCTCGCCTGGATCGCGGAGAAGTTCGCCGAGTGGACCGACCCTGAGGCGAAGCTGCCGGAGGACGCGGTCGGCCGCGACCAGCTGCTCACCTGCGTGAGCCTCTTCTGGTTCACGGGCGCGGGAGCCTCCTCGGCGCATGCTGTTTACGAGGGCATGCAGGCGTATCGCGAGATGGCTGCTCGGCAGGGGGATGATCACGCCGGTGGGTGGCAGGGGCCGCCTACGGGTGTCGCGGTGTTCGCCGCTGATACGACGATTCGGAGCGTGATGGACCCTGGGGGGTTGATCGAGCACTGGTCGGAGTTCGGGAGGGGTGGCCACTTCCCGGCGATGGAGACTCCCGACCTGCTCACCGAGGACATTCGCGCCTTCTTCCGCTTGCACCGCTGACGCTTGGGGGTTCTGACGCTTGGGGGTTCGCGCGAACAGTTGGGCAGGGCGCCGAATCTCAAGCGGGGTGTGTTCTGTGTGCTCGTGTTCTGGTGAAGGCTTCGGTGAGGGGTTCGGTGGGTGCGCGCTCCGGTGGGCGGGTGTTCCGGGCGGCCGTCGTTGGTGGTCGTCTGGTGGGTCAGGCCTCCGGCCTGGCGGGCGCGTTGGTTACGGATT
>NZ_JBEZEL010000025.1:0-127554 GCF_040648855.1 Streptosporangium sp. NPDC049078
CCTTCTACCGGAGCTCCGCTCCTTCGTTCATGCCCCGTTCACTCTGTGAGACGCCCTTGCGCCGCAGCTCCAGGCTCTAACTACCCGGCCTTGGGGGAGCGCCCAAAAGCTGCGGTGATGGAGCCGGCGACGAAGCGGAGGTGGGTGGCCCCATGTGGGATTGCCGCTTGGTGGCCTTGGGCTCCGGTGAGGGCACGGCGCAAGGTCGCAGAGTCTGCGGCCGGGATGGTCGCGATGTTGGCGGAAACAGGGGTCAGTGACCGGGAGCTGTCAGGCAACCGCCGTCGTTGATGTAGCCCCCTACCTCCACCTTCGACTCACGCTCGTCGTAGAAGCCGGTGAGGCATCCTCCCGACAATTCGATAGCGAACACCACAGCGGAGCGAGCCCCTCCTGCCCTGATGATGACGTTCGTCCCTGGTGGGGCGACCGCCCGTACCGCTTTCGCGACGTGGGCCTCGCCGTGCAGTGCCCGCTCGCGCAGGTCGGCGAATTTGCCCCGCAGGGCCTCGGCCACCGGCTCAGCCTTCGCAGCCACCTCCGGAGGAACCGCGCCGCGCTGGCGGTACGCCTCGTTGTCCGCGTGCTTTTGCTCCCAGGAGGGCATCGTGATGCAAGGGGCAGGCGTCAGCGACTCAACGGCTTCCGGGCAAGGAAGTAAGGCTGACGGCGACGCCGACGGCCCGCCTCCCTGTGTCCGCGCCACACCACAGCCATTCAGGATGGTCAACAACAGCATGGCGACAAGGGCAATTAAGATCTTCATGCTCTTCATGCCTCAACGATCGGGCAGGGCGAACCGGGGGCACAAGTCACGTCGGTGGCAGTGGGGTGATCGCGTGGTGTTCGCCGGCTCACAAGGATCAGGTGGCCCTTCAATCCGGGAGTCTCAGGGTTTCGGGCGTTTCCCAGACTGTCGGCTGCCGCTCGGGGTTGGTTTCCTGGTGTACGAACTGGCTGATCAGCTCGGTGAGGGCTTGCCGGTCCTGCTCGGGAAGGTCCTGTAGGAGGGCGATCGCCGGTTGAAGCACCTCCACCGTGGCCTCGGGTGTGATGGCGTCGTTGTCGCTGTGATCAAGTTTGATGACGATCTCTCTCAGGCCCTTAGGTGGTCGGACCGGCGTCACGAGCCGACGTGGTCGGACGCACATCGTGACGCCGACGTGTGTCAGGTCGCGGGGGCGGGGGCCGGCTGGTTCTCGGTGATCCAGGCGTCGATCTCCTCCCAGTGCTCGAAGAGCCAGCGGATCTGCTCCTCGCGCTCGCGGGGCACGTCGGCGGCCTGGACCCGCCACCACTTGGCCTTGATCTGGGCGCTGAGCGGCAGACGGGTCCAGATGTCCCCGAAGGTGATCAGGTCGTCGAGGCCGGTGTGCGCGACGAAGATCACGTCCGCCTCGGGGCAGGCGTCGATGGCGGCGATCGCCCCGTTGGGGCGGGGGGCCATCAGGTGCTCCAGCCTGCGGGCCCGTGCGGCCTCCTCGGCCAGGCCCTTCTGCTCCAGCCTCAGGATGGCCCGCCAGCGGCGCTTCGGGGTGAAGTTGCCGCCCTCGGGGAAGATCACCAGGGCGTCGTCGGCGTCCATGCCGGCCGACAGGCGGCGGATCTCGGCGAGGATGCCGCTCTCCGCGGTCTTGCGGTGGACGAAGGCGTTGGGGAGCCGGTTGATCACCACGTCCAGCGAGGGGACGAACTGCAGGGCCGCCTTCATCACGATCCTCGGGCGCCTGTGGTATCGGGCGAGAAGGTGGTGCACGAGCAGGAAGGAGTCGCCGGGGCCCGCGTGGCGGGACAGGACGATGACGGGGCGGGTGAGGCGCCGGGAGGTCTCCTCGGAGGTCGGCGGAGGCTCGTCGACCTCGACGCTCAGGCGGAAGATCCGCACCGCGGCCTCGTAGATCTTGGACAGGAACCACTGGATCAGCTCGTAGTGCTGCTCCTGGTACTCGTCGCGGCTGAGCCGGCCGCCCAGGCCGTTCGTCACCCACAGCCACAGGCAGGCGCACAGTGCCATCGACTCCAGCGTCAGCCACGCCATCGCGAACCAGACCAGCCGGGTGCCGCGCCGCTGCGGGGGTGGCAGGCGCAGCGAGGCCGCGGTCACCACCAGCAGCCAGATCGGGAGCGTGAGCACCGCGAGGACGGTGAGCACGATGACGAGAGGTGCGAGGACCAGGCGGCGGATGATGCGAGGAGGCAGCACGAGCGGCTCCTGCCTGTGTGGATGTGCGGTGTGTAGGTCGTGCGGGTGCCGTGTGACTCATACCGGTGTGACTCAGGCCGGTGTGACTCGGATGGACGTTGATGCGGACATGTCCCTGTGAGGTACCCCGATGTATACGTACAACGCGGTGTGGCGCACATCGATGCCGGGGTGGACGGGTGACGTGGCTCAGGAGGGCGACTGCCGGGCCAGGTAGTCGGCCGAGGCCCGATAGGCGCGATCGATGTATTTAGATATATGCGAAATATCCCGGTATCGCAGCTGGGAGAAGTCCATTCCCGGCCGGGACTCACCCCCCGAAGGCATCACGTGGACCTCGATGTCGTCCGGCAGGGTGGCCATCTCCTCGGTGAAGCGGTGCCGCCGGGCGATCTCGAAGGCGGTCATGCCGACCTCCCACGGGCGCCGGGGCACCGTCAGGGGACGCTCGATCCTGCCCACGTGCAGCACGTAGACCCGCCGGGCGCCGAGCGCGACGGCCCGGCCGACCGGGATGCTGTGCACCAGCCCGCCGTCGAGATAGTGGCCCTCGCCGACGCGGACCGGCGGCAGCAGCCCCGGAACGGCGCAGGAGGCGAGGACCGCGTCGACGAGCGGCCCCTCGGTGAACCAGTGCGCGGCGGCACGCTCGACGGAGGCGGCCACGCACTGGAACGACACGGGAAGATCCTCGATGCGGGAGACCGGGAGCGTCCTGGCGAGCAGGTCGCGCAGCGGCTCGGAGGAGTGCAGGTGGGTACCGCTTCTGGCGAGGGTGGACAGCCGGGTCACCCAGGACCCGGCGAACGCCGTACGGACGATGTCGGAACTCCACAGCGTGTTCAGGCGCTCGACCGCGTCGCCGGGGGAGGCGGCGAACACGACGCCGTTCAGCGCGCCCACGGACGTGCCGACGATCAGGTCGGGCTTGATGCCCGCCTCGTCGAGCGCGCGCAGCATGCCCACCTCGTGAGCGCCGAGAACGCCCCCGCCACCCAGTACGAAGGCAGTGTCCAGGCTCATGGGCTCACCATATCCCCGCCCCGGAGCACCGGATTCCCGCCGAGGCCGCGCCGGTTCCGGATCCACGGGAAGAAGCCGAGGAACCGGGCGGTTCCGGATCCCCGCAAAGAAAAGGCGGCCAGTTGTCCGGGTCCTGACATGACCTCAGGCGCCGGCGAGAGGGCACGATCTGACGCATGACAAGTGTGGTGGAGACCGAAGGGCTCACCAAGTTCTACGGCGGACGCCGAGGACTTGAGGATCTCGACCTGGAGATCCGGCCGGGGGAGGTGTTCGGGTATCTCGGCCCGAACGGAGCGGGAAAGACAACGACCATCAGGCTGCTCCTGGACGTCATCCGTCCCACCAGGGGCCGGATGACGGTCCTGGGCAGAGATCCCCGCGAGGCGGATGTGCGGAGCCGGATCGGTTACCTGCCCGGCGAGCTGGCTCTGGAGGGCAGGGAGAAGGCGGGGGAGTTCCTCGCCTTCCTCGGCGCGATGCGCGACGGCGTGCCCAAGGGGCGGATCGAGGAGCTGGCCGAGAGGCTGGAGGCCGACCTGTCGGTGCCGATGGGCAAACTCTCCAAGGGCAACAGGCAGAAGGTCGGGCTCATCCAGGCGTTCATGCACGAGCCGGAGTTCCTGATCCTCGACGAGCCGACCAGCGGCCTGGATCCGCTGATGCAGCAGGAGTTCCTCGCGATGGTCCGCGAGGTCCGCGCCTCGGGCCGTACCGTGCTGATGTCCTCCCACGTGCTGGCCGAGGTCGAGGACGTCTCCGACCGGGTGGGCATCGTGCGCGGCGGCAGGCTGGTCGCGGTGGAGGACGTCTCCGCGCTCAGGGAGAAGGCGGTGCGCCGGGTGGAGTTCCACTTCGACGCCCCGGTGCCCCGGGAGGCGTTCGAGAACCTGCCCGGCGTACGGGACCTGCGGGTCGAGGGGGCCGGGGTGCGCTGCACCATCGACGGCCGCCCGGACGCGCTGATCAAGGCGGCGGCGAGGTTCACGGTGGTGCACATGGTCAGCGCCCGGCCCGACCTGGAGGAGATCTTCCTCACCTACTACAGCCGGCACGAAGAGGAAGAGGAGGCGCGCGATGCCCGCACTGGTGTCGAAAAGCCTGCGTGACTACCGCAGGCCGCTGCTCGGCTGGACCATCGGGATCAGCGCCTTCTTCGCGCTGTACCTGGCCTTCTACCCGAACATCCAGAGCAACCCCGACCTTTACGGGGAAGTGGCGCTGACCAAGTTCCCCGGGGCGATGCGCGACCTCATGGGCGGCCTGGAGGATGGATTCACCAGCGGCTCCGGCTATCTGCAGACCCTGGTCTACCAGCTGTTCGGGCCGCTGCTGTTCATCATGTGCGCCGCGGTGATCGGCAACCGGGCGATCGCCCAGCCCGAGGAGTCGGGCACGCTGGAGCTCGTCCTCACCCTTCCGGTCGACCGCAGGCGACTGGTCCTGGAGCGCTTCGCCGCCCTCGCCCTCGCACTGTTCGGCGTGGCGGCGGCCACCTTCCTCGCCGTCCTCGGCCTGGCGGTCGCCGTCGACATGGGCGTACCCGCCGGCAGGATCCTCGCCGGTCACGTCGGCGTCTTCCTGCTCGCCCTCTTCTTCGGGACGCTCTGCCTGACGGTCGGCGCCGCGACGGGTCGCAGGGGGATCGCCCTCGCGGTGGTCGGGGTGGTCGCCGTGGCCGGATACGTGGTCGAGACCATGGGCAAGGACGTGGCCGGTGTGTCCTGGCTGCGCTGGATCTCGCCGTTCCACTACTACCTCGACGGTCGGCCGATCCAGCTGGGGCTCCCGGTAGCGGACTATCTCGTGCTGGCCGGGGCGACCGTCGTGCTGCTCCTGATCGCGATGCCGGCCTTCGACAGGCGTGACGTGGGAGTCTGATGGACGAGCTGCTCGGCGGCCATCTCCGGATGTTGCGGGAGGCGGCCGCCACCGGCAGGCTGCCGGGGCGGGCCGAGCTCGACGACTGCCGCGCCGCCGGCGCGCTGGCCGCCGAGCGGGGCGTGTCCGTGCGGGCACTGGTCGAGGCCGCGCTGGCGACGGCCGAGTCGGTGACCCCCACCCCGCTCCCGGCCCTGCGGCGTACGGTCTCCGCCCTGATGGAGGGGTACGAGAACGCCCAGCGGGCGGCGTTGCGCCGGGAGGAGACGGAGCGCAGGAAGTTCGTCGACGACCTGCTCCAGGGCCGTGCCGACAGGCTCGCCGAACGGGCCGAGCACTTCGGGCTCCGCATGGCCGAGACGTACGTGGTCGCCGTCGCCCGCCCTGCCACCGGAGCCGCCGCGGCCGTCGCTTCGGAGGACGGCGGGTTCGAGAGGCGCGACGGGTTCGAGAGGCACGGTGGGAAGGAAGAGGTCCGCGGGCTCGCGGGCGAGACCGAGGGGACGGCCAGGAGGATCGAGGAGGCGCTGGTCGCCCGGTTCGGCTCGCACAACGTGCTGGTCACGGTACGCGACGGGATGCTCGTGTGCGTGGCGCCGGGCAGCCTCGGCGTCGTGACCGGAGAGTTCACCCATCACGTGCGCCAGATGTTCGCGCCCGGCTGGCGGGTCGGGCTCGGCAGGGCGCACCGGGGCCCCGGCGGGGTGGTCACCTCCTATCGGGAGGGTGTCAACGCCATCGGGTTCGGCGACAGGCTGGGGCTGCGCGCCCCGGTGCTCAAGGCCGCCGACCTGCTGGTCTTCCCGGTGCTGCTGCGGGACCGTACGGCGATCGAGGACCTGGTGACGAGCGTCCTCAGCCCGCTGCTCGAGGCGCGGGGCGGCCCCGAGCCGCTGCTCGCCACGCTGGAGGCCGTCTTCGCCTCCCAGGGCAACCAGACCGCCGCCGCGCGCAGGCTCGACATCAGCACCCGGGCGGTGACCTACCGGCTGGAGCGGATCCGCCGCCTCACCGGGTTCTCGCCGGACGATCCCACCCAGCGTTTCACCCTGGAGACGGCGGTCCTGGGCGCCCGGCTCCTGGACTGGCCAGCCCAGCCGACGCACTGACCGGGCCTCCCGTCCGCGGTGCCGGCGGGTGCCGACCGGCTCACTTCTTCGCCGCGCCGGTCTGGCCGGTCCGCCCCGCGGGCCTGGCGGGTCCGCTTCTCCGTCGTACCGGCCGGGCCGGGGCGTCCGCCCGCCGCACCGGCCCGCCTCTCCGCGCCGTTACGGGATCAGGAGCAGCTTGCCGGTCGTCCGGCGGGCTTCGAGATCCTCGTGGGCACGGGCGGCCTCGGCGAGCGGGTAGCGCTCGGAGACGTGCACCCGCAGCTGCCCGGAGGCGACCCAGCCGTAGAGGTCGGAGGCGCGCCAGGCGAGCTCGTCGCGGGTGGCGATGTAGGAGCCCAGCGTCGGACGGGTGAGGAAGAGCGAGCCGTTCTTGGCGAGGACCTGCGGGTCGAACGGCGGGACCGGGCCGCTCGCCTGGCCGTACAGCGCCATCATGCCGCGCGGTCGCAGCGAGGCGATGCTCTCGTCGAAGGTGGCCGCGCCCACGCCGTCGTAGACGACGTGCACGCCGGAACCGGTCAGCTCGCGGACCGCGTCGGCGAAGCCCTTGTAGCGGAACACCTCGTCGGCGCCCGCCTGGCGGGCCAGGGTCTCCTTCTCGTCGGTGGAGACCGTGCCGATGACCCGGGCGCCGCGCAGCTTGGCGATCTGGGTGAGCAGCAGGCCCATCCCCCCGGCGGCGGCGTGCACCAGGACGTCGTCGCCCTCCTTCACCTCGTACGTGGAGTGCGTCAGGTAGTGGGCGGTCAGTCCCTGGAGGGTGACGGCCGCCGCGGCCTCGGCCGTCACCCCTTCGGGGACGGCGAGCACCTTGGAGGCGGGCACCACGTTCCTGGAGGCGTAGCTGCCCGGCACGTTCGCCCACGCCACGGTGTCGCCGACGGCGACGTCGCGCACGTCCTCGCCGACCGCGACGACGGTGCCCCCGCCCTCCTCGCCGGGAACGAAGGGCAGGGAGAGCGGGTAGCGGCCCATCCGGTGGTAGACGTCGATGAAGTTCACCCCGGAGGCGGCGACGTCGACCAGGACGTCACCGGGGTTCATCTCGGGGTCCGGGTGATCGTCGGTGTAGGTGAGAACCTCGGGTCCACCGGTGGCGGAGACGACTATGGCGCGCATCGTGCTGAACTCCTTCGGTCGGTCGGATGCCCCGTTCCCCGCAGGGTGCGGATCACTCGCCGTCAGGGCTGTGTGGTGGGGGCGGGGCCGTGCAGGGTGAAGTTGTCGAACGCGGTCCGCAGGACGGCGTCGCTGTTCTCGCCCACCCGGGCGATCACGCCGACGAGTCCGTTGGGCAGCGGGTTGGTGTCGAGGAACGACTGGGTCTGTTCGTCGTTGACCCACATGGTGAGCCGAACGCCCTCCTTCACGCCGGCGCACTCCGCCGTGAGCCGGACGGCCTCGCCCTTGGGCAGGTCGACCTTGACGGGCTTGGTGAGCTCGCCCCCGGCGCTCTTGACGGTCTTGCGGATGCGGGCGTTGCCCGAGGTGTCGAGCAGAAACTCGTACCGCGTCGCCTTGTTGTCGTCCTCGCCCCGACAGAACAGCCCGTACTCGCCCATACCGACGGTGCCGGAGCGGATCGTGATGTCGGAGCCGAGCAGGATACGGCTCGGGGTGATCGGCATGGGACTGGCCGTGGGGTCGGGGGTGGCCGGGGGGGCGGAGACGAAGGGGATCGGGGCCTGCTCCCGCCTGATGGGGGAGTAACCGCTGACGTCGACGGCGTAGTAGCCGTTGGGGGAGTAGCCGTACGTGCCGGTCAACGGGCTGTAGGTGCCGCCGCTCCAGCCGGTGCCGCTCTGGGTGAAGTCGTCCTGGTAGAGCAGGGGGAGGTCCTCCGGAGGGCCGCCGGGAGCGAGGGCGAGGCGCAGCCCGATCCCCGCTGCCGCCACCAGCAGGGCCGCCACCGCCGCCCCGACGGCGAGGTTTCGCCGCCCGCCCGCGAGGCCGCGTGGGAAGGGACCGGTGCCGCCCTCCGGTGGCCCGGTGAGGGTGTGGCCGGGGCTGGAAGGCGTACCCGTGGGTCCACCGGGACCGGTTCCGCTCCAGGGGACGCCGTCAGGCGTCTCCCCGAGTTCCTGCCAGGAGGCCTGGACCGAGTGGGCGGCCTGTTCCGGCGCGGCGGAGCGGCCCACCAGGTGGTCGAGGAGCTGCTGCGAGGTGGGCCGGTTGTGCGGGTCCTTGGTCAGGGCGTAGGTGACGAGCTCGCGCAGCGCGGGCTCCATGCCCTCCAGGGAGGGTTCGGTGTTGAGCACCTGGTACAGCACGGCGGGCAGCGCCTCGCCGCCGAACGGCGCCCGCCCGCTCGCGGCGAAGGCCATCAGGCAGCCCCACGAGAACACGTCGCAGGCGGCGGAGACCGGCTCACCGCGCAGCACCTCGGGCGCCATGTATCGGGGGGTGCCGAGGATCTCGCCGGTCCCGGTCATCCCGCCGAGGGTGTCCAGCGCGCGGGCGATACCGAAGTCGATCACGCGGGGGCCGACGGGGGAGAGCAGCACGTTGGAAGGCTTGAGGTCGCGGTGCACGACTCCGGCGCCGTGGATGGCGGTCAGCGCGGTCGCCACCCCGACGGCGAGCGCGTCGAGGCTGGAGCCGCGGAGCGGCCCGTCCGTGTCGACGGCCTCCTCAAGGCTGGGGCCGGCGACGTACTCGGTGACGACGTAGAGCTGGTCGCCGTCGAGCGCGGCCTCGACGACCGCGGCCGTGCAGAACCTGCGGACCCGCTGCGCCGCGTCGGCCTCCCTGCGGAAGCGCATCCGGAACCGTTCGTGCCGGCTGTACTCCGGATTGATGACCTTGATGGCGACCTGCTGCCCGTCAGGGGACTCGCCGAGATAGACCGTGCCCATCCCGCCCCTGCCCAGCCGACTGAGCACGCGGTATCGGCCTATCTGCAGGGGTTCGTCGGGACTGAGGTCGCTCACCTTTGTGCCTAACCGCCTACGCCGTCACATGGGTGTTTCAGCCTATCGATCTTCTGCCGCTCACCAGCAGACGCAACAGCGGCACGCCGACTTTTTCCAGGCCGTCCACGGTCAGCACGTCCTCGGGCGCCGGACCGCCGGAGACCGACACCACCCGGCACCCCGCCGCGCGGGCCGCGGCGAGCCCGGTCGGGCTGTCCTCCACGGCCACGCAGTCGGCGGGGTCGAGGCCCAGCACGGAGGCCGCCCGCAGGTACGGGTCGGGCAGCGGCTTGCCGCGAACGGTGTCCTCGGCGGCCACGACCAGGGCGAAGCGCTCCGCCCCGACGGTACGCAGCACCATCTCCACGACGAGTCGCGGTGAGGCGCTGACCAGTGCCGCGGGTACGCCTTCCGCCCTCAGCTCGTCCAGCAGCCGGATCGCGCCGGGCAGCGGTGTCACCCCGCCGGAGATCCGTCCGGCGAAGGCCTCGGTGAGTCGCGCCCCGATCCGTTCCACGCCGGGCGGGGACGGTGCGCGTCGCGCGAGATGGCCGGCCACGTCCTCGACCATGCGGCCCAGGACGTGGCCGGCGTCGGCCTCCGTCAGCTCCAGGTCCAGCTCGGCGGCGACCGCCACGCACGCCTGCCACCACATCCCCTCGGTGTCGACGAGCGTGCCGTCCATGTCGAACAGAACGGCCTTGAGCTCACCCGACACCCGCGACGTCCTCGGACTCGGATGCCCCGGACGCCCTCGACGACGCGGCGGGCGTCGCGGAGTCCGGGGAGCCCTCAGGGGTGAGGACGGGGGCGGGGGCGGTGCGCGCGGCGACGAGCACGGGCCGCTGCACGAGGGAGACGTCCACCCGTGTGCCCGGCGCCAGGCGTACCGCGTCGTGTCCCGGCACGTCGCTGAGGACCTCCAGCTCGCCCACCCGCACCCGCAGCCGCGCGGTGGAGCCGCGGAAGGACGACGCCACGACCGTGGCGTTGCCTTCCGGGGAGGGCGTGACCAGCACGGCCTCCGGTCGCACCAGCACGTCGACGTCGGGTGAGGACGGCACGGAGCCGTCCACCGGCATGAGTTTCCCCATCACGGTCACCTCCCGGCCGGACAGCCGGCCGGGGACGTGGTTCATCGCGCCGACGAACTCCGCCACGAACGGGGTGGCGGGCCGGTCGTAGACCTCGGCCGGTGGGCCGCACTGCTCCAGCCGTCCGGCACGCAGCACCGCGACCTTGTCGGCGACCGAGAGGGCCTCCTCCTGGTCGTGGGTGACGAAGATGGTGGTGATGCCCAGTTCGAGCTGGAGGCGCCGGATCTCCTCGCGCAGCGAGACGCGGACCTTGGCGTCCAGCGCGGACAGCGGCTCGTCGAGCAGCAGTACGCGTGGTTCCAGTGCGAGTGCCCTGGCCAGGGCGACACGCTGCTGCTGGCCGCCCGACAGCTCGTGCGGGTAGCGCTGGGCGTGCGTCGGCAGGCCGACCAGCTCCAGCAGCTCGTCCGCCCGCGCGTGCCGTTTCGCGGTCGGCACCTTGCGCACCCGCAGCCCGAAGGCCACGTTGTCCCGCGCGTTGAGGTTGGGGAACAGGCTGTAGGACTGGAAGACCATGCCCGCGTCCCGCCGGTTGGCGGGCACCCGGGTGATGTCCTTGCCGTCCACGAGCACCGCTCCGGCGTCGGGGTGCTCGAAACCGGCGACGCAGCGCAGCGCGGTGGTCTTCCCGCAGCCGGAGGGGCCGAGCAGGGCCATCAGCTCGCCCTGTTCGACGGTGAGGTCCAGGCCGTCCAGGGCCACCGTGCGGCCGAACGCGCGACGCAGCCCCCGGAACTCGACGGTCATCGGCGTTTCCTTCCCGCACCCGAGAGGGTGAGCAGCAGCAGCCAGATGAGGAGCAGGCTGATGATCGACAGGGCGACGGAGAGCTGTCCGTCGTTCCCGGAGATGGTGACGATCCAGACGGGGAACGTCTGGTAGCCGAGCAGGGCGGCGACGGTGTACTCGCCGAGCACCAGCGCGAGGGCGAGGAACGAGGCGCTCGCGATGGAGGAGCGGATGTTGGGGATGATCACGCGGAACAACACGTACGGCCACGAGGCGCCCAGGTTGCGTGCCGCCTCCACCAGCGTCCGCACGTCGATCGCGCGGAGCCCGGCGTCCAGCGACCGGTAGACGAACGGCAGCGTCAGCATCACGTACGCGAGCACGAGGACGAAGGGGAACCTCTCGTTCTGGATGGCGATGAGCGTCGCCCAGAACGGTGTGGCGGCCAGCGCCTCGACGCCGTCACGCAGCGCCGTGCTGATGCCGACCACGTAGGTGATCGGCGGTACGACCAGCGGGAGCGTGGAGAGCACCTCCAGCACGGGCCGCAGCCGGGGCGCGCCGAGCCGTACGGCGAGCATGGCGGGAAGGGTGAGCAGCAGCACCGCGACGATGGTCGCCGCGGCCAGTGCCAGGGAGAGCAGCAGGCTGGGAACGAAGCCGGGCGCCGACAGGATCCGCCCGTAGGCGGCGAGCGAGAAGCCCTGGCCCTCGGAGTAGACGGTGAACCAGAAGGACACCGCCATCGGCACGACGAAGTAGACCGCCGCGACGACCAGCACGATCCCACGCCAGGCCCGCCGCGCTCCGGGGCGGGCGGTGGCGGCGGGACCCGGGGTGACGTCGGGCAGGGTCGCTACCGCAACCATCGGGAGCTCCTCTTCTGCAGCGGCAGGTAGACCGCCATCACCAGCAGCGCGACGACGATCATGTCGAGGCTCAGGGCGAGCGCGACGTTCTCGTACCCGATGAGGACGTCCCCGGTGAGTGCCTCGGCGATCTGCAGGGTGACCAGGGGGACCGTGCTGCCGACCATGGCGTAGGCGGTGGCGTAGGCGGCGAAGGCGCCGCCGAACAGCAGGACGACGCCGCCGAGCAGGGCCGGGGTGAGCACCGGGACGCCGACGTAGCGCCAGAACTGCCAGGTGGTGGCGCCGTTGTTCTGCGCCGCCTCCCGCCACTGCGGGCGCAGGCCGTCCAGCGCCGGGGTCACGACGAGCACCATCAGCGGCACCGAGAAGTACATGTAGACCAGGGCGAGGCCCCAGAAGTTGTACAGCACGCCGGGGCCGAGGCCCAGCGCGGTGGTGATCACCCCCGAGTTGCCCAGGGTGGCGATCCAGATGAAGGCGAGTGGCACGCCGCCGAAGTTGGCCAGCACCCCGGAGAAGGTGAGTACGGCCTCGCGCAGGGCGGTGAACCGGGAGGTGACGACGGCCTGGGCGAGGAACGTCCCGGCGACCGCGGCGGCGACCGCCACCACGGCCGACAGCTGAACGCTGCTGATCAGGGCGTTCAGGTAGGCGCCCTGCAGGCTTCTGGACAGGTTGGCGGTGCCGAGGGAGGAGACCTTGGTCACCGGGTCCTTGACGGTGAACGCGCCGACCAGCAGCGTGAGCGCCGGGATCCCGAAGGCCACCGCCGTCACGACGAGCAGCGGCAGGGCTCCCACCCAGTTCTTGGAGCGAGGACGGCCGCCGCGCGGGGCGGCGGCCGTGACAGCCGGGACCGTCATCCCGAGACCGCGGCGCCCCAGCCGTCGGCCAGGACCTCCTTGGCCTTGTTGACCTGGGCCTCCGTCGGGAAGGTGGGGTCACCCTCGACCGGCGGGAGGTTGGCCTCGGCCGTCGCGTCGACCGTGCCGTCGGCCTTCATCGCGGGCAGCAGCACCGGGCGGGCGAAGCCGCCGAGGTAGAGGTTCTGGCCCTCGGCGCTGTAGAGGAACTCCTGCCACAGGCGCGCGGCGGCCGGGTGCGGGGCGTCCTTGTTGATGGCCTGGGCATAAAGCTGGAAGTACTTGCCGTCGTCGGGGATGACGGTCTTCCAGTCGATGCCCTTCTCGGCCATCTTGGGGGCGTAGGCGGCGTTGTTGTAGTCCCAGTCGATGCTGATCTGGGTCTCGCCCTTCTCGATGGTGGCCGGGGTGGTCTCCACCGGGTTGAAGTTCCCGGTCTCCTTCAGCTTCTTGAAGAAGTCGAGGCCGGGCTGGATGTCGTCGAAGGACCCGCCGTTGGCGAGGGCCGCCGCGTACACGCCCGCGAACGCCGAGCCCGACTTGGTGGGGTTGCCGTTCAGCGCGACCTTGCCCTTGTACTCGGGCTTGAGCAGGTCGGCGTAGGTCTCCGGGCACTTGTCGATCTTCTTGGCGTCGCAGCCGATGGAGATGTAGCCGCCGTAGTCGTTGAACCAGAGGCCGCTCGGCTCCTTCTGGTTGTCGGGGATCTTGTCCCAGCTCTCGACCTTGTACGGCGCGAACAGGCCCTCGGCGGCGCCGCTGATCGCGAAGGACTGGCCGATGTCGAGCACGTCGGGGGCGCGGTCCTGGCCCTTGCGGGTCTTCACCGCGTTGATCTCGTCGGCGCTGGAGGCGTCGGGGGTCTCGCTCTCGATCTCGATGCCGTACTTCGCCGTGAAGGCCTCGATGATCTTTCCGTAGTTGGCCCAGTCGGGCGGGAGGGCGATGACGTGGAGCTTGCCCTCCTTCTTGGCGGCCTCGACGAGCTTGTCCAGCCCGCCGAAGTCGGCGGCGGAGGTGGCGGTTCTGGCGTCCACTCCGGCCGCGGAGCCGTCGGCGCCCGCCGTGGGGGCCGCTGTGGTGGGGGCGGCTCCGCACGCTGTGGCGCTCATCAGGAGGAAGGCGGCCAGGCCTGCAAAGCGAACTCGGGATGCGATCACTGTGTCTCCCAAGGGGGTGTCGCGCAATATTTCACGAAAGTAGACGAACTTGTACAAACAAGCTAGACCCCCTATGTCGTGAATCAGTTGCTGTTTGGTGAACGGGCGAAGTACAAGGGTGAAATGCGGAAACTCGGGCTATGTGCGGCGATAATGCTTGTTTAGGGTGGGGTTCATCCGGACATATGGTGCGCGCAGCGAGGGGTTCCGTTGACGCCTGACGGGCCGGACGCGAGTGGGCGGTTCGAGAGGCGAGGCGAGATTGCACGGTCACCGGGTGTACGGGGGTGCGTGGGAGAGAGCCGTGGGGTTCGCGGGTACGCCGGAAGGGGGGCGGAGGTGACGGCCCGGTACATGGGCATCGCGGAGGAACTGCGCGACGCGATCATGCGAGGCGAGCACCCCGTGGGTGCCCAGCTCCCCTCGGAGGCCGAGCTGGCCGCCCGCTTCGCGGCCTCGCGCGGCACGATCCGCCAGGCGGTCGCCGTACTCGCCACCGAGGGCCTGGTCGGGTCCCGCCAGGGCGCCAGACGCATCGTGCTCGGCCGTGAGCGCAGCCAGAGCTTCGCCGAGCTGCACAGCTTCGCCCAGTGGGCGCGGGCGATGGGCTACCGGGTGAGCGGGCGGATGCTGGAGCAGCGCCGCAGGGGCGCCGACGTCACCGAGGCCGCCAGGCTCGCCCTCCAGCCGGGCGATCCGGTGCTTTTCGTGCTGCGGCTGCGCTCCCTGGAGGGTGAGCCGGTGATGCTGGAACGCACGGTCTACGCCGGGTGGATCGCCCCGGCCGTCGAGCGCATCGAACCCGGCTGCGAGTCGGTCACCCAGGCCCTCTACGAGAGCGTCGGCCTCGTCTTCGCCTACGGCGAGCACCTCATCGACGCGGTCGCCGCGGGCGTCGAGGACTCCAGGCTGCTCGCCGTGCGCAGGGGCAGCCCGCTGCTGCGCCAGCGCCGGGTCACCACCACCCACGAGGGGCGGCCCGTCGAGTGGTCCGACGACCGCTACCGCGCGGGCAGCGTCACCTTCAGTATCCGCAACTCGGTGGACGCCAATCCGCTCGTACGGCAGATGGGGGACTTGCGCCCGGCCCCGTGAGAACGTATGTTCGATACGCCAGACCCGTCTTCCCCCGGGTGCTCATCGGAAAGCCGTGGGAGAAGAGCGTCTTGAGCAGACTTTACGGCGACCCCGTCGAAGTGTGGATCCGCGACGGGCAGCCCGTCCAGTTCGTCTGGGGCGATCGCCTCCACGCCGTCGGCAGGGTTCTCGACCACTGGGTCGTCGCACGCGAGTGGTGGAAGACCTCCGCCGGTGATCCCGGCGAGCGCCGGTTCTGGCGGGTCGAGGCCGCCTCGGGAGGCCGGGCCGGCACCTACGAGCTCAGGTTCGACACCGCGGGCGAGGGCTGGCTGCTGATCAGGGCCTGGGAGTGACGCCCCGCCCCGGGCACGCCTCCGGCGTGCCTTCCATCGGGCGGGGCGGTGCTCACTGCCCGGCGGGATGGACCTCCTGGGGCTGCTCCTGCCCGGAGACCTCCGGTGAGAGTGTCTCGGAGGGTGTGGGGTCCTCCACGGGCGGGGTCGGGACCGATCTCACCGGGTTTCGCTGCCCCCGGTCCTGCCGCACCGAGGTCGGTTTCACCGGGGCCGTCTCCGTCGCCTGCGCCGGGAGGCGGCGCTCCGGCCTGGTCCGCCGCCGGTGCCCGGCGCCCGCGGCCTGGATGCCGGTGATCTGCCGCACGGTCGTCGCGCACAGCAGGGAGGCGGTCGCGACGGCGATCAGCTCGGTCAGGCCGAACCCGGTCAGGCTCGTGCCTCCCTGGGGCGCCCCCGGCCACAACCGTGCAAACACCAGCGCGGAGGCGACGAGCCAGCTCAGCCACCAGGCGGTGAGCAGAGCCTTCCAGCGCAGGCGGCGATCCAGCGGCGGCCGGGAGGCTCGCCACAGCCGGTCGACCAGCACGGGGGGTGCGGCCAGGTTGACCACCGGCACGAACCAGCTCACCAGCACCGGCGCCACCGCGGGCCGGTCGGCGCCCTGCCGGGCGCGGAGCAGCCAGTTCAGGTACGCGGCGACGGCGGCGATCGCGGATGCGGCGAAGAACATGATCAGAATGGCGAAGACGGTGACCGCGCCGAAGACCGCGTCGGCTCCGGGGGCGTGGGGGTCGCCGTTGAGCTCGGATATCTCCAGGACGAGGCGCCGGCCGCGGACCTGTTCGAACACCGCCAGGGCGGCGACCGCGACCACCAGTGCGGTGAGCGTGACATAGACGGCCGAGGCCGATTTTTGTAGAGATGGGATAGAGCGCATGTATATCTCCCCCCGCCATGCGCTGAGGACCTGCCCCTTTTCCTATCCCGTCAACGCTCCCGCTAATCAGCGCGGATGCCCTGCTCAGCCGACGATGCCGGACTCCCACGCCCAGGCGGCGATCTCCACCCGATTCCTCGCGCCCAGCTTCGCCTGGATGCTCCCCAGGTGGGTCTTCACGGTCGACAGCGAGACGAACAACTCGGCGGCGACCTCCTGGTTGGTCCGCCCCCTCGCGACCAGCCGCACGACGTCCAGTTCGCGCTCGGTGAGGGGCTCGCTGGGCGGGCGTACGCCACCGGCCCGAGGGTGGGAGAGGTGTTCGAGCAGGCGCACGGTCACCGAGGGCGACACCAGCGCGTCCCCGGCCGCCGCGGCCCGGATCGCCTCGATGAGCAGCGTCGGCCCGCTGTCCTTGAGCAGGAAACCGGTCGCCCCCGCGCGCAGCGCGCCGTAGACGTACTCGTCGAGGTCGAAGGTGGTGACGATCACCACCCTCATCGGGTCCGCCACCCCCGGCCCCGCGAGGATGCGGGTGGCCTCCAGACCGTCCAGCTTGGGCATGCGGATGTCGAGCAGGCACACGTCCGGTCGTAACCGTCGTGCCAGCTCGACGGCCTCGGCCCCGTTGGCGGCCGTCGCCACGACCTCCATGTCCTGCTGGGCGTCCAGAATCATCTGGAACCCGGTCCGTACCAGTTCCTGGTCATCGGCGATGAGCACCCGAATCGTCACCTGTTGGATTGTGCCAGCCCACGGGCGGTTCCGGATCGGGCATCCGGCCGATGTGCTGGTAAGCAACGGCGAATCGCCCTTTCGGGCGATCCATGCGGGCGAGGGCGTGGAGAAGTCAGGGGCAGGCCGAGGCGGGTGGGTGGGGAAACAGGGCGCCGGATAAATTTTCTCCTCCCGGCCGGTGATCGGGGGGCCGGGAAAGGCACTCCTTGGTGTGGATGATCCAGAAGCGCGATTCACCGCGCTGTACGACCAGCACTATCGCAGCGTGCTCGGCTACACGCTGCTGCGCGCGGAGCGGCAGGCGGCCGAGGACATCGCGAGCGAGACGTTCCTGATCGCCTGGCGGCAGCTGGAGGAGCTGCCGGAGCCGCCGCTGCCCTGGCTGCTCGGCGTCGCCCGGAACCTGCTGCGCGGGCAGCGGCGTTCCGGGCTGCGACGGCGGGCACTGGTGGAACGGCTGGCGGAGCTGTCCTCGGAGGGCGACGTGACCGAGCGGGTGGCCGAGCAGGTCGCCGAGCGCGAGGCGGCCCTCGCGGCGCTCGCCGGGCTGTCCGAGCTGGACGCCGAGGCGGTGATCCTGGCCAGCTGGTACGGGCTGGCTCCGGCCGACGCCGCCAAGCTCGCCGGCTGTTCCGCCCGGGCCTTCACCGTCCGCCTGTATCGCGCACGCCGCCGCCTGTCCCAGGCACTCGACCTCACCCCGACCACCACCCTTCAGGAGCAGTCTTGAACGACGTCGACGAACGTCTCCGTACTCTGCGCCCGGACGCACTCACCGAGGACGCCTACCGGCGGCGCCGAGATGCCGACCTCGCCCGAGCCTTCGCGACGACCGTGTCCCGATCCGGCCAGACGTCCGGCTCCGTGTCCTCCGACGCGTCTCCCCGCAGGTTCCGCCTCACTCCCAAGCTCGCGCTGACCGGTGCCCTGGTCGGGCTGGCCGCCGCCGTGACGGTGCCCGCCGTCATGACGGGGACGATCGGGCTTCGGGGGCCGGGGGGCGGCCGGACCGCGGCGATCACCTCCCCGGACCCGGCCTCGGGCACCTCTCAGGTACGGCCCCCCGCGACACCCGGCACGCCGACGGTCACGCTCGACGCCCGGTCGTTCCTGCTGGCGGGCGCGGAGACGGTGGCGCGCGTGACCTCCCCGGAGGGCCGGTACTGGTTCGAGCGCACCAGGACCTTCGAACCCGTCGGGTCCGGCGCGACCGTCGCCCACACCGACGAGTCCTGGTACGACGGCCAGGCCGGACGGACCGTGTCCAACCAGGACGTCAAAATCACTTTCGCCACCGAGGCCGCGAAGGCGGAATGGAGGGCGAAGGGGGCCCCGGCACTGTGGCCGGGGCCGCGTACCGAGGACTTCTCCCGGCTCTCGCTGAGCTGGCGGGTCGGGAGCGAGACGCTGACCCTGGACGAGGCGCGGGACCTGCCCGGCGACGCAGGGGAACTGGAACGGTGGCTCCGTTCGGCCCACCAAGACGGGCCGTTCCCGGCCTTCGTCTTCGACGCCGCGCGTTACCTGCTCTCCTCACCCGCGAGCCCGGCCACGCGCGCCGCGATGCTGCGCGTCCTCGCGGCCCAGCCAGGGATCGTCCTGGAGAAGAACGTCCTCGACCCGCTCGGGCGCACCGGCTTCGCCGTCACCACGGCCGAAGGCCACCACACCCTGGTCGTCGACGAGTCGGGGGCGCGCCTGCTGGCCTTCGCCTACACGGGCCCGGACGAGAGCCCCCGTACCGGTGACCGTTCCGTGCACCTCCCCTTCCGTAAGGGCCTCAAGATCGCCTACGAGGACTCCGGCTGGGTCGGGAAGGTCGGCGTCCGGAGGTGACGTCCGCCCCGCCGCCCGGCGAGACCGGCGGGCGGCGGGGCGGTCCTCGCGCGAGGAGGAGCGGCGTCGCCCGGGACGGTTCAGCCCAGGACGAGGTCCCTGACGGTCTTCAGGGATGCCTCGTCGCGAGGGCCCATCACCAGGAGGTTGCTCACCGGGCTCTCGCGCCACAGCTGCAGGCGCTCGCGGATGCGGCCCACCGGGCCGACCAGGGAGATGCCGTCGGCCAGCTCGTCGGGGATCGCGTTGAACGCCTCGTCCCTGCGTCCGGCCAGGTAGAGGGCCTGGATCTCCTCGGCGGCCTCGGCGTAGCCCATCCTGGCGATGATGTCGGCGTGGAAGTTGCGGCTCTTGGCCCCCATGCCGCCGATGTAGAGGGTGAGCATCATCTTCACCCCGTCCAGCGCCGCCCGGACGTCGTCGGTGATGAGGGTCATGACCATGGCGGCGATGTCGAAGCCGGGGTCGGCGCCGGCGAGCGAGGGGCCGTACATCCGCTCGATCTTCTCGGGGAACACGAACAGCGGCAGCCAGCCGTCGGCGATCTCGGCGGCGAGCGCGACGTTCTTCGGCCCCTCCGCGCCCAGGTAGAGGGGGATCTCGGCGCGCAGCGGGTGGGTGATCAGCTTCAGCGGCTTGCCGAGGTTCGCGCCTCCCGGGTAGGGGAGGGGGTAGTGCTCGCCGTCGCTGGTCACCGGCTCCTCGCGGCGCCACACCTTGCGCATGATCTCGACGTACTCGCGGGTGCGGGCGAGCGGCCTGGGGAACGGGTTCCCGTACCAGCCCTCGACGACCTGGGGCCCCGACGCGCCGATACCGAGCAGCAGCCGCCCGCCGGTGAGATGATCCAGGGTCATCGCGGTCATCGCGGTCGCCGCCGGGGTTCTGGCGGAGATCTGCACCACGGATGTGCCGAGTTTGATGCGGGATGTCCGCGCGCCGTACCAGGCCAGGGGAGTGAAGGCGTCGCTACCGTAGGCTTCCGCGGTCCAGACGGACTCATAGCCCAATCGCTCCGCGGTCTGGACGAGTTCGGTGGCGTCGTCGGCGTTCCGTTGCCAGTAGCCGAGGTTCAGGCCGAGCTTCAGGTCGGTGCTCACGGGGTTCTCCTCGCGACGCGGCGCCGGACGGATCCCGCAATTAGAACACGTTCTATATTGGTCGGTCGAGTGTGAGGTGTCGAGATTCTGTCTTCCGGGAAGCGTGCTTCTGTGCTCAACGCCGCTCGCAAACTCCTCTCCCTGGTGTCGCTCCTCGCCCTCGCCGCCATGGGAACGATCCCGGCCGTGGCGCACGCGCAGGGACGGCCCAACATCCTGTTCGTCCTCGTCGACGACCTGGAGGCGGGTGATCTACGGAGATTTCCCAACATCTGGAACCTCCTCGCGCAGGGCGGCACCGGCTTCGACAGGTTCTTCGTGCCGAACTCCTGGTGCTGCCCCTCCCGCGCGTCGATCATGCGCTGCCAGTACGTGCACAGCCACGGCGTGCTGACCAACACCGCCCCCGAAGGGGGGTTCACCAAGTACTACACATCCGGTCTGGAACGTTCCAACCTCGGGACCTGGATGAAGTCGGCCGGATACCGCACCGGGCTGATGGGCAAATACCTCAACCACTATCCCGGCGGCGCCACCTCCGCCACCCACGTGCCTCCCGGCTGGGACGAGTGGGACGTGCCGGTGCGCAGGCTGTACGAGGAGTACGGCTACACGCTCAACGAGAACGGCCTGCTGCGGAAATACGGCTTCGCGCCGCAGGACTACCTGACCGACGTGCTCAGCGCGAAGGCGAGGGCGTTCGTCTCCCAGCCGAGCCGGGATCCGTTCTTCCTGTATCTCGCCCCGGTCGCCCCGCACAACCCGGCCAACTACGCCCCCCGGCACGAGGCCGCCTTCGCCGGGGTGGTGGCCCCGCGCACCCCGTCCTTCGACCAGGCGGACGTCAGCGCCGAGCCACTCTGGCTCAGGTCGCTCCCGCCGTTCGACGCCGCGAGGGTCCGCAAGATCGACCGGCACTACCGGGACCGGCTCCGGGCGATGCTCGGCGTGGACGACATGGTCGGCGCCCTCGTCGAATCGCTCAGGGCCTCCGGCAAGCTCGATGAAACGTATATCTTTTTCTCCTCCGATAACGGGTTCCACCTGGGCCAGCACCGGCTCGCCCAGGGCAAGACCACACCCTTCGACGAGTCGATCAAGGTGCCGCTGCTGGTGAGGGGACCCGGCGTGCAGGCGGGCCGCGTCGTCGGCGACATGGCCGCGAGCATTGACCTCGCCCCGACGTTCGCGCAGCTCGCCGGGGTCACCCTCCCCGACTTCGCCGAGGGGCGCTCCCTGCTGCCGCTCCTGCGGGGCGAGACGCCGCCCTCGTGGCGGCAGAACGTGCTGCTGGAGTTCTACCGCCCGACCAGCCCGGATTCGGCCCGCCAGACCCCGGTCCCCGCCTACCAGGGGATGCGGACCGCCCAGAGCGCCTTCGTCCGCTACTCCACCGGCGAGTACCAGATCTACGACGTCGTCAGGGACCCCTACCAGCTCCACAACCTCGCCGCGGAGATCCCGCTCCCGGTGATCGCCGAGTTCAACCGGCAACTCGACGCCCTGGTCTCCTGCTCGGGCGCCTCCTGTCGCTCAGCCGACTCGGTCAGACCGCCCCTGCTGCCCTTCAAGCCCCTCGTCATTCTCAGCCCGTGGGGGACGTGAGATGCCGGGGTAGGCCCGTCGCAGGTGGTCCTCGACGGCGGAGGCGGCCTCCGCCGCGTCCCCGGCGGCGATGGCCCGGTGGATCCGGCGGTGGTCGGCCATGAGCCCCGCGGTGTCGCCCAGGCGCTCGACAGCCTCGACCGCGTAGCGGCGGAGCGAGTCGCGCAGGGAGAGCATCATCGCGGTGGTCAGCCTGTTGCCCGAGGCCTCGGCGATGGCGACGTGGAAGGCCGTGTCGTGCTCGACGAACTCCTCGGCCGTCGTGGTGGCGTCCATGCGCTCCAGCGCGGCGGTCAGGGCGGACAGGTCGGCCCCGTGGACGGCGGCGTGCGAGACCGACCACTTCTCGATCATCAACCGGGCGTCGACGACCTCCTCCAGCGACAGGTTCGCCAGCCCGAGGTGCAGCCTGAGCAGGTCGCTCAGGGCCTCGGCGGGCCTGGAGATGAGGAGGGCCCCCGCGTCGGGACCTCGCCCGACCTGCGAGGAGACCACTCCCAGCGTCTCCAGCACCCGCATCGCCTCACGTACCGACGACCGGCTCACCCGTAGCTGCTCGGCGAGTTGCCGCTCGCCGGGCAGGCGATCCCCGACCCTGAGGCCGTCGTCCGCGATACGGCGCTCGATCTGGGCGATCACCTCCTCGAACGTCCGGGTGCGCCGGACCGGCTGCCAACCGCTCAAGAGGACCTCCTCTTGTGGAGAAATATGGTCAGACCATACTGTGGTCAGGCCATTGAAAGGAAGGAGCGCCGTGCGCGTCGCCCTCTTCGTCACCTGCGTGAACGACACGCTGTTTCCCGGCACCGGGCGGGCGGTCGTCACGCTGCTGCGCCGCCTAGGATGCGACGTCGACTTCCCCGGCGCCCAGACCTGCTGCGGCCAGATGCACGTCAACACGGGATATCCCGAGGAGGGCCGGCGGCTCGCGCGGCACTTCGTGGACGTCTTCGCCCCCTACGACGCGGTCGTCGCACCGTCGGGATCGTGCGCCGCGATGGTCCGCGAGCAGTATCCCCGGCTCGCCCGCACCGCCGTCGCCCCCGCCCGGGTCAGGACCGGGAGCCCCGGAGGGCTGATCACCGGGACCGTCGGGACCTCGGCGCCCCGGGCGGTTCCGCCGAGAGGCTCGGGTCCCGCTCCGGCGCCTCTCGCGGGCGGGTCGGAGTCGCCTGCTCCGCCGAGGGACCCGCGCCCCGGCCCGGCGCCCCGCGAGGGTGAGTCAGGGTCCTTCGCCGCCGAGGTGGCCGAGCTGGTGCCCAAGGTCTACGACCTCTCCGAGTTCCTCGTCGACGTCCTCGGCGTCACCGACGTGGGCGCCTACTTCCCGCACCGGGTGACCTACCACCCGACCTGCCACTCGATGCGGATCCTGCGCGTGGGAGACCGGCCCACCCGGCTGCTGGAGCAGGTCAGGGGGCTGGAACTGGTCCCGCTCCCCGGTGCCGACGAGTGCTGCGGCTTCGGCGGCACCTTCGCGGTGAAGAACCCGGCGATCTCCGCGGCGATGTGCGCCGACAAGGTGCACAACGTCGCGACCACCGGTGCCGAGGTGCTGTGCGCCGCCGACAACTCCTGCCTGATGCACATCGGCGGCACCCTGAGACGCCAGCGCACCGGTGTGCGGATCATGCATCTCGCCGAGATCCTCGCCGCCACGGAGACCACCCGATGAGCGGCCCGGCCACCGGTGAGAGAGCCGTCGGCGAGAGGAGCGTCGGTGAGAGGGGCGTTGACGAGGAGAGCGTCGACGAGAGGACTCACGTGAGGGAGGTCCACCGGTGAGCGGCACGTTCCTGGGCATGCCCGCCTTCCCGGCGAACGCCGCGGTCGCCGTGCGGGACTCGCAGCTCAGATACAACCTCCGCAGGGCCACCCGCACGATCCGCGGCAAGCGGGCCTTCGTGGTCGACGAGCTGCCCGACTGGGCCGAGCTCCGCCGGGCGGGCAAGGAGATCAAGGACCACACCCTGCGCAACCTGGAGCACTACCTGCTCCGCATGGAGGAGGCCGTCACCGCCGCGGGCGGTCACGTCCACTGGGCGGCCGACGCCGAGGAGGCGAACAGGATCGTCGCCGACCTGGTCAAGGCCACCGGCGAGACCACCGTGGTCAAGGTCAAGTCGATGGCCACCCAGGAGATCGGCCTCAACGAGGCACTCCAGGCGGAGGGCATCACCGCCTACGAGACCGACCTGGCCGAGCTGATCGTCCAGCTCGGTGACGACTGGCCCTCGCACATCCTGGTCCCGGCGATCCACCGCAACCGTTCGGAGATCCGCGAGATCTTCCAGGAGAAGATGGCCGACTGGGGCCGTGCGGCGCCCGAGGACCTGACCGACGAGCCCCGCGCCCTCGCCGAGGCCGCCAGGCTCCACCTGCGCGAACGTTTCCTGTCGACCAAGGTCGCCGTCTCCGGCGCCAACTTCATGATCGCCGAGACCGGCACGCTGGTGGTGCTGGAGTCCGAGGGCAACGGGCGGATGTGTCTCACCCTGCCCGAGACGCTGATCAGCGTGGTCGGCATCGAGAAACTGCTGCCGAGCTGGCGGGACCTGGAGGTCTTCCTCCAGCTGCTGCCCAGGAGCTCCACCGGCGAGCGGATGAACCCCTACACCTCCACCTGGACGGGCGCGACCGAGGGCCAGGAGTTCCACCTGGTGCTGCTCGACAACGGCCGCACGAACGTGCTCGCCGACGAGGTGGGCCGCCAGGCGTTGCGTTGCATCCGCTGCTCCGCCTGCCTCAACGTCTGCCCGGTCTACGAGCGCGCCGGAGGCCACGCGTACGGGTCGGTCTATCCGGGACCGATCGGCGCGATCCTCACCCCGCAGCTGCGCGGGACCGCCTCGGAGCTGGACGCGTCGCTGCCTTACGCCTCGACCCTCTGCGGCGCCTGCTTCGACGCCTGCCCGGTCGCGATCGACATCCCCGAGGTCCTGGTCCACCTGCGCGGCAAGGTCCGCCACGCGCGCGCCGAGCGCCTGGGCATGCGCGCCGCAGGGTGGGTGTTCGACCGCCCCACGCGGCTGGCGCGCGCCCAGCGGTTCGGCGGGCGCCTGCGCAGGTTCGTCCCCGGCCGCCTGCCGGGGCCGCTCTCCGCCTGGACCGACACCCGTGACATTCCCGACATCCCCGCCGAGTCCTTCCGCGACTGGTGGAACCGTACCGACGGAGGTGCCCGATGACCGCCGGAGCAGCGTCCCCCGCGCCTGGTCCCGGGCGGCCGTCCGGTGCCTCCTCGGGGGCGGGTGCCCTCTCCGGCAAGAGCGGTTCCTCGGCCACGGGTGGTCTTTCCGGTACGGGTGGCTCCTCGGCTACGGGTGGTTTCTCCGGTACGGGTGGCTCCTCGGGTTCGGGTGGTTTCTCCGGTACGGGGGCCAAGGAGCGGATTCTGGCGAGGATCCGCTCCGCCGTGGCAGGAGCGCCCGACGTCGAGATCACCCGCGCCTACCGCACGTCACCGGAGTCGGTGGCCCCGGAGGGCGTGGTGGAGTTGTTCGCCGAGCGTGTGGCCGACTACCGGGCCGTCGTGCACGTGGTGGACGAGGCGGAGGTCGCCGCGACGGTCGCGGCGGCGCTGGCCCGGCGGGGCGCCGGCCGACTGGTCGTCCCCGAAGGGCTGCCGCCGGAGTGGGCTCCGGACGACCCGGTCACCGACGACCCTCCGCTGAGCGCGGTGGAACTGGACGGGGTGGACGGGGTCGTCACCGGATGCGCGGTCGCGATCGCGGTGACCGGCACCATCGTGCTGGACGCCGGACCCGGCCAGGGGCGGCGGGCACTCACCCTGGTCCCCGACTACCACCTGTGCGTGGTGCGGGCCGGGCAGATCGTGGCCGGGGTCCCCGAGGCCGTCGGCAGGCTCGACCCCACCAGGCCGCTGACCTGGATCAGCGGCCCCTCCGCGACCAGCGACATCGAGCTGAACCGGGTGGAGGGCGTGCACGGCCCACGCACGCTGGAGGTCGTCATCGTCCGCTGAGCCGTCGTACCCCCAGCCGGTTCGGCGGGGACGATCCTCGCCGACGGGAGGTCGTCGCCCGCTGAGCCGTACCCCGAGCCGACTCGGTCCGGATGATCGCCACCGGCTCGTCGTCCGTCGAGGCGTTCCCTTCGGATCCCGATCCGGCCCGTCCGGGCCGGATCGGGATCTTGCGCGGGCGGGGTTCGCCGGGGTGAGGTTGGGACCACACATCTCCCGGCAAGGAGGGCGCGTGACCGCCTTCGTCCCCGATCCGCCGATCCTGACCGGCCGGCTCGTGATCCGGCCTTTTCGCCTGGGTGACGCCCCCCGCGTCCGCTCGGTGATCAGGGCGCGTGACAGGTTCCTGCCGCCAGGCGCCCCTGGGCACCCGTCGGGCATCTCCCAGTGGCTCTCCCACGGGGTGCACGAACTGCGCCGCTCCGGCCAGGGCGTGCACCTGGCGATGGAGGCCGACGGGCTGATCGTGGGCGCGATCAGCTTCTTCAGGACCCTCTGGGGTGCGGGGACCACCGAGGTCGGGTACGGGGTGCATCCGCTGCACCGGGACCGGGGCTACGCCACCGAAGCCCTGCTCGGTGTGGCGCGCTGGGTGTTCGAGACCACGGAGATACGCAGGATCGAGCTTCGCGCCGGCCTGGACAACACGGCCTCCCTCCGGGTCGCGGAGAAGGCCGGTTTCGTCAGGGAGGGCGTACTTCGCGCCGCCGAGCTGGGGGAGGACGGTCCGCGCGACATCGTGGTGTTCGGAATGCTCAGAAGTGATCTGTCCTGATCCACGCGGGATTTTCGTGTCGCGGGTGGCGCGATGGACGTCATGCCTGGCCGGGAAGGGGGAGGGGTGCGCGGGGTGTGGAACGGCGGCGTGGCCATGCTGGACGTCTCCCGCGAGCCGGGCTAGCGTGCCAGGGCGTGTGATCCAGATGGCCCGGAGGGTGAGGGAGTGTCGCCACCACCGGTCCAATCCGCACCACCCGTCACACCCGTGTGAGAAAAGACGTATTTACCGATCCGTTACCTGTCCATGGAGTGGCTTTATCGGATATTGTCGCGAGTCGCCACTGCGTAACCCCAGGTCAAGGTCATTGGAGTCCCCGTTCCATGAAACCGCCGCTGCTGCTCATCGGGCAGGGCTCGCACGACGACAATGGATCTGCTGAATTCGGTAGGTTCGTCCATCGGCTGCGTTGCCGCCTGGATCAGAAGGCCGTGGACGTCTCCGGTGGCTACATCGCCAGGGCCAGGCCGCGCCTCAGCGACTCCGTCGCCTCGTTGGTCGCTCGCGGGCACCACCGGATGGTGGCCCAGCCGATGAGCCTGGCCGGAGACGTGTGGCTCGGCGCGGACATCCCCTCGGCGATGGCCCGCGAGCAGGAGAGGCACCCCATGCTGACCTGCGACTACGGCCGTCCCCTCGGCTCGGACCCGCGCATCCTCGCGCTGCTCGCCGAGCGTCTGGCCGACGCGGCGGCCGAGGTCGCCAGCCTCCGGCTCGTCCCGGCCGCCGCCGGGGTGTTCGACGACGAGCCCGAGCACATCGAGATCGGCGAGACCGCCGTGGTCCTGGTCGGCGACGGCTCCACCAGTCCCGAGACGAACGCCGACGTGCACCGGGTCTCCCGCCTCTTCTGGGAGACCCACGCCCACGAGTACATGACGGTGGAGACGGCCTTCGTCTCCCTCACCCCGCCCGGCGTGCCCGGCGGCATCGAGCGCTGCCGCCGCCTCGGCGCCAAGCGCGTGATCGTCGTCCCCTACCTGCTGTTCGCCGGTGGCCTGCTCGACCGCGTCTGGGCGCAGGCGATGGCCTACGCGGCCGGGCACCCGAATCTGGACGTCCGCTGCGCCGACGTCATCGGCGACTGCGAGGGCCTGGCCGACGTGGTCATCGAGCGCTACGAGGAGGCGCTCAGCGGCATCGCCTGGTGATCCGTCGGTTCTCGGCGGGTCGGTATGACTTTTCGGTATTTTCCCGAAAATCCGGATTCAAGGGAGAATGATCACATGACCACCCTTGAGGAGACCATCGCGGCGATTCGTCCCGCGGACCCGGCGGCCGTCGCGGAGGCCCGCGCCCACCAGGACCGCCTGACCAAGCCCCGTGGCGCGCTGGGCGCCCTGGAGGACGTGGCGGTACGGCTGGCGGGAGCCGCGGCGGTGAGTCCTCCGCCCCTCCCCGCTCCCGCGGCTCTGGCGATCTTCGCGGCCGACCACGGCGTCCACGCCAGAGGCGTGAGCCCGTGGCCGAGGGAGGTCACGCTGCAGATGGTCGGCAACTTCCTCGCGGGCGGCGCCGTGGCCAACGCCTTCGCCGTCCAGGCCGGCGTCTCGGTGACGGTCGTCGACGTCGGCGTGGCCGCCGACCTCGACCCCGCGCCCGGCCTGACGATCAGCAAGGTCGCGTACGGCACCGCAGACCTGTCCGCCGGACCCGCGATGACCCCCGAGCAGGCGGTTGCGGCACTGGAGGCCGGCATCGCCGCGGCCCGCGACCTCGTCGAGGGAGGCGCCCGCTGCCTGATCACCGGCGACATGGGCATCGCCAACACCACCGCCTCGGCCGCGCTGATCTGCGCGTTCACCGGGCACGACGCGGCCGTGGTGACCGGCAGGGGCACCGGTGTCGACGACGAGACCCTCGCGCGCAAGGTCGAGGTGGTCCGCGAGGCCCTGCGGGCGAACGGCCTGGAGCACGGACGGGACAGTGCCTCGGAGATGTCCGCGCTGCGGACGCTGGCCGCGGTCGGCGGCCTGGAGCACGCGGCGATCGCCGGATTCGTCCTCGCCGGGGCCGCCCTTCGCGTACCGGTCATCCTGGACGGTGTCATCGCCGGGGCGGCGGCGCTGGCGGCGGCGGCCCTCGCCCCCGACGTCGTCGACCACTGTGTGGCGGGGCACCGTTCGGCCGAGCCCGGACACGCCGTCGCGCTGGATCACCTCGGACTGCGGCCCCTGGTCGAGCTGGAACTCCGGCTCGGCGAGGGTACGGGTGGCCTGCTCGCCCACCCCATCGTCTGCGCGGCCGTCAGGGTGATGCACGAGGTCGCGACCTTCGACTCCGCCGGTGTGACGGACAAGGAAACCTGATCCAACCGTCACGGTCGCGGCTTGTCCGCAGATCAGCCGCGCGAATCCTCCGGCTTCGGTCGCGGGGAGGAAGCCAAGTACGGAAGGCTTGGAGGGACAGGTTGACAGCGGTCAGCCCAGTCTTGACAGCTGTTAACACGGGCGCAGTGAAGCGGGCGCCATTAGCCGGTAGGTTTACCTCCTAGCACGCCATGCTTCGCAATTCCTCGTGAATGGGAGATCGGTCGCCATGTCGCCCTACCTGCTTGGCTTGCGCCTTTCCGGGCGGCGAGTGCTCGTCGTGGGTGGAGGACGCGTCGCCCAGCGGCGGGTGCCGGCGCTGCTCGACGCGGGCGCCCTGGTCACCGTCGTCTCGACGAGCGTCACGCACGCCCTCGACGACCTCATCGCCACGGGTCGCGTGACCTGGGAGGCGAGGCGCTACCAGGTCGGCGACGTCGACGGGGCCTGGCTGGTGCAGGCCTGCACCAACGACCGCGCGGTGAACGCCGCGGTGGCCGCGGAGGCGGAGGCCAAGCGCATCTGGTGCGTACGCGCCGACGACAAGGACGCCTCGGCGGCCTGGACCCCGGCCAGCGGCAAGGTGGACGAGATCAGCGTGGCGATCACCGCCGGAGGCGACCCCCGCCGCGCCGCCGGGATCAGGGACGCCGTCGTCGGAGCCCTCAGGGACGGCACGGTCGACGCCAGGCGCAACCGTACCAAGCCGGTGGGCGTCGCCCTGGTCGGCGGAGGACCCGGCGACCCCGGCCTGATCACGGTCCGCGGGCGGCAGTTGCTTGCCCAGGCCGACGTGGTCGTCGCCGACCGCCTCGCCCCGCAGCCCCTGCTCGACGAGCTCTCGCCGGACGTCGAGCTGATCGACGCGGCCAAGATCCCCTATGGTCGTTACATGGCCCAGGAGCGGATCAACGAACTGCTGATCGAGCACGCCAAACAGGGCAAATTCGTGGTCAGGCTCAAGGGCGGCGACCCGTTCGTCTTCGGTCGCGGTGGCGAGGAGATGCTCGCCTGCGCCCGCGAGGGCATCCCGGTCATCGTGGTTCCCGGTATCACCAGTCCGATCGCGGTGCCCGCCGCGGCGAACGTCCCCGTGACCCATCGCGGAGTGAGCCAGGAATTTCACGTGATTTCCGTACATGTTCCGCCCGGCGATGAGAGATCCACCGTCGACTGGCCTAATCTGGCAAGATCCGGCGGAACACTGGTGCTTATGATGGCGGTCGAACGAATCGGCGCGATAACCGAAGCGCTGATTCGTGACGGCCGTTCGCCGGAAACTCCCGTAATGGTGGTACAGGACGGTACCCTTCCCACCCAACGTGCTCTTTACGCCACGCTGTCCACCGTGGCGGAGCGCGTGAGCGCGGCTGGGATTCGACCACCTGCGATCGTGATCGTCGGGGATGTCGTGAAGGTCGGCCAGGAGGTCGAGATGGTTCGAGCGGAGCGAGTACCGTGAAATCGGCGTCCAACAGGCCCCCCCAACCGGGTGGTGGCCGTGACCCTCGCCTCGCCGGCACCCCCCAGGAGCCGCCTGACGACACCTCGTCGGACGACAGGGAATCCCCCGGCGAGCAGACGGTGACCTTCGGCGCCATCCGTGCCGACGACGACGCGGCCTCCATCCGCGCCCGCACCCGGCCTCCGGGTGCCCAGCCACCGGGGACAGCCGTTCCCAGGGCGGCCGGCGGCCCCGCCGTGCCCCGGGGCAGGACACCGGGTCCCGCGACCCCGGCCGGAGGAGGCGGCACCGCCGCGCCCTCGGGCAGGACGGCGGGTCCGGCGGGAGGCGGTCCCGCGACCTCCGCCGAGGCGAGCGACCCCGCGGCCCCACCCGCCTCCAAGGAGACGATGGAGGCATTCCACGCCGCGGCCGCCGCCGCACAGGCCAAGATCGAAGCCATCACCGCCTCCCGCGCCCGCGAAGCGGCCGCCAAGCCCGCCTCCCAGGGCACTCAGGGCAACCGTCCGACGGGCACCCAGGGCAACCGCCCGACGAGTCCCTCCCGAGGCGGCCCCGCCACGGCCCCCGGTCAGGGCGGCGGTCAGGGCGGCCCCGCTGCCCCCGGTGTCCCTCGCGGAGGCGCTCCCTCCGCGCCCGGCACGACTCCTGGTCAGGGGGTTCGTCCTTCCGCGGGTGTCCCCCGTGGAGGTGCTCCCGCCTCGCCCGGCGCGGCCCCCCGCCCCGGGACCCCCGCTCCCCGTGGCGTCCCCGCCTCGCCGGGTGCTCCTGCTTCTCCGGGCGCTCCCCGTGGGGGCACACCCCCGGCTGCTCCTCGTGGGGGCACGCCTACGGCTCCTCAGGGCACTCCCCGAGGGCAGGGCGCCCCCGGTGGCCCTCCGGGGGCCTCTCGCGGAGGCGCCGCAGCCGGCTCTCCCGGCGCCGCCTTCCGCCCGGGTGCACCCGTTCCTCCGAGCGCTCCGGGCGGTGCCGACGCCGCTCCCGGCGCGGCCTTCCGTTCGGGTGCACCTGTGCCTCCGAGCGCACGTGCCGGCGCGGACGTCGCCCCCGGTGCGGCCTTCCGTCCCGGTGCTCCTGTCCCTCCATCCGCACCCGCTGATGCGGATGCCGCTCCCGGTGCGCTTTTCCGTCCGGGTGCACCCGTTCCTCCGAACGTCCCTCGCACCGGTGGCCCCGCCAGGCCCTCGTCCGGTGCTCCCGCACCCCCGGCCGAACCCGGCGCGATCTTCCGTCCGGGTGCTCCGGTGCCTCCGAGCGCGCCTGCCGGTGGGGATGCCGCTCCCGGTGCGCTTTTCCGTCCCGGTGCACCCGTTCCTCCGACGAACGTCCCTCGCACCGCCGGCCCCGCCACCTCCCCGTCCGGAACCGACACCGAGGCTCCCGCCTCCCAGGAAGTCCCGGACCCTGCGCGGGAGACAGGGGTCTCCGCCTCCGGCACCGCTGTTGAGGAAGCCCTCTCCCGGTCCGAGGGCGGCGCCCCCGGCAGCGACTCCGGCACCGGAGGCGCTCCGCCCCTTCGCGCGAGCAGGGCGGAGGAGAAGCAGGAACGATCCGACAAGGACGCGGAGCCGGACGAGGTCGTTCCCGGCACGACTTCGCAGGAACGTCGGAACGACTCCGAGGACGGCGCGGAGAGCGACGGCGGCACACCGGGCACCACCGGCCTCGTCGAGGACGACGAGGCCGAGAGCGGTGAGGGCCGGCGCGACGCCACGGTCGCCACCGCAGACACCGGCATCGCCGACGAAACCGCGAGTGACGCCGAGCCCTCCGCGACCGCCGACGAGACGCCGGGCGAGAACGAGGACGGGGGCGACGACGCGGCCGGTGACGATGTCCGGGACGAGGCCGGAACCGTCGACGGCGGCGAGGAGATCAAGAACGAGGAGACCCAGGGCGAGGAAACCCAGGGCGAGACCGACGAACTCCGAAGTGAGGACGGCGAACGTCGAGGCGAGGACGAGGAACCCCGGGACGAGGACGAAGAGCGCCGAGGCGAGGGCGAGGAGGCGGCGCCGGACGGGACGCGGGAGACCGCGCTTCCCGAGGCCGTCTCCGAGGCACTGAGCAACGCGCTCACCGCCGTACGCGCCGGCGTCACCGACCTCACCTTCGGCCTTGACCTCCCCGGCGCGGAGGAGGCGAGGCGGGTCCAGGGCGAGATCCTCGCCCAGCTCGACGACTACGTGATCCCGCGCGTCCACACGAGCACCGCGCCCGCGCTCGTCGTGGTCGCGGGTTCCACCGGCGCGGGCAAGTCCACGCTTCTCAACACCCTGGCCAAAGCCAAGATCAGCGCGACCGGAGTACGCCGCCCGACGACCGGCACGCCCATCCTGGCCTGCCACCCCGACGACCACGAGTGGTTCACCGAGAGCGACCTGCTCGGCAGCCTGCGGCGGCTCAGCGAGCCCGACCCCGAGGCCGCCTCGGGGAGCCTCGTGCTCGTCTCCACCGAGCACCTTCCCTCCGGTGTCGCCCTGCTCGACACCCCCGACATCGACTCGGTCGTCGAGGAGCACCACGAGATCGCCCACCGCATGCTCGACGCGGCCGATCTGTGGATCTTCGTCACCACCGCCGCCCGGTACGCCGACGCCCCGGCCTGGCGGCTGCTGCGCCTGGCCAAGGAGCGTGGAGCCCGCCTGGCCATCGTGCTCTCCCGGGTGCCGCCCAGGTCCCGAGAAGTGATCACCAAGCACTTCGTCAGGATGCTCACCGAGTACGGCCTCGGCGAGGTCGAGCGGTTCGTCATCAACGAGACCAGGGTCACCGACGGGATGCTCCCCGACGCCGAGGTGAGCGAACTGCGCCAGTGGCTCACGGATCTCTCGGTCGACGACCGGCGCCGCGCGCAGGCCGTACGGGCGACCCTGGACGGGGTGCTGAACAGCTTCCGCACCCGCGTTCCCGCCCTCGCCAAGCACCTGGAGATTCAGGTCGCCTTCCGGAGGGACCTGCGCGGCGACGTGGACGGCGCCTACGCCCGCGCGATGGCCGACGTCGACAAGAGCACCGAGGACGGTTCGCTGCTCAGGGGTGAGGTGCTCGCCCGCTGGCAGGACTTCGCCGGGTCCGGCGACCTCATGCGTACCCTCCACCTGCGCAAGCCGAGCCGCTTCGGCGGCAAGGCGAACCAGCAGGCGCCCGAGCGGATCAGCGCGCTGAAGTCCGCGTTGCGTGCGGGGCTGGAGTCGGTGGTCGTCTCGGCGGCGCAGCGGGCCTCTGAGGAGGCCGCCTCGCGCTGGCTGAACCGCCCCGGCGCGCAGGAGGCCCTGGCCGCGTCCCCCGATCTCGGCCGTCCTTCCGACGACTTCGCGCGCAGGACCGGCCGGGCCGTCGCGGCCTGGCAGGAGCACATCATCGAGCTGATACGCACCGAGGGGGTGACCAAACGGGCGGTGGCGAGGGTGATCTCGTTCGACGACGAGTCCCTCTCGCTGATCCTGACCATCGGGCTGCTCGGTTACGGTTCCTCGGACGAGCGGAACGGCGCCGGGGCACTGCCGCAACGGCTGGTGCACGCGCTGCTCGGCGCGGAGTCGCTGCGCAACCTCGGCGTGAAGGCCCGGAGCGATCTCCGAGCCCGGATCGGCATGCTCTTCGACGACGAGATGGCGCGTTACGCCCAGGCTCTCGACGGTGCGGGCATCCCTGACGAATCCGCCGCCACCCGCCTTTACCAGGCAACGTACAACCTTGAGGTCGCCCGATGAGTGTTGGCACCACCCAGTCAGGCCAGGGTCTCGGCAGCCGGCTCGCCGCGCTGGCTCGGATCGTGGAGCTGGGGCCGGGCAAGGTCGAGCCCAAGCTCCTCACCGAGTCGGGTCAGCTGCTGCTGCGCGCCGGTGACAGGCTGAAGCTCTCCTCCGAGCACACCGTGGTCGCGCTCGCGGGAGGTACGGGCAGCGGCAAGTCGACGCTCTTCAACTCGATCTCCGGCCTGGAACTGTCGCCGACGGGGGTGCGCCGCCCGACCACGGCCCGTACGCACGCCTGCGTCTGGGGCCTGGACGGGGCGGGTCCGCTGCTCGACTGGCTGCAGATCCAGTGGCGGCACCGCTTCGCGCGGGCCAGCGCCCTGGACAAGGACGAGGGCCAGCTTCACGGGCTGATCCTGCTCGACCTGCCCGACCACGACTCCATCCGGGCGCTGACCGACACCGAGGCCGACCGGCTCATCCAGATCGCCGACCTCGTCGTCTGGGTGCTCGACCCGCAGAAGTACGCCGACGCCTCCACGCACCGGCGCTACGTGACCGATCTGGCCGGGCACGAGGCCGTGACGATCTTCGTACTCAACCAGGCCGACAAGCTCGACCAGGAAGAACTGGCCGAGTGCGTCGAGGACCTGGACGGCCTGCTCCGCCGCGAGGGGGTCGAGAACCCCGTGATCGTAACCACCTCGGCGATCATGGGCAGGGGCGTCGACGAGCTCAAGGCCGTCCTCGCCGAGACCGTCTCCAAGCGCAGGGCCGCGACCCAGCGGCTGGAGGCCGATCTCGACCGGCTGACGCTCCGCCTTGCGAAGGTCATGCCCGCGGACGGTGCCTCCCCGCCCTCCGCCATCGACGACGCCCGCAGGATCGGTCTCACCGACGCGCTCTGCGACGCGGTCGGCGTCCCCGCGGTCGGCGAGGCGATGGAGAACGTGTACGCGGCGCGGTCCGGCGAGTGGGTCGGCTGGCCCTACACCCGCTGGGCCGCCAAGCTCCGCCCCGACCCGCTGAAGAGCCTGCGCCTGGGCAAACTGCGAGACGAGATCCGCGGCCTGAGCGGCGGTTCGGTCAGCGCGCAGCCCGCCGAGGTGGACACCGCGGTCCAGGCGCTCACCGACGGCCTGACCTCGGGCATGCACGAGGCGTGGCAGAACGGGATCAGGGACGCCGCGCGCTCCCGCTCCGCGCAGCTGCCCGAGGTGCTCTCCGAGGAGCTGTCGGAGGTCGCGCCGAGGCTGGACAGGGTTCCCGGCTGGTGGCGGTTGCTGCTGGCCTGGCAGTACTTCCTGGTCCTGCTCTTCGTCGCGGGCCTGGCCTGGGTCGGTACGGCCCTCGCCTACGGCGTCTTCGGGCTGGGAACCCTGCCGGATGGGCTGGAGGTGTTCGCCGACGCGGCCTCACTGCCGTGGGTCGGGTTGATGATCTTGTCCGTGCTGGGGCTCGGGGCGCTCACCGCGACGGCGAGCCGCAACTTCGTCGTGCTCGGCGCGGGCAACGAACGTGACGCGCTGGAGCGCGAGATGCGCCGCAGGGTCGCCGGGATCGCCGAGAACATGGTGATCGAGCCGGTGGAGCGGGAGCTGACCCGTTACAACGAGTTCAACTCGGCGATGCGGAGCCTGCGGGACTGATTCCTCCCTCGACGCCCCGGCCTCGATCACTCCCGCATGGGGTGCGAATATCTCCAGCGGACGAAACCCAGGACGGCGACGCCGCCGAAGTAGGCGATCAACACCCCGGCGGGCATCCCCATCGGGCCGTGCTCTTCCCCCGGGCCGACCAGGGCGATGGACAGAAGCGCGGCGACTACGGCACCGACCCCGACGATCGTGAGTGCCGTTGGCCATCCGCCCTTCACGGTGTTCCCGGATGAGGCCCATCGCCCCGCGCGCCGCTCGAAACCCCCGAACACCATGACGAGGAAAGTGAGAATCAGAGCCAGGCAGGCGAGCCAGGGAACGCGCAGGAGCAACCAGAATGCCGACCCGGGCGCGGCGTCGGGCATCACCCCCGTTCCGTAGAGCGCAAGGACACCGACGACGGCGGCGGTCATGTGCCAGAGGAAGAGCGTCATGATCACCGAGTTGATCGCCACGACGACGGTCCACGGTCTCAATCGCCGCAGCCACCGGTTTCCCGGGCCACGCGCGCACAGAGCGATTCCCGTCTGCGTGACGGCCAGCGCTAGAAGGGCGAGCGTAGGGGGAGAGGTGTTCTGTACGCCCTCCCCTCCGAACCCCACCATGCTGACCGGATAGGGGCCGACCACCGTGAGAAGTACGAGGGCGGTGAACCCGACCGCCGCCATCGACAGAGCCACGCTCCGCCGACCCGGCAGGCGCCCGTCCTGCCAGGCGAAGCCGAGCTGATGCACGGCCAACCAGGCGAACAGGAAGTTCGCCTGACCCCCGCGGGGAACGTCCAGCGCCAGACCTGCCAGGTCGCCCGCACCGACCAGCGCCGCCAGGATGATCGGCACGACCAGGCCCACACGCCGATGCAAGGCGTGCATCGGCGGGGTGAGGGCCGTCACGGCGATGTAGACGACCAGGAACCACAACGGGATCGAGGCCAGCCAGACCGCCATACCGATCAGAGCGGGCTCGGCACCCAGCCCTCTGGCCGTCAGAGCCGCCACCACCAGTCCGCCCAGCAGTATCGTCGTCGGGCCCAGAAGCCGAGCCGTCCGGCCCAGCATCCAGCTCACGGCGTTGCCGCCCCGCTTGAGATGGGAGGTGAGGGACGCGGCGTTCGCGAAGCCGCCGACCAGGAAGAACAGGGGCATCACCTGGAACAGCCACGTCAGCGGATGGGTCCACGGGACGACCTGGAGGATGCTGCCACCTTGGAACTCCCCGCCGTCGTGGGTCACATAGATCGCCAGCCAGTGTCCGATCACAACCGCGGTGATCGCGACGGCGCGCAGCAGGTCGACGTAGCGCTCCCGATGCGGCGGTGTCCGCTCGGCCAGCAGCCGCACCCGCCGCCTCATCCTCTGGACGGCCAGAAAGGGGCGCGCTGCCATGTCACCGATGTTTCCCACGCTGGGGGTATTCCTCTGTTTCCCACGATGGGGACATTCCTCCATCCACGCCATACCAAGCGATCTTTCTTCCTGCCCCTCGCCGCCTGATCGGCTCCCACGGATTTCCGCTGGAGTGGAACCGATAGGAAACATGGGACCGGCGCACACATGGGATCGATGCACGCTGCTCGGGGTCGGTAAGACCGGGTCGTCCACAGCTTTCTCGCGCCTCCCGGGTTTTCCCCAGAGCGTGATTCGGTAACCCGTGCGGGGGGCGGGCGAGGCGATCGTGTCCTTCATGCCGCCGGCGCTCGGCCGGCTCTCATGGGAGGCACGATGAACGACATCTACGTCACGCTGACCGGTAACGTCGCGGCCCCGCCGCGCCAGCACACCTTCCCCGACGGCTCCCGGGTGACCTCACTCAAGATCGCCTCAACGAGCCGTTACTACGATCGGGAGAACCAGCAGTGGCGCAACGGTGAGACGACCTACTTCGGTGTCCGCTGCTTCCGGGGGCTCGCCGACAACGTCGCCCAGTCGGTCCAGATGGGCCAGCCGGTCGTGGTCCAGGGGCGGTTGCGGATCCGCGAGTTCGCCCATGAGGGAGAGCGCCGGTTCATGCCCGAGGTGGAGGCCAACTCGCTCGGCCACGACCTGCGCTGGGGGCTCGGGAGCTTCACCAAGCCGCAGCGCGGCGGGCCGGTCGCGGCTCTGGGCAGCGCGGAGCGGATCGAGCTTGACCGTGAGACCTCCGACTGGGCCATGAGCGGCGGCGCCCCCGTCGCGGCCGGGGCTCTCGGCGCCCCGTCTCCGCTGAAGACCGGCTCCGACACCGAGCCCTCCGCGCCGCACGAGGTGGAGATCACGCCGGACGGTGAGGCGACCCACGACGCGATTTCCGCAGGCTCCACCGCTCACCCGGAGCAGGCCACCACTCATGTCTGGGAGGCCGTCGAGGTCCCGCCGCGTCCGGCCGACCCCGGGCTCACCGGACAGGGCCACGGTCCCGCCAGGGAGGAAGCGGCGGAGGGACAGGCCGTGGCCGGAAGGGCGAAGGCGGCGAGAAGCACGACGACGAAGCGGCGAGGCACGACGGGGACACGAGGCCCGAACGCCGGCGAGGCACCCGTCGGGAGCGGACCGGGCGCGCTGAAGACCCACCCAGATACGGGCGACGAGACGCCCTGGCCGACCCGGGCACCCATCGCGGCCTGAGCCGCTTCAGGCGGGGAGGTCTGGACCGCGGACCTCCCCGCCGACCGGGAGCTCAAAGCCGGAGTGCGGGGTGGTGGGCGATGGTCGCGGTCCGCGCTTCTTCAGTGACGCGAGAGGGCAGGTTCGCTCAGCGTGGCCAGGCGTCGCGGGGTACGCGGTAAAGGACGCGTGAGGTCGCGAACCAGTCCCGGTCGAGGAATCTGCCGGTGATCCGCCCCGCCAGGATGAGGTAATACTCCACCTGCTCCCGGAACCCGGCATCATCCGGATCCAGGTCCAGCGCGTAACCCTGGAACGCCTCCTCGCCCACCCTGCCCACATACTCTCCGTCGTGGTAGTAGACCATCCCTTCGTCGGCAAGTTCATACAGGCCGGCCATGTGCCAATGAGCGAGGATGCCCCTTCCTCCGGTGCTCGATTCTTCGGACAGCGTGAAACCCCTGTTCATGGTGACCGAGACAGACCAGCCCGGGGAATGCGTCCCGATCCAGACCAGAGTCTCCTGCTCGTCACTCTCAATCAGGTCGAACGCGGTATCGAGATCGCAGAAAACCCCAGAGCCCGAATCCACCTGGAAACGCTTCGCGGCTTCATCGACATCCTCCGTATCGATCCAGGCCACATCGAAGCGGCTGTTGAGGAGATACTCCTCCAGGAGATCCCACTGGCTCTCCGCAGGCATCGCTCGTACCAGGTTCAACGGACAACTCCTTGCGAAGTTCGAGCAAGTCTGTGAGTGGAGGCGGTTAAACCGCCTCCACTCACAGGCATTCAGCTGGACAATCTGATCATTGTTTGGATCAGCTTACGATCCTGACCAAGAACTGATTGCCGGGCGCGACGCGATAGTCGGCGCAAAAGCCGAGAAGTTCCGCGAGCTGTGCCCCGGCTGCCGCCGCAGCTCGGCGTTCTCGATCCCGAGTTGGGCGTTTTCGCGTTTCAATGCGCTCAATTTTGATGCTAGTGCTTCGATTAAAGTCACAAGCTCGTCGTGCAGTGGTTGCTTTTCCTTGGCGGGAATCGCTCAAGGATAACTCTATGGGGCCGATATTTGTGGCCGTGCCACGCCAGTCGTACGAGGTCGGCGAGTGGTCTGTTGGGAATCTCCAGGGCATTTCACCGCCTACATCTGAGTCTTCAATCCTCCCATGCCCCGTCAGGGATGCGATAGAAAGTACGAGTCGACGTCCACCATGCCCGGTCGGCGAAGCGTCCGGTGATGCGGCCCATCATGCAGAAGAAGAGATGCACGTCCCAGGGCGTTCCTTTGTTGTCGAGTTCTAGCCCTGCCGTGTAGGGCAGGTAGTCGGGGAGGTCCATTGGTCCGCCTTCTACTAATGGCGGGGTGATATCACCAATTTGTTCCCCGTCGTAGTTGAGGTACAGCGGCTCAAGCCCTTCACCAATTTCTCCCGAGAAGTATATTTCGAAGACGCGTCGCTTTCCCAAGTTGCGAATCGCGGGGTGGTACGAGTACATGCCGAAGGCGAAGGTGTGTGTCCAACCAGGTGCATGTTGGCCCATCCAGATAGCCTTTTCCGGCAGGCCCTCGTAAGTCTCAAACACGGTTTTTAGGTCGCACTCCAGGCGCGATCCTGGATCCACTCTGAGAAGCCGGGCCAGTTCCGCCTGGTCGTCGCTTTCCATCCAGAGGGCGTGGAATCCCTGATCGAGCCACTGCCCATACTCGACCAGTAGGTCCCACTGGTTTTCCGTGGGAAGCCCCTGTTCTGCATTTGTCATTCTCTGCGTCCTCATGTAGAAGAGGGAATGCGGGGCTGCGCTCGGCAGTCATGCATTTAACGGCGGTCAATTCACGATCTTCACCCAGAAAGGGCTGTCGCTGACCTTGGTGATGGTGTTGACAGGGTCATAGGTGAGGATCCGGTAATGGCCATAGAATGTCTTAAGTGCGTCTCCGCATAGCAGGTTGTGGGTCTTCTGGACGCCACGAACGGAGTAGTTCATCTTGCCCTTGGCTACTCCTTCTTGAGTGGAGGCAAGGGGGTATTCGTCACACTGCGTGTTTTTATGGCCGTATTCTACGTAAACACGGGTGACCGCGAAGTGCGTGTTTGGTGACTCACACCCGCTTCTTCATCTCCTCGTAGGAGTGGCGCAGGATGCTGAGACGGATGTTGTTCTCGCTGTCCAGCCAGATCATGCCGATCCGCCAGATCGTGTCCATAGCTGCCGTGAAGGCGTCCTCGTTCAATGCCGCCAGCAGCACGTTGGCCGCGAAGACCTGCCGCTGCAGCCCATCGGCGTCCACGGGAGCCGTGGGCAGAGCCGCCGAGACCTGGGTGAGCAGGTCGTGCTGGAGTTCTTCAAGTGCCTCCCGAATTCGCCACGCCGGCGTATCGGCCCGCCAGGTGTTCAGCGCCGCGAAGGCTTCATCGATCAGTGGGCCGGCCAACCCGGTCTGCGCGCAGGCCGTTTCGGCGGTCAGAATGGCGATCTCACGGAGCCGGTCCGGCGTGGGATCGGCGAAGAGCTCCGCGAGTCTCGGTTCCCGCAGCAGTAGCTCGTCTCGCATCCGGATGAACTCGCGCCGCTCGTCGGTCGGTGCCGGGGTATCGCTGTCGGGCACGACCACGGTCAGTGCGCTGAGATGGTCGGCGGTGAGCCAGTCGTTGCCGAGACGCTGTCCGGTGAGCAGTTCGCCCATGGCCAACGCCGCGACCTTCCAGTCATCATCGAAGGGCAGGGCCTCGATCCAGGCGGTGAGGCGCTCCGGCTCCTCACCCTCGACACCCTCCGGGTCGAACGGGTCGACGGTCGCGAGGACCCGCCCCTGTTCGGCATAGGCGATCTGGGCATCGCCGCTGGCATTCCAGAACACGCTCAGCGCCCGCCCGTCGCGGGACAGGTTGGCCAGCACGTTGAGGCGTGACCCCTGGAAGCCGTTCGGCTCGATGGCCAGGACCCAGTCGCCTAATCGTCCGGCCAGCACAGCACCGGCGTACTGGGGCATCGCGTCGTAGGCGGCCTCGGTGGTCTGCCGGAAGCTCCGTCGCACAACCGTTTGCGACTGCCCGCCGACCCCGGAGAGCACCTCGTCCACACCGATCCCGGCACACCAGATGAGGCACATCGGCTGGTCGAGGATGCCTGCCAGTAGTGAACGGTAGTGCTGGGGATCGTCCATGCGATGTTCCTCATTCTCACGGGATGGGGGTGCCCGGTCTGCCGATCACCTCCGCCCTGGCACGGCAGGACCGACGGATTCCGATCACGAATATGTCGACAGCGGGGACCTGCGCATCGCATGGTCCCCGCTATCGACATTCAGCAGACCGAGCCAAGTAGCTCAGCTTCGCATCTTTTCGCATTTCGCCCGGCACCGATGATTCTCTGTGTACCGGCCTCCGAAGCGGGCTCGGTCTTGGCATCACACGAGCGGATCTAGGGCGCCTCCCAGTCCGGCACGAGCGACTCGTCGGGTTCGCAGGTGGTGACCATGGGCGGCTAAGTGTAGTTAATTCCCTGATTCTGGGTGTTGATGACCGTAACGATGAATTTCTGCTTCTCCAACACGCGATTCCGCTCGAACCACCAGCCAGGCCAGGATCCTGAGGTGCAGTTGTCAGTGGCGAGGATCGAGCCGTGCCGCGATGAGAGAGGGGGCGTTTGCTGGATGACCACGGAGGCCATTGCTTTTTTCTTCGTGGTGCAGGTACAGGGTGGGGAGGCCGGCGTCACGGACGGGGGTGGGATCGGGTCCGTGGACGCCGGCCTCTGGGTGCGGTCCACGCCCGGTGTGGGGGAGTGGTGGGCGTGGACCGGCTCCGGGGTCAGGGGGATCGGGGGACGATCCTGGCTGCCCGGAGGTCAGGGGTGGTGTCGTTGGGTGGTGAGGTCGAGCCGGTATCGCTCGGTCGGTAGGTCGAACCAGACGGCGGTGCCGAGTTGGCCGGTGCCGCACAGGCGGGTCCACTGGGTGCCGCAGTGGCCGTGGGTGAGTTCGGTGACGATGCGCAGGCCCCGGCCGCCGAGTTCGAGGTCGTCGAGGTGTTCGGGGACGGCCGGTGGGCGGCGTAGGAGGTGGTCGATGAGGGTGGTGCCCGCTCCGGCGTCGACGACCTCGGCGCGGACGGGCAGGTTGTGGTCGTGCAGGAGGCGTAGTTCGTAGGGGGCGGGGGCGTAGCGGGTGGCGTTGGTGACGAGTTCGGAGACGACGATCTCCAGGTCGTCGAGCACGTCGGGGGCCGGGAGCTGTTTGGTCAACTGGTCGCGGAACAACTCCCGGGCACGGCGGGCCGCGTTGCCGGGAGGCAGGCACCAGGCGGTCATCCGGAAGCGGTTGGGGAGTCTGCCGTGCCCGTCGGGGTCCGGGACGGGCACGTGCTCGATGAGCATCGTCGCTCCTAACGGGTGGGATGTGGAGACGTTTCATCGGTGGTTGGAAACCGGTTTTGGGAAAGTCGACTATCGCGGGATGGAGCGCTGCTCATTAGGGCTTTCATGAAATTCTTGCCCTGATTATCCGTTGTAATGAGACGACTGCGGAGCGTAGTGTTGTGAGAGCGGAACGAACCAGACGGGCTCAAGAAAACCTGCTCGCACCCCTCTCGAACAGGCAGATCTCGTCGTCCGGGGTTGTCCCCCCATCAGGGGAAGCCTCTCGTGGCCTGTCCGGGTGGATTAATCAGATTTACAGTCGGAGAAAGGGGAGTGGCGAATGTCCGGACCAGTCTCTATGCAGCCCGGAGAGGTCTTCGTCCATCCGTTGAGTTATGTCCGCGCCGAGCGCGGCTGGACCTACCAGGACCTGGTGACCGTCATCGCCCGACGTGTCGGGAACATGGCACGAAGGAGGGAGAAGGCATGGCGCTGGGAGCACTGGGGGGTCGTGCCCGACCGTGACACCCAACTCGCTCTCGCCGCCGAGCTCGGCGTCTCCCCGGAGACCGTCCACGCCCGGCCCTGGCCCGGCTGGCTGCCAGTCGGCGACCCCATCCGAGTCGACTTCTCCTGGGACCAGACGGGCAGTCGGCTCGCTCTCAACCACGCATTGGAGAAGGCGATGATGGACCGGCGAGGTTTCGTACGGCTGACCGGAATGAGCCTGACCGCGTTCGCGACCGACTGGCTCAACGTCGAACCGGCCCGGCTCACCTCCGTGCTGGGCGGAGGCCAGATCGGCGAGGAGTTCGTTGAGCAGATCGAGGCGAGCCTGCCTCGTCTGCATACGCTGCAGGGCAGCCACGGTGGGCAGTACGTCCGCAAGCTGCTCGACGCCGAGCTCGGCATGGTCACCGGGGTGCTGGAGAAGTCCTCCTACAGCGAGGCCATCGCCCGGCGTCTTCACACACTGGCCGCAGAGCTCGGGCAATTGGCGGGTTTCGCCTCCTTCGACACGGGATTGCATTCCGCGGCTCAGCGATACTGGGTCGCTGCCGTCCATTCCGCGCAGGCAGCCGGTGACCGCGCCGTAGGGGCGGACATCCTCAAGTCGATGGCTCTGCAATGCAGGGATGTAGGGGACTTTCCCGGTTCCTTGACCCTTGCCCGTGCCGCCTACGAGGGCGCCGGAAAGGTCACACCGCGTATCGCCAGCGTGCTGGCCATGCGCCTGGCGTGGGCCCACGCGAGTGTCGGCGAAAAGGCTGAGGCTCATCGCTTTCTGGGTATCGCCGACACCCAGTTCGGGCGCGGTACCAGCGCGAACGACCCCCGATGGATCCGATGGTTCGACGAGGGGGAATTCCACAACCATGTCGCCACCTGCCAGCTCGACCTGGGCGACCCGCGACGCGCGGAGCTCCATCTGGACAGGGCCAGAAACGGGTACGCCCCGACCCGGCGCAGAGACTACGTCGGTTACCTGGCCAAGCATGCCCACGTCCAGAATGACCTCGGTAACGCCGATCAGGCCGCTGACCTGCTCCACCAGGCGGTTCCGCTGATCGAGCAGGCCCCCTCCAAGCGCAACGTCGGCAAGCTGCTCGCCGTTCGCGATCGCCTGCCCGACGACACCCGCAGGAGCGACCTCGACCAGAGACTGTCCCCCCTGACCGGGTGACCGTGCCCGGATCTCGACGCGTCGCCGTCGTCACCTGAGTCGACCTCCGCGGCCCTGGCGGAGCCATCGCCGCGGAACCGGCCGAACGTTCTCTCGGAGACGACTCTCTTGACAGCTCTTCGACGTTGAGGGGGAAGCGCCCTCTTGGCGCCTTCCCCCTCTACGGTTCGTTTTCGATCCCACGACCTGCGTGTCCGGGCACCGGATGACGATGCCGGACGTCGAACGGTCGTGATCGGGCCACGAAGCCATGAAAGGGAGGGGAGGCGCTGCAGGATTCAACGAAGGGAGAGAGGGGGGATCCAAGAAGGTTCGAGTGAGCGGGGTGTCTGGTGGGGGGCGGCAGGCTCGGATGGAACACGGAGAGAGCCTGGGTGCGGGCGAGGTGAGGGGGCACCGGCCGGGCGCGGTCGGGGTCTCGCCGTGACTGCGCGGTGACGCCGAGATAACCGGCCGATGGTCTTGCCCGTGTCAGATGCTCAAGACACCTGTTAGGTCCAGGTCACGCCCCGCAGCATGGCTTGCTCCTTTCCCACCACGGCCCGCTCGCGAGCGAGCGGTTTCCAAGTCGTGAGCCGGCCGGTGGGCTGACTCACTCCGCCAAAGGTAGCGGTTGCCATCGCGCGTCGCACACTCCGCAACTATTGTGTTACACATCGTTAGTCGGAGAGGGGGACGACATGGTGGCTCCCAGTCACTCACCGGTCAAACCACGCGACGGCATGACGCCTTTGGTCGATCGATGGCCCCTGCTGGGGCAGCGTCGTCCGCTGGTCGGCTACCTCTGCGGGATAGTAGCGCTGGATCTCGCCGCGATCGTGTTCTTCTCGATTTCCGGTGTTTTCCGCTGGTCCGATGTGCTGACGTTCACCGCGTTGATGATGTGCGGGGCCGTGTGCATCGAGGCGACCCGGAGACTCGGCATGCCCGCGGGCGTCTACCGCGATCTGCTGTCCGCCTGGTGGTTACCCGCCGCCCTGCTCCTCCCGCCGATCTACGCGCTTCTGGCGCCCATCCCGCTCCAGTTCCTGCTGCAGAAGCGGGTGCGCGCGACGGTGGTCTACCGGCGGGTCGTCAGTTCGGCGGCGATCGGACTGGCCGGATGCGCGGCCTCGCTGCTCTTCCACGCCGTGGTCGGCGATCTGGGGGCGCTGACCAGGGGTGAAGGATGGCCGATCCTCGTCGCGATCGGCTGCGCGATCTTATTCACAGTGATCAACACCGCGCTGATCGCCGTCGCCGCGCACACCGCCGACCCCGAGAGCCGCTGGCGGGAGGTCCTGTGGAACCGGGAGAACCTGCTCCTCGACTTCGTCGAGCTCTGTCTCGGCGTCCTCGTCTCCATCACCTGCGGGCTCAACCCGGCCCTGCTGGTCCTCGCGCTGCCCCCGGTCGTGCTGCTCCAGCGCAGCCTGCTGCACGCCCAGCTCCAGGCGGCGGCCCGCACCGACCTCAAGACCGGCCTGCTGAACGCCGCGGCCTGGCAGCGGGAGGCCGACACCGAGATCGTCAGGGCTCGGCGCACCGGGGAGACGCTCGCGTTGCTGATCGTCGACATCGACCACTTCAAGAAGGTGAACGACACCTACGGTCACCTGATCGGCGATCAGGTCCTCGTCGGGGTGGCCGACACCATCCGCAGCCAGCTGCGTGACTACGACGTGGTGGGCCGGTTCGGCGGTGAGGAGTTCGTCGTCCTGCTGCCCAGGGCCGACGTGACCGAGGCGCGCAGGGTCGCGGAGCGGCTGCGCCTACGGGTGGGGCGGATGGCCGTCCCGGCCGACGACAACATGATCACTGTGACCATCTCGGTCGGTGTCGCGATCATGAGTGTGCACGGGGACGACCTGATCGAGCTGCTCGCGGCGGCCGACCTCGCGCTTTACCGGGCCAAGGAGCTCGGCCGCGACCAGATCTGCCTGTCGGCCACCATCGTGCCCCCGGCCCGCAGGCCCGGATCCGAGGCCGCTCCCGGCTGAACCACGCCCTGTCCGGGGGGCCGCCCTCGACCGGATCGGGGTCCTGGCAGAAATCATCCCGGCTGAACTTCTCGGGCTCCATCAGGGGCCGCTCCCGGCCGAACCGGCCTTCCTCCGGGGGCGCCCTCAGCCGAATCGGCCTTCGTTCAGGGCGGAATCCCCAACGGCCCCTGTCCAGGGCCGCCCATAGCTGAACTCCCCAGGCCCTAAACTAAAAGGCATGCCGGAGTACATCTACACGCTGCAGCGCGTGCGCAAGGCGCACGGTGACAAGGTCGTCCTCGACGACGTGACGCTGTCGTTCCTGCCGGGCGCCAAGATCGGTGTCCTGGGCCCCAACGGCACCGGGAAGTCGACGCTGCTGAAGATGATGGCGGGCCTGGAGCAGCCGTCCAACGGCGACGCCCGGCTCATGCCCGGCTTCACCGTCGGCATGCTTCAGCAGGAGCCCCCCCTCAACGAATCCAAGACCGTCCTCGGCAACGTCGAAGAGGGTGTCGCCGAGACCAAGGCGATGCTCGACCGCTTCAACGAGATCGCCGAGCTGATGGCCACCGACTACAGCGACGATCTGCTCAACGAGATGGGCAAGCTTCAGGACGCCCTCGACCACCGCAACGGCTGGGATCTCGACAGCCAGCTGGAGCAGGCGATGGACGCCCTTCGCTGTCCTCCGCCGGACGCCGAGGTCACCCAGCTCTCCGGTGGAGAGCGCCGCAGGGTCGCCCTGTGCAAGCTGCTTCTGGAGCAGCCCGACCTGCTGCTGCTCGACGAGCCCACCAACCACCTCGACGCCGAGAGTGTCCAGTGGCTCGAATCCCACCTGGAGAAATACCCGGGCACCGTTCTGGCCGTCACCCACGACCGCTACTTCCTGGACAACGTGGCCACATGGATCCTGGAGCTCGACCGGGGCCGCTGCCACCCCTACGAGGGCAACTACTCCACCTACCTGGAGGCGAAGGCGGCGCGGCTCAAGCTTGAGGGCCAAAAAGACGCCAAGCGCAAGAAGCGCCTGGAGGAGGAGCTGGAGTGGGTCCGCTCCAACGCCAGGGCCCGCCAGACCAAGAGCCGGGCGCGTCTGCAGCGCTACGAGGAGATGGCCGCCGAGGCCGACAAGCACCGCAAGCTCGACTTCGAGGAGATCCAGATCCCGCCGGGCCCGCGCCTGGGGACCACGGTGATCCGGGCCGAGAAGCTCACCAAGGGCTTCGAGGAGCGGGTCCTGATGGAGAGCCTCTCCTTCGACCTCCCGCGTAACGGCATCGTCGGTGTGATCGGCCCGAACGGTGTGGGAAAGACCACCCTGTTCCGGATGATCACCGGCAGCGAGACGCCCGACAGCGGCGAGATCGTGATCGGCGACACGGTCAAGATCTCTTACGCCGACCAGAGCAGGGGCGGGATCGACCCTTCCAAGAACGTCTGGGAGGTCGTCTCCGACGGGCTCGACTACATCAAGGTCGGCCAGGTCGAGATGCCGTCCCGCGCCTACATCGCCGCGTTCGGGTTCAAGGGCCCTGACCAGCAGAAGAAGTCGGGCATCCTGTCCGGCGGAGAGCGCAACCGGCTCAACCTGGCGCTCACCCTCAAGCAGGGCGGCAACGTGCTGCTGCTCGACGAGCCCACCAACGACCTCGACACCGAGACGCTCTCCAGCCTGGAGAACGCGTTGCTGGAATTCCCCGGTTGCGCGGTCATCACCTCGCACGACCGGTGGTTCCTCGACCGCATCGCGACCCACATCCTCGCCTGGGAAGAGGGTTCGAACTGGTTCTGGTTCGAGGGCAACTTCGCCGACTACGAGAAGAACAAGATCGAGCGCCTGGGTGCCGACGCGGCCAGGCCGCACCGGGTCACCTACCGCAAGCTCACCCGCGACTGATCCCCTTTCCCGGAGGCCGGCCCGCAGACCGGCCGGCCTCCGGGCAGGGGTGTCGCACCTGGCGCGGGCCCGCCCGCGACGGATGCGGTGTCGCCGTGCCGACGGGCTTCCGACGTACCGCCGTAAGCCGGCGCGTCGGGGCCCGCTACGGTTTCGGGTGTGTTTGGACAGAGCATCGTGGACGGCGTCGGCCGTGGCCACCGGCATGTGTTCCCCAGGGCCGTGAGGTTCGCCGACATCGACTCGCTGGGACACGTCAACAACGTACGGTTTCTCGACTACCTGGAGGACGCGCGGCTCGCGCTGTTCCATGTCGATCCCCGGCGTGAGGGCCGCGAGCCCTTCAATGGGCTCGTGATCGCCAGACACGAGGTCGACTATGTGCGGCCCCTCACCTTCCGCCCCGATCCGGTCCGGGTGGAGTCATGGGTGACGGAGATCCGGCCGGTGCGGTTCACCCTCGTGTACGAGATCCGCGACGACGAGGAGATCTTCGTCAGGGCCCGCTCGGTGATCGTGGCCTACGACGTGGAGAAGGCCTCCCCCCGGCGGCTGAACCAGGACGAACTCGCCTACCTGGACAGGTTCGTCACGGGCTGAGGGCGCCTGCCACCGGGCGTCCGCCGGTGGCAGGCGGTCTTTCAGGCCTCGGGAGTGTGCAGCCAGGCCGCGGTGTCCGGCAGGAGAAGGTGACCTTCCACCGGGGCGCTGCCGATCAGGACACGGTCGTGCGGAGGCAGTTGCACCGGCTCGGAACCGCAGTTGACGACGCAGGTGAGCGGACCCCGGCTGAAGATGAGGGCGTCCTCGGGGGAGTCCAGCCAGGTGATCTCGTCCGGCAGCGTGCCGCGCAGCTCGCGGCGGGCGCGCAGGGCCTCCTGATAGAAGTGGAGCGTCGAGCCCGGGTCGTTCGACTGGCGCTCGGCGGAGAGTGCGGCCCACTCGACCGGCTGTGGCAGCCAGGGCCGTGTTCCGTCGGGGGAGAAGCCGTAGGGCTCGGCCGCACCGGACCAGGGGATGGGGACCCGGCAGCCGTCGCGGCCGGCCAGCTCGCCCTTGGAGCGGGCGAAGATCGGGTCCTGGCGGGCCTCCGGGGGAAGATCCTTCACCTCGGGGAGGCCGAGTTCCTCCCCCTGGTAGAGATATGCCGATCCCGGCAGGGCGAGCATCGCGAGCAGGGCCGCGCGGGCACGGGCGAGGCCCGTCGTGGAGTTGGCGAGGCCGTCGCCGTACCGGGTCACGTGGCGGATCACGTCGTGGTTCGAAAGGACCCAGGTGGGGGCGGTCACCGCGGCGAGCGTGTCATCGATGATCTTCTTGAACGCGGGCCCTGACCAGGGCGCTTCCAGCCAGGCGAAGTTGAAGCTCTGGTGCAGCTCGTCGGGGCGGACGTACAGGGCGAGATCCTCGGCGGAGTCGGTCCAGACCTCGCCGATCGCCATCCGCTCGCCCTCGTAGGAGTCGAGGACCTTGCGCCAGTCGCGGTAGACCTCGTGCACCTCGGGCCGCCCCCAGATCGGCGACTCGGCCTTGAACGCCTGGTCCTCCGGCGGGGTGTCCGGCAGCCCTTCGGCCTTGTACAGGCCCATCGCGACGTCGATCCTGAACCCGTCCACCCCGCGGTCGAGCCAGAACCGCAGCACGTCGAGGAACTCGGAGTGGACCTCGGGATTGCGCCAGTTGAAGTCGGGCTGTTCGGGGGCGAAGAGGTGGAGATACCACTGCCCGTCGGGAGACTTGCTCCAGGCGGGGCCGCTGAAGGTCGACTGCCAGTTGTTCGGAGGGGACTCCCCGCCGTCCTGGAAGATGTAGCGGTCGCGCCCCTCGCCTCGCAGGGCGGCCTGGAACCACTCGTGGGCGGAGGAGCTGTGGTTCGGGACGATGTCGACGATCACCCGCAGCCCGAGCCGGTGCGCCTCGGAGACGAGTTCGTCGAAGTCGGAGAGCGTGCCGAAGAGCGGGTCGACGTCGCGGTAGTCGGCCACGTCGTAACCGCCGTCGGCCATCGGGGAGCGGTAGAAGGGGGTCAACCAGATCGCGTCCACGCCGAGCTCGGCGAGATACGGCAGGCGCTGCCGGATGCCGGGCAGATCGCCGACGCCGTCTCCGGAGGCGTCGGCGAAGCTGCGAACGTAGATCTCGTAGACGACGGCATCACGCCACCAGGGGGTTTCCATGTGCATGGGTTGCCCCAGGCCGGTGGGGTTTATGCGTGGCAGACCCCGACCTTACGGTGGTTTATACGTCGGGGGTGTTTACCATGCTGTGCGCCGCGTACACGAGATAGTCCCAGAGGCGTTTCTCCAGCTCGTCGGGGAGCTGCAGGGAGACCACCGCGTCGTGCATGTGGCGGAGCCAGGCGTCGCGCTCGGCCGAGCGGATGACGAACGGGTTGTGCCGCATCCGCAGCCGGGGGTGGCCCCGCTGCATGCCGTACGTGTTGGGACCGCCCCAGTATTGGATGAGGAAGAGCCTGAGCCGCTCCTCGGCGCCTTCGAGGTCTTCCTCGGGGTACAGCGGCAGGAGGATCGGGTCGGTGACCACTCCCTGGTAGAAGCGGTGCACCAGACGCCTGAAGGCCTCCTCACCGCCAACGGCGTCGTAGAAGGACTGGGATTCCTCGGGGGTAGCGGACACGTCATCCAGCCTAATTGACGTCAGGAGGCGATCGTGATGCCGGCGCGGTCGAGGGCGAACTTGATCCGCAGGCGGAGCTCGCGGGCGACCTCGCCCTGCCGGGAGGGGAGGGTCTTGGCGCTGACCCGGAAGATGACCGCGGTGTCGGAGATCTGCTCGATGCCCCAGACCTGGGGCTCCTCGACGATGACGGCGTCGCGGAAGGCGGGCTCGTTCCACATCTCGTCGGCGACCTCCTTGAGGAGGTCGCGGACCACGGGGATCTCCGAGGCGTACGCCACCGGCACGTCGACCGTGGCGCGCGCCCAGCCCTGGGACTCGTTGCCGACGCGGGTGATCGTGCCGTTGCGGATGTACCAGACGCGGCCGTCGCTGTCGCGCAGGCGGGTGATGCGCAGGGTGACCGCCTCCACGGTGCCGACCGCGGTGCCCGTGTCGATCACGTCACCCACGCCGTACTGGTCCTCCAGGAGCATGAACATGCCGGCGATGAAGTCCTTGACGAGCTCCTGGGCGCCGAAGCCGATCGCGACGCCCAGGATGCCGACGCTGGTCAGCAGGGGGGCGATGGGGATGGAGAGGCGTTCGAGGATGGTGAGCGCGGCGGTGCCCAGGATGATGATCGAGGCGATGTGCCTGAGCACCGAGCCGATGGTCTCGGCCCGCTGCCTGCGCCGTTCGGCCACGATCGCGTCGAGGCCCTCGGGGGCGACCGTCTCCCTGCCGCGCAGCCGTCCCGCCAGAGAGGTGCGCTCGGCGGACGCCCGGCGCACGATCCGGCCGATCAGCCGGTGCGACAGGTTGCGCAGGATGAGCGCGATGGCCACGACCAGTGTGATGGCGATCAGCCACGCGATCACGGGGGCCACCCAGTCGACGGACGCGGGGATGAGCATCTTCACAAAGTCGCAGATTACTCCCCCGCCGTCTCCGCACCCTTTTGTCAGGCCCGCACTCGCGTCGAGGAGGTCCTCAACGACGGCCTCCGCCCCGGATGTCGGGGTGACGCTGGGAGTGGGGGTGACGCTGGGGATGGGAGTAGGGACGGGCGTGGGGGAGAGCAGGAACACGGAGTGGATCCCTTTCGGATCGGATCGACAGGCTGACCGAGTGAGTCATGACCCACTCATCTTGCCGATCGAACCGGCCTCCGTCACATTACGCCGGGGAAGACGGGGACATCCTGGTCTGGAGCCGCGGAGGCGGACCCGGATGCCCCGGTGACGGGGTGACCCGGCACGGGGCACGCACCCGGAAGCGTGTCCCGTGCCGTTCCCGAAAGGGATCCCTCCTATTCACCGCCCGGACGAGAGACCGGACGGCAGCCTGTGCTTTGCAGCGGTTCGTGGGCTTCGGCTCACGGGGAGCCTCCGCGTTCTTCGTGGAAGTTCTCGTGGAACGGCGGCCCGCGGGTGCGGGCCTGACGATTCGGAGCCGGCGGGGTGTCCAGCGTCCGAAGACGCTCCGCACCGGATCACCCCGCCGGCTCCGTCGGGCCGCGGTAGGCGCGGCACACCGGGCGGATGAACGCCCGTTGTGCCGCTCACCTCACTCTCCTACCGCGGCTAGTACGCGTGCGACCTTGGTCGCGGCACCGGCGGGGTCCTCCACCGTGTGCATTCGTTCGCCCCAGGACCACCAGTAGTACCAGTCCCGCTGGCTGGGGGTGGCCTGCGCCCTGCAGGTGACGTTCTCCGCCAGGCTGGTCGCCTTCGGATTGATCACACGCACGAACGCACGGCCCGAGTGGGTCCGCACCAGGCGGGCGTGCAGCCCGCGACAGTCAAGCTCCGTCACCAGCCGCTCAAGGTGCTGGAAATCGTCTTCACCCACCTCGTCCCTCCTCGTGCTCTCGGATGGCCGGCACCGAATCGTGTTCGTTCGATCACGCTTCCGGTGCTGCCCGCCAAAGATGACTCACAGCGGCCCTACGGGTCAATTCAGGGAAAACCCTGTTCAGGGTGGGCGATGTGCCAAGTGGGTTGAAAGAAACAGTCCTTCGGAGGACGATTCTTAGCCAGCGGCTTTATTAGCGCGTTCCGGATGAGTCAAACGTGGTCCATCATTCTCGGTAGGCGCAGTGCGACCAAAAGATCACACTGCGTCAAGGGAGATGGGGATCCGGTCGGGACCAGTGTGCCAGCCAGCCCAGCTGGTCACGAGAGAGGGGCCGGTATGTCCGGCAGGCAGCACAGGGAGACAGAGTTGGCGAGGCAGGTCCGGGCCCGTGGCCTGGCGGCCGGGAAGTCCTCGGCGCAGATAGCCGAGGAAATATATGAAAAGTGTAGTTCGCAATTCGGGACCACTCGGATAAAAGGTCACCGCCTCGCGCACGGCGTCGCTCTCGCGGACGTCATCGAACAGATACGGGCGCTGTTCGAACGCGACGGTAAGGCGGCTCCCGGCATCGGTGAGACGCTCCTGTCCGCGTACGAGAGCGGGCTGAAGCGGCCCGGTCCCGAATACCTGCACTACCTGTGCTCCGCCTACCGGGTCGAGCCCCCCTCCCTCGGGTACGACGGCCCGTGCATCTGTGGTCACGGCCACAAGATGCCCGGTGTCGTGCGAGGTGATCTCCAGGATGGAAGACCCGACACTTCCCCTGGTCCGCGTGAGCTGCTGATCCAGCCGATCGGCGCCGATCCTCCCGCGGACGGGGGTGAGGAGGACGAGAACGTGCTACGGAGGACGCTCTTACAGCTTCTGGCCGGCAGCGGCATCGCGCTGGACGGGCAGGTGCTCGGATCGGTGGAAAGCATGCGTCGGCGGATGGACGACACGCTGGTTTCGGCCACCGTCTCGCCCGCGATGCTCGATCAGTGGGAGGAATCCACCATCGGCTTCGGCCGCCAGTACATGAACACCCCCCCGCTCAGGCTGCTGTGCGACGTGATGCTCGAATTCGCCGCGGTGCGCAAGGCGATGGAGCGGCGCCAGCCGGTCGACCTGCAAGAACGACTGTGCCGCATGGCGGCGCAACTCGCCGGTCTGAGTGGCATGATCATGGTCAATCTCGGTGACCACAGGCTCGCGCGGTCCTTCTTCAGGACGGGCAGGACCGCGGCGGACGAGACCGGCGACCGGGCGCTGAGGGCGTGGGTCACGGCGAGGGAGGCTCTGGTCCCCCTCTACTACGGCGACCCGCGCGAGGCCCTCAACCTCGCCAAGAAGAGCAGGGACCTGGCCGGGCAGACGCCCTGTGCGGCCCAGGTCATGGCCCCGGTGGTCGAGGCCCGCGCGCTGGCGATGATGTCGGGCTCGGGCAAGAAGGACGTGGTCGACCAGGCGAAGCGGGCGCTGTCGAGGGCGAGGGCCGCCTTCTCCCAGATGTCCGCCACGGAGCAGGACGACTCGACCTTCGGCTACACCGAGCGCCAGCTCTACTTCCACCAGGGAGACGCGCTCGTCAAGCTCGGGCAGGCGATGGAGGCCGATCTCATCCTGGAGCAGGCGCTCACCAAGTACGGCCCGACCGACTGGCTCGACCCGACCTTCATCAAGTTCGACCGGGCCCAGTGCAAGATCCTTGAGGGTGACGTGGACGAGGCGCTGGAGATCGCCCACCGTACGGTCCTGGGCCTCGACGAGAGTTGCCGGCCCGACATCCTCATGCAACGCGCCCACGAGGTGGGCAAGCAGGTCGAGGTGAAGGTCCCCGGCCATCCCAAGCTCAAGACCTACATGGAGTCGCTGCGCAGCCGCGGCACGTCGACGGAGGATCCGGTGACCGACAGGAGTGGCACTTGAAGCCGAGGCTTCGGCGTTATCGCTGGTCCGACCTGGAGTCCGTATGGGCGCTTCACCAGATCTGCCTCGCGCAGGTCGGTCTCGCGCCGGGAGACGGCGTCTACTACGAGGACGACTTCCCGAGGATCCACGAGATCTATCTCGCCGACCGGGGTGAGTTCCTCGTGGGCGAGACGCCCGAGGGGCGCGTCATCACGATGGGCGGTCTGCGTCGTGTCGACGACCAGACCGCCGAGATGTGCCGCATGCGGGTCCATCCGGAGTTCCAGCGTCGCGGATTCGGTGCCCAGATGGTGCTCGCGCTGGAGACGCGGGCCACCGAACTCGGTTATGTACGTCTTCGCGGTGACACCACCATGAATCAACTCGCGGCGATGGAGCTCTATCGCAAGTTCGGCTGGCGCGAGGTCCGCCGGGAAGAGCGAGGGGGGTGTGTGGTGATTTACGGAGAAAAAGACCTAATAGCCGCTATGTCCTCTTTAACTAAGTGATCTATATTTAGGGATATCTTTCGGTTTGGTATTGCCTATTTCGGAAATATCCGAATAATTATTTTTGTACCTACCGCCATTCCCTGGTGAGTGCGATGAAAAAGATCATTGTCCACAAAGCCGGCGTGTCGCGACTGGGTGGCGCTGCCGGCACCATCCACAAGGGATGAGATTCTTCCCCACCGAGAGAATCATCCTCCAACGGTCGCGGCCCCCGATCCGAGAGATCGAGGGCCGCGCGGGCTTTTCTTGTCCGGCTGTTCGTTCCCTTTTCCGGCTGATGACCGGTTCACCCCAGCAGCGTGAGGCGGGAGACGACCTCCGGCAGGTCGGGGGGTTCCAGGGAGCCGGGGAGATCGACCATCTCCGCCGGTGAGAACCAGTCGCAGCCGAGGTAGGTGATGTGCTCCTCGGCGGTGAACGCCCCGGCGCTCACCTCGGGGGTGCCCTCGAACCTCGCCAGATAGAACCGCTCCGTCTTGGCGTAGTCGACCCCGATCCAGCGGAACTCCCTGCGTACCGGCACCCACAGGTTCAGCACCGCCTCGCCCGGCAGCCCCGTCTCCTCGGTGAGTTCGCGCCGCGCGGCCTGCAGGGGGGTCTCGCCCGGGTCGATCCCGCCGCCCGGCGGTTCCCAGAGGGTCTGGCCGCCGACGGGGTCGCGCCAGTGCATGAGAAGCACCCGGCCTGCCCCGTCCACACAGATCACCCGGGTCGCGGGCCTGTCGTTCGGCTGAGGGATGTCCGCGATGTCCGTGGTATCCGGGGTGTCCGCGGGGTCTGGGGTCTCCATAGGGTGGGGGTCCATAGGGTGGGGACGATAGCACCCCGTTCGCCCAGCGGATCAGCGCCTCGGACGGTTCCGGATGGCTTTCCTGACTCCGGGCGATGTCGGCCGATCCCGGGTCCTCCGACGGCCAGAACGAGATCGCGTGGTTGTGGTGGTTCCGGGGGTCTGTGGTGGCCTTGGGATCTCGTGGCCCGCCACGTGCCGGACGGCCGGATGCGGTGGCAGGATTCGCTGTACCCTGCCCAGGTCAGATGGAAGCACCGTACGATCCGACCTCTCAAGCTCAAGGGTGAAGGCATGAGTTCCAGGGCCGAGTTTGTGTTGACGCTGTCCTGCCCGGACCGTCCGGGAGTGGTGGCCGCGGTCTCCGGCCTCCTCGCCGGGCGGGGATGCAACATCATCGAGAGCCAGCAGTTCGGTGACGCCGTGGCCGAGCGGTTCTTCATGCGGGTGCAGTTCGCCTCTCCGCTGTCCGACGGCGAGCTGCGCGAGGCCTTCGCCGCGCTCGCCCCCGAGTTCGGCATGGATTTCAAGCTGCGCGACGTCTCCGTCAAGCCGCGCGTGCTGGTGATGGTGAGCAAGTTCGGCCACTGCCTGAACGATCTTCTGTACCGGACGCGCTCGGGCCTGCTCGACATCGAGATCGTCGCGGTCGTCTCCAACCACCCGGACCTGCGGCCGCTGACCCAGTCGTACGGCATCGACTACCACCACCTGCCGGTCACCCCCGAGACCAAGCCCAGGCAGGAGGCGGAGGTCCTCACCCTGGTCGACCACTACCGGGCCGACCTGGTGGTGCTCGCCCGCTACATGCAGGTGCTGTCGGAAGACCTCTGCGTCAAGCTCGCGGGCAATGTGATCAACATTCACCACTCGTTCCTGCCGTCGTTCAAGGGCGCCAAGCCCTACCACCAGGCGCACTCCCGCGGCGTGAAGCTGATCGGCGCGACCGCGCACTACGTGACCGCCGACCTTGACGAGGGCCCGATCATCGAGCAGGAGGTCGCCCGGGTCAACCACACCCACTCCGCGGACGACCTCGCCGCCATCGGCCGTGACGTCGAGTGCCAGGCCCTGGCGCGGGCCGTCCGCTGGCACACCCAGCAGCGCGTCCTGCTCGACGGTCACAAGACGATCGTCTTTCCCCGCTAGCCACGACCGCTCCCGGTCAGCAGATTCTCGGTAGCGGGTCGCCGACCAGCAGGTCGACGATGCGGGTGCCGCCGAAGGCGGTCCTGAGCAGGACCAGCCCCGGCGGATCGTCGGCGATCCGCCCGATGATCGCCGCGTCGGAGCCGAGCGGGTGGGAACGAAGGGCGGCCAGGGCCGTCTCCGCGGAATCCCCGGCCACCACCGCGACCATCCGGCCCTCGCAGGCGACGTAGAGCGGGTCGATCCCCAGCAGTTCGCACGCCCCCCGTACGACGGGGCGGACCGGCACCGCGTCCTCGTCGAGGACGACGGCGACCCGCGAGGACTCCGCTATCTCGTTGACGATCGTCGCGACCCCGCCCCTGGTCGCGTCGCGCAGGCAGCGCACCGCGCCGCCCCCGTCGCCGTCGCAGGCGTCCAGCAGCTTCTCGACGAGGGCGTTGAGCGGAGCGGTGTCGGAACACAGGTCGGCCTCGATGTCGAGTTCTCCCCGGGCGAGCATGATGGTGATCCCGTGCTCGCCGATCGGCCCGGACACGATGACCGCGTCTCCCGGCCGCGCGGAGGCGGCACTCAGCCGGACGGGCCGCTCAAGCGTCCCGATGCCGGAGGTGGTGATGTAGCAGCCGTCCGCCTTGCCCCTCTCCACGACCTTGGTGTCACCGGTGACGATCCACACGCCCGCCGCCCGCGCCGCCTCGGCCATCGAGGCGGTGACGCGCCGCAGGTCGGCCACCGGAAATCCCTCTTCCAGGATGAATCCGGCCGACAGGTAGCGGGGGCGGGCCCCGCACATGGCCAGGTCGTTGACGGTGCCGTTGACCGCGAGGTCGCCGATGTCGCCGCCGGGGAAGAACAGCGGTGTGACCACGAACGCGTCGGTGGTGAGGGCGAGCCCGTCGGTGACCGCGCCGTCCTCCAGGGTCTCCAGCATCGGGTTGCGGAACGACTCCAGGAACACCGCCTCGATCAGGGTCCTGGTGGCCTTGCCGCCCGCGCCGTGCGCCAGGGTGACGAGGTTCTCCCGGACGCGCGCCCCGCGTCGCCGTACCCGCTCGATCCGGTCCAGCACCCGCTGCTCCCGGACGCGCGCCTCCTCCCTCGGGTCACTCCGGTCCGGTACGTGTCCGAGCACGCGCGTCTCCTCCTTCGGGTCCTTCAGGTCCGGTACGTCTCCGCGGCCGGGTGTCTCCTCCCGCAGGCCCGGCACCTGCCACCCGTCGGGTGATCCCGGGGGATCCATCTCCCGTACGGCGTACTCCTCGGTCCGCCCGTCGCCGCCCGCTGCGCCGTTCACGTCCGGGTCGCCTCCCTGACGCGCTCGCGCGAGAACCGGCCGAAGTTGTAGTACGCCGCGCAGGCGCCCTCGGACGACACCATGCACGTGCCGATCGGCGTCTCCGGAGTGCACGCGGTGCCGAAGACCTTGCACTCCCAGGGCTTGAGCACCCCCTTGAGCACCTCGCCGCACTGGCACGCCTTCGGATCGGCCACCCTCCCGCCCGGAATCCGGAAGATCCGCTCGGCGTCGAAGGCGGCGTACCGCTCGGTGACCCTGAGCGCCGACTGCGAGATGAAGCCGAGCCCGCGCCATTCGAAGTACGGCCGCAGCTCCATCACCTGGCCGATGACGCGCAGGGCCTTGAGGTTGCCCTCCCACGGGACCACCCGGGAGTACTGGTTCTCCACCTCGGAACGGCCTTCCGACAGTTGCAGAAGGATGCGGTAGACCGTGTGCAGTACGTCCAACGGCTCGAAACCGGCGACCACCATGGGCTTTCCGTAGGCACGCGCGACGAACTCGTACGGCCGGCAGCCGATCACGGTCGAGACGTGGCCCGGCCCGATGAACCCGTCGAGGCGCAGGTCGGGAGAATCCAGGATCGCCTTGATGGCGGGGATGATCGTCACGTGGTTGCAGAAGATCGAGAAGTTCTCGATCCCCTCGGCCTCGGCACGCAGGACCGTCATCGCCGTCGAGGGCGCGGTGGTCTCGAACCCGATGGCCATGAAGACCACACGCCGTTCCGGGTTCTGCCGGGCGATCTTCAGGGCGTCCAGCGGGGAGTACACCATCCGGATGTCGGCCCCCCGCGCCTTGGCGTCGAGGAACGAGCCGTTCCCGCCCGGCACCCGCATCATGTCGCCGAACGACGTCATGATCACGTCCGGCTGTCCGGCGATGTGGACGGCGTCGTCCACCCTTCCCATCGGGATGACACAGACCGGGCAGCCGGGACCGTGCACCAGGGTGACGGCCTCGGGCAGGTAGTCCTCCAGGCCGTGCTTGTAGATCGTGTGGGTGTGCCCGCCGCACACCTCCATGAACTTGTAGTCGCGGCCGGGCTCGCACAGCGCGGCGATCCGCGCGGCGAGCATCCGGGCCTTCTCGGCGTCGCGGTACTCGTCGACGAAACGCATCAGCCCTCACCCCTCTTCGATCGTGGATTCTCGGAGGGCCGCGATCTCGTCCTCGTACGCCTGGCCGATGCTTTCGAGGAAGTCGAGCGCGGCCCTCGCCTCCACCTCGTCGATCTTCGACAGCGCGAACCCGACGTGGATGAGGATCCAGTCGCCGGGCGCGACGCACTCGTCCTCAAGCAGGCCGATGTTGATCGCGCGCTTGACGCCGCAGACGTCGACCATGGCCAGATCAGGACGATCCGACAGGATTTCCACGATCTCGCCGGGAATTCCCAGGCACATGAGAGGCCTCCGCCAGCTGGATGGACTCGAGAACGAGGTCTTCGCCGCCCTCGGTGTCGATATCGGTGTCGCCGCACCCCGCGCAGAGGGCGAAGGGCTCGACGGAGGTGGACGTGCTCCCGCAGGAACGGCAGGTCATCCTCACCGGGACGATGACCAGTTCCACGTGGGCGCCCTCGGCCACGGAACCCTCGGAGATCGAGGAGAACGCCAGGTTGACGGCCGGTTCCGTGAGGCGGAGCAGGGCGCCCGCGCGGACTCGCGCCCGTCGCACCCGCCTGCCGTCCGCCCGGTTCTCCACCGCCGTGAGGATCGCCTCGGCGATCCCGAACTCGTGCATGATCGTTTCCTCTCATTCTGACGCGAGCGTGCCCTGACCCTCCTGGTTTTGCCGTCAGGTCGGGACACGCTCCGGTAGTGTGTTCGAGTCGCCGCTGGACGGGCGGAGACGTTAAACGCCTGCGGAGCTGAGGTAAGACCTGGACTCGTCCAGGCTCCTGGCTGTGAAACAGGAACCCACCAAGATGTCGCGTGAGCGACATGGCAGGAATCTTCGGCGTTCACGCCGAGGAGGACGTCAAATGTTCCGCATCCTCAGGTAGCGCTTGATGTCGGGGAGCGACTGGTAGACCAGTACGGCCACCCCCACCAGCACCGCCCCGGCCAGCAGGCGTTTCAGCATGTCCGTTCCTCCTCGTGGCCCGCGGTGGCGAGCGCCATCGCGATCTGTTGTCCCGCGAGCTCGACGACCAGGTCCGCCGCCCTGGCGACGGCGTCCGCGACCGGAGGGCTGAGCCGCATGCCCGGCGAGATGTCGGCAGGCTGGCAGCCGACGAGCAGGACGCGACCGGCCTCGCCGCCGAGCACGCCCACCAGCGAGAGCACGGTCTCCGGCGTCATCGAGTGCGCGTCGGCGAAGGATCGCGGTACGTCGCCCGCCGACGGTTCGAGGACGTACAGGGTGCCGGGCGGCCCGTCGCGGGAGACCGCGTCGACCAGGATCGTGACGTCGTACCCGCCGCCGGTCAGCTCGTACGCCAGGTGGACGCCCCGGATGCCGAAGTCCCTGACCTCGACCCCGCCGGGCAGGTCGGTGCGGGCCAGGTGTCCGGCCACCGCCACCCCGAAGCCGTCGTCGCCGAGGAAGACGTTTCCCACACCGGCCACCAGGATCCTCACGCGCCCACCTCCCCGTCGCCGGGCGGGAGATCGCGCCGCGGACCTCCGGCCGAACTCTCCGCTGACCTCTCGGTCGCCGGTCGCGTCGGGGATCCCGTCGCCGGGCCCGTGGGCGAGCCGTCCGTGAGCGGCTCGACCTCGTCGGGGGCGAAGTAGAGGAAGCGGCCGTGCGATCGGTGCAGGTCGGCGCCCGGATCCTCCTCCAGGGTGACGGCCAGGTGGTGGGCGCCGTCGAGGTCGAGGAGCACGGCCTCGACGTGCGCGGTCCTGCCGGCGAGGAACATGTCGTGGGCGTCGGCGCGTCGCCGGCCGGGAACCAGCCTGACCCTGCTGCCCCTGGAGACGGCCACCCCGGAAATCGTCACGCTGTCGGCCTCCGGGGAGACCGCAGCCTCAGCCCACTGAGGGGCGGACCTCTCCTCCAGGGCCCAGGACGACTCCTCACTCGCCGGAGACATCGGTGAGGACGTGCACGAGGACATCTCCGGAGACGTCCGGGAGCGCGGGTCGGTGGTCTCCTCCACCGAACGGATCGCGCCGTGGAGTCGTTCCAGCAGTTCAGGTGGCATGTGGCCGACCATGTCGATGAGCTCGGCCACCCGGGGGTCGGTCTCCCGGGCCTCCCGTGCTTCGGAGTCGGTGAGGGTGAGGGTGCGCAGGTGGAGCATCTCGTCGATCTCCGTGGAGTCGAACAGCGGCCCGGGGCTCTCCGGCGCGATGTCCGGGTGGTCGTAGAGGATGATCGGAGAGGACAGCACCACGTCCCGATGGCCCGGCTCGCCCACGAGTACCGGCCAGGTGTGCTCGTTGCGGCAGGTCTCCACGGCGGGCCGGGCCCAGTTCGGCGGGTCGAGCAGGGAGACGAAGGCTCCGGCGGTCACCGCGATGAGCAGGTGCGCCGAGATCAGCGAGTGCCGCAGCGCCTGCTCGCGCGGCGCGCCCAGCGGTTTCCAGGGGTCGGTGTTCTCCACCCGGACGCGCAGCTTGACCAGGTCGTAGGGGCCCGGTACCAACTCGGCGGAGACCCTGAGCGCCGCGTTCAGCGGCAGGTGCTCGGAGACGAGGCGCCCTATCACCTCTCCGGACGGCGCCACGATCGGCTCGACCACGCGGTCTCCGGGAATCCGTACCTCGATGACCCGCTCCGGGGCGTCGAGCAGACCGGCGATGGGGAGTGTCACCTCCGTCTCCCGCTCGGTCGCCTCGTCGAAGGCGAGGTAGGTCCGGTGGCCGTTCCGCAACTGCTGGACCGGCCAGTAGCCGTCGTCCTCGGCACGCTCGACGCCGCGTGTCCTCAGGTGCAGGAAGCGCAGGTTCAGGTGCGCGACGGCGTACGCGGCCCCTTCGAGGAGGCATTCGGTCACGTTGTACGGATACTCGGCGGTCGCGGTGAACCCCGGGGGGACGAGCACCCCGAACTGCCAGCGCACCTGGTTCTTGGGCGCCGAGGCGCGATAGGGGTAGAGAAGGTAGCCCTCGTACAGCACCGCGTCCGCCACCCGCCGCGCGATGTCCATCGGAAAGCTCATCGCCGCGTCTCCTTGAGCAGTAGTTCCAGGGTCTCGTCCCAGGTCGCCAGGGCGCGCCCGGACTTGAACCTGCTGAGTTCCCGCAGCGTGCCGCGACGCAGCCGCAGCCACCCCGAGTCCGGGAAGTAGCGGTCCATCAGCTCCCGCCACACCGCCACCGGCAACCGGCAGCGGGCCTCGCGATGCCACGGCACCTGGCTCACCGAGAAGCCGTCTCGTGCCCTGGCGAACACCGTGCCGTGGAAAAGCATGAGCATCGGGATATCGCCGTCCTCCAGGGCGGCGAAATACCGGCCCGCCGACACCTCCAGGTCGTAGCCGCACGGCACCGGCACGTCGATCTCGGTGCTCCCGGTGAACGCCGGGACCATGACGGAGACGTCGGCGAACCGCAGGGGCTTCAGCGTGTCGCCCCAGCGCGCCGGGTCACCGAACAGGTCGCCGAGCAACTCCGCCTCGTCGGCGCCGTGGCGCCGCAGGTGGGGCTCCACCCGGATCTGGCAGCCCAGCGCGACGGTGTGCACCCCCGAGGGAGCGGGGGCGGTGACGCGCAACCGGAAAACGAGCGTCGGGAAGGCCGCGTACGCCTCCGCCCGCACGCCCACGCAGTCGAACGTGAGCTCATCCACCGCCCTCACCACCTCGGAGGGGCGGTACGGTGCGGCCGCGTCCGCGCAGGTCGGCGAAGAAACCGTCGATCGCCTCCCGCGCCGCCTCGCCGCCGTCGAAGCCCTTCCAGTGCATCCGCACCAGGCCGACCAACGCGTAGCAGGTGTCGATCGGCACCAGATGGCAGGCGAAACCGCCGTCGGGACGGCGGTCCACCAGGAGTGCCTCCACGTCGGGCCGGACGTCGGCCATCTCCGGGTTGTTCGCCAGGACGCGCCGCCACGTCTCCAACGGCAGCAGCGACTCGGTGGCTCCGGCCGGGCTCGGATAGAACGCCACGGTCCGGTCCATCGCGGAGTTGTGGAAGAAGAAGGCCGTGCGGACCGGGATCTGCATCTCGTCCCAGTCGGCCGCGCTCAACAGGAAACGCGGGGCGTGGAGGTAGCGTCGCGGGACGGCCCGGTAGCGTGCCCGGCCGTCCGTGTCGCGGGTGAACAGCAGGTAGCAGGCCCGGCAGGCGCACAGCAGCGCTCGGCTCTCGACATTCACGAGGTGGCCGTGCTCCTCGCCCGCGGGGGTCGCGCACAACTCGCACAGCGTCGTCGATGTCGGTGTCGTCGGTGTCGTCGGTGTCGTCGGCGACCCGGCGGACCGGTCCGTCCGGGGCGGCTCGCGGAACCTGCGCAGCCCGGTGGCCGTCACGACACCGGCTCCGGCTTCGCCGTCTGCGGTGCCCCTGGTCCTGGCTCCCGCCCCGGATCGGCGGCCGGTCCCGGCCCTGACCTCGGCGCCGCTCCCGGTCCTCGCGCCGTTCCCGGTCCTAGCGCTGCTCCTGGCCCTAGCGCTGCTCCCGGGGCCGGTGCGGAGTCCGGAGCCCGCTCCGGAACCGGGCACGGGCCGGGCGCGCGGCGCTGGATCTGCAGCAGCCCCTGCCGCCCGTCGCTCACCCCCTCGACCTCCACCCCCGACACCTCGGGCGCCGCCTGGGCGATGGCTCGTTCGATGGCGTCGGTCACTGTGACCAGCGAGGACGGGCAGCCGTGGCAGGCGCCCTCCAGACGGAGCCGCACGATCCCGTCCTCGCCCACGCCGAGCAGTTCCACACCACCCTCGTGCGACCCCAGGTGGGGCCGTACGCTCTCCAGCGCGTCGCGGACGCGTTCGGCCGTGCTCAGCGGGTGCAGGTCGTGCAGCACCAGCAGCCCGGACACGAGCGGGTCGCCGACCATGCGGCCCAGCACCTCGGCGGCCCCGGTCTCGGTGACGATCTCGACGACGCGTTCCAGACCGGCGCCGTACAACTCGACGAGGGCACGTACGAGGTCCTCGGCCTTGGCGCGCGTCACGGCGTCGCCCAGCGCGCCGAGGTCGGCGATGAGCGCCTCGACACGATCGCCCGTCGCCTGGACGTCATGGGTTCGCGGCATCTGCCAGGGCCCCCTTTCCTGCGCTGGGAAGCGGTCGGTTCACTGGGTGTCGAAGGCGTGGGGGGTGTGCACCCTGCGAAGCTCCTCGCCGCCGCCGAGGTACATGTGCACCCCGCACGGCAGGCACGGATCGAAGCTCCGCACGGTGCGCATGATGTCGATGCCCTTGAAGTCCTCGGGCGGGTTCTCCTCGAAGATCGGCGTGTTCTGCACCGCGTCCTCGTACGGTCCCGGCGTGCCGTGCACGTCGCGGACGCTGGCGTTCCAGGGCGTCGGCGGGTACGGGTGGTAGTTGGCGATCTTCCCGTTCCTGATCACCATGTGGTGGGAGAGCACGCCCCGCACGGCCTCGGTGAAACCGCAGCTGATCGCCTCGTCGGGAACCGTGAACGGCTCCCAGGTCTGGGTACGGCCCGCCCGTACCTCGGCCAGGCCCTGCTCGACGAAGTAGAGCGCGCACGCCGCCGCGTAGGCCTGGAAGTAGGTGCGGGCCCGGTTGCGCTCCAGGGCGTTGGACAGCGGCTGCCCCTTGAACTCGGGGATCTTCCACTCGAACGTCTTCTCCGGCCTCAGCGCCGTCCGAGGCAGATTGATTTGCACGCTGTGGCCGGTCGCCCTGACGTAGCCGATGTCGACCCTGCCGGACAGCGCCGTCGACCAGAGCCTGGCGATGGGCCCGCCGCCGGTGTCGAGCGCGAGCGCGTCCTCCCCGTCGAACCAGCGGGGCGACATGACCCAGCTGTACCTGTCGCTGAAGTCGCGTTTCTGCGGGTGTGGGATGGTGTGCTGGTTCCACGGGTGCCGGATGTCGACCGGGTTGCCCAGCGGGTCGTGGGTGACGAACGGCTCCTGGTCCTGCCAGTCGTCGTAGTAGGAGCTGCCCAGCAGGATCCGGATGCCGAGGTTGATGTCGACCAGGTCGTTGGTGACCAGCTTGCCGTCGACGATCACCCCCGGCGTGACGTACATCTCGCGACCCCAGTCGCTCATGTTCCGGTAGGTGAAGTCGCAGTGCTCGGGGTTCTGGAAGCTTCCCCAGCAGCCGAGCAGCACCCGCCTGCGGCCGACCTCCTCGTAGCCGGGCAGCGCCTGGTAGAAGAAGTCGAACAGGTCGTCGTGCATGGGCACGACCCGCTTCATGAACTCGACGTAGCGCATCAGCCGGGACAGGTAGTCGGTGAACAGCTGCACCGTCGCGACCGTGCCCACCCCGCCCGGATAGAGCGTCGAGGGGTGTACGTGCCTGCCCTCCATGAGGCAGAACATCTCGCGGGTGAGGCGGCTCACCGCGAGCGCCTCGCGGTAGAACTCGCCCTCCAGCGGGTTCAGCGACCGCATGATGTCGGCGATGGTGCGGTAGCCGTGGTCGCCCGCGTGCGGGGCCTCGGTGCGCTCGGCCATCGCCAGCACCCCGGGATTGGTCTCGCGGACCATCTTCTCGCAGTAGTCGACCCCCACCAGGTTCTCCTGGTAGAGGTTGTGGTCGAACATGTACTCGGCGGCCTCGCCCAGGTTGACGATCCACTCGGCCAGGGCGGGAGGCCGCACCCCGTACGCCATGTTCTGCGCGTAGACCGAGCAGGTGGCGTGGTTGTCGCCGCAGATCCCGCAGATGCGGCTGGTGATGAAGTGGGCGTCGCGCGGATCCTTGCCCTTCATGAAGATGCTGTAGCCACGGAAGATCGACGAAGTGCTGTGGCACTCGGCGATCCGCCGGTTCTTGAAATCGATCTTGCAGTAGATGCCGAGACTCCCGACGATCCTGGTGATGGGGTCCCAGGCCATCTCCACGAGGTCGGGGTTCTGCTCCGAGGTCGTCATGTCAGCTCCAGGGCGCCTTGTAGCCGGTCAGCAACTCGCGCCCCTTGCGGCGCCATTTGGGTTCCTTGTCGACGGTTCGCAGGGTGACGCCGCGCAGCGCGCGGACGACGGTCCCGTACGCGCCGCTCACCGTCGAGGAGATGTGCGCGCCGGGCGGTTCGTCCATGAAGGGCATGAACTTGTCGGGGAAACCCGGCATCGTGCAGGCGATACAGATGCCCCCGACGTTCGGGCAGCCGCCGATCCCGTTCATCCAGCCGCGCTTGGGGACGTTGCACCGGACGACCGGCCCCCAGCAGCCGATCTTGACCAGGCACCTCGGGGAGCCGTACTCGGTGGTGAACTGGCCCTGCTCGTAGTAGCCCGCCCGGTCGCACCCCTCGTGGACGGTCTGGGTGAACAGCCACGTCGGGCGCAACGCCTCGTCGAGCGGGATCATCGGTGCCTGCCCGGCGACCTGGTAGAGCAGGTAGAGGAGCGTCTCGGAGAGGTTGTCCGGCTGCACCGGGCAGCCCGGCACGTTGACGATCGGCAGTCCCGCCTTGGACCTCCAGTCCCAGCCCAGGTAGTCGGCGACGCCCATGGCCCCGGTCGGGTTCCCCGCCATGGCGTGGATGCCGCCGTACGCCGAGCAGGTGCCCGCGCACACGATCGCGGTCGCCTTGGGCGCGAGCAGGTCCAGCCACTCGCTGGTCGTGATGGGCTGGCCGGTCTCGGGGTCGTTGCCGAACCCGGACCAGTAGCCCTCCTGCTTGATCGTCTCGTTCGGGATCGAGCCCTCGACGACCAGGACGAACGGGTCCAGCTCGCCACGCCTGGCCTTGAAGAACCACTCGATGAAGACATCGGCGCCCTGCGTCGGCCCGGACTCGAAGTCGATGAGCGGCCAGTGCACGGCCACCTTGGGAAGCCCGGGAAGCGCGCCGAGCACGATCTCCTCGATGCTCGGCTGGGTCGCCGCGGTGAGCGAGACCGAGTCGCCGTCGCAGCTCAGCCCGGCGTTGATCCACAGTATGTGGACGACGGGCTCCTCTTGCTCCCGAGCTCTGCCGCTCGCTGTGTCCGTCGGCGCTGCCATGACGCCTCCCACTCCTCGTGATGTCTGCGGAACGTGAAGGGGGAGGGGGCGGGGTTCTCGGGTTCTCCTCACCCGGGTGTGCGCCCGGGCTGCCGGGCTCACCCCGGGCTGTGCGCTCGCGGTATCGGCGCCGATCCGAGCGCGTGCCAGGTCAGTTCCCGAAGGACGTGGTAGAGGGTGGTCTGCGCCTCCTGGATCCGGTGCACCGAGGAGGAGGGGACGACGAACAGGTGGTCCAGGACGCCCCGCTCGGACAGTTCGGCCAGCCTCCCGCCCCCGCCTCCGGCCAGCCCGACGGTGAGCATGCCCCGGTGGGCCGCCTCCTCGAACGCCCGGACGACGTTGGCCGACCCGCCGCTCGTGGACAGTCCGACGACGATGTCCCCCGGACGGCCCAGCGCCGCGAGCTGCCTGGCGAAGACCACCTCGAAGCCGACGTCGTTGGAGAGCGCGGTGACCACGGCGACGTCGGCGGTCAGGCAGAGGGCGGGCAGGGCCGGGCCGCGGCAGGGCCGTAGGAAGGCGGTGGCGACCTCCTGGGCGTCGGTGCTGCTCCCGCCGTTGCCGAAGCTGAACAGCCGCCCGCCCGCGACGAACCGCGCGGCCATCTCCTCGGCGCACGCCGCGAGCTCCGCCGCCGACTCCGCGCCCATCCGCTCGCGCAGCCGTACGATCTCGCCGGTCTTCTCCACGGCCGATCGCATCGCCTCCGCCTGCACCTCCGTCGTGCCGAGATCGGCCCGGCCGAGGTGCTCGTCGTGCTCGGGGTGGTCGTAAAGGAAGGGGTACAGGTCGCGCACGCCCTCCGCGGGCGTTTCGTCAAGCGCGCTCATCGCCGTCCTCCTCCTCGACGCCGTCGTCGCTTTCCTCGGGGCTCTCCTCGTCGCTCTTCCTGGCGCTTCCGCGCGCGACGACGGCGATGGCCTCCCTGGCGTGGACGAGAACGGTGTCGCCCACCGCGGGGTCGACCAGTGCCACGCTCACCTCTTCGAGGACCCCGCCCGCGTCGACGATCGCCAGGTCCCCCTCAAGCAGCCTGACCACGCTCATCGGCAGTGCCTGGTCGGAACAGGTGACGCAGACACCGTCGGTGCAGTCCTCGGGCCCGTTCACCGGTCCGCCCCTCGCGCGGGCGGACCGAGCCGGTCGAGGAACACATGAACCAGCTCCCACAGCAGGTGATAGGTGGTGACGTGGACCTCCTTGACCACGGCCGGCTCGTCGGACGCGGCGACCAGGATGTGGTCGGCCGGAAGGCGACCGGTCGTGGCGCGCCCGCCCGGGGTGTGCTCGCCTGTGATGGGCCCGGTCGGGAAGTGGCCCGTCGCCCCGCGCCCCGGAGTGTCGCCCTCACCGCCGCCGGCCAGGGCTCCGGCCAGGGCGATGGTCAGCAGGCCGAGCTCCCCGGCGGCCTCCAGACCTCGCAGAACGCTCGGACACCGGCCGTCGCGGAAGATCCCCAGGGCTGTGTCGGCGGGGTCCGCCCAGTGGCGCACCTGGTGGGCGAAGACCTCGTCGCCGCCCCCGCCTTTCCGGCCGTCCCCGCTCTGCCGGTGGTCTCCGTCCTCCCCGCCTCCGGCCACGCCGTTCCCGCGATCTCCGTCGCTCTCGCGGCCCGCGTCGTTCATCGGGTCGGCCGTCGCGATGTCGCCGCTCAGCGCCACGGCGGGGAGTGCCCTCTTGCCCACGATGACCGGGTGCATGAACTCGACCGCGATGTGCGCGGCGTCCGCGCTCGCGTCGCCGAACACGATCAGCTTGCCGCCGAGACGAAACCTCGAGGCCATGGCGCGAGCGGCGCACGCGACACGTTCCACCTCACCCGTCAGAGCGCGCCCGGCGTGACCCCGTCGCGCGAAGGCGGCGATCACCGTCGACTCCGTAACCGGTATGACCACCGGTGGTGAGAGAGGCGTTGTTCGCGTACTCGGTGTGCCAGGCATGTCGACGCTCCGTATTTCTCACGGTAGTCGCCACATTACGATTGGCCGTTTCAGCCCCGACACCCCCGGCTCGACAACCAACGGCAAAGCTCTGATCATCCACGTAACCTTCCCGTCCAGATCATGCGGGCCCCGGAGGCATTCCCGTGGGGACGGGAAGGATGGCGGGATGGGCGTGGGGCGGGGAACACGGGTCAGGGTCAGGATCAGGATCGAGGGAATCGTGCAGGGGGTGGGATTTCGCCCCCACGTCCACCTCCTCGCCCGGCGCCTGAACCTGTCCGGGTGGGTGGGCAACGACGACCGGGGTGTGTTCGTCGAGGTCGAGGGGGAGCCCGGTGACCTCGAGCGCTTCCGGAAGGGCCTGCGGGACCAGGCCCCGCCGCTGGCGGCGATCGACCGTCTGACGGCCACCGAGATACCGGTACGCGGGGACCGGGGGTTTCGCATCGTGGCCAGCCGAGAGGGGAACCACCGGTTCACCCTTGTCTCACCTGATGTCGCGACATGTGATGACTGCCTGTCCGAACTGTTCGACCCCGCCGACCGGCGTCACCGCCACCCCTTCGTCAACTGCACCAACTGCGGGCCGAGGTTCACCATCATCCGGGACGTCCCCTACGACCGAGCCGCCACCACGATGGCCGGGTTCGCCATGTGCGGGGAGTGCGAGAGGGAGTACCTCGACCCGTCGGACCGCCGGTTCCACGCCCAGCCGATCTGCTGCCCGGCCTGCGGCCCGGTCCTCCGCCTCCTGGACGGCGGTCTTCGCGGCGCCTCGCACGCTCGTGATCCGGGCGGCGGTGATTTCGGTGACGGCCCGGATCCCCCTGGTCCGAACGGCGGCTCGCATGTCCACGGACCGGGTACCGGGCATCCCGGTAAGAGGCCGGACGACGGCGTCGATCCGATCGTGGCGGCGGTGCGGGTGCTGCGAGCGGGAGGCGTCCTGGCCGTCAAAGGACTCGGCGGGTATCACCTGGCGGTCGACGCCACCGACGAGGAGGCCACCCGGACCCTGCGCTCCCGTAAGCGCCGCGAGGAGAGGCCGTTCGCGGTCATGGTCCCCGACCTGCGCACCGCGCGGGCGCTGTGCGAGCTGGACGCCGAGGGCGAGCGGCTGCTCACCGGCTCCCGGCGTCCGATCGTGCTGCTGCCCCGCCGCCCAGGAGGCGCGATGGCCGAAGCGATCGCGCCGGGCGACCGCCGCCTCGGCCTCATGCTGCCGTACACGCCGGTACACCACCTGCTCGCCGCCGAACTCGCCCGCCCGTACGTTCTCACCAGCGGAAACCTCTCCGACGAGCCCATCGCCTACCGCGACGGCGACGCGCTCACCCGGCTCGCCGGGGTCGCGGACGCCTTCCTCACCCACGACCGGCCGATCCACGCCCGCGCCGACGACTCGGTGCTGCTCGCCGTAGGAGGGGGCGCGGTGCCGCTGCGCAGGTCCCGGGGGTACGCCCCGGAGCCCCTGCGGCTCTCACCGCCCGCCCACCGGGCGGTACTCGCCTGTGGCGCCGAGCTGAAAAGCACGTTCTGCCTCGCGCGGCAGGAGCACGCCTTCGTCTCCCACCACATCGGCGACCTGGAGAACTACGAGACGCTGTGCTCCTTCACCGAGGGGATCGAGCACCTCCGGCGCCTGCTCGGCATCACCCCGGCGCTCGTCGCCCACGACCTGCATCCCGAGTACCTGTCCACGAAGTACGCCCTCGACCTGGAGGTGCCCGGGTCGGTGGACCTGACCGGCGTGCAGCACCACCACGCGCACATCGCCTCCTGCCTGGCCGACAACGGGGAGCGCGGCCCGGTCATCGGGGTGGCCTTCGACGGTCTCGGCTACGGCACCGACGGCACCATCTGGGGCGGTGAGTTCCTGGTGGCCGACCTGACGGGCTTCACCCGTGCCGGGCGCCTGGCGCCGGTGCCGATGCCCGGTGGCACCGCGGCGATCAGGCAGCCCTGGCGGATGGCGGCCGCGCACCTGCGCGCGGCCTACGGTGACGCGCTCCCCGAGGACCTGCCGGTCAGGGTCCGCCACGGCCCGCGCTGGGACGAGGTGGTCGCGGTGGCCGAGTCCGGGACGAACTCCCCCCTCACCTCCAGCGCCGGACGCCTGTTCGACGCGGTGGCGGCGATCCTCGGGCTCCGCGACACCGCCGGATACGAGGGGCAGGCCGCGATCGCCCTGGAGCAGTGTGCCGACCCCGTGGAGAAGGGCACCTACCGGGCCAGGATCGTCGACGACGGGCCGCTTCTGACGATCCTGGCCGCGGACCTCGTCCGCGCGGTCGTGGAGGACACGCGCGCCGGGGCGGTTCCGGCGCTCGTCGCGGCCCGTTTCCACAACGGCCTCGCCGCCGCTGCCGCACGGGTGTGCGCGCGGCTGCGCGAGGACACGGGCATCGGTACGGTCGCCCTGTCGGGTGGGGTCTTCCAGAACCGGCTGCTGCTGGACGGTCTCGTCACCGCCCTCCGGCTACGCGGGCTGCGGGTCCTGACCCACCGAACCGTCCCTCCGAACGACGGCGGCATCAGCTTCGGCCAGGCCGCCGTGGCCGCGGCCCGCGACACCCTCGGCCTTTTTTGAGCGGGCACGCCGCCACCAGGCCCGGACCACCGGGCGCGCCGTCACCGGGCCTGGACAGCCCGGTACGCCGTTACCGGGCCTGGACAGCCGGGGCACGCCGCTACCGGGCCCGGACCGCCGGGCGCGCGGTCGTGGGGCCTGGACCGCCGCGCCGGGATCGTCGTATCAGGGCCGGTACGTGCCGAAGTACCAGATGTTGCCCTCCAGATCCTTGCAGGCGTAATCGCGGGAGCCGTAGTCCTTGTCGGCCAGCTCCATGGTGACCTCCGCCCCGGCCGCGACGGCCCTGGCGTGGTGGGCGTCGGGGTCGTCCACGGCGACGTAGACTCCCGGCCCTCCCGGTTCGCCCGGACTCGTCATGATCATTCCGGTGCCGGCGATCAGCTCCCCGTGACCGACGCCCCCGTCGGCGGTCGTGTGGAGCTCGTGGACCTCGAAACCGAACGCCTGGACCAGCCACTCGACGGCCTTGCCCGCGTCGCGGTAACGGACCAGTGGATACACCGTTCGCATGTTCTCTCCTCTCATGTAGTGATCACCACGATGTCACCGGCGGGAGCGTCAGGGCTTGGAAAAATCTGACCTGTGGACCTCCTCCCCGAGGGAGGTCGCGCCCAAGGTTCTTGATCACCCGATGGCGCGAGGGGGAGACGCCAGACCGCGGGGAGTGACGCCCGCCATGGCCCTGAACTCGCGGTTCATGTGAGCCTGGTCGTAGTAGCCGCAGACGGCGGCGGTGTCGGCCGGCGACATGCCGGACCTCAGGCGGCCGGAGGCGTGCTCGAAGCGCAGCACCCTGGCCGCGGCCTTCGGCGCCAGCCCGATCTGGTCGTGGAAGCGGGAGACGAGGTGGCGGTGGCTCCATCCCAGCTCGGCGGCTATCGAGGCCACGGACATGGTGCCCCGGGTGGCGACCAGCCGCTGCCACGCCCAGCCGACGCGGCGGTCGGGCAGCGGTGCGTCGCCGATGCGCGTGCTGAGCGCCTCGTCCAGCAGAGCGATCCTGACGGCCCCGTCGGGAGCCTCCGCCAGTCGCGCGACCGTGGCCGTGGCCCACCCCCCGAGAACCTCCTCCAGCGGAACCACCCGGTTGGCCAGCTCCCGCAGGGGCATCCCGAGCAGCCGCCTGGCCCCGAGCGGTGTGAGGTTGACCTGCACCCCCTCGGAGATCCCGGTCGTGGTGGTGTCGACGTAGGTGTCATGCAGGCCACCGGCGAACGAGGCCAGCCGCTGGGCGCCCTCCGGGCCGTCCAGCGTCAGCGGCGCACCGAACCCGAAGATCATGACGACCCCGGCGAACGGCGGCTGCCGCCGGGGCATGGGATCGGCGTAACGCTCGGTGTAGGCCGACAGGTGCGTGACGTAGGGCCGCAGGAAGGCTCCCGGCTCACTCTCGGTGAAGGTCAGGCCCTCGGTCACCGCCGCGTCGTTCACGCCCCGACCATAGCCGCCGCCCCCGACAGTCCGGCAGCCCTGATCATGGCCGCCGCCCCGGCGGTCCAGCCGAGCCGTCCATACGGCCCCATCCGTGCGGCCCCATCCGTGCGGCCCTGACTGCGCGGTCCTCGGCCGTGCGGCCCTGACCGTGCCCCGACCATGGCCACAGCCCTCGACGGTCCGGCCCCCGCGGACGTGGAGAGGGCGCGCCCGGACCCCCGGACGCGCCCTTTTCCGCCGATGGCTCTCAGGCCCGCACCCTTGAGGAGGTCAGGCCGGTGTGGTAGGCGAGGAAGCTGAGCTGGTCGGAGGCGAGCTCGACGGTCTTGCTCACCGCGCGGGCCCCGTGACCGGCCTCCGCCTCGTTGCGGAGCAGGATCGGCCGCTCCGAGGCCTGTGCGTGCTGCAGGGCGGCGCACATCTTCCAGGCGTGCAGCGGATGGACCCGGGTGTCGGACTGGAAGACGGTGAACAGCGTCGCAGGGTAGGACACGCCCTCCCGAACGTGGTGATAGGGGGAGTAGGAGTGCAGCCAGGCGAACTCGTCGGGCTTCTCGGCGGAGCCGTACTCGACGTTCCACGTCGCGCCCAGGCCGAACAGCTCGTAGCGGATCATGTCGAGCAGCGGCGCCGAGCAGACCACCGCGGCGTAAAGCTCCGGGCGCTGGGTCAGGGCCGCGCCGACCAGCAGGCCGCCGTTCGAACCACCGGAGATGGCCAGCTGCGAGGACGTGGTCACTCCGGTGTCGATGAGGTGCTCGGCCGCCGCGTGCAGGTCGTCGAACACGTTCTGCTTGTTGGCGAGCATCCCGGCCCTGTGCCACTCCTCGCCCTGCTCGCCGCCGCCGCGCAACTGGGCGATGGCGTACGTACCCCCCGCCTCGACCCAGCTCAGGACGGACGCCGAGTAGCCGGGGGTCATCGAGATGCCGAAGCCGCCGTAGCCGTACAGGACGGTGGGGCGCGGCCCCTCGACACCGGGAGGGGAGATCACCAGCATGTGGACCTCGCTGCCGTCCGCCGAGAGGTAGGTCACCTGCTCGGTGGTGATGGCGGGCACCTCGATCGCGCCGGGGGAGGACGCCCAGAGCGTCGTCTCACCGGTGCGGGCGTCGTAACGCTGGATGCTCGGCGGCGTGGTGTTGTCGGTGTAGCCGAACCAGGCCTCGTGGCCACCCTCGGGGCGCTCGCTGATGCCGCCGATGGTGCCGAGACCCGGGGTCGGCACCTCGCCGACGCGCTCGCCGGTGACCAGGTCGTGGACCGAGATCTCGCTGATCGCGTGACGGGTCCAGCCCACGAGCATCACCGGCCGGTCGAGATCGTCGAGGATCGCGAAGTCGGTGAGCACGGCCTCGGGATCCTGCGGGATCAGGTCACGCCAGTTCTCGAACCGGGGATCGGACGGATCGGTCACGCAGACGCGGGCGCGCGGGGCCTCCCGGTCGGTGAAGACGTACAGGCGGCCGTCGCGGCCGAAGTGCAGGGCGCTCTGGGCGTCGACCCCCTCCTGGACGACGACCAGCTCGGGTGAGGAGGGCGAGGACGCCTGGAGGTCGGCCACCCACAGGTCGTTGCGCGGCGCCGTGCCCCTGGAGGCGGAGATCTGCAGCCAGCGGCCGTCGCGGGAGACCGCCACCCCGTAGTAGTTGGTCTTCTCCAGGCCCTCACCGAAGATCAGGACGTCCTTCTCGGTGGAGGTGCCGACCCTGTGCAGGTAGACCCGGCGGTGGAACTGCTCCTCGCCCTCGGGTACCTCGGTGGAGGGCAGTCTGCGCACGTAGTAGAAGGCCTCGCCGCCCGGCAGCCACGCCACGGGGGAGTAGCGGCACCGGTCGATCGGCCCCTCGATCCGGTCGCCGTACGCGATGTCCATCAGGTAGAGGCTCGATTCCTCGTCACCGCCCACCGAGACCTGGTAGGCGAGCAGGCGGCCCTCCTTGTCGGGCTGCCAGGAGTCGAGGGTCGTCAGCCCGGTCGGGTCGAGCGCCATCGGATCGAGCAGCGCCCGCTCGGAGCCATCGGGGTCCACGGTGTAGAGGACGGCGTGCTCCTGCCCGGGAGCGCGCCGCATGAAGAACCGCCGCTCCCCGCGCCACGTCGGTGCGCCGATCGACCCGGAGCCGAGCAACTCGGCGATCCGGGTCTTGAAGCCCTCACGTCCGGGAAGGGCGTCCAGCTCGGTCTCCAGCAGTCTCTCCTGCCCCACCAGCCAGTCCTTCGTCGCCGGATCGTCCGGGTCCTCAAGCCACCGGTAGGGGTCGGGAACAGGAACACCGTGGAGCTCGTCGACGAGCTCAAGACGGCTGGCTGGAGGATACGGCTGTCTCGTCATGGCTGGAACCCTACGACCTAAAGGCCGCGAGACGCGGCCATTGCGCGGGCGGCGTATCCGATCTGCGGCAGGAGGAGTTAAGAACTGGTAATGCGGGCATAAAACGTATCAGGTGTCTCTCCAGTCATTTATGGGTGGCGAGAACCAGGTAGCAGCAGCCAAACTTGGTGAAGGACGGTGCCGTGGTGAGCATCCGCTGGGCCGTCCGGCGGAGGTCCTCGTGACGGAAGCGCCCGGGCCCCAGGAGGGGCCGCCAGCCGGGGCACGCAGTGGCGTGCCCCCTCATGTGACATGTCGTGCGGCGGGAGAGGCCCGCTGATGCGCCAGGTCCTGCTCTTGAACGCCACCTACGAACCCCTGACCACCCTCTCCCTGCACCGGGCCGTCGTGCTCGTGCTCAGGGAGAAGGCCGATGTCGTGCACCGTGACGGGCGGGGCGCCGTGTTCCGCTCGGCGAGCCGTACGCTCGACGTCCCCTCGGTGATCAGGCTTCGGAGATATGTCCGGATCCCATATCGGTCACGGATCCCGCTGACCCGGACCGCGCTGATGCGCCGGGACGACTACCGGTGCGCCTACTGCGGCCAGCGGGCCGAGACCATCGACCATGTCATCCCGCGCTCGCGAGGCGGCCCCCACACCTGGGAGAACTGTGTCGCCTCGTGCACGACGTGCAACCACCGCAAGGCCGACCGCATGCTGGAGGAACTGGGGTGGACGCTCAACGTCGCCCCGGTGGTGCCACGCGGCGTCCACTGGCGGTTGATCGGCGCGCACATCGTCGGCGATCCCCAGTGGGCGCCCTATCTCGCGGAGAGTGCGGCCTGAGGTCCGGCACCCGATGACGAGGTCGCCGCGCCACCCGGTGGAGCGCGGCGGCCCCGTCATGCCCGGTGAGCCGGACCTTATCCGCTGGCACGGAAGATCCCCGATGGGCACAATCACCTCATGACGTGGATCTTCACCTCCGATGTCGAGGCGTATACGGGCGTGGCGGAGCCGTGGCTGCTACAGGATCCGGTTCGCAACACCCTCCTCCTCACGGTCCTGCGTGCCATACGCAACGGCCTGTGGGGTGACGACCCGCTGCTGGGACGGCTGGAGCGTGACGGCCGGGTCGTGGCCACGGCGATCCAGACGTCGCCCCACGCCCTCATGCTCCCCGCGATGCCCGCCGACACGGTGCCCGAGCTCGCCACCCGCCTGATCGAGACCGAGAGGGCGATCTCCGGTGTGAGCGGTCCGCTCTCACCGGCCGAGACGTTCGCCGCCTCCTGGTGGCGGCCCGAGGCGAGTCGCCGTGCCGAGCGCCTCTACCGGCTCGACGCGCTCGTCCCCCCGAAATCCCACGTGGCAGGGGCCTCCCGGGTCGCCGTCGCGGCCGATCTCCGCCTCCTGGTCCGGTGGAGCGAGGAGTTTCAGGCCGAGGCGAAAGGTGTCGGCGACATCGACCTGACCGCGCTGGTGGCGAGCAGGATCGCGAGACGGGAACTGGTCGTGTGGGAGGCGGGCGGGCGGCCCGTCGCGTTCGCCGGGGTCTCCGCGCCCATCGGCGGGATGAGCCGGGTCGGCCCGGTCTACACGCCTCCCGAGTCTCGCGGAAAGGGCTACGGCACCGCGGTCTCCCACGCGGCGAGTGCCAAGGTGCGGGCCGAGGGCGCCACGGAGGTGTTGCTCTTCACCGACCTGTCCAACCCCACGTCCAACTCGATCTATCAGGCGATCGGTTATCGGCCGGTGAGCGACCACGTCTCCATCACCTTCACGTGAGCGAGCGCGGCGAGCTGGGTAACCTGGGTGCCATGCCCAGATACGACTTCCGCTGCCGCGCCTGCGGGTCCACCTTCGAGATCTCCCGCCCGATGGCCCGCTCCGACGATCCGGCGCCCTGCCCCGAGGGACATGACGACACCGTCAAGCTGCTCTCCACGGTCGCCGTGACCGGGGGCTCCGCGAGCTCCGCGGGTTCCGCCGCCGCGCCCCGCCCTTCCGGAGGCGGCGGCGGGTGTTGCGGAGGCGGCTGCTGCGGTTAGGAGCCGAGGTCCGCGCGGTGGGGAGCCGGAGCCGTCACGGCGGCAGGGCTCCCGTCGCGGACTGTCACCCGGATCGGCTCGCGCCTCCGGGTGACAGCTCGAATCGAAACGGCCGGTCCGCAGCCGACAGCGTGCGACCGTGGGCTATGCGGCGGCGCGCTTTCCCTGGAAGGGCAGGAACGCCTCGGCCCGGTGCGGGCGGGCCGGCACGAAGGTGGGCTCGGTGGCGATGATCCGGTCGAACCTGAACGCCCGGATCGCGCCGCGCAGGCGGCACATCCCGACGAGATACCAGTGTTCGCGGTGAACCATGCAGGTCACCGGGTCGACATCGCGGACGGTGACCCGCCCGGAGACGTCCTGGTAGTGGAGACGGATGACGAGGTTTGAGGTGATGGCGTTGGCGATCGTCCGGGCGCGGTCGGCGGTCTCGGCGGGCATCGGCTCGGTGAGGGTCGCCAGGGTGGTGGCGACGATGTCGTCGTCGAGCTCCATCTGCTCGAAGGCGTGACGCAGGCCGCTGCGGGCGGCGTTGGCCTGCGGACCCGACCCCAGATGCGCCATCGACAGGGCGAGGGCGGCGATCTCGGCAGTCGTGAGCGGGGCGGTGAGCTTCATGACGTTAGTCATACCCAGATAATACGTCCGAGCACTGACATTTTTTCGAACTTCCTGTCGGGTAAGGCATCTCTACCCGACAGGAAGCCCAGGTCAGCGGGACAGCTGTGACAGGTCGCGCGAGGCACCGGTGGAGGCCGAGGTGGTGAGCGCGGCGTACGCCTGCAGGGCGGCGCTCACCTGGCGCCGGCGGTCGCGCGGCCGGTAACCGCCCAGGTCGGCGAGGAGCTTCTCGCGGCGGGCGGCCAGCTCCTCCTCGGGGACCTTCAGGTCGATCGAACGGGCGGGGATGTCGATCGCGACGAGATCGCCGTCCTCGACGAGGGCGATGGTGCCGCCCTCGGCGGCCTCGGGGGAGGCGTGGCCGATGGACAGCCCGCTCGTGCCGCCGGAGAAGCGGCCGTCGGTGACCAGCGCGCAGTCCTTGCCCAGCCCCTTGCCCTTGAGGAACGAGGTGGGGTAGAGCATCTCCTGCATGCCGGGCCCGCCCTTGGGGCCCTCGTAGCGGATCACCACGACGTCGCCGGCCTTGACCTTGTTGTTGAGGATGCCCTCGACCGCGTCGTCCTGCGACTCGAAGACGACGGCCGGACCCTCGAACCGCCAGATCGACTCGTCGACCCCGGCGGTCTTGACGATGCAGCCCTCGGTGGCGATGTTGCCGTACAGGACGGCGAGGCCGCCGTCGCGGGTGTAGGCGTGCTCGGCGTCGCGGACGCAGCCCTCGGAGCGGTCGAGGTCCAGCTCCTCCCAGCGGGCGCCCTGGGAGAAGGGCTTGACGGTGCGGGCGTTGCCGGGGGCCGCGTGCCACAGCTCCAGCGCCTCGGGCAGCACCTGCGGTGACTTCGGGTCCCAGCGGTCGAGGTAGTCGCCCAGGGTGCCGCCGTTGACGGTGTAGGCGTCGCGGTGGAGCAGTCCGGCCCGGTCGAGCTCGCCCAGGATCGCCGGGATGCCCCCCGCGCGGTGGACGTCCTCGACGTGGTACTTCGCCGTGGCGGGCGCGACCTTGCACAGGCAGGGCACCCGCAGCGAGATCTCGTTGATCTCCTTCAGCCCGAAGTCGACCTGGGCCTCGCGGGCCGCGGCGAGGATGTGCAGGATCGTGTTGGTCGAGCCGCCCATCGCCACGTCCAGCGCCATGGCGTTCTCGAACGCGTTCTTGGTCGCGACGGCGCGCGGCAGGACCGTCTCGTCGTCCTGCTCGTAGTAGCGGCGGGTGATCTCCACCAGCCGGCGCCCGGCGTCCTCGAACAGCTTCCTGCGCGCCTTGTGGGTGGCGAGGATCGTGCCGTTGCCGGGGAGCGCGAGTCCGATGGCCTCGGCGAGGCAGTTCATCGAGTTGGCGGTGAACATCCCGCTGCACGAACCGCAGGTGGGGCAGGCGTTCTCCTCCATCTCCAGCAGCTCGGCGTCGGAGACGGAGTCGTCGGCGGCGGCGATCATCGGGTCGATCAGGTCGAGCTTGCCGTTGGGGGTCTTGCCCGCCTCCATCGGCCCGCCCGAGACGAAGACGGTGGGGATGTTGAGCCTGAAGGCGGCGAGCAGCATGCCCGGGGTGATCTTGTCGCAGTTGGAGACGCAGATCAGCGCGTCGGCGCAGTGCGCGTTGACCATGTACTCGACCGCGTCCGCGATCAGCTCCCGGCTGGGCAGCGAGTAGAGCATGCCGCCGTGGCCCATCGCGATGCCGTCGTCGACCGCGATCGTGTTGAACTCGCGCGGGATCGCGCCCGCCTCGCGGATCGCGCCGGCGACGACGTCGCCGACCTCGCGGAGGTGGACGTGCCCGGGGACGAACTGGGTGAAGCTGTTGGCCACGGCGATGATCGGTTTCCCGAAGTCCTCGCCGGCTACGCCCGTCGCCCGGAGAAGGGCCCGGGCCCCGGCCATGTTCCTGCCGTGCGTGACCGTACGAGACCTGAGGGCGGGCATGAGGCTTCTCCCATCATCGAAACCGTGTCTACAAATGGTACGGCTACCGCCCGGTGCGTGAGACGCCTGTCCAGGCCACGAGACATCCGGCTTCTCGCCACATGTTCCGCGAACACCGTACGAGCGTGATCGACGTACGGGGCCGGGGCGGCGAGGCGGGCGCGCCGGTCGCCGGGAGGGTTCCGGGACGACGACGGGGCACGGGGTGGGCACCGGGGCGACGGCCGGCGGGCCCGATACGGGCCCAGGGTGTTCTTCGACACTACCGAAGGTCTCCGCGCCCGGCGAACCCGGGGCGAACGGCAGCCGCGGAGAGCCCTCGATCACCTGCCGCGACGTCCACACGAAGACGTCCACACGAAAGGGAACGCGCGCTGGAGCGCGACCGGGCCCGCACTCGCGGGAACCGGGAGGGGAGGAGGACGGGAGCCGCCTGGCCGGCGCGTCGTGGCGGGGCGGGCTCCCGTCGGTCCCCGAAGGGAGAGATACGGCGGAGGTACGGGCGTGCCGGAAAGGGCTCGCGGGACAACCCGAAATCAGTTCTCCGGGTAGCGTGCGGGCAGGACCCGCTCGGCGGCCTCGAAGATCCTGTCGATCTCGGCGTCGGTGAGTGAGCGTTCCCGCTTGGTGATCCATTTACGGACACGACTGCCGTCGAATACGTCCACCTCGCGGACGTTGAGGACCTTCCAGGGGATGGCGGGGCCGTAGATCGCGAGGGACGGCACGATCGCGACCTCGTGGCCCAGCTCGGCACCGATCAGCTCGCCGGCCTGGGATGCCTCCCAGCGGGCCTCGTCGAGGCGGGGTTTCTGGTTGAACGGGCCGTGGAACAGCTTGCGGTGCGACTGGACGCGGACCGGCAGGCGCTTGTCCCACTTCTCGGAGTCGACCGCGTAGACGCCGGTGGGGCCCACGACCAGGTGGTCGATCTGCGCCTCGCTGCCGGGGATCGCGCGGGCGTGCAGGGTGCGGTAACCCCCGCGCTCCAGCCGTTTGAGCTGCATCTCCGTGCGCCGCTCCGCGACCGAGGCGCGCCGCCAGGCGGGCACGGAGGAGTTGGAGCGGGCGCGGAGCACCGTGTCGACGATCGCGGCCACCACGGCGGCGGTGAAGCCCAGCGGCCAGCTGGCCAGCAGGACGCCCGCGAGCACGCCGACGCCGACCGCGATGATGGCGCGGCGGCGCAGGTGGCGGTATTTGGGGTCGTCGAGCAGGTCGCGTAGCGAGGCGCGCTCAACAGGTGCGTACGTAGACGCTGGCGCGGCGGGTCGAGACGTCGGCCGATCTTCGGCCTGTCGGTCACTGACCCAAATCGGTGACGTAGTGTTACCGTCTTCTGGTACCTGACCGGAATCCACGTAACTCACGGTAGCTGACGTCCTCGGGGGTGCCTAGTATTGCGTATCTCATACTTTTGTGACCGCCGTCACCCGCTTGGCACTGCTATGAACCGGGTACCTTAGGGACTTTTCGCTCTGGATCACCGGGTGCCGCGCGGGGTGTGGATCACGTTCACGATCTTAACGTCCCGGGCGGCCGGCGGTCGCGGATCGAGGCCGCCACGGGGGTCTCCCCGGCCGGCGTGCCCCGCCACCCGGTGGCCCTCGACGGGTGATTCCGCGCCGGGTTACTTTTGAGGTGTGGACAGTGCGATCGAGGTCTTCGGCTTTCTCGTCGCAGTCTCCGGCGGTCTGTTCCTGCTCATCGCCCTGCTCGTGACGATGCCGGGCAGGATGCGCGACAGGGCCGCGAGGAGCACCTCGGCGGGCGCGGTCTGGCTGGGAGGCCCGCACGGCAGTGAACGGGGGATCACCGACTCGGTCCTCGTGCTCACCGAACGGCGTCCGGCGAGGGCTCCGGCGCCAGAGATCGACTGGGTATCGCTCGCGGTGACCTCCGAGCCGGGACGGCACACCGGCGGGGCGTCGGCGGCCTGGTGAACCCGGTGGTCCGGCGGATCGCCGGACCACCGCCAAACCGACAAAGGCGAGGTGACGAAGGATGCTCACCCTGACCTCGACACAGGGCGACGACGTCCGCGGGGCACTGCGCACCGCGGAACGGCGCACCGGGCTGCGTTTCGCCGCCTACCTCGGTCCGGCGATCGGACCGCGCCGCCACTTCTCCGAGCGGCTGCACGCCGCGCTGGGAGCCGACGCCGACAGGGCCGTGCTCGTCTTCGTGGACCAGCGGGGCAGGGCCCTGGAGATCGTCACGGGCTCCCTGGCCAGGGAGCGGCTGCCCGACGCGGAATGCCGCGCGGTCGCGACGTCGATGGCCGCGGTGCTCGGCCTGGGCGACCTGGTGGGCGGGCTGGTCACCGGGGTCCTGCTGCTCGCGGACCAGGCGTCGCGGCGCAGGTGATCCCGCCGGCCGGTCACGCCGGGGTGGAAGTGATCTTCCCGAAGGTCCGTCCGGGCGGAACGAGGTCGGTTTTCCCGGATAATCGGCTCGTGCTGAGGATCACGAGGGACGCGCCGCCGGGTCACTTCGTGCTGAGGATCACGCGGGACGCGTCGCCGGGTCACTTTCGCAGGCGCCCCACGGCGGAACGGGAGCCGGACGGGATCCTCGACTACGTCCAGGCGACGCTCGCGGACGCCCGCAGGAAGGTCAGGGGGGAGGACGAGACGGCGGCCACCCTGCTGCTCACGACGGGCGCCGCCGCCGGTGCCGTCGTCGTCGGGCTGCTGAACGGCCACTGGAGGCCCGGCGAGCTGTCCGGCAAGGTCGAGTGGCTCTGGTGGACGAGCGTGTTCTTCTGGCTGTTGGGGATCCTCGTGCTCACCGGAGCCCTCTGCGGCCGTACCTCCGGGCTCGCGGGCAGGGTCCTGGAGCGGCGCCGTTTCTACCCCGGCACCTTCGCCCGGGACGCGCCGCCGGAGCCGGACCCCCGGCTGGGGTACGGGGTGGGGCGGCAGGGCCGTGGCGCCGAGGTCAGGGTCGACCTGCTCGTCCTGGAGATCAGGAGACTCAACGCCGTCGGGGACGCCAAGCGGCGCTTCATCCGCCGCGGCGTCCTGCTCATGATGGTCTCCATCGCCTGCTGCGCGCTGGCGGTGTTCGTCGACGGCGGGCTCTGAGCTCCTCGGGCCGCACGATCAGTGCCGCAGAAGCCTCACCAGGTGCGCGCTGGTGTCCTCCAGCAGTGTCGAGGGCTTAAGCGCCGCGCCCGCGACGGCGGAGAACAGGGAGGGCAACCCCGGCAGCGGGAAGCCGTCGTCGCTGGAGGCCTCCCCGCCCACACCGTTCTTGGCCAGGGTGGTCCGGCTGCGCTCCCATGCCTCGATGACCTCCTCGGGGGAGGGCACGCCGAATCCGTGGCCCACCGGGGCGGCGTGGCGCAACCGCACCAGCGGGGTCTCGGCGAAGGCGAGAGCCACCTGGGAGCGCAGCGCGAGGTCCTCACGGAGGTCCGGATCGACCCAGTCCATCGCGGTGCAGGGGTTGCGGCAGTCGGCCACGCAGGTGGCCAGAGCCCCGGCCACCTGGCTGTGCTGGCGGTCGAAGTAGGCGCGCCATCCCTCGGGCGGCTCCCCGGCCACGCGCAGGGTCCGGTTCGCGGCCGACTGCTCGGCCCTGGTGTGGTCGCAGTCGCGGTCGCCGATCACCCCGAACCTGCTGTCCGGCGCGGTGAGCCCCTCCGGCCAGCGCGCCGGGTCTCCGGCGTTGCCGAGCACCGGTTCGAAGGCGAGCAGCGGGAGATACTCGCTGGCGATGTGGAGGGCGGCGACCATGGGGCTCAGCTCGCGGCGGTGCCACCTGACCGCGATGACCTCCAGCAGCAGCCCGTACGCGGGCCGCAGCGACTCCAGCGCGCCGCGCGGCTGCTCGCGGGGCGTCTGCGGCATCGTGCAGGCCCGCGCTCGCCGCCGAAGGTCGTTCGGCACGGACCGTGCCTCGACGGCGAAGTCCTCCGCGTCGAGGGAGAGCAGCCGCTGGCCGAACTCGCAGACCGCCTCGATCTCGTCCGCGTCGCGTACGACACCCGAGGCGAGGGCTCCGATGTCACCGAAGGCGTATCTCCGGGCCAGGGAGATGAGCAGGTCACGCGCTGATTCCACGTGATTTACCCTCTCATGCCCCAGGGACGACGGGACAGGTGTCCACACACGGCGAGATGCGGGGTACCTCCCGCGCTTACCGGCATTCCTTCCAGTGTCCGTCAGGAACCACTTAAAACTTCACCGGGGGTCGACCCGGGCGGTGCGGGACGGCTCCGCCCGGGTCTCGCGGCCGGGTCAGGCCGCCGAGGCGTCCTTGGCGCGGGTTGTCCCGGGCGGTGTGTGATGGCTCCGCCCGGGTCTCGCGGCCGGGTCAGGCTGCCGAGGCGTCCTTGGCCTGGGCGCGCAGGGCGCGGCCGATGCCGTCGGCGCCCTCGAGCAGCAGGCGCTTGAGGGCGTGCGGCGGCTGGGTGGACGAGATGAGGTCCTGGGTCCTGGCGACCGTCTCGGGAGAGATGCTCAGCGCCGGGTAGCAGCCGTTCGCGAAGTTCTGGGCGCTGTCGGAACTCCAGGACGCCCAGATCCCGCCGATCTCCTCGAAGTACTTCGCCCCGTACGGCTCCAGCAGCTCCGGGTGGCGCGGGTCCATGAAACCGGCGATCGTCGAACGGAGCAGCGCCCCGCTCAGCTTGCCCTCGGTGATCGTGGTCCAGGCGTTCGCCTTGCCCTCGGCGGTCGGGATCGCGGCGCCGCAGAGCGCGGCGGAACGCTCGCCCGTCGCGGTGGCGTCGCGCAGCAGCTCCTGGGCGATGTCCTCCTCGCCGAGCAGGCCGCCGGAGACCAGGGCGCCGGTCAGCGTCCAGCGCAGGTCGGCGTCGACGGTGAGGCCGTCGAGCACCGTCTCCCCGTCCAGCAGCCCCTTCAGGAACGCCAGGTCCTCGGTGGAGGTGGCCACGGCCGACAGCGCGTTCAGGTAGGCGAGCTGGTGGTCGGAGCCGGGCGCGGCCTCGCCGACCAGGCGGCGCAGCGCGGAGGCGAGCCTGGCCAGGCCCTCGGGGCGCCAGGCGGGGTCGCCGTACTGCTGGACGGCGAGGCGGGCCTGGCGGAGCAGGGTCTGGGCGACGGTGATGTCGGTGACCGACTCGATGTTGGAGACGACCAGGGTGAGGTAGTCGCGGGTGGCCATCTCCGCGTCGCGGGTCATGTCCCAGGCGGCCGACCAGCACAGCGCGCGGGGCAGCGACTCGGTGAACCTGGCGATGCCGCCCTCCGTCAGGGTCCGCAGCGACCGCTCGTCGAGCCTGACCTTGGCGTACGTCAGGTCGTCGTCGTTGATCAGGATCAGGTCCGGCTGGACCTCGCCGACCAGCTCGGCCACGGCCGTGCGCGCGCCGACGACGTCCAGCTCGACCCGCCTGACGCGGACCAGCTCGCCGTCTCGCAGGGAGTACAGGCCGATGGCGACGCGGTGCGAGCGCAGCGTCGGGTAGTCGGCCGGGGCCTCCTGGAGGACGTCGAACTCCAGGAAACGGCCCTCGGGGTCGACGGTGAACGAGGGGCGCAGCGTGTTGACCCAGGAGGTCTCCAGCCACTCCTTCGACCAGGAGGACAGGTCGCGTCCCGAGGTGCGCTCCAGCGCGCCGAGCAGGTCCGCGAGCGTGGTGTTCTCCCAGGCGTGCTCGTTGAAGTAGTCGCGGACCCCGGCGAGGAAGTTGTCCAGGCCCACGTAGGCGACGAGCTGCTTGAGGACCGAGGCGCCCTTGGCGTACGTGATCCCGTCGAAGTTGACCTCGACCGCGTGCATGTCGACGATGTCGGCGGCGATCGGGTGGGTCGAGGGCAGCTGGTCCTGACGGTAGGCCCAGGCCTTCTCGACGTTGGCGAAGGTCGTCCAGGCACCCTGGCCCCAGCGGGTGGCCTCGGCCTGGCAGAGCACCGAGGCGTAGGTGGCGAACGACTCGTTCAGCCACAGGTCGTCCCACCAGCGCATGGTGACCAGGTCACCGAACCACATGTGCGCCATCTCGTGCAGGATCGTCTCCGCGCGGCGCTCGATCACCGCGTCCGTGACGCGCGAGCGGAAGACGTAGTCCTCCAGGAAGGTCACGCAGCCCGCGTTCTCCATCGCCCCGGCGTTGAACTCGGGGACGAAGAGCTGGTCGTACTTCCCGAACGGGTAGCGGACGCCGAAGATCCGGTGGAAGAAGTCGAAGCCCTGCCTGGTGACCTCGAAGATGTTCTCCGGGTCGAGGTGCTCGGCGAGCGAGGCCCGGCAGTACAGGCCCAGCGGGATGCCGTCGTGCTCGGAGGTCACCTTGTGGTAGGGCCCGGCGCACAGCGCGGTGATGTAGGTCGACATCACCGGTGAGGGCGGGAAGTGCCAGCGCTTGGCGGCCTGGAGCGCGCCGTGCCTGCCGTGGTGCTCCGGCAGCTCGTCGGCCGCGTCGGGCGCCGTGTTGGAGATGACCTCCCAGTGGGAGGGCGCGAGCACGGTCAGCTCGAAGGAGGCCTTGAGGTCGGGCTGGTCGAAGCACGCGTACATCCGGTGCGCGTCGGCCGTCTCGAACTGGCTGTACAGATAGACGCTCTTGTCCACCGGGTCGACGAAGCGGTGCAGGCCCTCGCCGGTGCGGCTGTAGGAACAGTCGGCGTCCACCCGCAGCTCGTTGGTCTCGGCCAGGCCAGGCAGCGGCAGCCGTCCGGTCTCCAGGTCGTAGCCGCTCACGTCCAGCTCGACGCCGTTCAACACCGCCGTGCGCACCTTGGCGCCGGCCAGGTCGACGAACGTCTCCGCACCCGGCCGGGTGCTGGTGAAGCGAACCGTGGTGACGCTCTCGAAGCGCTCCTCACCCTCGGTCAGGTCGAGCTCCACCGCATAGGACTGCACACTGAGCAGCCGTGCGCGCTCGCGCGCCTCGTCACGGGTCAGATTGCCTGCCACTACCGCTCCCTCTTCACAACTTCCCCCGCTCCATTGCTAAGGGGTGACTGAATCCTGCCACGTAAGGCCGCGGGCCGCCGCTTCACCTCGGACTGCGGACTGGTACCCCAGATCCGAGAATAAAGAGGCATGTCAAGGTATTAATCCACCTGTGGAATAGGGGACTCCGCTCTCCGGGTTGTCGCTACCGAAGAAGCCTCACGACCAGGAAGCCGGAAAAGATGACTGAGCGAACCCCTGTCGATCTCTGGTTCGATCCCTTCTGCCCGTTCGCGTGGATGACCTCCCGCTGGTTGCTGGAGGTTGAGAAGGTACGGCCGATCGAGCCGCGCTGGCACATCATGAGCCTCAACGTGCTGAACGAGGACAAGGACGTCCCGGACAGCTACCGTGAGTTGATCGCCAAGGCCATCGGCCCGGTCCGGGTGGTCACCGCCGTGCAGGAGAAGTACGACTCCGAGACGGTCGGCCGCCTCTACACCGAGCTCGGCACCCGTCTGCACAACCAGGGCAGGGCCAGGGAGCTCGACACGCTCCGTGAGACGGTCGAGGAGGCGCTGGAGGCCGCGGGGCTCGACCGCGCCTTCGCCGACGCGATGGACTCGACGGAGTTCGACGAGGCACTGCGCGCCTCGCACAACGACGGCATCGACCGGGTCGGCCAGGAGGTCGGCACTCCGGTGATCTCCGTCGAGGGCGTCGCCTTCTTCGGCCCGGTCATCTCGCCCGCTCCCAAGGGCGAGGAGGCGGGCAGGCTCTGGGACGGCGTGCGCCTGGTGGCGGGCACCGACGGCTTCTTCGAGCTCAAGCGCTCCAGGACCCGGGAACCGATCTTCGACTGATCCGCCTCTCCGATGTTTCCGCCCGCCGTGCGCGACCGCGGCGGGCGGACTCGCCCGCATGGGACGCCCTGCTCCCATACCAAGGTCGTCTTTGTGTGAGGGCGCGTTTCGGGTGCCCTCGCGTAACAACGGGACGCACGCCAGGATGAGGGCATGCGTCACCTTTATCTGAATGGAGCCTGGCAGGCGTCCGCGTCGGGCGAGAGCATCGACGTGATCAACCCCGCCACCGAGGAGCGGATCGACAGGGTTCCCGCAGGGGCGCCCGCCGACGTCGAGGCCGCGGTGGCCGCCGCCCGCGCCGCCTTCCCCTCCTGGTCCGCGACGCCTCCCGCCGAGCGGGGCAGGATCCTCGCCTCGGCCGCCGACCTGATACGCGAACGCTCCGACCAGATAGCCAGGATCATCGCCACGGACATGGGCGCGCCGTACGGCGTGGCGATGAGGGTGCACACGCTGATGCCGGCCGGTGTGCTGGCCTCGTACGCCCAGCTGGCCGAGACCTACGACTTCGAGGGCGGGCAGGTCGGCAACTCCCGCGTCTTCAGGGAGCCGGTCGGGGTGGTCGCCGCGATCACCCCCTGGAACTACCCGCTCCACCAGGTCGTCTGCAAGGTGGGCGCCGCGCTCGCCGCGGGCTGCACGATCGTGCTGAAGCCCAGCGAGGTGGCACCGCTGGCGGCCTTCGCGCTCGCCGGGATCCTCGACGAGGTCGGACTGCCCGCCGGGGTCTTCAACATGGTCAGCGGTCACGGCCCGGTGGTGGGTGAGGCGCTGGCCGCGCATCCCGAGGTGGACATGGTGTCGTTCACCGGCTCCACCCGGGCCGGACGCCGGGTCGCCGCGCTCGCGGCCGAGACGATCAAGCGGGTGGCCATGGAACTCGGCGGCAAGTCCGCCAGCCTGATCCTGCCGGACGCCGACCTGGCGGCGGCGGCGAAGGCGACGGTGGCCAACGCCTTCGTCAACTCCGGCCAGACCTGTTCGGCATGGACCCGCATGATCGTCCATCGCGACCGGTACGACGAGGCCGTCGGTCTCGCCGTCGAGGCCGCGGGGAGATACACCGTCGGCGACCCCTTCGACGAGGCGACCAGGCTCGGCCCCCTGGTGTCGGCGGCCCAGCGTGACCGGGTCGTCCGTTACATCAACAGGGGCGAGGAGGAAGGTGCCCGGCTGGTCGCGGGAGGCACCGACCGGCCCCTGGAGCGCGGCTTCTACGTCGAGCCGACGGTGTTCGCCGGGGTGGAGCCGGGGATGGTGATCGAGCAGGAGGAGATCTTCGGCCCGGTCCTCACGATCATCCCCTACACCCGGGGGGAGGACGAGGCGGTCGCGATCGCGAACGGCACGCCGTACGGCCTGGCGGGCGCGGTGTGGGCGGGCAGTGAGCAGCGTGCGGTCGAGGTCGCCAGGCGGCTGCGCACCGGCCAGGTGGCGGTCAACGGCGGCCGGTTCAACCCGCGGGCGCCCTTCGGCGGCTACAAGCAGTCGGGTATCGGCCGCGAGCTGGGCGAGTTCGGGCTCGAGGAGTATCTGGAGATCAAGGCCGTCCAGCTCTGACGGCCGCCCGGCGACCACCGGGGATCGGCCCGAGGTCGCCCTCACGTGACGGCCGCCCGGCGACCACGGAGGTCAGGGGGCCTGGAGCAGGACCTTCCTGGCGGCGTCCCTGGCGAGCCTGTCCACATACAGCCTGCCGTCGAGGTGGTCGGTCTCGTGCTGGAAGCAGCGCGCCAGCATGCCGCGGGCCCTGATCCGGATCGGCCGCCCCAGCCGGTCCAGGCCGCTCACGGTGACTCCCGCGGCCCGGGGCGTCCTGGCGTAGATCGGGGTGCCGGTCTCGCGGCCGGGAACGGACAGGCAGCCCTCCTCGTCGAGGACCTCGGCGTCGTCGTCCACGGTCAGTTCCGGGTTGATCACATGGCCCTTGCGGTTGCTGCAGTCGTAGACGAAGATCCGCTTCGACACGCCGATCTGCGGACCGGCCAGGCCGACACCCTGAGCGGCGTACATCACGGCGAACATCTCGTCGATCATGCGCCGCAGGTCGCGGTCGAATTCGGTGATCGGTTCGGCGGGTGTGCGCAGGACAGGGTCACCGACCACTCGGATGTCACGCATGTGGGAACTCTCTCTTGTAAGGGGCGGGGAAGTGCTGCGGCCATTACTCTAGTCGGGGGCCGGGTGGAGTCGCCCGCGCACACCTGCGAAACTGTGCGGGTGCGCGTCTACATCGGTGCCGACCATGCCGGCTATGAGCTCAAGAACCACGTCGTCTCCTGGCTGAAGGAGAACGGCCACGAGGTCGAGGACTGCGGTCCCTTCGTCTACGACGCGGAGGACGACTACCCGCCGTTCGTGCTGCGCGCGGCCGAGGGCGTCGTGGGCGACCCGGGCAGCCTGGGTGTCGTCATCGGTGGCTCGGGGAACGGCGAGCAGATCGCGGCCAACAAGGTGCGCGGCGTCCGGGCCGCCCTGGCCTGGAGCGAGGAGACCGCGAGGCTCGCCCGCGAACACAACAACGCCAACGTCGTCAGCGTCGGCGCGCGGATGCACGAGCCGGAGGAGGCGATCCGGTTCGTCGAGACCTTCCTCGGCACCGCCTACTCAGGGGCCGAGCGGCACAACCGGAGGATCGCGCAGCTCGACTCGTACGAGACCATCGGCCAGCTCCCGCCGCTGCCGTAGTCCTCACCGGTGGCGCTCGCGGGGCGGTGACTCCCCGCGCGGCGCCTCCCGGCGCGGCCCGCTCCGCGCGGGCTCCTTGCGGGGTGGCGTCTCGTCGCGCAGGGGGCGGCGATCCGCGGCCTCCTGCTGCTCGCGCGACGGGCGTGAGACGTCTCGCGCCCGCATCGCGGTGATCGCGGTGATCTGCAAGCTCTGCAGTGCCATGCCGGTCACCATAACCCGCTCGGGCCCACCCTCAGAAGAGCCCCCGGAAGGGTCCTCGGAAGAGCCGTCAGAAGACCAGGCCGGCCCAGGGAGCGGGGCCCCACGACATGGCGGTGGACAGCTCTCGCAGGGCACCCGCACGCGACTCCCGCACCACGCCCGCCGCGAGCAGCGCCGCCAGCGGGCGCCCGCCCAGGTAGGCGGCGCCCAGTACGGAGACGGGCAGGGTCAGGTCGGCGGGGTCCTCCGAGGGGGCGCAGCGGGCGCCGGAGGTGTCGGCCGTGAGCCGCCAGCGGCGCGCGTTCCACGGGCACACCGTGTCCTCGACCTCGATCACCACATCCACCGGCGCGCTGTATCGGCGGGCGGGAAGGGCACGATCGACGTCCACGACGCGGATCCACAGGTCGTCCAGCCAGAGCGCGTGAAGTGCGCGCGGCTCGGCGAGCAGGTGGATCAGCGGGTCGTCCGCGGGCCGGCTCGGGGCGAAGACGTGGGAGACCAGGTCGCGGTCCAGGACGTGGCGCCAGAGCAACGCGTAGGCGGCGGGATCGAGGCCGAACAGCTCCTTGAGCCGCAACTCGCCCGCGGGAAGGTCGTGGTCGTCGAAGGATGCCTTGATCCGGAAGAGCGCGTAGCCGCGCGGGCCGCCGTCGTCCTCGGCGACCACGGCGCGCAGCGGACCGGCGCCGCCCTGGTCGGACTCGTGGTCGCTCAGCACCGCGTCCCAACGCGCGGCCGGGCGGTCGTACAGCCCGGGGCGCTCCTCGAACGCGGACTCGTAGATCTTCTCGAAGACGGACCTGGCGTCCGCCGGTTTGACGATGCGCAACCGCAGGGTGGGATCGACCGGGGCGTTCCGGGTGAAGGCCGCTTTCGCCGTGGGGATACGGAAGAGCAGGTTGTCGGCGGCCCTGCCGTAGCCGTAACGACCGTAGATCGCGGCCTCGGCCGCGTAGAGCGCGGCGACGGCCTCACCTCGCTCGTGGAGATCCGACAGCTGGCGGGTCATCAGCGAGGAGAGGATGCCCCGGCGCCGGTGCGAGGGCAGCACGCCGACCGCGGTGACGCCGCCGACGGGGATCGGGCCGCCGGGCACGTTCATGCTGAAGCTGAGCGCCGCGGCGGTGCCCACGAGCAGGTCGCCGTCGAACACGCCGAGCGAGCGGTCGAACTCGGCGATGCGCCTGAAGAGCTCCTGCCGGTGTTCGGGGACGGCGATGCCGAACGCCTCCTCGTCCAGGGTGTTCCAGGAGGACCATTCGGCTTTGCTGATCGGGCGCATGCTGAGAGTCATCTGTCAAACGGTAGTAGGGGACAAACGGGTCTGGCCATCTAATATCCCTGCTTAATGATCAAGGCGTTGGTCAAGTGGGCTGCCCAAAGGGGGGATAGCCCGATACAGTCGAGCGCATCATGAGTTCCCGTCCGGTGCCGCTGCTCCCTCCGGCGCTCCGCGCGTTCCTGGTCCGCATCCCGCTTCTCGTCCCCATCGTGCGATTCCTGCGGCGCGGCCCTCTGGCACGTGACCGGAACCTGCTCATCACCCTGATTCTGCTCACCCTGCTGATCGGCGGGCTGGCCGCCAGGGTCTCCATGGAGTGGTTCTCGCCGGCGTTGATGATCCCGATCACCCTCGTGGCGGGGCTCCAGCTCCGGCTGAACAGTCTCGTCAAGCTGCTGTGCGCGGTCGCGGTCTCCCTGATCTACGTGGCCGTGGTGCGGGGAGTGGGACACATCGGCCCCGGCCTGCTGGTCACCTTCGGCTTCACCGCGGTGCTGGCCGCGCTGATGGCCCGCACCCGCGGCAAGCTCGGTGTGCAGGGCCTGCGCGGCGACGCGATGCTGCTGGAGTTGCGCGACCGTCTCAAGAGCCAGAGCGACCTGCCCCCGCTGCCCAAGGAGTGGGGTTCCAAGGTCGTTCTCAAGCAGGCCGGAGGCTCCTCCTTCGGAGGCGACTTCCTGGTCTCCATGCGCGAGGGCGACATGATGGATCTCGCCCTGGTCGACGTGTCGGGCAAGGGCGTCGACGCGGGCACCCGGGCACTGCTGCTGTCGGGCACCTTCGGCGGGCTGCTCGGCTCGGCCACCGACTTCCTGCCCGCCTGCAACACCTATCTGCACCGCCAGCGCGAGGCCGAGGGCTTCGTCACCGCGGTCCACCTCCGGCTCAACCTCGTGACGGGCGAGTACGTCATCACCTCGGCCGGCCATCCTCCGGTGGTCAAGTTCGAGTCGGGGACCGGGACGTGGCGGGTCTCCACGGCAAAGGGGGTCGTCCTCGGTGTCGTGCCCGACCTGCACTGCGAGGTCGACCGGGGGATGCTGCGCAAGGGCGACGCGCTCATGCTCTACACCGACGGCCTGATCGAGCAGCCGGGGCGCGACATCGACGCCGGTCTCGACCGCCTGCTCGGAGAGGCCGAGCGCCTGATGCCCTCGGGGTTCCGCGACGGTGCCCGCAACCTGGTCGCCTCCATGTCGTCGGGCCACAACGACGACTGCGCCCTCATCCTCATCTGGCGCCCCTGAATCCGGCGTCGCCGGGGGAAGGCCGTCGGGGGAAGGTCAGAGCCACCCCGAGTCGCCGGCGATGCGTACGGCGTCGAGGCGGTTGCGCGCCTGTGTCTTGCACATGATCCGCGACAGGTGGTTGCGGACCGTTCCCACGGAGAGGAACAGCTGGTCGGCGATCTCGCCGGACCTGGCCCCCTGCGCGACCAGCCTGAGCACGTCGAGCTCCCGGCGGGTCAGGGGGTTCTCCGCCGATCTGAGGGCGGCCACCGCGAGCTCGGAGTCGACCGCGCGGCGGCCGGCCGCGACCTGGCGGACGCCGTCGGCCAGCTGCTCGGGGCCGACCTCCAGGCTCATGAACCCGAGCGCGTGGACGGCGAAGGCCCGGCGGACCTGGACCGGACGGGGAGTGCGCGACAACAGGAGGACCCGGCAGCCGGGAGCCCTCTCGTGCAGCCGGAGCGCGACGGTGAAACCGCAGACGTCCGGCAGTTCGAGATCGATGACCGCAGTCTCCGGGGTGTGCCGCAGGACGGCGGGAAGCACGTCCTCCCCGGTGGAGACGTCGGCCACCACTTTCATGTCGTTCTCGTTCTCCAGCGTCGCCACCAGTCCGCGCCGGACCAGGGGAAGATGCTCGGCCACCAGGATCCCGATCAAAACGCCCCTCTCTCCCGCCCTCACCCTCATCAAAGAGTGTTCGTGCGATCGCTGAATGTCAACGGAGTGTGTCCGATCGGCGAAGGATGGGCAATGGCCCGGACCGGCCAGGAACAGCCGGTGACGCCGCGCTCCGCGTCGGCGTGGGGGACGGATACTTGGGCTAACCTCTTATGGGGCATTGTCGGTGAAACCGCGATGGGAGTACGAACCTGTGAGCTGGCTCTCCGTGGTCGGGGTCATTGTCTTTCTCGTGGGGCTGATGGTGTCCATCGGGCTGCACGAAATCGGTCACCTGGTGCCGGCCAAACTGTTCGGTGTCAGGGTCACCCAGTACATGGTCGGGTTCGGTCCGACCATGTGGTCACGTCACAAGGGCGAGACCGAGTACGGCATCAAATGGCTCCCGCTCGGCGGATACATCCGCATGATCGGCATGCTGCCGCCCCGGCCCAACGACGCCCCCGGCAAGGTGCGCTCGGTCTCCACGGGTCCCTGGCAGGGCCTGATCGAGAACGCCCGCGACGTCGCCCTCGAGGACGTACGACCGGGCGACGAGGACCGGGTGTTCTACCGCAAGCCCTGGTGGCAGAAGGTCATCATCATGTCCGGCGGCCCGGCGATGAACTTCGTGCTGGCGTTCATCCTGTTCGGCGTCGTGCTCATGGGGTTCGGCATTCCCACGCAGAAGACCGAGATCGCCTCGATCCCGCAGTGCGTGAAGACCGCCGCCGACTACGCCAAGAACCCCGAGTGCACCGCGGCCGACATGCCCAGCCCGGCCAGCGTGGCGGGGTTGCGGCCGGGGGACGTCATCGTGTCCGTGGCGGGTATGCCCGCCACGAGCTGGGACGTCGCGACGCGGGCCATCCGCGACCACGGCGCGGGTCCGGTCGAGATCGGTATCAGGCGGGCCGGTCAGGAGCTGACCGTGACCGCCGGCCTCATCGCGCAGGACCGTGAGTCGCTGGACGAGCCCGGCAAGATCGAAAAGGGTGTCGGCTATCTCGGGGTGAGCCCGAAGATCGTCATCGAGCAGCAGAGCTTCGGCGCCGTCGCCGAGCACATGGGGGACCTCACCTCGGCCACCGCCGCCGCGCTGCTCAGGTTCCCCGAGAAGATGGTCGGCGTCTGGCACGCCGCCTTCTCCGGCGACGAACGCGACAAGAACGGCCCGATCGGTGTCATCGGCGTGAGCCGTATCGGCGGTGAGATCGCCGCGGCCGCGATCCCGCTGGAGAACAAGGTCGTCGTCTTCATCAACCTGCTGGCGGGCTTCAATCTGGCGATCGGCCTGTTCAACCTGATCCCGCTGCTTCCCCTGGACGGCGGCCACATCGCGGGCGGCCTGTGGGAGGGGCTCAAGCGCGGTTTCGCCCGTGTGACGCGCCGCCCCGCGCCCGGCCACGTCGACATCGCCAAGGCGCTTCCCCTCACCTACGCGATCGCCTTCCTGATGATCATCATGGCGGGCCTGCTGATGTACGCCGACCTGGTCAATCCGGTCCGCCTGTCCGGCTGAGCGTCTCCCGCCCAGGCGTCCCGTGCGCGCCGATCTTCCCGGTCCCGGCCCGAGGCGGCGTCGTGCGCGCCGTCGCCGCAGGGCCGGAACACGCGGCACATCCGTCCGCAGCGGCTAGGGTGGCGCCGTGAACGAGGGGACGCCTGGAGCGGTGATCGACGTGGCCCTGTTCCGGCTGCGTCGAATCTGGTCGCGGCCGTTGCGGCCGCGCAACGCCGGGGAGCCGCAGCGGCCGGTGCACATGTCGAACGTGATGGTCGTGCACGCCGTGCACAAGCTGAGCCTGGACGTGCCCGAGGTGACCGTGGGCGCCGTCGCCGAGCAACTGGGCGTCGATCCGTCGACCGCCAGCAGGTTGGTCAACGACGCGGTCGGCGCGGGGTTCGTGGAGCGTGAGGAGTCGGCCGTGGACGCCAGGCGGGCCAGGCTCGTGCTGAGCGAGCGGGGCCGCCGCGTGCTGGAGGTGGTGGTCCGTCACCGGCGCACCTACCTGGACGGCCTGATGGCCGACTGGGACGAGCCGGACCGCGAGGCGTTCGCCCGGCTGCTCGGCCGTTTCGCCGAGGCCGCCGTGGCCCGTCCGGCGAACCTGGCCAACCTCGACCGGCTGATCGCCGAGACCCTCGCGGAGACCTCCGCCCCGGGCTGAACCGCACCCTCTCGGGTCCGGTGTCTTCGCGGGGCCTGTGCGGCCTCCTGGTCGCGTAGGCTCCCGCCGGGCGGCGTCGGAGGTGAGCGGACGGGGGGCGCGCCTCTCGGTATATGTGTTTAGTCATCATGTTCTCCAACAAGTGAGACTTGGCCCGCTACCTGCCCCTTAACAATCCCACCGAGGGCATATAGGCGAGTCCACGAGTAAAGTCGGCAATTCGCCCTGCGATCGCTTCGATCGACCCTTCGCGACAGCCGGGACCGGATCAAGAAGTGTCAATATTCGCCCGGGTCGACCGGTGGATCGGTGATGAAAATCCGGCACGCGGCCAAAGGTTTGTCATCGGATCATTCGGGCCGAGTGTGGCTTTTCGCCGCTCGATCCAGATTCTTTCTTCAAGCGGTCATGCTTTCCCATCGCCCGAGACCGGTGTTCTCCGATGCCGGGTTCGCCGCCATTCGGGGATTCGCCGGTGCTCGAATTACTGTGGAGGGGTTTCGGCGTTCGTCGTGACGGCCCCCCACGTCGGTCGCGCCGAAAAGTGATCGAGCTGGATGGATCAGGAAAGAAGGCGTTCCCAGGTGCGCGCGAATTCAGAGAGAATACTTGTCGTCGGGGCCGGGGTAAGCGGGTTGACCAGCGCGCTGTGCCTGGCCAGGGAAGGGTTCCGCGTCACCGTCGTCGCGGAGCGATTCGCCCCCGACATCGTCTCGGTCGTCGCGGGCGCGCTGTGGGAGTGGCCACCCGCGGTGTGCGGCTACCACCACGACCAGATCTCGCTCGCCCGCTCCAAGGACTGGTGCGTCACCTCGTACGAGATGTTCGAGAGGCTGGCCAGGGCGAAGGTTCCCGGGGTGGCGATGCGAAGGTCCAACTTCTATTTCAAGCACCCCGTCGAGGAGAACCCGCACGACCTCCACAAGATGCGGGAACTCGCGGGGAAGGTGCGCGGCTTCGTCCGCGACCGGACCCTCGCCGAACGCAACGGCGTCAGCCCCGACTACGGCGTGGTCGACGCGTACTCGCACCTGGCGCCCATGATCGACACCGATCAGTACATGGCGTGGCTGATGCGGCAGGTCAAGATCCACGGTGTGCGGGTCGAACGGTACCGGGTCGAGGGCCTGCTGGCCGAGCGGAGGGAGGAACTCCTCGACCGCTTCGACGCCGAGGTGATCGTCTGCTGCGCAGGCCTGGGCACCGCCGCACTCCGCGGCATCGGCATGTATCCGCTGCGCGGCGCGCTGGTGCGGGTACGCAACGACGGGCTTCGCGGACGCCGGATCCGCGAGGCCCACTGCGTCTCCCACGACGAGGAGAACAAGGACGAGCAGGACATCGTCTTCATCGTGCCGCGCAATCCGAGACTCCTCGTTCTCGGCGGGCTGGCGGAAAAGGACGAGTGGGACACCGGAATCAATCTGGAGAACCACGCTCCGGTACGGGAGATGTACGAGCGATGCCTCGCCTTCATGCCCGCGCTGCGACACGCCAGGCTGGATCCCGACGAGCCGGTACGGGCGGGACTGCGGCCGTTCCGGGCCGAGAACGTCTGCCTTGAGTGGGACGACGAGGAAAAGGTCGTCTACAACTTCGCGCACGGCGGGGCCGGATTCAGTTTTTCCTGGGGCTGCGCCCAGGAGGCCGTCGGTCTGGTGCGCGCGGCGATAGAGGACCGCAAGTACTCGTATTCCTTCTAGTGGACCTCGCCAGAGAGCGGATAGGCGTCAAAAATGCGGAGAACCGTCAAGTGCTTCCTGGCCGCGAACTCGGCCCTCGTGCTCACCGCGTGCCTGCCATTCGGTGTCGTGAACACCGGTGTCATGTCGTCGCGGCATTCAGGACCGCCCGTTCCCCATGAAAGCCCTTCGCCCACGCCTCGTTCCGAGCACACCCCGCCGGCCCGGTTCCCCCTCCTTCGCGTCGGCGACAGGGGAGCCCAGGTCCAGCAGATCCACCGGCGCCTCGACCGGCTGGGGTTCGGGCCGGGAGACGTCGGCGACGAGTACCGTCCCGCGCTGCGCGCGGCCGTGTGGGCCTTCCAGAAGGCGAACGGACTGCCTGCCACCGACCAGATCGACCCGCGGACCTGGCGAGCGCTCTCCCGCCCGGCGCGCCTCAAGCCGCTGGTGCCGTACGGGGAGCCCACGAGGGTGGAGATCGACCTGCGCCGCCAGTTGCTCACCGCGTGGAAGGACGGCAGGCCCGCGCTGGTCTCCCACATCTCAACCGGAAACGGCGAACACTACTGCAAGAAGGGCCACTGCGGGGTCGCGGTCACGCCCACCGGTGACTTCCGCGCCTGGTACCGGACGCCCGGATGGACGAGCGGGCCGCTGGGCGACCAGTTCTACACCATCTATTTCAACCAGGGCATCGGCTTCCACGGCTCGGAGCGGGTCCCGCGGCACCCCGCGTCCCACGGATGCATCCGGGTGCCGCTGCACAACGCCAAGGCGCTCTACGACATGACCCCGATCGGCACTCCCGTCCACGTCCGCCGTCCCGAGGCTCCCGAGCGCTCGAAGTCCTCCGAGCGCCCTGTGTCTCCGGCGTCTCCGGCGTCTCCGGCGTCTCCGGCATCTCCCGGGCGGGACACGGACCGGCCGAAGACGCTTTGAGAACGCCGCCGCACAGTCCGCCCCCGGCCGTTCGGGCCGGGGGCGGACTCATGTCCGGCACCTCGGGCCCTCCCGGTCCGAACGACCCCCGGCACCGGGTCGAACCACCGGGGCCGACGGGTCACGGGAAAAGATTCGAACCCCGGCCACCAGGCAGGACAACCATATTCAAGAACTGTCAAGGGTGCCGTGAAACCGGCGCGAAACCATCGTGAAACTGCACTCGGAAAAGCTGACTCCGCCAGCAAGGAACAACCCCGAAAGGAGGTGTTTCAGATGCGGAGTGAGGTCTACGCCCCGAGCGAGGTGTACGCCCCCAGCGAGGTCTACGCGCCGAGCGAGGTGTACGCGCCCAGCGAGGTCTACTAATTCGGTGAATTGAACGCCGATATCTGGCGGGAGAGGATTTCATAAGTCTTCTCCCGCCTTTTAACCATACTTGACCATGTGATCGGCTGATCCGGAAAAGAGTGGGGCATTGGCGGGCTTGCACACGTATACGCGCGCGGACGACGTCGCGTGGGGGGATCTGGAGTTCCCGCCCGTGGTCGAGTTGGACACCGTCGGACTGCGGCGCAACTGGAGCGCCTGGTTCACGCTGACCTCCACGGTGGACGGGCCGCTCTGCGCCGAGAGCACCCCCCTGTTGCTCGCCCTGCTGCGCGACGAGAACCAGGACGAACTGCTTCCGCACTGCTCCCTCATCCTGCAGGGAGACTCGCGGTCCTGGCTGGCGAGGCAGGCGAGGCAGGACGTGTTCCTGGGGGACTCGCCGGCGGACGTGGCGGCGAACACCGGCCTGGAACCGTGGCTGTTCCTCAGCCGCCAGATCGCCGAGTGGCCGCATCAGTCCGTACCACGGCGCGCGGTGCTCGTCAGGATCCTCACGCAGCTCGGGTTCTACCGGCTCGCGGCGGAGCTGACCGCCGACGGCGCCGAGGGCACCCACCCCGCGGGCGACCACCTCGCCTACGAGACCGCGCGGGCGCTGCGCCAGCATCTGCGCGACTCCGCGGTGACGGACGCCTTCGCCAGGCTCGCCACAGAGGGAGAACTGCCGGTACCGCGCGTGCTCTCGTGCACCCAGCTGATCTCGATCCTGTTGCGGGACAGGGGAGGCGAGCGCGGGAGCGACTACTGGATGGCGTACGGCCAGGAGCTGTTGCCCACCCTGAACGAGGTCGAGCCCTGGTCGCGCGCGCTCACGGTGAGCAGGTTCTGGCGGGCCGCGGCCTTTCACCGGATCACGGAGAAGGACGAGTACGGGGCGCGGGAGGCGATGGACGCGGCGTACGAGGCGGGTGCCGAGGCCGAGAGCCTCGCCGCCGACTCGCAGCAGTGGCACAGCGCCCGGGAGAACACCAGGCTGCTCCTGGACGTGACCGTGAAGGCGGGCACCATGCTCCACCCCGCGGAACACGTGGAACGGGCGGCCGAGCAGCTGTTGCGGCTGGACGGCAACGAGCCCTCCGCACGCTACTTCGCCGGCGCCTGGTTCCAGCGCGAAGGCGACCTCAAGCGGGCGGCCGTGGAGTTCGAGCTCGGTGCCCAGGCGGGTGGTCTTCGAGGAGCCGGCGCGGCCTACAAGGCGGTGCTCTGCCGGCGGCGGCTGGGAGACGCGGACGGAGTCGCGCGCACCACTCGCCTGCTCTTCGAACTCGACCCCGCCGCGCTGCTCCCCGAGGACTCCGTCCCGGAGGGCGTGAGCGCATGACGACGAGGGAGGTCCCGGGCGCCGGAGACCTGCGGACCACGGCGGAACCGAAGGTCTCCGGCGCGCCACCGGGCGGGCACGGAGGGCGGCGCCTGGACTCGAAGATCTCCAGCGGCCTCGGCCGCAACTTCTGGCTGCTCTGGGGAGGCTGGTCGGTCTCGAGCGTGGGAAACGGCCTGACCGTCACCGCGCTGCCGCTGCTGGCCGCCGACCTCACCAGCGATCCGGCGACGCTCTCCCTCGTCGGGATGGCGGACAAGCTTCCCTGGCTGCTGCTCGCCCTGATGGGAGGCGCGCTCGCCGACCGCTGGGACCGGCGCCGGGCGATGTGGGTGTCGGACGCCGTCCGGTGCGCGATCCTCATCGTCCTGTTCGTCGCGGTGCTCGGCGGCTGGGCCTCGATCCCGCTCCTCATGGTGATCGCCTTCAGCATCACGTCGATCGAGACCGTCTACGACAGCTCGCGCTCGGCGATCCTGCCGATGGCCGTCTCGCAGGACCGGGAGGCGCTTGAGCGGGCCAACAGCAGGCTGATGACCGCGAACACGGTCGCGCTGAAGTTCCTGGGACCGGCGCTCGGCGGTGTGCTCTACACCGTGGGCCGGGCCGTACCTGTGGGCGTGGACGCCGTCAGCTTCGCCCTGAGCTCCCTCTTCTCGTTCCTCATGCGCGGCGATTTCCGCACCGACGGTGTCCGGGCGGCGACGACGTCCGGCGCGAAACCCCGGCGCGCGATGCGCGAGGAGATCGGCGAGGGGGTGCGCTGGCTGGCCCGCCATCGCGTGCTCCGGGTGTTCACCCTGGTCGCGGGTCTCACCAACATGTGCACGGTCGGCCAGTTGGCGATGCTGGTGCTGTACGCCCGCCAGGTCATGCTGATCAGCGACGTGGCGTACGGTCTGCTGCTCGCCTCGGTCGCGGTCGGCAGCGTGACGGCGGGTTTCACGTGCCGGATGTTCACCCGCCGGCTGGGACCGGCGAGGTCCGCGCTCGGCGGGGCGATGCTGGGCGCGCTGGGCTTCACGATCCTGGGGTTCACCGGTGAGGTCGCCTTCGTCGCCCTCGGCCTCGCCGTCACCGGCTACACCGCGATGACCTGGAACGTCACGACCGTTTCGATCCGGCAGGCGATCGTCCCCAAGGAGCTGACCGGACGGGTGAGCAGCGTGAACAGGCTCGTGGCCTTCGGGCTGATGCCGGTCGGCATATTCCTGGCCGGTCAGATCGCGACCCACGCCGACCTGGAGACCGTTTACCGGGTGGGTGGCCTGTTCGGGGCGGCCGTGTCGCTCATCGGACTGTTGACGCTTTCCAACGCCGCAGTCGAGAGGGCCCTGCACGAGGCGGGGGCCAAGTAGGCGATCGACCGGTGTACGGCTGAGCCCGTGCCCTCGTCGGCGCGAATCCCAAGAATGGAGAACGGTGGCATGGCACTCGAAACATCGACGGCACGCGAGATCAAGGTGAGCCGGGAGCGCGTCTGGCAGGCCTGGACCGACCCCAAGGAGGTCCGCGCCTGGCTGAACCTGCACGACGCGAGCGTCCCGGTCGAGACGGGTGATCCGCTTCGCTGGCACTTCAACCGGGGAGGGAGGGTCGACCTCGTCTTCACGGCGACGCTGCGCGAGGTCGACCCCGGTTTCTCGTGCTCCTACGACTGGGACGTGCCGGGGAACGACGAGCCGACCTCCGTGGAGGTGGAGTTCGTCCAGGTCGACGAGGACAGCACCGAGGTGAAGGTACGCCACTCGGGTTTCAGTGACTCGGTCCGCTCCCGGGTGGAGTTCGACGCCTACGACCACCACTGGTGGCACTACCTGGAGCGGCTCGCGGCCTACCTGGAGCACCGCCCGTTCCAGTTCCACAAGACGCTGACGCCGCCCAAGACGGGCATCATCCCGCTGGGGGTCACCCCGGAGACCGGGATGGTCGTGCAGGACGTGGCGATCAACTCCGCCGCCGAGTTCGTCGGGATCCAGCCCGGCGACGAGATCCACGCCATCGACGGCGTCACGCTCAAGGAGATGGAGGACTTCCACCGTTGGCTCGACGACGCGGTACCCGGGCAGAAGGCGACGTTCACCCTCCAGGACCGCACGGTCGAACTGGTGCTGCGTCCGTTCACGGCATGACGTCCCGACGATGATCAGCGTGGACGGCTTCCGGGCCGCACTCGCCCGGTTTCCCAGCGGCGTCACGGTCGTCACGGCCCGGGGGGAGCGGGAAGGCTCGCACGGTCTGACCGTGAGCGCCTTCTGCTCCGTCTCCGCCGAACCTCCGCTCGTCCTGGTCTGCCTGGCGCGGTCCGCACGCACGCTGCCCGCCATACGGGAGTCGGGACGCTTCGCGGTGAGCATGCTCCGCCAGCACCACGACGACGTGGCGCGCCTGTTCGCGACGACGGCCCTGGACAAGGTCAAGGGTGGGTGGGGAGCACTCACCCCGGACGGCCCGCCGGTCGTCCCCGACGCGCTCTTCTCACTGGAGTGCACCGTGCACAGTGTGCTCACCGCGGGTGACCACGAGGTCGTCATCGGCGCGGTACAGGCGTACAGCGTGCGTGACGGTGCTCCGCTGATCTACTACAGGAGGGCCTTTCACCCTCTCGCCACCGTCTTTCCCGGAGGTCGCCCAGGCGACCCGTCCATCCCTCGGGACGACGCGCGTCCGGGCGAGGCGGGCGAGTTCAGGGATGGGAACGCACACCGGAGTCGCGCGTCCTGACACGTCGGCGGATCGGCGCCCGCGCGACCGATCCGCCGTGCCGCGCGCGGAGCAGTATCGTGACCTTCATCTGAAAGGAGGATCGGGAAGACGGGCTCCTCGAAGGAGGGCGCCGCATCCTGACGACCAATGGAATATCGCCACCTCGGGCAGAGCGGCCTGATGATCAGTGAAGTCACCTTCGGAAACTGGCTCACCCACGGCGAACTGGTGGATCGGGACCAGGCGGTCGCGTGCATCCGGGCGGCACTCGACGCGGGCGTCACCACCTTCGACACCGCCGACGTCTACGCGCGGGGAGCGGCCGAGGAGGTGCTGGGCGCCGCGCTCGACGGGGTGAGACGATCGTCGCTGGTCCTCGCCTCGAAGGTCTGCCTGCCCACCGGCGAGGGACCGAACGATCGTGGCCTGAGCCGCAAGCACGTCGTGGAATCCTGCGAGGCGTCCCTGCGCCGGCTGCGTACCGACTACCTCGACCTGTACCAGGCACACCGTTTCGACGAGACGACCCCGTTGGAGGAGACGCTGATCGCCTTCGACGACCTGGTACGCCAGGGCAAGGTCCTCTACCTCGGCGTCTCCGAGTGGACGGCCCCGCAGATCGCGTCGGCGCTGGCCATCGCCGGCGAGCTCGGGCTGCGCAGCCGCATCGTCTCCAACCAGCCGCAGTACAACATGTTGTGGCGGGTCGTCGAACCGGAGATCGTCCCGCTGTGCCTGCGCGAGGGCATCGGCCAGCTGGCCTTCCAGCCGCTCGCGCAGGGGGTGCTGACCGGCAAGTACCGGCCGGGCCAGGAGCCGCCGGACGGGTCGCGGGGAACGGCCGGCGGGCGGGCTCCCACCTTCATCAGGAGGGTTCTGGGCACGACGCTCCTCGAACGTGTGCAGGCCCTGCTCCCGCTCGCGGGGGAGTGTGGCCTCTCGGCGGCCCAGCTCGCGATCGCCTGGGTGCTTCGGCAGCCGGGGGTCTCCTCGGTGGTCGCCGGTGCCACCAGGCCCGAACAGGTGACCGAGAACGCCTCGGCGTCCGGCAGGACGATCGACGACGCCGTCCTGAAGCGGGTGGACGAGGTGCTCGGGGACCTCGTCGACCGGGATCCCGCCAAGACCGCGAAAATGATGGCGGTGAAGCCGAGCTGGATGAAGGCCGACGCGGAGAACGGCTAACCGCGGGCGTCCGCGTGATCTCACCTCGTGACCTCACCGCGGTTCGCCGAGCCGGGGCGCGGGGGCAGCTCGAAGGCAGCTCGGGGCAGCTCGGGGCAGCTCGGTGTCCGCCGGAAACGCCGGTTACGGACATGACGTTATGAAGACATAACGTCATGTCCGTAACTCATGCGAGATATATCCGCTTATGACAACTTTTCAGCTTGAGGTAAAAGCCACAACTGTGTCCAGCATTTACGTATAATGGCCGGAAGCAGACAAGAGGTATGGGGGCTACCGGATGGCTGTGCGTTTTCATGTTCTCAGGCACGTTGAAATCACCGTGGACAGGCACATGGTCGGCTTGGGGCGCCGCCGGTGCGAGCGGTTCACGTTCATGTCGCCGCGCGTCCAGGAAGGGCACGCCACAGGGCGGCCGCGCGCGATCAATCGGGAGGATCGCCGCGCGAAGGGCGGTCACATCCCGCTCGTACGGACCTTGACCGGGAGCACAGGGCGGGATCCGGCCTTCGGCTGAAGCGGCCGCGCTCGCCGGAGTGGTGTGACCTGAGCCGCGCCGGAGCGCGCCCGCGATGGTCTCCCCGGGACCGTACGCGCTGTCAGAGGGCTCGCAGCGGGTCCCGTCCCGTCGCCCATGGGGCGAAGGCGGTTCACGACCTCTTTCTGGTCCCCTTTCCGGGCCTTCCCATCGGGTGCGAGACCGGTGAGATCCGCGATTCACGTTTCCGGCCGAGCCACCGGCCACCCGTTCCGAGCGCGGCGGCACAGTTCCGCCCTGATCGAGGTAGCGCTTCGTCGAGACGTCGTACGCGCCTGTCATCGACCGGCACCTCACGTTCCCGATCCGTGCGCGACCGTCGTTCCGTGACGGCATGCACGGCGGAGAAGACGACATTCCCATGAAGAGGCCGACGTCCCTTTCCCACCCGCGAAGGAAAACACATGTCGCCTAACACCCTCCCGGAGGGCGAGGTACAGTTCCACGTTCTCGGGGATCTGGCGGTTACCGTGAACGGCGTCGAAGTGCCGATGCCGGCCCAGAAACCGCGAAAGTTGTTGAGCATACTGCTCAGCAGAGCGGGGCAGTCGGTGCCCGTCGGGATCTTGTCGGATATTTTGTGGACCGAACAGCCCAAGAATCCGCGGAAGGCGATGCAGGTCTACGTGTTCCGCCTCCGGCATGTTCTCGGCCACGACCGGATCCAGCAGCGGGGTGAGGGCTACGCGCTGGTCACGCATCCCGACGAACTCGATGTCCACAGGTTCGAGGCGCTCGCCAAACAGGCGCTGAACGCCATGCTCTCCTCCGACATAAAGGATCTGGCGCGCTGTTCGGCGGAGGCGCTCGACATGTGGCGCGGCAGGCCGTACGCGGACCTGGCGGAGAGCGCCGTCGCGGACCACGAGGTCAGCCGGCTGGAGGAACTGCGAACCTCACTGCTGGAGCTGCGCATCGGCGCGGACATCGGCCTCGGGAACCACTTCGAGACCATACCCGAGCTGCGCGGCCTGATCATGCGTTTCCCGTTCCACGAACGGTTCCGCACCCTGCTGATGCTCGCCCTCTACCGGACCGGTCGCCAAGGGGAGGCGCTGGAGGTGTTTCAGGAGACCATCGTGCTGCTCGACCGGGAGCTGGGAATCCTGCCGGGTCAGGAAATGAGCACGATGCACACGCGAATTCTGCAGTCCGACCCGTTCCTGATGTCCGTCGACGCCGTACTGGAATGTCTGGGAGAGGTCGGCCTGAAGGCCGCGCATCGGTGAACCAGGGGCCGGTGCCGTTGACGAGGGGTGCGGAGGGCTGGACGCGCCGCGATCCGGCGCGGTGCGCAGACCTGGCCGTCGCACCCCGGTTCCGCAGACCTTCGGTGTGCCTTCGGGCGACGGGACACCTACCCCGGCGATAGTTGTGCCTCGTCCCTCGCCCCGTATCGTCCCCACCAGTGATCCCGACGGTGTGAGGAAGGATCGGCATGAGCGACGACGCGGTGCGACGCGTTTTCCGGACGGTCGACTCGTTCGACCCCGACGAGTTCGTGCGGTTGCTGGCCGAGGACGCCACGTTGGTGTTCGGCAACGCCGAGCCGATGGCGGGACGCGAGGCCATCGCCGCCGGGTTGCGGGACTTCTTCTCCACCATCGGCGGCCTGCGGCACAGGATCGTGCGGAACTGGCAGGTGGACGCCGACATCATCGCCGAGACCGAGGTGACCTACCGGCGGCTCGACGGCACGGACGTCGGCGTCGTGGCCGTATCGATCTGGCGCACCCGCGACGACGGCCTGATCTCCGACTACCGCATATTCGTCGACCTCGCCCCCCTCCAGGCGGGCGGGGGCGCCGCCCGGCCCGCGTCCACGGGCGCGGCGCCCACCTTCGCCCACGGGGGCGCCCAGGGGTGAGCCGCCGCTCACGCGACCGGGCGCCGCTCCCGGAGATCAGTACATCGAGATGTGCGGATGGTCGAAGTGGTTGGCCGTGATGCCGCCTCGGTTCGACATGAACCTCCAGCCGGAGCCGTGGTTGATGCGCTGGCGCCAGATCACGTACTTCACGCCGAGTTTGGCCTTGTTCTTGATGGCCCAGGCGGCGATCTCGTCGCCGAGCGCGAGGTTGGCGGCCGTGGGCATCGCGCCACCGGCGCTCATCATGAAGTCGCAGGCACGGCCCAGAGGATGCTCGCCGCCGTCGTTGACGGCCCGGTAGCAGCCGACCGAGTACGGCAGGTTGAAGCGCCTCATGACGGCGTCGCGCATGATCCGGGTGCGGTCGGTGATGTTGTCGGCGCCGGTGGGCAGCTGCGGCGCCCAGCTGCCGTCGGCGCGACGGCCGGAACCGGTGGGGGCGAGCCGGTCGAGCTTGTTCTTCATGTCGCGGATCAGCTTCTCGGCCTTCTCGCGCTGCGCCTGCACCTCCTTGGCCTCGTCGCCGATCTCGTCGGTGAGCGTGGCGGCCGTCTCGGCCGCCCGCTTCCTGCGTTCGATGCTGTTGACGAAGCCCTCCAGGTGGGCGGCCTGCTGGGCGGTGAGCTGCTCCATCACCGCGGCGGCGCCCATGTCGCCGGAGAACATCAGCGCGGGCAGCCCTCCGCCGCTGCTCTGGTAGCGCAACTGGACGATGGAGTCGACCTCCCGCTTGGCCTCGACGTAGGTCTTCTCGGCCTTTTCCAGGTTCTGCTTGGCGACGATCTCGGCCTTCTGCGCCATCTTGAGCGACTCGCGGGTGGCCGCGTAGGTCTCGATCAGCTTGTCGACCTGCTTGCCGAGCTTGGCCAGCTCGGCGCGGAGCTTGGCCTCGGTGGGCTTGGGGTCCGCGCTTCCGGCGGTGGGGGCGCCGATGGTGAACACGACGATCGAGCTCAGGCAGAGGGCCAGAGACGCACGCCGACGGAACGTGGGGGACGGGGCCGCCACGCACTCTCCTCTCCTTACGCCTACCGGGTTAGCTGACGGGTTCGGGCTGGAGGAAGCCCTTCCACCGAAGTGGTTTCACCCCAGGTGCGGTGGTTCCCCGGCTCCCGGGCAAGGTGCCCGGGATTAGGCAAATCAGCGTTTACAGCCGATGTGGGAAGGATAGTAGTGGTAAACAGCAGGTCATGCGACCTCAAGACGAGACCAAGCGGTAATCAGTTCGTGACAACAGAGCGCAGCAGTTGTGCTGTCGCCTCGGGCGACACGTCGTTCACGAAGGCGCCCATCGCCGACTCCGACCCGGCGAGGTATTTCAGCTTGTCCGGCGCGCGGCGGATGCTGAACAGCTCCATGTGCGCGTACGACAGATCGCGGCCGGTGGAGACCGGTGCCTGGTGCCAGGCCGCGACGTACGGCATGGGCACGCCGAAGATCCCGTCGAGGCGGCGGAGCACGTCGGTGTAGAGGGGGCCGAACGCCGCGCGTTCCCCGGCGTCCAGCGCGACCAGGTCGGGGACCCTGCGGTGCGGGTAGAGGTGGACCTCCACGGGCCAGCGCGCCGCGGCGGGGACGAAGGCCGTCCAGTGCTCGTTCGAGCCCACCACCCGGATCTCGGCCGCACGCTCCGCGGCCAGGACGTCGGCGAACAGGTTGCCGCCCGTCCGCTCCCTGTGGCGCTCGGCCGCCCCGAGGGTGAGCCTGGTGCGCGGGGTCACGTAGGGGTACGCGTAGATCTGGCCGTGCGGGTGGGCCAGGGTGATGCCGATCTCCGCCCCCCGGTTCTCGAAGCAGAAGACCTGCTCCACGCCGGGCGTCGCCGACAGCTCCGCCGTACGGTCGACCCAGGCCTCCATGACCAGTTCGACCTGCTCGGGGGAGAGCCGCGAGAACGCGGAGTCGTGCTCGGAGGTGAAGCAGACCACCTCGCACCTGCCGACCCCCGGACGGACCTCGCTCAACCCTCCGATCGGCCGGTGGTCGCCCGGCTGGGCGGAGAACGAGGGGAACCGGTTCTCGAAGACCACCACCTCGTAGTCGGAGGAGGGGACCTCGGTGAGATTGCCCGGAGTCGAGGGACAGAGCGGGCACTCGTTGGCGGGGGGCAGGAAGGTGCGGCCCTGGCGGTGCCCGGCCACCGCGATCCACTCCTCGGTGAGCGGGTCGTAGCGCAGCTCGGAGGCGGCGGGACGGGGCGGCAGGTCGCGTCGGTCGGGTGCCGTGCGGTCGGCGTCGTCGCGCCGGTCGAAGTAGAAAAGCTCCCGGCCGTCGGCCAGGTGGGTGATCGTACGCTTCATCGGCCGGCGATCTCGCTCTCGCGCTGGGGTTCGGTGATGATCATCTCGCCCACCGAGGCGGCGAGCTCCTCGCGGGCCTTCTCGGTCATGCCGGAGTCGGTGACCACGATGTGGGCCTCGGCCAGCTCGGCGATCGTGCTGATGCCGACCGTGCCCCACTTGGTGTGGTCGGCGAGCACCACCAGGCGGTGCGCGGAGGCGACCAGTTCGCGGTTGGTCTCGGCTTCGAGCAGGTTGGGGGTGGTGAACCCGGCGCGGGTGCTCATACCGTGCACGCCGAGGAAGAGGGTGTCGACGTGCAGGCCGCGGATCGCCGAGACCGCGACCGGACCGACCAGCGCGTCGGAGGGGGTGCGGACCCCGCCGGTCAGCACGACCGTGTGGTCGGCCCTGGGGGAGCGGTGGAAGACGTCGGCGACCCGGATCGAGTTGGTGATCACGGTCAGCTCGGGCACGTCGACGAGCTGGTGGGCGAGCGTCCAGGTCGTGGTGCCCGCGGAGAGCGCGACGGCGGTGGCCGGCCGGACGAGCCGGGCGGCGTGCCGGGCGATCGTCTCCTTCTCCGCCTGCTGGCGCACCGACTTGGCGGCGAAACCCGGCTCTTCGGTCGAGCCGGGCCCGGTGGCGGTGGCGCCACCGTGGACCTTCTCCACCAGACCGCGTTCGGAGAGCACCTCAAGGTCGCGCCGGATCGTCATGTCGGACACGCCGAGCTCCCGGACGAGATCGGCGACCCTGACCCCGCCGCTGCCGCGCACCCTTTCCAGGATCGCCTGCTGTCGCTGCTGGGCGAGCATCGCCTCACTCCCCTTAATCCATCAGATTCCACCAAAATACCACGAGCAGGTGGGGGAGGTTGTTGGATTGTGGTGGCCGGCCGCTCACAGTCGATCAAGCTCCGCCGCGATGTTCGCCCTCGCCGCCCCCTCCAGATCGGCGATGTGGAAGATCACAGGAAGATCGAGCAGCGAGCGCAGCACCGTGGCCCTTCCCGCCCTGAACACGTCGTCGGGGACGAAGTCGTACTCCTCGCGCACGGCCGCCGCGTAGGCGGCGTAGACGTCGGGGGAGGAGCCCAGGATCGCCAGGTCCGCGTCGGACAGCACGGCCCCGTCCGCGTCGCCGGACGCGGGTGCGTGCGTGACGGTCATCCTGACCAGCCGGGCGACCGTCGCCACATCCTCCGCGGGCACCCCCAGCTCCGGCAGCGCGCGCTCGGCCAGCCTCGCGCTCCGCTCCTCGTTGTCCGCACGCCGCGGGTCGTAGACGGCGTCGTGGAACCAGGCAGCCATCCGTACCAGGTCCGGGCGCCTCGCGTGGTCGGCGAGGGCGTCGACATGGGTGAGCACCGCCTCCAGATGGGCGGTCGTGTGATATCTGCGGTGCGGCTCGTCGTACCGGGTGATCAGTTCGCGGCCGAGGGGGTCGGCCCCCGCGCCGGCGAGGGATCGCCAGCGGGCCATCAGCTTCTCGCTCATGTGACGGAGCCTAGAGTCCGGTGACGGAGCCGGGAGTCCGGCCTGACGGGTGAGGAGCCCGGTCACGCGTCCATCCAACGGGTGGGGAACGTCAAGACGGGGGAAACGCCGGGGAAATACGGTCCGCCGGAGCCGGACGGATCGCCGTCCAGGCCTTGTGCGACGGACGTTCCAGGAGGAATGTGAAGGTCTGGGCGAGTGAGATCGAGTCCCGTACGGATCCGGAGGAACCTCGGCGAAGGGGTGGTCGGCATGGGCAGACGAGCACGCAAGGCCAGGGCGCGCAAGAAGCGCAGGGCCAACCACGGCCGGCGGCCGGCGGCGGGCTGACGGCACGCGCTCCGATGGTCAGGCGCGGCGGCCCCAGGAGGCGAGCAGCAGGATCTGCGGGTCGGTGCCCGAGTGAGGCTGCGGGTGCTCCCCGGTGGCCGCGGCCTGCCGGTAGCCGGGCTCGGCGTCGCTGAACCAGGTGGCGCAGGCCTCGACCAACTCGGGATCGAGACGCTCGTCGGCACCGATGGCGCGGGCCAGGTCCCACGTGTGGATGAGCGCGTCGGCGAACAGTTCGGTGATGTACTCCCGGCCGGACACGTCGCCGAACGGCAGGTGGACGAGGCGGCCGAGGGCGTGAACGCCTGTCGCCGCCTGGATGGCGGGTACGGCCGAGGTGTCGAAGGCCTTGATGGGATCGTCGCCCAGCAGGTCTCCGTCGAAGGCGTCGCCGACGTCCGCGGAGGTCCCCCCGGCCAGCAGCACGGGAGCCCACAGGTTCTCGCCGACCACGTGGTTGACGAGAGCACGCACGTCCCAGTCGACGCACGGGGTCGGGTTCTCCCACTGCTCGGGGCCGATCCGGTGGACAAGAGCGCCGAAGTCGTCCAGTGCGCGGTGGTAAGCCTCGGGTACGTCGATGGTCATCATGCCCCTCCCGATGCCCTCCCGGGTCTCCTCCCGGCTCTCATCTTGACCGTAACCCCTGAACAGCCAGTAGTCATCGCGTCAACGGACATGACCGGCATGCCCGAGGTGCCCAAGGAATTCCGTAGGGTGCACACCTGACCGGGGGACTTCATTCCACGGTCAGATCGACGTCAGCAGTAAGTCACGATATTTTGCGAAACTTCATCTCATGCGCACCATGACTTTCACCAGGGCGACCGCCGCGGCGGTCACCGGTCTGCTCCTCCTGCCCCTCTCCGTGGTTCCGGCCACCGCCGAATCCGGCCACCGGGGCATCACGCTGACCTTCCTCGGCCGTCACACCGCCGGAACCGCCGGGGCCTCGGAGATCACCGCGTACGACGCCTCCACCCGCAGGGTCTTCGTGGTGAACGCGCAGGCCGGTACCGTCGACGTGCTCGACATCCGCGACCCGCGCAAGCCGCGCAAGGTCGCCACCCTGGCCACCCCCGGAGCCAACAGCGTCGCGGTGCGCCGCGGCCTGGTCGCCGTGGCCCAGCAGGCCGCGGTCAAGACCGACCCGGGCACCGTCGCCTTCTTCGACGCCGCGAGCGGCAAGAAGCTCAGGCAGGTGACCGTGGGCGCGCTGCCCGACATGCTGACCTTCACTCCGGACGGGACCCGGGTGGTCGTGGCCAACGAGGGCGAGCCGTCCTCCTACTGCGAGGGTGAGGCGGCCGACCCCGAGGGTTCGGTGAGCGTCGTCGACCTGCGCCGCTGGACGGTGCGGACCGCGGGGTTCGCGAAGTTCGACGCCGAGCGGCTGCGGGCCAGGGGAGTGCGGATCACCGGCCCCGGCGCCACCGCGGCCCAGGATCTGGAGCCGGAGTACGTCACCGTCGACGGCGACACCGCTTATGTGACCCTTCAGGAGAACAACGCGCTCGCGATCGTCGACCTGAACCGGGTCGTGGTTCGCGACGTCGTCCCGCTGGGACTGAAGGACTGGTCGAAGAGCGGGTTCGACGCGTCGGACAGGGACGGGAAGATCGACATCAGGCCCCGGCCGGTGAAGGGCATGTACCAGCCCGACGCGATCGCGCACTTCCGCGACCGCGGGCGGACCTACCTGGTCACCGCCAACGAGGGCGACGGGCGCGAGTGGGGCTGCCACGCCGACGAGGTCAGGGTCAAGTCGCTGAACCTCGCGCTGCCCGACGCGGAGAACCTCAAGAAGGACGCCGAGCTCGGCCGGCTGAACGTGGCCGTCGACTCGCCCAGGGACGCGAACGGCGCCTACACCGAACTGCACGCGTTCGGCGCCCGCTCGATCTCGGTCAGGTCCACCTCGGGAGCGCTCGTCTGGGACTCCGGCGACCAGTTGGAGCGGCTCGTCGCCAGGGAACTGCCCGGCGCCTTCAACGCCGACAACGAGGAGAACGACTCCTTCGACAGCCGCAGCGACAACAAGGGCCCCGAGCCCGAGGGGATCACGGTCGGTGAGGTGCGTGGCCGGACCTACGCCTTCGCCGGGCTGGAGCGGGTCGGTGGGATCGTCGCCTACGACCTGGGCGACCCGCGCGCCCCGCGTCTGGCCGGCTACGTCAACACCCGTGACTTCACCGGCTCGGTCGAGGACGGCACCGCCGGGGACGTCGGTCCCGAGGGCGTGCTGTTCATCCCCGCCTCCGACAGTCCCACCCGCCACCCACTTCTGGTGGTCGGCAACGAGGTCAGCGGCACCACCGCCCTCTACGAGATCCGCTGAGGGCTCGCCGGGCCCCGTTCCGGCACCGCGAGGCCCCGTCCGTCGCAGGATCGTTCGATCGTGTCGCCGTCACCGGCGTCCGTGGTCAAGACGGCTATGGCAGCCTCTGCTCGATCCAGACGATCTTGCCCTTCGGGGTGAGGCGTGATCCCCAGCGGTGGGCGAGCCAGTTGATGAGGTGCAGGCCGCGGCCGGTGTCGCTGGTGGTGGACGCCTCCCGCATGACCGGCTCGGACACCGATCCGTCGGACACCTCGCAGACCAGGGTGGGCCCGCGCAGCAGACGCAGCTCGACCTCGCCCCGGCCGTGCTCGACCGCGTTGGCGACCAGCTCGCTCACCATGAGCTCGGTGTTGTCACTGAGCGAGGACAGTCCCCACTCGTCGAGCGTGGCCCGGACGAAACGGCGGGCCTGGGAGGCGGAGCGGGGGTCGGAGGGCAGTGACCTCTCCGCGAAGTCCTTCTCCGTCAGCTCCGACACCCTGGCGAGCAGGAGGGCGATGTCGTCCCGCTCGTGTCCGGGCCGCTGTGCCCTGATCGTGAGGTCGCAGACCTCCTCCAGGTCGTGGTCGGGGCCGGAGAGCAGACCGCGCAACGCGTTGATGCCCTCCTCGATGTCCCGGTTGCGGCTCTCCACCAGGCCGTCGGTGTAGAAGGCGAGCACGGTCCCGCCGGGAAGCGTGAACTCCCGCATCTCGGCGGGCTCGTTGCCGATGCCCAGGGGGAGCCCCGGCGGCAGCTCCAGCAGTTCGGTCTCGCCGTCGGGCTGTACCAGGATCGGCGGCACGTGTCCCGCACAGGCGATCGCGCACCGCCGCGTGACGGGATCGTAGGTGGCGTACACACACGTGGCGATCTGGCTGGCGTCCAGGTCCTGGCTCATCAGGTTGAGCCGGAACAGCACGTCGGCCGGGCTCAGGTCCAGGCTGGCCAGCGTGCGCGCGGCCGTACGGAGCTGGCCCATGGTGGCGGCCGCCCTGATGCCGTGCCCCATCACGTCGCCGACGACGAGGGCGACCCGGCAGCCGGGCAGCGGGATCACGTCGTACCAGTCGCCGCCCACCCCGACCAGGTCGCTGGCCGGCAGGTAACGGGAGGCGATCGTCAGGCCCAGAGGCTGGGAGAGGTCGACGGGCAGCAGGCTGCTCTGCAGGGTCAGCGCGGTGCGGCGCTCGCGGTTGTAGAGGCGCGCGTTGTCGAGGCAGACCCCGGTCCTGGCCGCAAGTTCCTCGGCCAGGTTGACGTCCTGCTCGTCGAAGGGCTGGCTGGTGGGTCTGCGGGTGAAGATGACGAAGCCCAGCACCCGGCCACGCGCCTTCAGCGGTACCACCAGGAACGAACTGTCCTCCAGCACCTTCGACACCGAGTCACGCTTCCAGAACCGCCCGATCTCCTCGGCGGTCCTGCGCCCCAGGCGCGGATAGAGGATCGGGTTGCCGGTCGCCATGCACCGGGCGTAGGGGGTCCAGGCCTCGTAGACGGCGACCTCGTCCACGGGAAACGCCCTGGCGTACTCGCCGGGAGAGGGATCGGCCACGCCGACCGCGATCCGCCGCACCAGCGCCGAGCCGTCGGTGGTCTCCTGGGGAAACTCTCCCTCGGTCACCAGCCGGTCCTGTACGAGGATGCCCGCCGCGTCCGCGAAGCGCGGCACGGCGACGTCCATCAACTCCCTGCCGGTCTCGAACACGTCCAGTGTGCTGCCGATGCGTTTGCTGGCGGCGTTGAGCAGGGACAGCTGCTCGTGCATGGACGCGGGACTGCCCATCCTGAACCCTGGCGTGGCTGGATTTTTTGTGACAAAACGGGACTTCACTCGCTCCACCGGGGTGCGGGAACCGGCGTCCACCAGGTTTCCAGTTCGAGGTCTTCTGCGATGGCGTTGGCGCCGTTGTATCCGGGGGCCGCGGAGACCGAGCCGCCCGGGTGACTGCTGGCGCCGCAGAGGTAGAGGCCGTCGACGGGGGTGCGATACTGGCCCATCTCGGGGACCGGGCGGTTGCCGCCCAGCTGGGACGGCTCGTAGGCCCCCACGTGATGACTGCCGCGCACCATGTTGACGCAGTGCCGCTCGATATCGAGTGGTGAGAAGACCCGTTTACCCAGGACGGCGCCCCCCGTGAGGTTGGGGGCGTATTCGGCCCACTCGGCGAGCAGCCGCTCCCCGACCTCCTCGCGCCGCAGGTCCCAGTTGGCCGGGTCACCGCCGAGGTCGTACGGGGCCCACGGCCACCAGAACGCCACGTGCTTGCCGGCGGGGGCGTACGAGGGATCGAACAGCGAGGGGCACGCGCCGTTGCCGGCCAGCCGCTCGGGCAGCTCCCCCCGGTGGATCTGGTCGAAGGTGCGGCCGAGCTGCTCGCTGTCGTCGGCGCCGAGCACCACGAGGAAGGCCCGGTCCACGTCGGGCTCGAACTCGGCGGCCCGGTAGCGTGGCGCCTCGTCGAGTGCGAGGTGCAGGGTGACGAGGCTGTGCGCGGCCCACCTGTAGTCCTCGACCTTGGCGGTGATCTCCGCGCCGAAGTTCTCCGGACCGGCGAGCCGTACGGTCTGGGGGGCGTCCACCGCGCTGGCCACGAACCTGCGGGCGGTGAGCACGTCGCCGGTGGCGAGCCGCACCCCGGTGGCCCGCCCGTCGTCGACCAGGATCCGCTCGACGTGGGCGCCGGTCACCACGGTGCCGCCGTGCTCCTCGATGACGGCGCGCAGCGCGTTCGCGACGTTGGCCGCGCCTCCCACCGGCACCCCGAGCCTGGCGATGCGCGACAGCAGCCGGGGGAAGAAGCCGCCGGTGCCGGGAACGTTCTCGATGGAGATCGCGTGCAGGAAGGACTTGAACAGCACCCTGACCTGGTCGCTCTCGAAGTTTCTGTCGACGGCCTCGTACAGCGAGAGCGGCATGTAGCTCATCATGTCGCGTCCCAGATCGCCCTTGATCCGCTCGGCGAGCACCGGCGGCGGCAGTGGCCTGGAGTACAGGAAGCCGTTCATCAGCCCTCTGGCCGCCTCGGCGTAGCGCTCGTACAACTCCAGCCAGCGCGCGGCGTCGGCCGTGGAGAAGCGGGCGAAGGACTCGGCGGTGCGCTTGGGGTCGGTGTAGACCGTGATCGCCCGGCCGTCCCTGAAGACCGTGGCGTGCTGGGTCTCGGGGTAGATGTAGCGCAGGCCGTAGCGCTGAAGCTCCAGGTCCGCGGGGACCGGGCCCTCCTCCAGGAAGTGGTAGCTGCTGTGAGTGTTGTGCCGGAACCCCGGGAGGGTGAGCTCCTGGGTGCTGCAACCGCCACCCGCGACGTCGTTGCGCTCGACGACCGCGACCGACAACCCCGCCTTCGCGAGGTAGGCGGCGCACGTGAGGCCGTTGTGACCTCCGCCCACGATGACGCCGTCGAACTCCGACACTTTCCCTCCAGGGGCAGTCTGACTTCTGGTTATGGAGGATTGTAAAGAATGATCTACATGCGAACCTCGTGTTTAACAGAGATTCATAGATATTTCCATACGAACTAGGACTTGTCGGTGTTGAGGTGGCGGAGCAGGCGTGCCAGTTGCTCCCCGTAGCGCTCCCCGAACTCCTCCGACGCCGGATCGTCCCCACAGATCGCGCGGACCAGCTGCGGGAATATCGCTCCGGCGTCGGCCGCGGCGAAGAGCATCAGGAGCAGGTACGCGGGGTCCAGGTCGGCGGGGAACTCCCCCTCCGCCTGCCGCCTGCGCAGGTCCTCGACGTTGTCCCGCATGTCCCTGAGCAGCGCGGAGTCCTCCTCGCCGTCGTCCTGCAGTCCACCCCGGATGAGGATCCTGGCGAGGTCGCGGTCACGCACGGTCGCGGTGACGTAGCCGCGTACCAGTTCGGGCAGCGTCGGCGGCGGCGACGTCCCGGCGAAGGTGCTCTCCTTGCCCTGCCAATCCGCCGTGAGCGCCTTGAGTAACCCTTCCTTCCCACCGAAATAGTAAGAGATGAGCTGTTTGTTCACTCCGGCTCTGGCGGCTATCTCACTCACCCTCGTTCCGGCGAATCCCTTGGCGGAGAACTCGGCCTTGGCCGCCTCGACGATGCGTCTCTTGGTGCGCTCGGGATCGCGCCTGCGCTCCACGGCTCCAAGGGGGCGCTCCCGCTCCCGCGGGATCTGGAGGAAGGTACAGATCGACGAGGCGGGTCTTCCGGCGTTCCACTTCCATGATCTCCGGCACGTCGGTAACACCTTGGCATCGGACAGCGGGGGGAGCCCCGAAGAGCTGATGACCGGAATGGGACACTCCTCCACTCGGGCGGCGCTCGTCTACCAGCACGCGAGCAAGGACCTGACCAGGCCATCGCTCGGGCGCCGGGGAAGAAATTCAAGAAAACCCGCGAAAACGGGTCCAGAAAACCATCGGGCACGCAGCGGGCACGGAAGTTCCTGAAGTTTTGGCGAAACGTGAAAGGCCAGGTCGCCGCGTATGGGCTGACCTGGCCTTTCATCATCTGAGCGGACGACGGGAATCGAACCCGCGTAGCCAGTTTGGAAGACTGGGGCTCTACCATTGAGCTACGTCCGCGCGAGCCGGCGTCAGTCTGGTCTAGACTTCATCCGTTCGTCAGGGCGTAAGCGTACCGGAGTTCCGGAGCGTGCGCGCACTCGACCTACGGGGTGTGGCGCAGTTTGGTAGCGCACCTGCTTTGGGAGCAGGGGGCCGCAGGTTCAAATCCTGTCACCCCGACACGTGCCGGGCATCGGTTTCGACCGGTGCCCGGTTCTTCGTTCAGGAGGGCGAGTGGCTCTTCGCGGCGCGCGTAGGACGGGCGGGTCACGCGCGTGGGACGGGAGGGGCAAGGGTGCCCGCGGAGAAACGCGGAAATGATCCCGCTGTGGGGAGAATGTCAGGAGTGAGGGCTGAAGAAGGCCCAGACGGCCTTGCCGCCGCAGTTGAGGTGATCCCAGCCCCAGCCCTGGCTGTAGGTCTCCACGATGTAGAGGCCCCGGCCGTTCTCCGAGACGAAGTCGGGCTCCTTGGGCGTCGGCACCTCGTTGCTCGGGTCTGTCACGGCCAGGAGCACGTGGGGAGAGAGGTGCACCAGGACGAGCGTGATCGGGTTGATCTCGGTACGGCCGGGCGGGCACAGTGCGTAACGGACCGCGTTGGTGACGAGTTCCGAAACCACTAGCGCTGCGTCATCGCTGAGTTCCGCCAGCCCCCAGTCGTGGAATGTGGAACGTGTCACGTCCCTGGCGGTCTTCACCGAGTCGGCCTGATTGGGCAGGGGACACGCGGTGGCGCCGGAGTGGTTGGCCTCCAGTAGCTCGTCAAAGCCCACCTGGCGGGTCGCCTGCAGGTAGTCGGCAGCCGATTTTGGCTCCTCCACCATCCTGCCGGTACCTCCCGCTGTCATCGTGAGTCTCCGTACTACTTGAGAGTTTTCAGAGCTTGTGCACCATAAGCCCAATATGCACTAGGCCATCATGGGTCACCGACACGTCCGCTGCAAGACCCAAATGCACGTGCAGTTGCAATGTGCAGCCGCATGGGCGGTTAGGACGTCGACTTGGCGAATTGGGCAGGGAGTTGAGACCTTGTCATAGCGGCCGGAAGTAGTGACACTGTGTGCGCTGGCCCAAGTACAGAGGGAGGCGAAGTGACGCAGGTTCAACCGGGATCGGGTCCCACAGCTCTGCGCATCCTTTTAGGCTCCCAACTGCGTCGCCTGCGTGAGGCCAAGGGGCTGTCGCGCGAGGAGGCGGGCCATCTGATCCGCGGATCCGAGTCCAAGATCAGCAGGATGGAACTCGGCAGGGTCGGCCTGAGGGAACGCGACGTGGCGGACCTGCTCACCTTCTACGGGGTGGAGGACGAGCAAGCCCGGTCGGCGGTGATGGATCTGCTGCTCAGAGCCAACGAGCCCGGCTGGTGGCACCGGTTCAACGACCTGCTGCCCTCATGGTTCCAGACGTACGTCGGCCTTGAGGAGGCGGCCTCCCGGATCCGTACCTACGAGGTGCAGTTCGTGCCGGGCCTGCTGCAGACGAAGGAGTACGCCAGGGCGGTCATCACCGCGGGGAGCGCCGGCATCGCGCCCGAGGAGATCGCCCGCCGCATCGATCTGCGCATGCAACGCCAGCAGGTGCTCGGCCGACCCGACGGCCCCTTCTTCTGGGCCGTGATCGACGAGGCCGCCCTGCGGCGTCCGATCGGCGGCGCGGACGTCATGCGGGCCCAGCTGGAGCATCTGCTCGACCTCATGCGGCAGCCGAACATCACGATCCAGGTCATGCCCTTCAGCTTCGGAGGTCACAGCGCGGAGGGCGGCGCCTTCAGCGTGCTCCGCTTCAACGACAGCGAACTCCCCGACGTCGTCTACGTCGAACAGCTGGCCAGCGCCCTTTACCTGGACAAGCGTGAGGACGTCGACCGCTACAGCGAGGTCATGGAGCGGTTGTGCGCGGTCAGCACCACGCCCGGCGAGACGAACGACATCCTGCGGCGGATCATCAAGGAGGACTGAGCGGCCATTGGTCGCTCCCTGGTGCCGCTCTGCCCTAGACTGGCCAGCGGCGCTGAACACCCGCCGCTGTGGAGCATGCCCTAATCTCGCGTGTCTCGACGGCTGTGCCAGGTGCCGCTCATGTGGGCGCGGCGCGCGAGCTTGCCGCGGTAGCCGTTAAGTCCTGACGCGCCCGCGATCACTCGAAGCTTGATCAAGGAGACGACCCCGTGAAGACCGCTGTGGAGGAGCTCAGCCCGACCCGGGTAAGGCTTACCGTCGAGGTGCCGTTCGAGGAGCTCGGCGAGAGCCTGCAGGCGGCGTACAAGAAGGTCGCGCAGCAGGTGCGCGTCCCCGGGTTCCGCCCCGGCAAGGTTCCGGCTCGCATCATCGAGCAGCGGTTCGGCCGCGCCGTGGTGCTGGAGGAGACCCTCAACGACGCGGTGCCCAAGCTGTACGGCCAGGCCGTCGACGAGAGCGACATCTTCCCGGTCAGCCAGCCGGAGATCGAGGTCACCAAGATCGAGGACGGCCAGCAGGTCGAGTTCACCGCCGAGGTGGATGTTCGTCCCGGCTTCGAGGTCCCCGACTACCAGGGCATCGAGGTGACCGTCCCGGTCTCCGAGGTCTCCGAGAAGGACATCGAGGAGCAGCTGAACGGCCTGCGTCAGCGTTTCGCCACGCTGACCGGCGTCGAGCGCCCCGCGGCCTCCGGTGACTTCGTCGTCATGGACCTGGCCGCCGCGATCGACGGCGTCAACATCGAGGAGCAGCAGGCCAACGACGTCTCCTACGAGGTCGGCGCCGGCTCGGTGCTGCAGGGGCTGGACGACGCACTGGTCGGCCTGTCCGCGGGTGAGACCAAGGAGTTCACGACCAACCTGGTCGGCGGCGAGAACGCCGGCGAGGAGGCAGTGGTCACCATCACCGTCAAGAGCGTCAAGGAGAAGGTCCTCCCCGAGCTCGACGACGAGTTCGCCCAGCTCGCCAGCGAGTTCGACACTCTCGACGAGCTGAAGGCGAGCATCAGCGAGACGGCCCGCCGCAACAAGCTGATCGACCAGGTCGTCCAGGCTCGCGAGAACGCCCTCGCCGCCCTGCTCGACAAGATCGACATTCCGCTGCCCGAGAGCGCGCTCAAGGCCGAGGTCGACAACCGCAAGCACAACCTTGAGCACCAGATCGCCGAGAGTGGCCTGAGCAGGGAGGCATATTTCCGCCTCTACCAGACCACCGAGGAGGAGCGCTTCGCGGAGTTCGACGAGAGCGCCGCCAAGGCGCTCAAGACGGGCTTCGTCCTCGACAAGATCGTCAAGAGCGAGGACCTCGGTGTCAGCGAGCAGGAGCTGACCAACTTCGTGGTGCGCCGCGCCATGCAGATGAACGTCGCGCCCAACACGCTGGCCCAGCACCTGGCCGACAACGACCAGCTCACGCTGGCCATGGTCGAGATCGTCCGCGACAAGGCCAAGAGCGTCGTCGGCGACGCCGCCAAGGTGACCGACGAGGCCGGCAACGAGGTCGACCTCAAGGCCATCTACACCGAGATCAACGGTGAGGAGGTCTCCGAGGAGGCCGACGACACCGAGGTCGAGACCGCCGCCAAGTAGTTTTCGGCCGAGCGGGAGACCGGATTCGTCCGCTGCCCCCCCGCCGCCCGACGCCCCCGCCGCGCTCCGCGTGGCGGGGGCGTCTTAGTCCCCGGGTGAGGGTGCGCGGGCCGCAGGGCGACGCCTGGAGGTCTCCGGAATCTCCCCGGCCTTCTGCTCTGCCCCAGAGCTTCGAGGGCTCCTGGGCCCTCTGAGAGCCGTTGAGGGATCTCGTGGCCCCAACCTGTCGCACGCCTTCCTGCGCATGCCCACCTTCAGCCTCTCCGGCGAGCGGCGACACGCCGTGGAGGCTCCGGCCTCTCAGCCCTCGCAGGGATGCACGACAGGGGAGCCGCGGACGTGGTGGGGAGGCGGCGGGCAGCATGCGCCGTCAGCGAACAGTGCGTTGAGGAGGCATGTCCGGTAGGTGGCGCGCGTTAAGGTCACAAGCAAAGCCAATCGATTACGACGCATCGGAAGGTGACGCTGTGACCAGCCCGCCGACCTTCTACCAGCCGACCGGCTCCGGGCCCGAGTCGATGAGCCAGCCGACCGGCTCGTTCAGGCTCGAAGACCAGCTCTACCAGCGGCTGCTGCGTGAGCGCATCATCGTGCTGGGCACCCAGGTCAACGACGAGATCGCCAACCGGATCTGCGCCGAGCTGCTCCTGCTCGCCGCGGACGACTCAGAGCGCGATATCTGGCTCTACATCAACTCGCCAGGCGGTTCCGTGACCGCTGGTATGGCGATTTACGACATGATGGAATATGTGCCTAACGATGTGTGCACGGTCGCGATGGGTCTGGCCGCCTCCATGGGCCAGTTCCTTCTGTGCGCCGGCGAGCGGGGCAAGCGATACGCCCTGCCGCACGCCCGCATCATGATGCACCAGCCTTCCGGCGGTATCGGCGGCACCGCCGCCGACATCGCCATCCAGGCGGAGCAGATGCTCTACGTCAAGAAGACCCTCGCCGAGCGCATCGCGTTCCACACCGGCCAGAATCTCGAGCAGATCGAGGCCGACTCCGACCGCGACCGCTGGTTCACGGCCGAGGAGGCCAAGGACTACGGCTTCATCGACCAGGTCGTGCGCAGCGCTCGGCAGGTGCCCTCCACGGGCGCCGTCTCCTGAAGGGGCACAAGGTGAGTGAGTTGATCCGGCCGGGAGACATCAACGGCCGCTACGTTCTTCCGTCCTTCACCGAGCGCACGTCCTACGGCATGCGGGAGATGAACCCGTACGCCAAGCTCTTCGAGGACCGCATCATCTTCCTCGGCGTGCAGGTGGACGACGCGTCAGCCAACGACGTCATGGCGCAGTTGCTGACCCTGGAGTCGCTCGACCCCGACCGCGACATCAGCATCTACATCAACTCGCCGGGCGGTTCGTTCACCGCCATGACGGCGATCTACGACACGATGCAGTTCGTCCGGCCGGAGATCCAGACGGTCTGCCTGGGCCAGGCGGCCTCGGCGGCGGCGGTCCTGCTGGCCGGCGGCACGCCGGGCAAGCGCTTCGCCCTGCCGAACGCCCGCATGCTGATCCACCAGCCGTCCACCGAGGGCGGCGGCCAGGGAAGCGACATCGAGATCCAGGCGCGCGAGATCCTCAGGATGCGCTCGCAGATGGAGATGATCATCGCTCAGCACTCGGGCAGGGCGCCGGAGGCGGTCCGCAAGGACATCGAGCGGGACAAGATCCTCGACGCCGTCGAGGCGAAGGAGTACGGGCTGATCGACGACATCATCCCGTCCCGCAAGAAACTCGCGAAGGCCGTAGCCTCCTAACGAGGCATATCGCACCGGAACCGTGCCGAATCAGGCACGTTCCGGTGCGACTCGCCGCTAGGGGGCTCACTGAGGGCTCAGAAGACGGTAACGTCGAAACCTAAGCGGGATGACTTTTCGATCGGGTATCGGGCCGGTCGGAAGAAACGGACCGCGGTAGCCAGGGCGGTCCCACGCAAAGGAGTATCTGGGGTGGCACGCATCGGCGACGGGGGAGACCTGCTGAAGTGCTCTTTCTGTGGAAAGAGTCAGAAGCAAGTCAAGAAGCTCATCGCCGGACCCGGCGTATACATCTGCGACGAGTGCATCGACCTCTGCAACGAGATCATCGAGGAGGAGCTCAGCGAGTCCTCTGAGCTCAAGTGGGACAGCCTTCCCAAGCCGAGGGAGATCTACGAATTCCTCGACGCCTACGTCATCGGTCAGGACCAGGCGAAGAAGGCTCTCTCCGTGGCGGTCTACAACCACTACAAGCGGGTGCAGTCCGGCGAGCGCGGGCGTGACGACGGCATTGAGCTGTCCAAGTCCAACATCCTGCTCCTGGGCCCCACCGGTTCCGGCAAGACACTGCTCGCCCAGACGTTGGCGAAGATGCTGAACGTTCCGTTCGCCATCGCCGACGCCACCGCCCTGACGGAGGCGGGCTACGTGGGCGAGGACGTCGAGAACATACTGCTCAAGCTGATCCAGGCCGCCGACTACGACGTCAAGAAGGCCGAGACCGGCATCATCTACATCGACGAGGTCGACAAGATCGCTCGTAAGAGCGAAAATCCGTCGATCACCAGGGACGTCTCCGGCGAGGGCGTGCAGCAGGCCCTGCTGAAGATCCTGGAGGGCACGACCGCGAGCGTGCCGCCACAGGGCGGACGTAAGCATCCGCACCAGGAGTTCATCCAGATCGACACCACCAACGTGCTGTTCATCTGTGGTGGGGCCTTCGCCGGTCTCGAAAAGATCATCGAGTCCCGGGTCGGCCGCAAGGGGATCGGTTTCAACGCGATCATCCGCTCCAAGGAGGACATCGACAGCGCCGACATCTTCGAGAACGTCATGCCCGAGGACCTGCTGAAGTTCGGCATGATCCCCGAGTTCGTCGGCCGGCTTCCGGTGATCACGAGTGTCCACAACCTCGACCGTGAGGCGCTCATCCAGATCCTCACCGAGCCGCGTAACGCCCTCGTCAAGCAGTACCGCCGGCTGTTCGAGCTGGACAACGTCGAGCTCGAATTCACCGACGACGCGCTGGAGGCCATCGCCGATCAGGCGATCCTCCGAGGCACCGGCGCCCGCGGCCTGCGGGCGATCCTGGAGGAGGTTCTCCTCTCGGTGATGTACGAGGTGCCCTCGCGGCAGGACGTGGCGCGAGTGGTGATCACCCGCGAGTCGGTTCTGGAGCACGTCAATCCCACGCTCGTCCCGCGCGACCAGCTCAACAAGCAGCAGCGGCCGCCGCGGGAGAAGTCGGCGTAGAAGTCCGCGCGAGCCGCTCCATGCTCGCACGAGTGGTGCCCCCGTGGATTCTCCCGCGGGGGCACCGCCTGTTTCCGGCTGACCGACTCCCGCGACGTATCCGGTTGAGGCCGCCGATGTCCCTCTCCGCCCCTGCTTCGTATCCGCGGGTATCCGCCGATCCTGGTCACCTGTTCGCCGGAGCCCGCGGGTGCCTGCTTCGTATCCGCCGGTGTCCGCTCGGTGTTCGTCGGCCTGCAACGGGGAGGGGAGCATCTCGTTCGCCGGAAGAAGTCACAGGAGAAGCGATCCATAGGACGGTCCGTGGGACGGGGGACACGCGGACATCCCTAGACTTGGGCATCGTGACGACGCCAGAGCTGCCCACCCAGTACGCACCCGCCGACGTGGAGACCCGGAGCTACGAGCGCTGGGTATCGGAGGGACACTTCACCGCCGACCCGAGCAGCGAGCGCGAGCCGTACAGCATCGTCCTGCCTCCGCCGAACGTGACCGGTGTCCTGCACATCGGCCACGCCCTCGACCACTCCATCCAGGACGCGCTGACCCGCCGCGCTCGCATGCGCGGCCAGGAGACGCTCTGGCTGCCCGGCATGGACCACGCGGGCATCGCGACCCAGAACGTCGTCGAGCGCGAGATCGCAAAGAACGGTCTGTCCCGGCACGACCTCGGCCGTGAGGCGTTCGTCGAGCGCGTCTGGCAGTGGAAGGAGGAGTCCGGTGGCCGGATCCTCGGCCAGATGAAGAAGCTCGGCGACGGTGTCGACTGGTCGCGCGAGCGCTTCACCATGGACCCAGGTCTCTCCCGCGCAGTGCAGACGATCTTCAAGAAGCTTTTCGACGACGGGCTCATCTACCGTGCCGAGCGCATCATCAACTGGTGCCCGCGCTGCCTGACCGCGCTGTCGGACATCGAGGTCGAGCACAGCGAGGACGAGGGCGAGCTCGTCTCGATCCGCTACGGCGACGGCGACGACTCCATCGTGGTCGCCACCACCCGGGCCGAGACGATGCTCGGCGACACCGCTGTGGCGGTGCACCCCTCCGACGAGCGCTACGCGCACCTGATCGGCCGCGAGGTGGAGCTGCCGCTCACCGGTCGTCGCATCCCGATCGTCGCCGACGAGCACGTCGACCCGGCCTTCGGTACGGGAGCGGTCAAGGTCACCCCGGCGCACGACCCGAATGACTTCGAGATCGGGCGACGCCACTCGCTGCCGTCCTTGGCGGTCATGGACGAGCGTGGGGTGGTCACCGCACACGGCCCGTTCCAGGGGCTCGATCGCTTCGAGGCCAGGCCCGCGGTGGTGGCTGCGCTCCGCGCGGATGGAAGGATCGTCGCGGAGAAGCGCCCCTACCTCCACTCGGTCGGGCACTGCTCGCGCTGCAAGACCGTGATCGAGCCCCGGCTCTCGCTCCAGTGGTTCGTCAACGTCTCGCCCCTGGCCAAGGCGGCCGGCGACGCGGTCCGTGACGGCCGGACGAAGATCCACCCGCCGGAGCTGGCCAAGCGCTACTTCGACTGGGTCGACGACATGCACGACTGGTGCATCTCCCGGCAGTTGTGGTGGGGGCACCGTATCCCGGTCTGGTACGGCCCGGACGGCGAGGTCGTCTGTGTCGGCCCTGACGAGCAGGCGCCCGAGGGTTATGTCCAGGACCCCGATGTCCTCGACACCTGGTTCTCCTCGGGGCTCTGGCCGTTCTCCACTCTCGGCTGGCCGGACAAGACGCCGGAACTGGCGAAGTTCTACCCGACCTCCGTCCTGGTGACCGGCTACGACATCCTGTTCTTCTGGGTGGCCCGGATGATGATGTTCGGCATCTACGCCATGGACGGCGAGCCGCCGTTCCGGACCGTGGCACTGCATGGCATGGTCCGTGACCAGTACGGAAAGAAGATGTCGAAGTCGTTCGGCAACGTCGTCGACCCGCTCGACTGGGTCGAGCGCTTCGGTGCCGATGCCACCCGCTTCACGCTGCTGCGCGGTGCCAACCCCGGCTCCGACGTGGCGATCAGCGAGGAATGGGCCGGGGGTTCGCGCAACTTCTGCAACAAGATCTGGAACGCCACCCGCTTCGCGTTGATGAACGGCGCCGTGACGGGTGAGCTCCCGATCGAGAAGCTGACGGCCGCCGACCGCTGGATCCTTTCCAGGCTCCAGGAGGTCGTCGCGTCGGTGGACACCGCGTTCGAAAACTTCGAGTTCGCCAAGATCTCAGACCTGCTGTACCACTTCGCCTGGGACGAGGTCTGTGACTGGTACGTGGAGCTCGCCAAGATCCAGATCGCTTCCGGCCAGGAGCACACCCGGCTCGTGCTGGGTCATGTCTTCGACGCGCTGCTCCGGTTGCTCCACCCTCTGGTGCCGTTCGTCACCGAGGAACTGTGGCGTGCGGTCACCGGGCGTGAGTCGATCGTCGTCGCACCCTGGCCGACGGTTCAGGACTCGTTGCGCGACCCCTCGGCGGAGGAAGAGATCCTCGCCGTGCAGGGATTGATCACCGAGGTGCGCAGATTCCGTTCCGACCAGGGGCTCAAGCCTGGCCAGAGGGTCGCTGCGAGGCTCTCTCTCGCGGGTACGGCACTCGTGCCTCACGAAGGGGCGATCAGGTCTCTGCTCCGGCTCGACCAGCCGTCCGAGTCGTTCGCCGCGACCGCCAGTCTCGATGTGGCCGGAATCGCCGTGGAGATCGACACGGCGGGGACGATCGACGTGGCCGCCGAGCGTAAGCGGCTGGAGAAGGACCTCGCGGCAGCGCGCAAGGAGGCGGCCCAGGTCGCCGCCAAGCTCGGCAACGAGCAGTTCATGGCCAAGGCACCCGACGACGTGGTGACCAAGGTGCGCTCCCGTGCCGCGCAGGCGGATCAGGACATCGAACGACTGCTCGCCCAGCTGGCGGCGCTTCCGGCTGGCTGACCGGCTGAGGGGAGTTCGTGGCAGGGACTCGGGTCGACCTGGTGATCGGGAACTCGACCCGATGAGTGTCCAGGACAGGCAGCTGTCTTGACGAGAACCCGGGGTCTCTTGACCCCGGGTTCTCGTGTTTGGGAGTTGGTGTCCCAGGGAAGACCTAGTTCTTACCGGAAAGTTGGTCATCGCAGCCCTAGGGGGCTGCTAGAGTTCTTCATGCAGGGCAGCGTCCTGCACTCCCTCTCTGAAAATCTCGACAAACCGGATGTGTCCGAGTGATTGGACAACGATCGGATGTTGGAGTAAGTTAGAGGGGTTGCCCTGGAAACGGGGTGGTCGCAATCCTAGCGGGTTCGGCGGGTTCGAGTCGAGGGTCGGAAAATCCG
>NZ_JBEZEL010000026.1:0-113207 GCF_040648855.1 Streptosporangium sp. NPDC049078
GATCTTCATCTCGTTCTCGGCCGTGATCATGTCGAACTCACGGTTCGCGATCGTGGTGTACTGCGAATCACCGAGCTTGCCCGCGGCGATCGCGGTGCCGAAGTATCGCCCGCTCTGCTTGGCGGCGGCGGCCAGCGTGCTCTCCGCCGCCTCCGCGGGAGCCGACACCATCAGCGCCGCACCGACGACACCCACGACGCCGGCACTGATGATCTTGGTGAGGGCACCGAAACTTCGGCGCGCGGATGGGGGTGAAACCTTCATGCCCATGCCTGACTCCATACTGAAATCGCGGAAAGAGGGATACGCGGGAACCCCCGCGAACGACGCCGCACCCCGGACGGGGACGCACACCACGATGGCGTCATGGCCGACGACCCTTACTCGATCACCACATCAGGCAGGGCCGGCCGCTTGGAGACTCAGTTTGAAAATCTATCCGAAACATGTCAATACTTGAGCGAAATTTTCGGTCACGCTCTTCCAGCACCGATGCCCCTCACCACGGGTCCGATACAGCCAGGGCACGGCATCTCTTCAGGGCATATAGGAGAAATCTATCGGCAGTCTCGTCCTGAAATTTTCACATCAGGACCGCAACTTCCGGAATCGAGGACCGAGCTCCGCAGGCAGCGACGCCCTTCTCGGCGATGCCTGGCGCAGACGCCCCCCGAGAACCCCCGTCCCTTGACAACATCCGGGCCCGCTGTATTGACTCTCCGTCATCACCACCCGCGACGCCGGGTTGCCGAAGGGAGGTCACACCGCGATTTGGTAGCGCCAACACGGCGCACCTCCCCCACGATGCGCGATGTGGTCGGACCTGGGTGACACCACACTCCCAGGTCACTCCGCGTCCGCCGCTCCGCCGTCGTATGAGGCGGGGTTACCGACCAATCCCGTCATCGAGACGGGCTTCCCCACAGGACGAACACCGACGTCAAGCCAGCTCTGGAAATGAGCCTTCAGGACTTTCGTAGTAGCGGGCGATGGAGGCTCGGTGAGACAAGGCGCCGGGCTGGAGGTGGCGAGGTTCCAGTCGGACGCCGGTACGTCGTTCAGCGAGCGCCAAAGCACCCTCGATGTAAGGCGGGAAGACTTCGGGGTCCGGGTCGAAATCCCAGAGCATGCCCAGTTCTTCGAGGTCCTGCTTCAGTCGTTCAGGGTCGGTACTGTCACCCCAGTGGGCGAACATCGGAACCAGGCGCTCGACGATGTGACCGTCCACGGCATGGACGAAGTGGGAGTGGTGGTTGACATTGCACTCCACGCTGACGATCGACGTACCTTGTGAGAGGGCGCGCACCACGTCGCGCAAGATCCCGGCATTGCCGCCCTCCACCATGATTGATCCACCGACCGCACGGCCGACTTCGATGGTGGCGAAACCTTCCTGTTCGGGGTCCTCGGTGAGTCCCAGTCGGCTTAGCACCTCTTCAGGCGCGAGGTCGGCGATGAAGGTGAAACAGAACGCTGCTCGTTCCCATCCTGACTGGCTCCACCACGCGTAAACATCCGTGGTTGCTCTGCGGTCGCCGACGACGATCGACAGCTCGGAATGATGGCTTGTCCCATCTGTGACCGGATCGACGGGAATTCGGTGACCACAGCCTTCTTCCGTCTCGTCGTACAAGGCCAAGTGCGTGGGGCACGGCCATATACGACAAGTGGGACACGTCTTCACCTCATCGAATATGCAGTCATCGCAGCCGCGAGGCATTCGCCTGTGCGCGACATGGCGAGAGCAAGGACGCCACTGGGCGATGGTGCCCAACTGGTGGAGGGCATCTGCCCGAGCGACCGCTTGCACGGACTTCTCTGAGAATTCCGGCACAGGTTCCTTTCGATGGTTCCGAAGGGCGGTTTCAAGATGGCTTCTCGAAATGCGATCGTCACACTCCTCGAACTCCCACTCTCCGATCCGGCCGACCTTCTCCGCGAGGTCGCTCCACGTCGGAGCCTCCAGCACCGCTATCCGATCGCTCAGCCACTTGGTCACCTCGGCGGGATGCAACTCGGGCACGAAGAGCCAGTGGCGGCCGATGAGAAAGGGATGACGTTGCAGCTGATCGGCGAGGGCCGATGGGGTGCAGACGGTGAGCTGGAACCGTTCCTCGCCCGGCTCTCCCCACGGGCCGACGTACATCTCCAGCAGCTCGCAGGCATGGGCAGGGTCATCGATGCTCCGCCCGAGTTCGAGGTCCGGCCATCGGAAGGCGCCCACTTGTGCTCTCATCACCCAATAGTCGCGCAACAGGGTGAAGCCGTGAGCATGCTGTCAGCTTGGCAAGTACGTCGAGTACGGCTGGTAGGGCTGCCGGCTTGAGCTTCGGGCCGGTCGTGAGTGACCGTGGTTGACCCCTCGTCACCCTGGTTGACAGCCCGCCGATGGCCCGGCGGTCAGAGATGCATGCCCTGGGGGTGCTGGTCGTGACGGCCGGACAGCAGGATCTCTCGCAGGCTGCTTCTGAGCAGTTCGACGCCGCCCTCGTCGATCTGGAGATCGATCCGGACGACGGGCTCCACGTTCAGTTCCTTCGCGGCCTCCGCGGTGAAGTGGAAGGTCAGGCGACCGGAGTCGATCCCGCAGTGAGTCACGCCGCCGTAGGTGGTGCCTGCCTGGTCCTCGCGGACGATGCAGTATGTGTCCATGCCAAGCCCTGTCTCCTGCTCGTCAGGTTCCTCGGCGGACATCATGAAGATCAAGGCGTTCCCGGTGCCGTCCTCGTGTTCGGCCATCCCGAAAACGATCGTCTCCTCGTCCTCGTCGCGGCCGACGGTTCGCGCGACCATGGTTCCCAGCGGAGGCCAAGCCGAGCCGGGTTCGCTGTCTGCCGGTGAGGTGAGAGTGGAGTCGCCCTCAGGCAGGGGACACCGTCGGGCCAGGCGGCGCGCATCCACGACGGGGTGAGGTCCGGCCTGCGCGGGAACATGGTCAGTTCCTCCACGTAGGCCCAGGCGGGCACCTCGACGGCTTGGGCAAAAGGCAGCTCCATCCCGAAGGCGGGCGGCATCATGTCGGTGTAGTCCCGGGAGAAAGGTGACTCCATGCTGAAGGTCCGCATCATGGCGTCGTACGACTTCCCGCGCAGGCTGTAGCCGAGCCGGCAGACGAACCACGTCCCCTCACCCGGCTTGTACTCGGCCACTTTCAGCCGATGGAAAAGGTCACCGAGATCCTCGCCATCTCGAATTTGCCGGGAACCGTCCGCCATCCGATAGGTGATCGCGGTTATGCCGAAGGTGCCGAGCTGGCAGCGAAGGACGTCGACCTCCTGCCATCCGTCCGGGGCGCCATCCCGCACGGTTCGCCCGATTTCGAGGCAGAGTTCGTGCGTGAGGTCGGATGACATACTCACCGCGCCTTTTCCGTTGGACGAACGAGAAACAGGAGTTCATCGGGCGTCTTTCGGCCGTTCCCACTATCATGATCATTTCATGCATATCGCGCGAGAGCATGATCTCAAGGACAGTTTCGAGGATCCTGCCCTCTTTGCTCGAAAGTGTCCAGAGAGATCACGACGTCGATCTCCTGTTCCTCCTTCTCATCCCATTCCTGTATCAGCACCTGGCCCGGGGCGATCTTGGCGGCATCGTCGAGCTCGAACGTCACGTGTCGTAGCGAACTGGTGTTGTCGTTGGTGAAGCCGTACGCCTTGTAGGTGATCGCCGGCTCCAGAGAGGGAGGTTTGGGCGTGATCACCCAGCCACCGGCGGGGGTGTCGAGTCGAAACGAGGCGCTCTGTCCGTTCAAGGTGGGTGCTTGGTATACCGCGTCGTCGATGTACGCATCGTCGGGGTTGCCGGTCGGGCTCCTTTGGGGAGTGACACGCTCGTGGTAGAGCTTCACTCCGTCCGGTGCAGGCCCACACCAGGCCAGTACGGCGATGAGGTGACCTGACTCGTCCACACTGATACCGACATTGCCGTTGGCGGCGACTGTGCAGCCAGTGAGACAGGCCAGGAGCGTTCCCACGAGTACTATGCACATCCAGTTGCGCATGCTCCGACCGTATGCTGCGAAGGATCTCGCGAGGGGCCACGGGTTGGAGTTGTGATCACACCGCCCTGTGGTCGTAATCTGCGGCACCGGGTGCACCGAAGATCTGCAGGGCGAATGGGCTCACGCATGAGGTTTTGCGGTGCGCCCCCTCATCGAGGGCACCCTCCACGGAGGCCGGGGTACCGCTTGGCACACGGTCGCGACGCTCCTCATCGAGCATGGTGTGAACATCCGGGCCGTTCAGGAGGTTCTGGATCACCCGAGGGTGACCACGACCGAGAGGTACGCGCATGTGTCCACACCGTTGATGCGCGATGCCGGGGAACGGGGCCGGCCTCCGTGCTCCGGGGAAAGTCCTGAACGTTGCGACCAGGACTGCGACCACAGCACCTTTGGAGATCAAAAGGCCCTCTCCCCGTGTCTCGGGAGAGGGCCTCTGAAGTGCGGAGGCTCGGGGATTTGAACCCCGGATGGGCGGTAAACCCAAACCGCATTAGCAGTGCGGCGCCATAGACCTGACTAGGCGAAGCCTCCTGGTTGCCGTTCGGCTCAGCACAGAGTACCGGCCATCAGGCGAGGCGGCAAAGTGGTTAACGATCACGTCTCGGGCAAGAGTTGGGGGAGAGTTATCCACAAGCAGTGGATAACTCTCCTCGCCCCTGTGGACAAACTGGGGAATCCGCAGCTGGGTGTGGCGGAAATCCTGTGGATTTCCAGTTTGCGAGACGCTACATCTCACTACGTGAACACTTCCGAGGCCCCGACCGTCCGGCGGGACCTCGGGTGGTCACGGAGATCAGGCGGCCGGGTTGGCCTCGCCCTCGATCTCGATCTTGATCTTCTTGCCGACCAGGACGCCGCCGGTCTCCAGCGCCTGGTTCCAGGTCAGGCCGAACTCCTCGCGGTCGATCTCGGCCTTGATCGAGAAGCCCCAGACGTCCTGGCCCCACGGGTTGGTGCCGGCGCCGCCGTACTCGACGGTGAGCTCGACCGGCTTGGTGACGTCGCGGATGGTGAGGTCACCGACGAGGGTGAACTCGTCACCGGAGTGACCCAGAACGCGGGTGCTGCGGAAGGTCAGCTCGGGGAACTTCTCCGCGGAGAGGAAGTCGTCGCTGCGCAGGTGGCCGTCACGGTCGGGAGCACCGGTGGTGATGCTCGCGGTCTTGATCGAAAGCTGCGCGGAGGAGTCGAGGGGGTTCTCGGCGATGGTGACGGTGCCGGCGAACTCGTTGAAGTGACCGCGAACCTTGCTCACCATCATGTGCTTGACGACGAAGCCGATCTGGGTGTGGGCGACGTCCAGAGCGTAGGTGCCCGGGGCGGGGATCTGAAGGTTCTCCCAGGTCCGAGTGGTCATTTTCTGCTCCCGAAGAGATGCTTGCCGATTGGATGGTTGCGTCAACAGATTTCTACACGAGAAATATTCCTCTCGTCAACTACTGTCGGGTAGGGTATGACCGTGAACCACTTTGACGACCCCCGGCTGACGGCGATGGGCCTCCTCGCCGAGGTCTACAGCGGCATCGCGGCGAAGTCGCACGAGTCCTTCGCGGCCGCGGGGCTTTCGGAGGTCGACTTCGAGACGTTGGTCAGGCTGGCGCGCTCGCCACAGCGGCGGCTGCGCATGAGTGATCTGGCGGCGCAGACGAGCCTGTCCACGAGCGGGACGACCCGCGTCGTCGACCGGCTGGAGCGCGAGGGCCTGGTCATGAGACAGGCGTGTCCCACCGACCGGCGGGCCTCCTACGCGGCCATCACCGAGACCGGCGTCGACCGGCTCGGCGAGGTCCTCCCGCAACACCTGATCGACATCGAGACCTGGTTCACCGGGCTTCTCCCTCCCGCGGAGCTCGACTCCTTCCTCGCCACCCTCAGGACCATCCGCGACGCCGTACGACCGTGCGCCACCGCGGGGGCCGAGGACTTCCGGCAGGAGGAGGGCGCGCTCATCCCGTCCGATCCAGGTGCCGCGGCTCGGAGGGCGTGAGGTCCCCGCGGAGTTTGGCCATTCCCCGGGAGACCGTGCTCTTGACCGTCCCGATGCTGATCCCCAGGGCCTTGGCGATCTCCGGCTCGGTCATGTCCTCGTAGTAGCGCAGGACGACGGCGGTCCGCATCCGGGTGGGCAGCCGGTCGAGGGCCTGCTCGACACGTTCCGGCAGGTGTTGGCCGCCCGCGGCGACCGGCTCGGGGAGCTCGCCCGACGGATACTCCTCCAGCTTGCGCCGCCGCCACCAGGAGATGTTGATGTTGACCATCGCCCGGCGTACGTATCCGTCCAGGGCGCCGCGGTCCTGGATGCGGTCCCAGGCGAGGTAGGTCTTGACCAGCGCCGCCTGCAGCAGGTCCTCGGCGTCGCTCGGATGCCCGGTGAGCCGGTAGGCGGCACGCAGCAGCGCGGGGCCGCGAGCAAGGACATACTCGCGGAACTCCTCGTCGGTCCCGCCGATCACCGCGATCACCAGCCTGTGCTCCAGGTGCTTAGGTGCCAGAATCGCAGCCCGAACCCATACTGCGGCTGAACCGAAATCTATATTTCATCCATCAAAGGTAAAGATCGGCTTCGATGGGCGATGGAGCACGCAAGAACCATTAGATAGCGGTTTGTTGTGGGGTGGGCGCCAATGCGTTCCACCAGGGAGGGGAACTTTAGTACCTGGTTGGACACCTGCCGTGATTATTCGTGGAGCGGACAGCGGGATTCCGCGAAGCGTGTGACGCTGGCTGCGACACCTCGCAGAATTGGGGAGCGACGATGCCCTATCGCAGCGCCGATCGCCGTCGTACGCTGGCTGCCGCCGCGCTTGGCCGGACCGTCCAGGAGCCGGGCCCTCTCCCCTTCGAAGGCGAGTCCTTCCACGCGGTCAGCGGCACCGTCCTCGACGTCAGCCCGCATCTGATCGTCATCGACACCCCGGAGGGCGAGGAGGAGCGGCTCGTCATCGCCCCGTGGGCGACCGCCTGGCGCGGTGAGGCCGTCAGCCCCGCCGACCTCCCCCGGGGGGCCAACGTGATCATCAAGGCGCTGCGGTCCGGCCGGGTCGTGGACCGGATCTGGGCGGACATCACCAGGATCACCGGGGTGATCCAGTCGATCGGTACCGAGGGCAAGGACCACACCGTGGAGCTGTACTGCGGGCCGCACCGCGGGCGGCGCACGATCGTCATCCCCTACCGCTCCTCAGGCCGGCTGCGGGTGAGGCATCCGCGGTTCGAGCCCGGCTATCTGTTCGACGCCATCGGGGTCCGCGAGGACGGTGCGGCGCGGGCGCGGTTGCCCGCGACCTCGCAGCCGCCCTACCGGTGGACGGCCGTACCGCCACCGCCCTCCGGCTACGTAGGCGTGCAGTCGCGGATCTCGGGCACGGCGACCTGGTCGGACACCTTCGACGACGGAGAGCAGGGGGTGGCCTACCCCATGCTGGAGCGGGCCGACACGGCGTGCGACGACACCGGGGTGTCCTGCGCGGGGTTGCCGTACCTGGCGCTGGGGTCGATGCTCAACGTGCGCAACGTGTGCGCCGGGCGCACCTCGCTCCTGCCGATCGTGGCCTGCGGCTGCCTCGCCGGCCGATTCTGTGACCGGTGTCTGGAGTGCGGCACCTCCCCGCGCGGCCGGATTCTGGAACTGTCACCGAGTTCCTTCGTGGAACTCGGCGGAGACCTGACCACCGGGTGCTTCAACGCCCGGCTTGGAATGGGGTGACACGGATGTTGACGACGATCGCCGCCGCACAGCTACCGGTCGTGTTCGTGCTGCTGGTCGCGGGCACGGTCGCGAAGATCGGAACGGTCGTACGCGAGACCGAGCCGGGCATGCTGAGCAAGCTGGGGCCGGCCGTGCTGGTGCCCGAGCGCTGGCGCGCGCCGGCGATGCTGTGCTGCGCGTTCGTGGAGTTGTTCCTGGCGAGCGGGCTGCTGCTGACCGGTCATCCGTTCTTCCGGTGGGCGACCGCCGGGTTCTTCGCGGTCTCCACCTACGTCCTGTGGGAGCTGCGGCGTCGCCGCCCGGACGCGGGCTGCGGCTGCTTCGGCGAGGTCAGCGCGCTTCCGGTGGGACGGCGGTCACTCGGCCGCACCATGGTCCTGACGGCGATGTCCCTCGGACTGCTCCTCACCCCGGGGATCCCCGGTTGGGAGTCGATGGCGGATCTGACGTGGACCCACGCGTCGGCCGCGCTCGCGGGGTTGCTGCTGCTCGCCGCGCTCTCGCCGGAGATCGAGGAGACCGTCGCGAGGCTCCGCCACCGGGCGCCCTGCGAGCAGCGCCGCCTCGACCCGGCCACCGCGCTCGGACGGCTGCGGTCGAGCGCCGTCTGGCGTTCGCACCTGGGACTGCTGTCGAGCAAGGATCCGGTCGACAGCTGGCGGGAGCTGTGCTGGCGGTTCTTCGTCTATCCGGGCAACAGCCACGCGGGCGACCCCGTCGACGTGGTCTTCGCGATCTATCTGAGCGGACGGCACCCGGCGGTGCGGGTCGCGATGGTCGGCCTGGACGGGCGGCCGGTGGCGACGGAGTCTCTGCCGGAATCTCTGCCGATATCGGCCGGACGCTAGAGAGCCCTAGATTTTCCTAGGGCAGCACGATTGAGCTCTATATGGCTCTCTAGCTTCCCCACTAGAGAGCCATATAGAGGGCTAGGGGTTCCCGCACACTATATCGAACATTTGTTCGATCAGACCGGTTGTGACCGCAGGAATTTTCCGAAGTGCGGAACGGTGAACGCGATCAGCCCGCGTTCCGCGCTGTAGATGAGGCCCTTCTTGATGAGGCTGTCACGGGCCGGGGAGAGACTCGACGGCTTGCGGCCGAGCCCTTCGGCCACCTCGGCGGTGGCGACGGGCTCGTCACCGATGGCGGCCATGGCGTGCATGTAGTCGCGCTCGGCGGGGGTGGCCCGCTCGTAGCGGCTGCCGAAGAACCCGACCGCGAGCTCCTCCTCGGCCTCCGGCGCGGAGACCCTGATGTCGTCGGCGGTGATCGGGCTGCGCAGCGCCAGGTCCCAGGCGACCTTGCCGTACGCCTGGACGAAGTAGGGGTAACCGTCGGCGGCCACGTAGAGGGCGTCGAGGGCGTCCTGGGTGAACTCCACGCCCTCGCTCTCGGCCGGGGCGATGAGCGCGAGGTCGGCCGCCTCCCGGTCGAGGCGATCGATCCTCGCGTAGCGGAAGAGGCGCTCGGAGTAACTCTTGCTCGCCGAGAGCACGCTGGGCAGGTGCGGCAGGCCGGCGCCGACCACGATCAGCGGGCCGCCGCTCTGGGAGAGCTCGTGGCAGGCCGCGCAGAGCGCAGAGACGTCGGGGGCCTGCACGTCCTGCATCTCGTCGATGAACAGGGCGATGCCGACCCCCAGGTCGGTGGCGACCGCGGCGGCGTCGACGAACAGCTCGGTGAGGTCGATCTCCAGGTCTCCGGAGTCGGCCCGCCCCCGGCCCGCGGGCACGTCGATCGCGGGCGACCAGTGCGAGGTGCCCTTGGCCGCGGACGGGTCGCGCATCGCGAACGCCTTGAGCACACCGAGGAACTCCTCGATGCGCTCGGGCGCCCGATGCCTCGGGGCGAGCTCTCTGATCGCCATGTGCAGGGCGGCGGCCACCGGACGCCGGATCGACTGGTCGGGTCTCGCCTCGATCTTGCCGGTGCCCCACAACCGCTGCATGGCCATCGACTTGAAGGTGTTGAGCAGAACGGTCTTGCCCACGCCGCGCAGCCCGGTGACCACCATGCTGCGCTCGGGGCGCCCTCTGGCCACCCGTTCCAGGACGATCTCGAACTGCTGCAGCTCGCGGTCGCGGCCGGCGAGCTCCGGGGGGCGTTGTCCGGCACCGGGAGCGTAGGGATTGCGCACGGGGTCCACGCTCTCGGACTTTATGACGGGATATAGCGGCCTGCTTAGAATTCCGTAGAAAGCGCTACGGCGTGTCGCGCCGCCCTCCGCCGGCGGGCGAGGGAGCGGGGGGCGCGTCGTCGACGGCACCGCGAGCGTCGCCATGGCACACCCCTCACCTGGGAGAACATCAGACCGAACCCGTGTTCGATCCCGTGCCCATGACTGTAGCGCGGGTTCGAACACAGGCGCGATACGTTTCGATGAAAAGCCTCCCCAAGGAATGTGGGCCCCCACGCCAAGCGACCACGAATCCGGCCGTAAGCGGCACCCCCTCGGAGAACGCCCTCTCGGAGAACAGCGCCTCGGAGAACGTCGCCGGGATCGGGGCCTGACCGCCGGAGCCTACGATCGACCACGGGTGGATCACCGCCGCAGCCACCTCCCGCCCCGGGCGAGCCAGTCGCCTACAATAGCCTTTTGTCGCTTTTGTCCGTTTTTCTGAGGAGGCGGCACGTGTCAGGTTCCCGATTCATGATCCGTACGCGGGCCGTGCTCGCGGCGACCGCCGGCTGCCTGGCGGCGGCCGCGTGTGGCCCGGCCACCTCCCAGCCCGCCCCGGCCGCGCCCCCGGCCACCTCCGAGCCGATCTCGGCGTCCTCGCCCTCCACCGGGGTGGCCCCCCCGGAGCCGTCCGCCGCGACGCCGACGGCCGGCCCGTCCAGCACGGTGTCGCCGACCCCGACGGGCCCGCCGGAGTTCGCCGCGAAGGTCTCCCGGATCGCCCGTGAACGGCTCGAACACTCGTGGCGGCCCGGATGCCCGGTCCCGGTCGGCGACCTGCGGCTGATCACGATGACCTACTGGGGCTTCGACGACAAACCACACACCGGCGAGCTGGTCGTGAACAAGGACGTCACCGACGACATCGTCTCCGTCTTCCGTCGCCTGTACGACTGGCGCTGGCCGATCCGCAGGATGGAGCTCGTCGACGTCTACAAGGCCAGCGACTTCGCCTCCATCGAGGCCGACAACACCTCGGCCTTCAACTGCCGCCCCGTGGAGGGGACGAGCAACTGGTCCAAGCACGCCTACGGCCGGGCGATCGACATCAACCCGCGCGAGAACCCGTACGTGTACGCCAACGGCTCGGTGTCGCACAAGAACGCCCGCGAGTTCGCCGAGCGCCCGCTGAAGGCTCCCGGGGTGATCAACCCGGGTGACCGCGTGGTCAGGGCCTTCGAGCGGAAGGGCTGGGAGTGGGGCGGCTCCTGGTCCGGCGCCAGGGACTACCAGCACTTCGCGAAGGGCGGGAGCTGAGCCCGGCACATCGAGCAGGGCCGGGCTAGCCGTACGCCGGGGAGACGTCGGCGGGCTGGAGCAGGTCCCAGCGGTTGCCGTACAGGTCCCGGAAGACGACGACCTGGCCGTACGGCTCGCTGCGCGGGGCCTCCTCGAAGACGACGCCCGCCGCCAGCAGGCGCTCGTAGTCGCGGGTGAAGTCGTCGGTGTGCAGGAACAGGCCGACCCTGCCGCCGGTCTGGTCGCCGACCCTGGCCTCCTGCTCAGGACCGTTGGCGCGTGCGAGCAGCAGCGCCGTCTCCCTGGCGCCGCGCGGGCGGACGGTCACCCAGCGCCTGCCGTCGCCCAGCGGCGTGTCCTCCAGGAGTTCGAAGCCGAGGATGTTCAGGTAGAAGCCGATGGCCTCGTCGTAGTCGCGTACGACGACGGTGGTGAGACCGAGGTAGGAACCCACCGGTGGCCCCTGCCTCTTCAGGGGTCCTCCCCCCGCGGGCAGGCCGGCACGGGCGCTCTCCTGAAGATTGGTGATCCTCAGGATGACCCGGGCGGCGAGCAGGCCCGCGACGATCGGCAGCAGGACGCAGGCGACGAGGACGACGGTCTCCGTAATGGTCATGCCCGCGTACCCCAGGGGCACGGACGCCGCCTCCGCCACCGTCCACGCCAGCCATGCCAGCCACCACGCCCAGACCAGACCCGAGCGGCGTCCCCGGTAGAGGTCGGTTCCCGGTCGCAGCCCGCCGGGCCTTGAGGTGGTCAGGATGTCGTCGACGAGCCCCTTGGGGACGAACAGGTTGACGAGGGGGGCGATCCATCCGAACACCAGGAACGGCGTGGCGTACCTGTGGAGAACACCGGGAGAGATCGCGTACGCGTTGGCCCGGGCGCGGAACGACCAGCACATGAAGGCGATGCCCGCCGCCAGTTGGAGGGCCAGGAAAAGAAGGAGGATCGGGGAGAGGAGCAGCGCGAACACGGCGTTCCACTCGTCGGCCGCCCGCCACGACCAGCCCTCCCGGTGGAGGAGCCGAAGCACCGAGGTCCCCGCGGCGAAGACGGAGTTCAGTGCGATCAGGGTGAGGGCCACGGTCGCGAACGCGCGGACCGGCCGCAGGACGCGAACAGGTGCGAAACGCGCGCTCGGATACATGCGAGTCCTTCAACGAGGATCAAAACGGCAAGTATGCCGGATCATGACATGGCAGCATGAACGATTTTTACCTGCCGGTCGTCCCCTCCATCCCCGGCGTCTCCCTGATCGGCCGGGGGCGGAGAATCCTCAAGCATGCCCTGGGACATCATGAAGTCATGACGGCGAGGGATGGGGACGGTTGGGCCCGGTGCGATCTCGGGCACCGGCACTGGGGGGTGTACGGCGCGGCCGGTCTGCTCGCCGTCCACCACGACCCCGCGGACGGGCCCCGCGTCCTGATGCAGAAGCGCGCCGCGTGGAGCCACCACGGCGGCACCTGGGGACTGCCGGGCGGCGCCCGCGACAGCCACGAGGACACGATCGAGACCGCGCTGCGCGAGGCCTTCGAGGAGGCCGCGCTGGACGGTACCGATCTACGGATCCAGGGCGTCTACCTCGACGACCACGGCGGCTGGTCCTTCGAGACCGTGATCGCCGAGGCCTCCGAGTTGCTGCGCGTGGTCCCCGCCAGCGCCGAGAGCGACGACCTGCGCTGGGTCCCCACCGAGGAGATCACCGCGAGGGAGCTCCACCCCGGCTTCGCCGCGACCTGGCCGGTCGTCGGCCTCGCGCTCACCCCCTCCCTCGTCGTCCTCGACATCGCCAACATCGTGGGCGCCCGCGCCGAGCACGGCTGGTGGAGGGATCGCGCGGGGGCGGCGGCCAGACTGCTCGCCGAGGTCGGCGCGAGCGCCGGCGACGGCCGGTTGGCCGTGCCCGGCCGTACGCCGACGCTGGCACGCTGGTTTCCCAGGCTGACCGCGATCGTCGAGGGAGCCGCCCGCGGCGTCGCCTCCGTACCCGGCGTCCGGGTGATCGCCGCGCCGGGGAGCGGGGACGACGCCGTCGTCCAGGCCGTACGGGACGCGCGGCCGTGGGAGCACGTCCTGGTCGTCACCGCCGACCGAGGGCTGCGCGAGCGGGTCACGGAACTGGGCGCCGAGGTCACCGGGCCTCGGTGGCTGCTGGCACAGCTCTGACACAGCGGATCAGCGCGGGACTCCGACCCCGCGGATCAGGCGCGGGACGGTTCCGGTTCCAGGGGCGGCACCGGTTTCAGATCTCGGGTGGCCCGGTGGAACAGCCAGTAGCTCGTCACGGCGGTGGCGATGAAGAACAGCCTCGCCGGCCGGGGGATGTCCAGGATGAGCAGGCCGTCGCTGAGCGAGTGGAGCATGGCCGCCGTGACGAAGGCGACGACGATGGGCAGGGCGACGACGGCGCGCCCCCGGACCTCCCAGACGCCGAAGGCCACCGCGCAGACCAGACCCGTCCAGACGAGGTGGCTGAAGGGGGTGCTGAGGCCGCGCAGGAGAAGGACCGTGCCCGCACCCATGGCACCGTCGTGGTTGGCGACGCTCTTCCAGGCGTAGGCCATCGATTCCATGATCGCGAACCCGGTCGCGCACGCCAGGCCGAGTGCGATACCCGCGGCCTTGGTGAGGTGGCGGCCGGTGAGCGCGACCGCGAGGGGCGGGACGAGTTTCGCGGGTTCCTCGATCCAGCCGACCCTCAGGATCGAGGTGCTGTTCTTCTCGGAGATGAGAAGCGCGTCGAAGTAGCCGCCGAGCAGGAGTGCGACGCCCCCGCCGAACATGAACATGCTCGCCAGCGTCATGGCCGGCACGCTGGTGGCGATGTGGATACGGTCGTGGACGGCGAGCAGGAGCGCGATGGGCCCGGCTGCCGCCCCGTAGAAGAAGGCCGCGGGCAGGACGGCCTGGTTACCGGCCACCTGCATCATGGTGATGAGCGAGAAGGACAGAACGATCAGGGCGATCCACGCCTTGAACCATCGATGCCGATAGAAGCGCAAATGGTCTCGCATGGTAGGTAATTTCCCAGTAGGTTTGCCCTAGATTCGGGCGATTTGTCGATGTTTACCTAAATGTCGACTCCAGCGCGATCACCGGACCGATGACGTGGTCAGCCGAGAGCTGCGAGCGTTATGATCACTTTTATCCGCTCTTGCCAGCCCCCCGGAGACCGCACGTGGGCTACCCGCCGCAGTACGGCCAGCCGCCACGTGGCGAGACAGGACGCGGGCTGGCCGCGATAGTCATCATGGCCGTCGGGGTGGCCATCGGGGCCCTCATCACCGTTCTCACGGTGCTCAACCCGCCCTCGTCACCGCCGAGCACATCCCCGACAGGCGGCGGCGAGCACTCGGAGGTCTCGGTCCGCCAGGCCGTCCAGCCGGCACTCGACGCCTACAGCAGCGGGTTGTACGGCGACTTCTGGGACCTGTGGACCGTCGAGGCGCAGGGGCTGATCGCGCGGGAGGAGTATGTGCGGCTGTTCGAGATCTGCCCGCCGCTCCAGACGAACTCCCCGCTCGCCATCTCCACCGTCACGATCACCGGAGACAGCGCCAAGGTCGAGGCGGCCAGGCTCGGCGAGACGACGGAGTTCGGCTTCGTCTTCGAGAGCAGTGCGTGGCGGTACGAACCGTCGCCCGAGGAGCGGCTCACCTACCAGGCTCCGGTCGACCAGATAGCCGTGCAGCGGCGGGCCCTGGGACTCTGCGGCGCGACCACCCCCAGCCCCGGCGCGACCGCCCCCACTGCCCCCACTGCTCCCACCGCTCCTACGAACCCCGGCGATCCCTCCGCCCCCACGAACCCCGGTGATCCTTCCGCCCCCACGAACCCCGGTGATCCTTCCGCCCCCACGAACCCCGGTGATCCTTCCGCTCCTACGAATCCCGGCGATCCTTCCGCTCCCTCCGGCCCCACGAACCCCGGCGATCCTTCCACTCCTACGAATCCCGACATTCAACCGCCGGGGTTCCAGCAGTGATGACCTTTGATGCAGAAGTGCTGCCATAATCCGCAATTCGCAGCTACTGTCGAACGCATGGCCCACTCCATGCCGGCATGGCGAGACGGCACAGGATCGGAAAAACCATCATCAAATGATCACGATGGCGCCAGACAAGAATCGGATTCGGTTCCGCTGTGGCTGGCGCACCTTCAGTTCAGAGAAGGGCAAAAGGAAATCAGCGCACCGGCTTCTGATACAGCTATCACCATAGAGCTGGATAAAGCGGATTATGAGGCGCTTTCCCGGAAGGCACGACTGACCGGAAACCGCGTCGCCGACGTGATCCACGCGGCCCTCCAGAGAGAGATCGGCAACAAACCTCACGTGATCACCCTGATGCGCCGCTGGAACCTGCATCGCGATGACCTCGACACGGCGGCCGACTCCCTCGGGGTCGACCAGCTTTCCGAGGCGGAGTGGGGCCAGATCGGCATTCGTCGTTTCCGGAGGCGCTGAGCCATGCTTCCCGGTCGAGTGCTCGACGTGAGCGCACTGGTCGACATCGCGGTGGCGAAGACCGAATACTCGCGCAGCGTCGCGGCCATGTGTCTCTTCCGTGGCGGCGGGATATGCGTCCCGGCGACCAGTCTCGCGGCCGTCCTGTCCATCTCCCCGATCTCGACCCAGGTGGAGCTGTTCGAGCTCGTCACGACACCCGGCGTGAAGATCGACGACTTCACCCACGGGAAGGTCGGGGACATCGCGGAGATCCTCGACGGATCGCGCGACATCACGGCCGGACACGTCGTCTGGTGTGCCCGCGCCACCAAGTGGCCCATCCTCACCGATCGCGGGGCGGAACTCGTCCAGTACGACCAGAACATCGAGATCGACCCCCTGCCCTGACCCGCTCCCCGGCCGGGTGACGTGGCCGAGCGGCGCGCCGGCATGGCGGCCACCGCCGACCGTACGGACCCGAACCTCGGAAGGGGCCTTACATTCATACCTTTTCAGTCAAAAATGATGCCAAATATCGTCATACGTACGATCGATTTTCCAGGCCGCGGCTTTCACACTGGAAGAGTGACATTCCAGATGAGGCGCATCAAATTGGAGATTCCTGACGGACCGGAATACGACCAGGTGCGCGATATGCACGGTCACGCGGTCACGGTATTCGCGTCCACGGAGATCAACGGCGAACGTTCCCTGAAAATCGGCAGCAGGACCCTGCTGCTGAGGAAGGTGGGCGAGGACGAGGACGAGGAGGGACCGCTGGACGTCTACCGGGCCGAGTCCATTTCCGAACCCTCGTACTGACCTCCGCCCCCTCTGAGGGTCCATCTCCACGGAGGATCCCCCCTCTCCGATGGTCCGTCCCGCGCCCCGGATCCCGGTCGCCGCGTTCCGGTGTCCCATCCCCGGCGTCTCCGTGCCCTGGTTTTTCCGTGCCCGGCTCATCTGCCTCGCTCGTCCCCGCACCCGTGCGCCTGCCTCGAAGGACCGGTGACGCCCTGCCCCGGATCCACGAATCGCCGTACGAGACGCCCTGGAGGCCTGAGGATGTGCACGGCGGTAAGCCGCGGAAGACGTCCCGCGCGGAGTGCGCGCGAGAGTACGCCGCGGACGTCCCCCGCGGAGTGAGTGAGAGTACGCCGTTCCAACCGGGGAACTCGTGAGGGAAACGCGCACGCCCGTCCAGCACGAGGAGCTCCGACCCGATGCGCATCACCTTCGCCACCGAAGCGGCACCCGGCAGGCAGAACGCGGACGCCGACAAAACCACGGACGCCGCAGATATCACGGACACCCTGGACAGCACGGACAGCGAAGACAACGAGGACTTCTTCGGGGCGACCCCGGACGCCTACGTCCTCCTCGACGGCGCCGGCACCCCCGCGGGGACGGAGACCGGATGCGTTCACGGCGTCGGCTGGTACGTACGCTCCCTGGGCTCGACCCTCCTCGCGGGCATGACGCAGGACACGGGAACGCTCACGGAGATACTCGCGAACGGCATAAAAGCCGTCGCCTCCCTCCACCACTTCCTCTGCGACCTCACCCACCCCGGATCGCCGTCCGCCACAGTGATCATGGTCCGCCGTATGGCGGGCAACCTGGACTTCCTCGTCCTGTCGGACTCCGTCCTCCTCCTGGACGTGGTCGGCGAGCAGGAGCCGACGGTCGTCTGTGACGACCGGGTGAACCGGATCGGCAGGGCGCATCGGTCGGCCATGGACAGCCTCGCCCACGGAAGCGCCGAGCACGTGACCGCGCGCCGGGAGTACGTGGAGACCATGCGGGACCACCGCAACCGCGAAGGCGGTTTCTGGATCGCCGCCGTCGACCCGCTCACCGCCGAACGGTCGCTCACCGGCACGCTCCCCGCCGACCGGGTCCGGGCGGCCGCCCTGCTCAGCGACGGAGCCTCCCGGCTCGTCGACCTGTTCGAGCTGACCACCTGGCGCGAGGCCCTCGACATCCTCGAACGCTCAGGACCCGGCGAGCTGATCCGCAGGGTCCGCGAGGCGGAGGACACCGATTCCGACGGCTCCCGCTGGCCCCGGACGAAAACCCACGACGACGCGACGGCCGCCTACTGCCTGTTCGGCCGAGGATGAGGAGGCGGCTGACCGCCTCCCGGTGAGGTCTGACCGTCTCCGCGCGACGGGTGGTCATCCGATGATCTCTCCCCGGACGGCGAAGGACCGTCCAGGTGAAGGAAGAGTTCGTGCGCCGAACCGATGCTGGCGCGCAACGCCCGCTCCAGCTCATCGGCCTCACCCGCGAGATATCCGATCTCGGGCATGCCCAGGGCGTCGGCACCCGACTCGACGAACAGCTCCTCATAGCGCGGCAACCGTTCCACCAGCGCCTCGATCTGGCCACGGGCCCGGTAGGCGCGTTCGGCGTCGGCGACATGAGCCGCGTAACGCTCCAACGCCTCGACCTTCGCGACGACAGCGCTCTCACTGCCGGCGAGCACTCGCTCCAGCGGCTCCATCGCCGCCGCCACCTCCCGGGTGACCCCGCCACGCACGAGATCGCGGTGTTCTCCACGTAGGGAGGACAGCTTGGCCAACAGGCGCGCGACCTCCCACTCCTGCGACGGCAGCATGACGGCGTTCCGTACGTCGTCAAGCAACCCTTCGGCGTTGACACGCGATCGCAGGACGGAGTCGACCGCCGTCCGGGCCCGGCCGAGCAGGCGGCTCGCATCGGCGTCGAAGTCATCGGACAGAAGATAGGAATCCCGGTAGCGGCCCGCGAGAGCGTACAGTTCCCGCTCCGGAGTGGCGCTCTCCTCGGAATCCCCGGCGGCTCTGATCGCGAGGTGAAAGCAGTACGCGAGCGTGATGAGCAGCAGGATTCCGAGCCAGGCTCCTCCTCCGAGGAAAAGCACCATCAGAAAGCCGACCCCCGCGAACATGCCACCGGCAGCCGGGAGATCCGCGGATTTCCTTCGCGGAATCTCCGGTGGCCTCCAACCGGCCCGTACGCGCCCGAGCAGGGAGGGATTCGCGCGCAACAAATCCGCGATCTCCGAGGGCAGGTTGGGATCGACCACCACGAATGATCGCTGTCTTCCTGGTCCTTTCAGATACTCACCCCCTGTTCCATGGGTCATTGTAGGGTCCGAAAGTCGGAGTGGACGTGAGCCGGCCGATCGAAATCGGATAACTTCAGAAGAGGGCATGCGCCGCGAAAACCAGGGGTGATCTCGCATCAGCCGATAACCGCGGACACGTAATGCCTTTCCAAGGCAGACCGATAACCCCCGGGATCGACGCGACCCATGGCATCGGCTCTTCGCCCCACGTTATGGGCGGCCATCGCGCATCGGGCGAGGCTGTTTCCCCGAGATCTCCTGGAGAGCGAGGGCCCATTCGTCTCCGGTGTCGGCCGGGTCGGGTCCGGAAGGGCTGGGCAGGACGCGGACGCCTTCGGCCCTGAGGCCCTCGACGCTCCGGCGGAACGGCGCGCGTGTGGCGAGAGCGTCGTTGACGAAGGGAAGGACGACCACGGGGATGCCGAGGCCGGGTGCCTCGGCGAGGAGGCCGAGGGCGTAGGTGTCGGCGATGCCCTGGGCGAACTTGTTGACGGTGTTGTAGGTGGCGGGGGCGACGATGATCGCGTCGGCCCTGGGCGGCTTGGGCTCGTCCGGCCTTCGATACCGGCTGCGGACGGGACGTCCGGTCTGCCGTTCCAGGGCGGGGACGTCGATGAAGTCCAGTGCGGACGGGGTCGCGACGACCTGGACGACCCAGCCCTCGTCCAGGGCGAGGGCGACGAGACGGCCGACGTCCCGGGCGGCGCCCGCCGCGCACACGATGACGTACAGAAGCCTGCCGGACTCGGTCACGCGATCACTCCCGGGTACGCGACATATTCGTGGGTTCCAAGCAGAAGACACCTTGACGGGTGTGACGGACGGTGGAGACTTGTCCGGTGGTCAAAACACTACGTCCCCAGAACTACAACGAGGCGATCTACGTCGGACACTTCTTCCGTACGGGCATGCCCGTGGTGATGGACCTCAACGGGCTCACGGACGACGAGGCGAAACAGTTCGTCGACTTCGCCGCCGGCCTGGTGTTCGGCAGAGGCGGGGACATGGACCGGCTGTCCCCCAAGGTCTTCCTGCTGATGCCTCACGGACTGGGCAATCGGGTGCCCACCGTCGAAGAGGGACCGTAGGCAGGCCGGCTTCGACCTTCTCCCATGCTTCGTCTCACGCGCCGGAGACGCGACTCGGGACGGCTCTCGATCAGGGGAATCTGTCGTGGGCGGATGGCAGGATCGTCGCCGTGACAGACATCGACGACCTCCTCCGGCGCGTGTTCACGAAGGCGAGCGTGGACGAAGAGCGACTGCCTCCCACCGCGACGGAGGAAGAGGTCGCGCGGGCGGAGAGCATCCTGGGTTTCGGGCTTCCTCCGCTGTTCGCACGGCTCTATCGGGAGGTGGCCGACGGCGGCTTCGGCCCCGAATACCAGCTCTTCCCGCTCCTGGGAGAGGGTCGCACCGCCGTGAGCGTCTACCACGAGGAACGCGCGGCCTCAGGGCTTGGCGAGAAGGCGTACTGGCCGGCGGAGGTCCTGCCGATCCTGGACTGGGGCTGCGGCATGTACGCCGCGATGGACTGCCGGACCCCTGCGGGCACGATACTGCTCTTCGAGCCGAACGGAATCGAAGACGACTGGCACGACGCATGGTACGTCGACTCCGAGAGCCTGTCCGACTGGCTTGAGACCTGGGTCTCGGGAACCGGCTGGTACGAGGAGGACTCCGAAGAAGAGGATGGGATGCGGCGATGGGAGGCCGCTCGGCGGCGCCTGGCGGAGAAGAGCTGACCTGCCGTTCATCCCGCAAGCTCGTCTTCCGACGCTCCCGGAGCCCTCGGCCGCGTACGGCGCGCCCCTTCGAGGCGAGCGGGCCGTGAACGGGGCGGAACACTCCCAATGAGCACCCTTTCCCTGTTGCTCGTCCTTAATAGCCTGACGATTGCCCCGCGGTCGCCCTGGACCGCCTCCACAACGTGGGCCGACGATCCCATCACGCGTGACAGATCATCTATCGCCCAAGCAGTGGGAGACCTCAGTCGGCGGTGAGATCGGCCTCGGCAACTCGTTTGATGTACTGATTCCGGATCCGGATCAACTTGGGCATGTAGTGACGGAGAGCCAGCATTTCAGCGATCCCGCCAAGAGGGTCGAGCGGCGCGGCGAATTCAATGACATCGCTCATTATCGTACCGTCGTGGCCGTAAGGCCGAAAATAATGAGCGTGATACCAGCGCTTGAAAGGTCCTGACACCTGCTCATCGACGAAATATCCGGGGCGGTCGTAAGCGCTGATCACAGACGTCATTCGCCAACGAATGCCGAAGTGCCGCGCCCGCCACGTAACGGTGTCACCCAGCTTCAAGCTCCCGGCGGTCACACCTCCGACTACTTCCTCGGAAGATGCCACCATTGAGGCTGCGTGAACACCCACGTCCAACGAGATATCGAAGACTCGTTCCGGAGGAGCCATGATATGCGTGACAATCTCAAAGATTGGCATGTGTCAATTCTAGGCGACTGTCCGGAAGCACCGTAGCCCCTCAAAGGCACCAGGTCGCGTCTTCCGCGTCCAGATACCCGCTCACAACGGGGGTCGGGCATCCGACTCCAGTCCACGTCTCCACCGTCGCTCCTCAAAGGCGTTCCACAGCGGCTTCTCCAACGCGACCTGCGCGGATGTGGCCAACATCATCCCGCATACATCCCACACCGTTGGCCGTCGGCATAATGACTCGGAAATCGAGAAGGTGATGCCGTGGAGGACTACAAACGCGCTCTCATTAGCCAAATGGCTGCGCGACTTGACCTGTACGACTCGAATGGAATCTCCTTACCCAAGCTGGTCGAGGACCTTCGCGGCCTGTTCGAAGCCGCCGATCCGCGCGAGTTGAGCATCAGGGACTCGTTCGAAGAACTGTGGAGCGAACTCGACGCCGAGAGCGAACTCAGGACGGAAGTATGGGCACCTCCCGGCCTCGCCGATGACACCCACCTGCGCGATATCCTCCATCGGCTGCGATCCTGGATCGAGGGTGCGGCCTCACTTTCTAATCCGTAGATCCCCGAACAATCTCCAGGAACGTTCAAAGCCGTTCGTTCTGCTGATCGCCAGGGCTCCGGCCGTTCGGGGCTGTTCAGTCCAATCCATGATCGCCCGCCTGGATAGCTCCCAAGGTGACTCCTGTAAGGCGAACGGATCACCTCGCCGAGCTGCTCCGGCCCTGATGAACCCTTGGTGCACGAGACGGACGGGCCACCTACCTACCAGTCGCTGACCTCCCAGACGTACCAGGGTCCGTCGATGTGTTCGTAGATGCCAGGTCCATCGATGTCGTACGGGTCACCGTTCGGGGCCCAGGCGAGACCATAACTGGTGAAGAAACCCGTGTCATCGATCATAAAGCTGAAGGCGCTGGAGGATCCTTCAAGGTACTCGACGGGATACAGGCCGATCCAATTCCGCTTTCCAGGCGGCGTCCCCTCTGACATCGTCTTCGCGAAGTGATCGAGGTCGGCGCGCGACAACTCGAAACGCATCTTGACCGGTGCGCCGACGTAGACCAGCGAGGCGACCAGCACCACGATCAAGGGCGGAACGGCCCAGAACGGCCAGTTTCGACGCAATGCGACCAGCCTCCCAGGCATAACAAGGAGGACACCGAGCACGATCAACCAGCCGGCGCCGAACAAGAGCCAGCCGGGACCGACAAGCATGAACCACGCATAGTGCCACCCGGGAGCACTCGTCGCATACATCATCCCTAACCCCAGCAATACGGCGACCGTCACCCATATCCCGCCTTTGACATCAAGAGGAGCACGCGGGTGGTGCACGTCAGGAAGATCATTCGTTGCGTCCACCGTGTGACCGTAACTGTCGCTCATGGCGATTCCGCCGTGCTCATGTGTATGTTTTGTGCAGAAATCCCCGACCGGAGTCGAGATCGGCTGATGTCCCACATGGGCGCTCCTCCACGCGGGCGGTGCTGGAGCGAGGGCCGATAGGACTATGACAAATTTCGCGACCGCCTCATAGGCAAGAAACGAAGGGATGACTGGAGGTTCAGAGAGGACCTGGACAACCTGCGACTTCGCGATCGCAGGTCATCGGTGGCGAGCGACGCTCCGGCAATCCACGCGCCGGCGATGTCTTCTTCAGCCGTCGGCGGGCGACGCCTCGTCGGCGCTGAGGGTCCGCAGTATGTCGACCAGCGTCGACAGCTGCTCGGGGGTGAGTGGCCTGAACAGCTCTTCCGCCGCCAGTTCATAGCCGGCCGTCCAGTCCTGGGCCAGTGCGGCCCCCTGCGCCGTCACTCGAAGGAGTACGGACCTGCGGTCGTCCGCGCTGGCCTGGCGTTCGAGCAGTCCGTCACGGACGAGCGCGTCGACCAGGGTGGAGGCGGTCCCCTGGGCGATACCGACCGCGAGAGCGAGCTCGGTGAGCCGAACCGGCTGCGAACGTGCCACCTCCACCACCAGGCGCGACCTCGGTGTCGACACCCCATGCTCGCCCAGACGCTCGTTGAAGTGACGTACGAGCACCTTCGCCGTACGACTGAACTCGTCGGCGACCTGTGCTGCGGTCACGTTCTTCCTCGCGTGCGGCATCGCCCACCTCCACTTGACGCACCCATCGTACGGGAGGTTACATAGACGTCGATGCATTGATATCAAACTATTTGATGGCTATGCACCCGGAAAGCGGTCGGGAACGCGTGCCGAGCGGCACCGACCACCAGGCGTGCACGAAAAGTGCGTACTCAATCACAAGGAGTGCAATCATGAAGGTCTTTGTCACCGGTGGCAGCGGTTTCGTCGGCGGCGCTCTCGTCCGTCGCCTCGTCGCCGAAGGACATGAGGTCATGGCGCTTGCCAGATCGGGCTCGAGCATTCAGCGGGTACGTGCGGCTGGAGCCGATGCCGTTCCCGGCGATCTCACCGAGCTCGGCCCTGCCGGTTCCCCGGCGCCGATCTGGCTCACCAAGCTGCGCGAGGCCGACGCGGTCGTGCACGTCGCGGCTCACATGGAGTTCTGGGGGCCCGACTCGCTCTTCGAGCAGGCCAATCACGTGCCGACCGTCGCCCTGCACGCCGCGAGCGTCGCGGCCGGGGTGCGACGCTTCGTGCTCATCAGCGCCGCGTCCGTCTCCACGGGCAGTCAACGTCGTCCCGTCGTCGACGAGTCGACGCCGGAAGGCCGGCCGAACATCGCCTACAGCCGGGTCAAGCTGGCCACCGAGCGCACACTGTTGAAAGCCAACAGCGAGAACACCGAGCTGGTCGTGCTCCGCCCGCCGTTCATCTGGGGGCGCGGAATGACGACGATCAACGAAATGGTCAAGGTCGCCGAGGCGGGGCGGTTCGCCTGGATCGATCACGGTAAGCACATCGTCGACTTCGTGCACGTCGAAAACCTGGCCGCTGCCGCGATCCTCGCGCTCACACGGGGCCGCCACCGTGGGGTGTACTACGCGACGGACGGCACGCCGATGCCCATTCGAGACTTCCTCACCCCCTTGCTGGCGACCCGCGGCGTGGATCTGTCCAAGAGCCGCAGCGTCCCTCTGGCGATGGCGGCGCCCATGGCCGCGATGATGGACCGCACAGCGCGCCTGCTTCGCCGCAAGACGGCGCCCCCGCTGACGAACTGGCTGGTGAGCTTCACCGGCCGTGACCGTTCCTACGACATCACCGCCGCGCGGAGGGAACTGGGCTACTCGCCCGACGTGACAGTGGAGAAAGGTCTGGCGGAGATGAGCTTCTCGTGAAGTGACGACCTCGCGCGCCGCGGCCTCAGCGCCCTCACCATGGATACGGTGCCTCACGTTTCCCGTAGGCGTCCCTTATCGAAGAGTTCGGCGTCCACGAGGACGGGCGGCTGTTCCGTACCTCGCGCGGGGGCGTGATCTCCATCGGGACCTACTGCGAGGTGTGGAAGGCTGCGCGGGCCTTCGCCCTGACTCCCGAACAGCAGGTCTCACCCCTGGCGGCCCGGCCGTACGACCTGCGCCACGCGGCGGTGTCCCTGTGGCTCAATGCCGGGGTGGCGGCCCCCGACGTGGCAGAGCGGGCAGGGCACGGGGTGGACGTACTGCTCAAGGTCTACGCCAAGTGCATCGACGGCGGCACGGAGATTGCCAACCAGCGGATTGAGGACGCGCTGGCGGCGTGAGTCCACCGGTTACGGTGAGAGGGTCTCGGTCATCCGGGACCCTCTTTTTTGTCTTGATGAGCTGGGCAAACGTGGCCGGTTCCATCCCACAGATATCCCACGACCAGCGACATGTGGCCGCTCAGGGCGGCATACGGCTGCATACCCCGGAAACGATCAACGGCGCCCGATCCGAGGGAATTCCCTGGTCAGACGCCGTTTTGCGAGCTGGGCGGAGAGCGTGGGATTCGAACCCACGAGACCGGTCACCCGGCCTAGCGGTTTTCAAGACCGCCGCCATCGTCCACTAGGCGAGCTCTCCTGGTGACACGTCCGAAGAACTTGTCAGATTGCACCCTAGTCTCTCATTGGCCCGAGCGTGCCCGGACCCGGCAGGCGCCGTGGCTCCGATCTGGAGTCGCGGCGCCCGCCGGTGTGTGGGTCAAGCTGAGGACCGTGTGTGGATCAGGGCTGAGGGCCGGCGAAACCGTCGCCGACCGAGGCGGCCAGGCGGAGGTAGGACTCGCGGGTACCGGCCTGGAGTCTTTCCAGGTCGATCTCCGCGCCCTCCTCGAGGTGCGGGTCGTAGGGGACGCGGACGACGGCGCGGCAGCGGGCCGCGAAGTGGGCTTCCAGGCGGTCGAGGTCGACGGTCGACTTCGAGCGCGGGCGGACGCTGCACAGCACCACGGTCGCGGAGCGTACGAGCTCCTCGTAGTGGTGGGCCTCCAGCCAGTCGAGGGTCGCCGAGGCGGCGCGGGCGCCGTCCACGGAGGGGGAGCTGACCAGGACGAGCTGATCGGCCAGTCCGAGCACGCCGGACATGGCCGAGTGGAGCAGGCCGGTGCCGCAGTCGGTGATGCAGATCGAGTAGAAGTTCTCCAGGACCTGGGAGACCGACTGGTAGTCGGCCGCGCTGAAGGCCTCGGAGACCGACGGGTCCCGGTCTGAGGCGAGGATCTCCAGGCGCGACGGGGCCTGGGAGGTGAAGGCCCGTATGTCGACGTACCTCTTGATCTGCTGACGCTCGTTCAGCAGGTCGCGGACGGTCGCGGAGGTTTCGAGTTCGACCTTGTCCGACAGGGTGCCGCGGTCGGGGTTGGCGTCGACCGCGATGACCCGGTCGCCGCGTACCTGGGCCAGGGTGGCGCCGAGGCCGACCGTGGTGGTGGTTTTGCCGACACCGCCCTTGAGGCTGAGTACGGCGACACGGTGGTGGCCGGTGGCCACCGGGGTGCGTGCGCGGCCGACCAGCTCTCTGCGGCGGCGGACCTCCGGGGACTCGCCCGGCTTGATCAACCCTGCCGACGCCTTGTAGACGAGCTTCCGCCAGCCGCCGGCGGGCGCGTTGCGGCGGCCCCTCAGCAGCGACTCCGGATCCAGGCTGTCGGCGGACGGCCGGGGAGCCGTGCCCGGAGGCTGCTGCCTGGTCGGTGCGCCGAAGGCGGGTGCCGGGGCCGTCTGGCGGCGGCGTGCCTGGTACGGCTCCCGAACCGGTTCCGCCGCGTCCCGACCGGGTGCGAAAGGGCTCTCCCGTTCTGCCGTGTCCCGGCCCGATGCGAAAGGGTTCTCCCGTTCCGCCGTGTCCCGGCCGGACGCGAAAGAGCTCCCCCGTTCCGCGCGGTCCTGGGGGGAGGGGGTTTCCCGTTCGGGGGCGGGGGGCGTGTCCCGGCCCGGTGCGAAGGCCGTGGGGCCGGAGAAGGCGGCGAAACCGGAGGAGCCGGAGGAAGAAGGCGACGGTGAGCTGGAACGCTCCGTGTCGAAGGAGCCGAACGAGCTGAAGGCTCCGGAGGAACCGGGAGCGTCACCGAAGGCGCCCGAGGTGGGCTTCGAGCCGAAGGCACCCGCCGTGGAAGGGCGCTCCGGCGAGGCGGCCGGTTCCTGCTTGCCGGTGCCGAAGGATTCGGATGCCTGGAACCGCTCCGACTCGGGCTCGGGCTCGGGCTCGGAGCCGGGCGGAGAAACGGGCGCGGGAACGGGGGCGAAGCGATCCGGAGCGGGTTCGGAACGCTCGGGCGCCTGCCTGGGCGACGGCGACTCCTTCGCCGCCGACGTCACCGTGGAGTCGAAGGATCCGAAGGGCTCGAAGCTCGTACGGTCGCGGTCGGCGCCGGTGGAGGGGAGGCGGTCGGCCTCCGCGGCACCTGACGAGAATCGGTCGCCGTCGTCGGACGAACCAGACGTACCGGAAGTGCCTGACACACCGGACACACCGGACGAACCGGAGGTGCCGGACGGGGACCGGTCGGAGTCGGTGCTTCCGGTGGAGAGATCTCCGCTGGTCGAGGAGAAGTCCTTGTCCCCCGAGGCGGGGCGCGTGTCGCCGCTTCCGAAGGAGAAGCGGTCGGAGTCGGTGCCGCCGAACTCCTTACTGCCGAAGGTGAACCGCTCGGTGTCCGAGGAGGACGGCCTGAGCGGCTCCAGCTCTGAGGGCTCCGCCGGGGCGGGAGCGGAAGCGGCCGGCTCCGCCGGACGCTGGGGTTGCTCGAACAGCCCTCGGGAAGGCTCCTGGGCGGGCGCCGCGAACGGGGTGCGGATGTGCGGCTCGGTGAAGTCGCCGGCGCCGTACTCGCTGGTGTCGGCCGACTCCTGGCGCGGCAGGGGCTTGAGCGGCTCGAGAAAACCGTCGTTGTCCTGCTTGCCGGACGCCGGGGCGGGCACGGTGAACGACGTCACCGTGTCGGAGGCCTCCATCCACTCGGCCGCGTCGGCGTCCTCCACCGGCGGATCGGTGTCCGGGTGGGCCGAGTCGACAGCCGCGCGGAACAGCGGCGAGGACGTCGTGTCGGGCTCGGTCGGGACCAGACTCCAGGGATCCTTCGGGTACGGCGAGACGACGGCGTCGTCCACCGCGGTGGCCTTCACCGCCAGGGCGGGCGCCTCCTCCTCCTGCTCCTTGATGGCATCCAGCCACGCGAGCTGTTCCTCGAGAGATTCCTCACGATCGTGTCTTGCCACCGTGTTCCCCCTCGGGATGGGCATAAAAGGGCAGCAAACACATAGCAGGTTAACGCCCTGTGTTCATGTCAACGCGTGCAACCACCAAGTTGGGGCTCAGCGGATACCTTTTCTCACATGCGCGCCATCGTGATCGATAAACCAGGCGGACCGGAAGTTCTGACGTGGCGGGAGGTTCCCGACCCGCTACCCGAACGTGGCGAAGTCATCATCGACGTGACCGCCTCCGCGGTCAACAGGGCCGACGCGCTCCAGCGTCAGGGCTTCTACGATCCGCCCCCCGGCGCCTCACCGTACCCGGGCATGGAGTGCTCCGGCGTGGTCGGGGCGGTGGGCCAGGACGTGGAGGGGTTCGCGCCGGGTGACCGGGTGTGCGCGCTGCTCAGCGGAGGTGGGTACGCGGAGAAGGTCGCCGTGCCCTGGCAGCAGGTCATGCGGGTGCCGGAGGGCGTCGACCTGGTCGAGGCCGCCGGGCTGCCCGAGGTGGCCTGCACGGTCTGGTCCAACGTCTTCATGACCGGGCGCCTGCGGAAGGGCGAGACCCTCCTCGTGCACGGCGGTGCCAGCGGGATCGGCACGATGGCCATACAGCTGGCGAAGGCGTTCGGCTCGCGCGTGGTCGTCACCGCCGGGTCCCCCGAGAAGATCGAGCGCTGCCTGGAGCTGGGAGCCGACGAGGGGATCGACTACCGGCGGGAGGACTTCTCGGAGAAGGTCAAGGCCGACGTGGTCCTCGACATCATGGGCGGCAGGTATCTTCCGGGAAACATCAAGGTTCTCAAGACAGGGGGGCGGCTGGTCGTGATCGGCCTGCAGGGCGGCGCGAAGGGCGAGCTGAACCTGGGAGCCCTGCTCGCGAAGCGGGCCTCGGTGTACGGCACCACGCTGCGCTCCCGGCCCGTCGACGAGAAGGGGGTCATCGTGCGCGGGGTCGTCGACAACGTCTGGCCCCTGCTCGACGCCGGGGCGATCCGGCCGGTGGTGCATGCCCGGGTGCCGATGAGGGAGGCGGCCGAGGCTCACCGCATCCTGGAGTCTGGAGAACACGTCGGGAAAATCCTGCTAGTAAGTTGAGGCTATGAACGCTGAGGAGAGCACTCCGCACATCGTGGTCGTGGGTCCCCAGGGCTCCAAGGGCGAGGAGGAGGGCGAGAGCAGGTCCATCGCCGACCTCGTCGAGCAGCCCGCCAAGGTGATGCGCATCGGCAGCATGATCCGTCAGCTCCTTGAGGAGGTCCGGGCGGCTCCTCTGGACGAGGCCAGCCGCAAGCGGCTCAAGGAGATCCACGAGAGTTCCATCAAGGAGCTCGAAGACGGTCTGGCGCCCGAGTTGGTCGAGGAGCTGGAACGGCTCTCGTTGCCGTTCACCGAGGACGTCAACGGCACCCCGCCCAGCGAGGCGGAGCTCCGGGTCGCCCACGCGCAGCTGGTCGGCTGGCTCGAGGGGCTTTTCCACGGCATACAGACCACCTTGTTCGCCCAGCAGATGGCGGCTCGCGCCCAGCTGGAGAACATGCGCAGGGCTCTGCCCGGTGGCATGTCCCTGCAGCAGCAGGAGGGAGGACCCGCGGGTAACGCGGGCCCCTACCTGTAGAAGGCCCGCACCTGCAGAAGGCCCGCGATCCGGCGAGGGTACGGCGAGAGCCGGTGGCCGCCCCCGCCCGCGGAGCCTTCATGGGACGCCTTCACGGGGGTCGCGAAACCCGTCCCCCTTGTAGAGCTCCTCAAGGACTCCGGCGACCCCGTCGTCGTTGTTGGCCGCGGTCACGTGATCGACCGCGGCCAGCACCTCCGGGTGGGCGTTGGCGACGGCGTACGAGGTGCCGGCCCACCTGAGCATCGGCAGATCATTGGGCATGTCACCAAAGGCGACCACCTCTTCGGCCACGACACCGAGCGTCATAGCGAGATGGGCCAGCGCCGATGCCTTCGTCACACCGTGCGCGCTCATCTCTATCAGTGCCCGGCCGCTGGAATGGGTGGGGGTGACAAGGTCACCGACCAGCCCGTAAACCGCCTCATGGAGGATGTCGGGGTCCATTCTGGGATGCAGCGCTAGAAGCTTGGCGCAGGGCCGCGAGGTAAGTGCGTCCGTTCCGACACGGCGTCCGACGACCGTCTTGCTGTCCCATCTTCCGAGACGGAAGTCCGATTCGTGGGCGAATCCGCCCTCGTATTCCACGGAGAAGGCGAGGTCGGGCACCTTTTCGCGGAGGCGTCTCACCACCTCTTCGAGCACGTCCGGGTGGATGAGGTGGGATTTGACGATCTGCTCGCTGTGCAGGTCGTAGACGAGGGCTCCGTTGGCGCATATGGCCAGCCCACGACGGCGTACGGCGCCCGCGACCATGCTCATCCAGCGGGGTGGCCTGCCGGTCACGAAGACCAGCGTGGCCCCGGCGTTCTCCACAAGCGCAAAAGCGGCGGCCGTACGGGGAGAGACGGTACCGTCCGAGCGCAGAGCGGTGCCATCGAGGTCTGTGGCGATCAACCTGGGGCTTTGCATAACACGTCCCAGTCTGCACTGTGATAGCCGGTCTGTCGGCCCCGGGATCCGGTCCAAGGAATCTTCCTCATGGCGGGAACACGCCCGCGCCGGATAGTGTTAGATGTGATGGCGTTGTATTAGCTGAATCCCGTTGTGAAAACCAGTTTGACTGAGCCACCCCGGGGCCCGCTGTACGACACATGGGGTTCATGAGGTGTGAATCCCAAAGTTTCAAATCCTGAGGGAGAGCTTTAATGGCTCAGGGAACCGTCAAGTGGTTCAACGCTGAAAAGGGCTTCGGCTTCATCGCACCGGACGGCGGTGCACCGGACGTGTTCGTGCACTTCTCCGAGATCCAGGGCAACGGCTACCGTAGCCTCGAAGACGGCCAGCGGGTCGAGTTCGAGATCACCCAGGGCCAGAAGGGCCCGCAGGCCTCGCAGGTCCGCGCCGTCTGACGCATAGACCTCTTGGTTGAACCGGGAAGACGGGGTTCGCTTCTAGCGAACCCCGTCTTTCTGTTCCCGGACCTTCCGGGGCGTCCCGCGGCACTTCGGGCACCGGCCCCCGTCCTGCGGAGCGCGCCCCGGCGTACCGTCCCGCGTGTTCTCGCCTTACTTTCGTCCGCGGAGGCCGATTCTCCCCTTTGAGGGCACCGGCCCCGGGCCAGACCTGCGGAGCTCATCGACAGACCGGATCCGAGAGCCGCCAGGCGAGACGCCGAAGAAAGGCCGGGCTGAGCGCCAGGAGTCGCAGAACGAGGTCTCCGAGCGGTCGCAGGTGCCCGTTCACGTCGCCCGGCCTGAAAGCCGCCCGGTGAGGGTGGCGGCCTGGAGTGCGATGGGGCGGCGGGCCGCGACGTAGCGGTCCAGCGCCCTCTCTCCGCCTCTGAGAGCGACCGTAAGGGCTTCGCCGGGGCGACAGCGGGAAGAGGGGATTCCGATGTTCGTTCCGTGCCCTCCCGCGGGACTGTGGACGTGCGCGGCGTCACCGGCGAACCGAACTCGCCCGGCACCGGGACGTGCGGATCGCTCGGGTTTCGGGACACACCTCGATCACGAATGCCACCAATCCCGAACCAAGCCTCGTCGCGGTGGATCTACCCGGCCGTGGAAAGCCCGCGAGAGCCCCTCCTTGCCTGGATCGGGCATCCGGCGACCGTGGTCGCCACCTTCGTGCTGCTGATCAACGATCATCTCCTCAAGGCCCTGTGGCCGGGGCTCGTCACCGGCAAGCTGAGCGACGTCGCGGGGCTGCTGGTCGCCCCGCCCGTACTCGCCCTCGTTCTTTCTCTCCCCTTCTCCTCGTTCTCCTCGTTCTCCTCGGTCCTCGCCCGCTCCGGAGGCGGCGCCTCCTTCGGAAGCGGCGCCTCGCTCGTCCCCGTCCGGCTCGCCGCCCTCGTGGCGATCACCGCCACCGGTGTCGGCTTCACCCTGGTCAAGACCACGGAGGCGGGCGCGGCACTCGCCTCCAGAGCGTGGACCCTGGCCGCCGGCCCATCGCTTGTCCTGGCCGATCCGACCGACCTGGTGGCCCTGCCGGCGCTGGGCGCCGCGTGGCTGATCTGGCTCCGGTGCGGTACCGGTCACCCGGTACCGCGGGTCCGCGTGTTGATCATCGTCCCGATCGCCCTTGTCGGGGTCACCGCCACCGCAGGTGAACCGCGGCCGCCCGCGGCGACGCAGGTCCTCATACGTGGCGAGGTCATCGCCGTGGTCCTGGACCAAGGTGCCGAGTTCCTCTCCCGTGACGGCGGCCGTACGTGGATCGGTCACCCAGCACAGGAGCGGAGCACCCGGATCTCTTCGCCCTCACCGGACTCGGGCCTCCCAGACCTCGGTTCCTCGCCCGTCCAGGCCCCCGCGACCCGGAGTTGCCTGCCCGATGACCCCCTGCACTGCTACCGCGTCGTCCCTCCTCGGCTGGCGGTGGACGAGTCGCGGGACGGCGGGAACAACTGGAGAACGGTGTGGGCGCTCTCCCCGGGGCGTGAGGACGCACTCCGGCGGCGGGCTGCGGGCATGTGGGGCAGGCCGTGGCAAGGTTCCTCGGCCATCGCGGTACAGCGCGTACCGGACGGGCACGTGGTGGTGGCGGCCAACGGTGAGGATGGCATCGCCGTACGGGACGCGCGGGGAAACTGGCGGCGGATGGGCCTGTTCGACGGAGGTCTCTCCGCGAACGCGGCGATCCCGCTCGACGCGCCGGGAGTCGATCTGAGGACGGAGCACCGCATCGGTCTCTTCGTCGGCCTGCTCGGCTTCATGTCCGGCATGGCCGTGGCACGCCGTCACACACGGCGGACCACCGGCGTGACCGGGCCCGCGTACTTCCTCGCCGCAGTCGGTTTCGTGCTCGCCCTGCCGTCCGGCGAACCGTACGTCATCGACCTCGGCGTTCTGGTGGCCCTGCTCGGCGGCGCCTGCGCCCTCACCGCGACGATCCTCGTGTCGGTGGCGGCGATCCAGGCGCGCGTACCGGCCCGGACCTGGCTGGCGCTCGTCACCATCGCCTGCTGCACGCCGTTCGCGACATGGACGCTCTTCACCGGTTGGGAGGCGGGCGTCATCGACGACTACGCGACGGCCGGGTTCCTCGCCTGGCTCGTCGGCGCGATCGGAGTCGGAGGGTCCGTCCTGGTCGGCTGGGCGGGCGCCGCGAGGACAGCGCGAACCGGGGAAGCGGCAAAAGCGGTGAAACATCCGGCGTGAACGCGGAAGTGGCGAAAGCGGTGGAACGCCCGGCGTGAACGCGGAAAGGCCCCGCCGCGGCGGGGCCTTCACCGTGAGTCTCTTCGCGCGGCGCGGGCTTACTTGACGGGTTCGAGCACGTCGAGACCGACGTACGGGCGCAGCGCCTTGGGGAGTACGACGGAGCCGTCGGCCTGCTGGTGGTTCTCCAGGATGGCGACGATCCAGCGGGTGGTGGCCAGCGTGCCGTTCAGGGTGGCCACGTGCTGGGGTTTGCCACCGGAGTCACGGAAGCGAACGCCGAGACGGCGGGCCTGGAAGTCGGTGCAGTTGGAGGTCGAGGTGAGCTCGCGGTAGCTGCCCTGGCTGGGCACCCACGCCTCGCAGTCGAACTTCCGCGCGGCCGAGGACCCCAGATCTCCGGCCGCGGTGTCGATCACCCGGTAGGGCAGCTCGACCTTGGCCAGCATCTCCTTCTCCCAGGCGAGCAGGCGCAGGTGCTCGGCGTGGGCGTCCTCGGGGCGGACGTAGGAGAACATCTCCACCTTGTCGAACTGGTGGACCCGGATGATGCCCCGGGTGTCCTTGCCGTACGAGCCGGCCTCGCGCCGGAAGCAGGAGGACCATCCCGCGTAGCGGTACGGGAGCGCGGAGCCGTCGAGGATCTCGTCGCCGTGGTAGGCCGCCATCGGCACCTCGCTCGTGCCGACCAGGAAAAGGTCGTCGTCGGGCAGGTGGTAGACCTCGCTTGCGTGGGCGCCGAGGAAACCGGTGCCCTTCATGGACTCCGGCTTGACCAGCACGGGCGTGATCATCGGGACGAAGCCCGCCTCGATCGCCTGCTGCATGGCCATGTTGAGCAGCCCGAGCTGCAGCCTGGCGCCGACACCCTTCAGGAAGAAGAACCGCGAGCCGGAGACCTTCGCGCCGCGCTCCATGTCGATCGCGCCGAGGAGCTCTCCCAGCTCCAGGTGGTCCTTGGGCTCGAAGTCGAAGGACGGCTTCTCGCCGATCTCCTCCAGCACGACGTAGTCGTCCTCGCCGCCGGCGGGAGCCCCCTCCTCCACGAGGTTGGACACCGTGTAGAGCAGGCCGTCGAGTTCGGAGCCGAGCTTCTCCGCCTCGGCCTCGGCGGACTTCACCTGCGCGGAGAGATCCTTCGCCCGCTCCAGCAGGGTCGCCTTCTCCTCACCCGAGGCACGGGAGACCGACTTGCCGATGGTTTTCTGCTCGGCGCGGAGCGTCTCGAAGCGACTCAGCGCGCCGCGCCGCCGCTCGTCGAGGTCGAGCAGCGTGTCGACGACAGAGTCGTCCTCACCGCGGGCACGCTGCGACGCCCGTAGCCGGTCGGGATCCTCACGAAGGGTACGCAGGTCAATCACAGCCACAAGGCTACCGATGTACTGCCCGCGCCCGCGCCCGGATTGCCCGCCCGCCCTCCGAGGCGGGGTGGCGCCACGGGAACGGAACCCGCTTTCCCGCCCGGCGGGACGTTTCGGCGGGCACCCACCGACCCCGTTTCCGCCCGGCGGACGCCTTCGGCGGGGGCCCGGCGGACGCCTTCGGCGGGGATACGCACCGGCCCCGACCTCGCCCCCTCTGGTGTGCCTTCGGCGAGCCCCCGCCGGGTTCGTTTCCCTCGGAAGCGCCTTCGTCGGGCACACTCCGGATCCCTCTCGGAGGGCGCCTTCGAAGGGCATACCCCGGCTGCCCCCCTGGGATCGGCGCCGGCTCGCGGGCCGGGTGACGGTCAGACCTGACCGTTGCGGATCCTGCCGAGCCAGCTGGCGGCCTCGGTGAAGTCGCCGTCGTTCGTACCACGCTTGATCTGCGGGAAGAGACCGTCGGCACGCGGGTAGCTGCCCAGGAAGCGCACCTCGGCGGAGACCCGGTGGAGACCCGAGATCGCCTCTCCGACGCGGGCGTCGGCGACGTGGCCCTCGAAGTCGAAGTGGAAGAAGTAGCGGCCGATGCCGTCGCCGGTGGGCCGCGACTCGATGCGGGACAGGTTGACGCCGCGGACGGAGAACTCGGTCAGCATCTCCAGCAGCGCGCCCGGGTGGTCGTCGGCGAGGAAGACGACCAGGGAGGTCCGGTCGGCACCGGTCGGCTCCGGCAGCGGTCCGGGACGCGACACCTGGACGAACCGGGTGACGGTGTCGGTGCGGTCGCCGATCCCGGACGCGAGCTCGACCAGTCCGTAGTGCTCTCCGGCGATGCGCGCGGCGATGGCCGCGTCGTACGGCGAGCCGGGCAGCGCGACCTCCTGCGCCGCGGCGGCGGTCGACGGGGCGGCGACCACCACGGCGTCGGGCAACTCGCGGGCGATGAAGTTGCGGCACTGGGTGATGGCCGCCGGGTGGGTGAAGACCCTCTTGATGTGGCCGATCTCGGTGTCGGGACGCGCCAGGAGCGAGAATTCGACGGGAAGCAGCAGCTCGGCGGTGATGAGCAGCGCCTCACCCCGGGCGAGCTCGTCGAGGGTCGTGGTGATCGCGCCTTCGAGCGAGTTCTCCATCGGGACGACGGCTCCGTCGGCCTCGCCGCGCCGTACGGCATCGAGGGCCGCGGTGACGTTCGGGCTCGGCAGGCGCTCGGCCTCAGGCGCCAGGATGCGCAGGGCTTCCTCGGTGAAGGTCCCCTCCGGTCCCAGGTAAGCGAGTTTCGGCATGGCCCCAGGGTATCCGGCGACTGTCAGAAAATGTGCGCAGGATTACATACCGATACGACCGACTCCTATCCGATCAGTCGAAGTCGCCCCACGTCAGAGGTCGTTTCCTCGTTGATCTTCCCCTCGATGGCCACCGCGCGCCGGACCCCCGCCCGCTCAGGTCCCCTCGACGGCCGTTTCACGTCCGGGGCCCTCGTCCCTTCCGGGCCGCTCCGTCTCCGGGGCCGTATCCCGCCGGGAAAGCGCCTCGAACGTCGCCCTTCGCCGGGGCAGCCACACTCCCAGCACCCAGACCAGGGCCAGCGCGCCCAGCCCGAATCCGTTCTGCACGATCTTGCCCAGCACCGGGCTGAGCACCGGGATCTCCATCGCCTTGATCGTCACTCCCCACCAGGGGATCGGCAGCACGTAGTAGAGCCAGACCCCGGCGGCCACCCGGAGCCTGACCGGGTCGCGCCCGTCACCGACCAGCGCGCCGAGCACCACGACCACCCAGGCCAGATGGTGGATCCAGGCGACCGGCGAGAGCAGTACGGCCATCAGCCCGACCAGGGCCACCCCGCTCACGAGGTGCCCGTCGAGCAGCGCTCTACGGGCGTGGCGGAAGCCGTACCAGGCGACCACGGCGACCAGCGCCAGCCAGAGCAGGCTCGTCAGCACGTCGGGGAGGTAGAGCCGGATGAGCATGCCGCGCATCGACTGGTTGGTGGTCGCCGCGTTGGCACCGAGCCGCTCGGGGTCGAGCAACGCGCGGAACCAGAAGTCGGCGGCGTCCGCCGGGATCACCAGGAACGGGAGCAGGGTCAGCAGCGCGGCGGTGAGCGCGGCCACGAGGAAGGTCTCTCGATGCTCCCGTCTCGCGCCGGGTCCGAAACCGGCGATGAGGAAGTAGATCAGGAAGACACCCGGGGTGAGCTTGACCGCGGTGGCCAGGCCGATCAGCATGCCGCGCGGCCACAGCGGGCGCCTGGCCACGCAGTCGGCCAGACAGAGCGCGACGAGCAGGATGTCCACCTGGCCGAAGCGGACCTGGTCCCTGATCGGCATCAGGTAGGTGCACGCGATCATCAGGGCGGCGAACAGCAGCGGCGTCCACAGCCGCCCCCCGCCCGTCCCACCGAGCCCGCCGAATCTCCCCGAACCGACCAGTCGGGTGCGTACGCCCCGGAGTTTCCCCTCCGTCGGCGCCGGCTCCCCACCGGGCGCGCGGGGAGCGGAACCCGGTGAGAGCGGAACCTCGTCCGCCGCTCCCGACCTCCCCGGCGCGCCACCCACCCCGTCGAACACGGCGCGGAAGGAGAGCCGGACGGAGACCCCCAGTGTCAGGAAGATCAACGCTGTCCACGCCCACTGCGCCGTCGTCCACGACACCGCCGCCAGCGGCGTGGCGAACAGCGCCGCCACCGGCGGATAGGTGAAGGGCAGCAACTGCGGCGCGGGCGTGACGAACCCGTAGACGGACCGACCCTCCAGGATCGCCGCTCCGCCGGTACGGTACACATCCAGGTCGACCAGACGCTGGTCGTCCACATTGCCCAGCCAGGAGAGCACCAGCGGGGCCACCGCGGCGGCGACGAGCAGCAGCGCGGGCAGCCAGGGCAGCCACGCCGACCACGACGGCCACGTCCGTGGGCGCCGCTCGGTCGTGGTCGCCTCGCCAGTCCTCACGAGCAGGCAGGTTACCGTGGGGGCGGGGAAAAGTGGCCGCCCAACGGGCACGGACAGAGCGGGCACGGACAGGGGGAACCGGATGGCTTCGGCACACAGCGGTCACGGGCGCGCGTGCCCGGCGACCGGGGGACCCGCGACACGGCCGGCGTTCCGCCGGGTCGCCGGGACCGTGCCGACCGCCGCGGCCCTGCTGTCGGCCCTGCTCTTCGTCCTGCTCGGCCTCCCGGGCACTCCGGAGGCCTTCGCCGCCTCCGGTGTTCCCCATACCTTGGGAGCCCAGGGGATCTCGGGTGCCCTCGACGCCTCGGGTGCCGGTACGGGCGCCTCGGGTGCCCCCGGTGTTCCGGGGGGCTCCGGTGACGGCGTGACGGGCGCCTCGGCGGTGACGACTCCCGGAAGGGTCGTGATCATCGGGGTGCCCGGCCTGGAGTGGAGCGACCTCGACCGGGAGCGGACCCCGAACCTGTGGAGGCTCGCGGGTGAGGGCGGGTCCGCGTCCATGTCCACCCGGGCGGTCCCGCCGCCCGAGCGGGGGATCACCTGCCCGGCGGCGGGCTGGCTGACGGTGTCGGCCGGCCAGCGCGCGGGCGCTCCCGGCACGGGTTGCGAGCCCCCTCGGGCACCGGAGGCGGCCCCCGGCGGCGGGGCGAGCGTGCCCGGCTGGGACGAGCTGACCGCTTTCAACGCCACCACCTCCTACCGGCCGGTTCTCGGGCAACTGGGCGGGCTCGCGGCGGAGGCGGGTCTGAAGGTGGCGGCCGTCGGGCCGGGAGCCGCCCTCGCCGCCGCCGACAAGTCCGGAAAAATCGGGAAATACGCGGCAAGTGTCGAGGAGCTGGGCGACCTGTCCCCGTACGGGCTGATCGTGGTCGAGGCCGATGACCTCGCCAGGGCCTGGACCGGTGACGCCCTCGCCGCGGACGGCGTCCCCGCCACGATGACCACCCAGGCCAGACAGGAGGCCGTGGCCAGGGCCGACCGCGTGGTGGGCACGGTCCTCGACCGCCTGCCCCCCTCGCTCGCCGACGGCACGACCCCGGCGTCGCCCACGGCGAGCACGGCCCCGGAGACCACCGCGCCCGAAACCCCGGCACCGGCACCGGCACCGGCACCGGAAACCACGACGCCGGAAACCACGGCCCCGGGGACCACCGCTCCCGGAGCCACGACGCCCGAGGCCACGCCCTCCGAAGGCACCGTCCCCGGAACGGCCGCGCCCGGAACGGGGACCACGGTCCTGGTCGCCGGCCTGGCCGACACCTCGGTCGCGCCTCACCTGCACGTGGCGATCGCCCGGGGGCCGTCCCCCGGCGGGGAAACGTACCCGCGCGGCTACCTCACCGCCGCCTCCACCCGCCAGGACGGCCTGGTCACGAACACCGACCTGACCGCCACCGCGATCGGCCTGCTGGGCCTCCAGTCCCCCAACGGGGTCGTGGGACGCGCCTGGCAGGGCGGCGGGACGAGCGAGGAGCCGGTCGCGGCGACGGTCGAGAAGCTCGCCGACGACGACCTGGCGAGCCAGGTGCTGCGCGAGGTGAGGGGGCCGTTCTTCGCGGTGTTCGTGGCGGTGCAGATCCTGTTCTACCTGCTGGCCGCCGTCGCGATCCGCCGGGGCTGGGGTGGTTCTCGTGCCCTGACGGCCATCCAGGTCGTCGCCGTGGTCAGCGGGGCGATCGCGGTCTCCACCTTCCTGGCGCAGCTGATCCCCTGGTGGAGCCTGCCCGCGCCGATGGTCTGGGTGATTGTGACGATCCTCGGCTTCGCCTGCGCGGTCGCCGGGGTGGCGCTCTCCGGACCGTGGCGGGCGCACCCGCTCGGCCCGCTGACGGTGGTCGCCGCCATCACCTCGGTCGCGCTGCTGGCCGACGTGATGACCGGCTCGGCACTTCAGGTGAACGCGGTCACCGGCTACGAGCCGGTCACCGGCGGACGCTTCTACGGTTTCAGCAACATCGCCTTCGCCGTCTACGCCGCCGGCACGATCCTCGCCCTCGCCGGAATCGCCCAGTGGCTGATCTCGGGTGGCCGTCGGACGCTCGCGCTCGCGGTGTGCGCGGCGTACGGAGGACTGGCGGTGTTCGCCGACGGCTGGCCCGCGTGGGGCGCCGACTTCGGCGGGGTCCCGGCGTTCCTGGTGGGGGTCGCGATCCTCATGATCCTGGTGTCCGGCGGGCGGGTCTCACCGATGAGACTGATCCTGGTCGGCCTGGCGGGCAGCCTGCTGATCAGCGCCATAGCGGTGGCCGACTGGATGCGGCCCGCCGACCAACGCACCCACCTGGGTGCCTTCGTGCAGCAGGTGCTGGACGGGGAGGCCTGGACCGTGGTCGGCCGCAAGTTCGGCGCGATGATCGGGGTCACGGTCGGCAACTGGTCGCTGTCGCTGCTCACGCTGGTCGCGCTGGCGTTCCTGTTCCTGGTGCTCGACCGCCCTTCGCGGTGGGGGGCCTCGGCCCTGGGCCGGGCCTACACGCTCGCGCCCGCGCTGCGCGCCGGGCTGATCGGGGCGCTGGCCTGCTCGCTGATCGGGTTTCTGATGAACGACTCGGGCATCGCGATCCCCGCGATGGCGCTCACGGTCGCGGTGCCGCTGACGCTGGCCGCCTGCGTGCGCGCAGTCCGGCTCTCGCCGCCCACCACACCAGGGCGATCGTCAGTGCCAGCAGCGTCCACGGCACCACCGTCTCCCTGAGCAGGGTCTTGGTCCAGAGCAGGTCATCGGGCCGCGCTATCTCCCTGGCCGGGAGGTAGGCGAGCGACAGCACGGCGACCCTGGCCACCATGAACGCCTCCAACGCGGGCCAGGACGCCATCGCCAGCAGCGCGAAGGCCAGCCCGTCGTACCAGGGCAGCGCGTACGGGGCGGCGAACAGCCAGGCGACCACCATCGCGGCGGCCACGGACGGACCCACATTCGGCCCCACAGCCGGCACGGTGTCGGCGGGCAGCGCCCGCAGCACGAGCCAGGCCAGGCAGGCCATCAGGAGCAGGGACCCGATCTGGATCCACGCCGAGTACGCGCCCGGCCCGAAGAGCGACTGGAGCCCCACCTTGACGAGTTGCCAGGGGGTGGCGAGGGAGACCCTCTTACTGGCGGCGCTCACCTGATCGAGCACGTGCGGCCCGGCGACGGCGTAGATCGCCACCACGGTGGCCGTCGCGGTCCCCGCCACCACGGCGAGCCTGCCCGGCGAGCGACGCAACTCCCACGCGGGTCCGAGGGCGACGAGCCCGGCGTTGAGCTTGACCCCGATGCCCACCCCGAGCATCAGCCCCGAGGCGGCGCCGCGCACCGTGAGCGCGGCGACCATGCAGGCGACGGCGAGGGTGTCGACGTGTATCCCGGCGGCGAGGTGGTAGATCATCAGCGGGTTCGCCACCCACAGCAGCGCCGCCCGCCGCTGGAGGTTCGCGTCCCCCCTGGCGAAACGGTGCAGCAGCAGCGCCGTACCGACGAACGCCGCCGCGTTGACGACGGCCATCACGAAGACCGTGAGCCTGACCGAGTCACCGCCCACGAGGCTCGCCAGTGCCTGGACGGCGGTGGCGACCGGGCCGTAGACGCTGGTCACACCGGCCCACTCCTCCACCGCGCCGGTGACGGGGTCGCCGGGCAGGGTGGCGGGGGTGATCGCGTACGGGTCCAGGCCGAGCGTGACCAGGCGACCGTACGCGGCGTAGTTGAGGTGGTCGGCCGAGCCCGAGGGCGACAGGAAGGCGAGCACGCCCGACACGGCGCAGCCGGCCGCGAGCAGCAGGCGCGGGTCGGGGCCCCACCGTGACCTGAGCGCGCCGACGAGTCCGAGCCCGCCCAGCACGATCGCGAAGGCGCCCATGGCGATGACCAGATGGGTGCCGGGATGGACGTCCAGCGAGTACGGCGGCTGCCAGGAAGGGCCGGGCAGCCTCGGGACCATGGCCGAGGGGCCGAGCAGCCCGATCAGAACCGTCGTCGCCGCCGAGAGCCCCACGGCTGCGAACGCGGCGATGCCGAGCCTTCGCGGCGTATCGCCGGCGGGGCTCCGCCTGGCGTCGACGACCGACGCATCCCGAGTCACCCGCAAATTCCAGCACACCCGGCGGGGTGCCCGGTTCGGCGCGGGCTTCCAGGCCCGCCGACCTGGTCGACCGGGTGCCAGGGCGGCCGGGGCCGGGGCCGGATCAGCCCATGTCGGCCAGGTCAGCCGGGTTAACGGCGTGCCAGGAGGGCGCGGGCGACGTCGCGGAACTGCCTGGCCCGATGGATCTGGGCCTTCCAGTCGGTACCCGTGGCCCGGTGTGCCATCTCGACCTGAACCTCGCGCACCCGGAAGCCCTTCCTGAGCAGGTCGATCGTGAGACCCGTCTCCACGCCGAAACCGCGCGCCAGGGGGCGGGCGGCCTCGAAGGCCGCCCGGGTCAGGCAGCGCTGCCCGTTGAGCGGCTGGGTGGGGGTCCAGCCGGTGGCGCGCTCGACGCCCTCACGCGCGAGTCTCACGACGAACCCGTGGCCTCCGAGCTTCACCCGGGTGACGAAGACGGCGATCGTCATGTCGGCCTCGCCCGCCGCGACCGGCTCGATCAGCGCGGTGGCCGTACGGGCGGTGTCGCCCAGATCGGCGTCGAGGAAGAGCAGGTGCCGGGGCTCCTCGCCGTCGAGCTGGCGCACGGCGTGGGCACCGCTCTCCATGGCGGCGGCCTTGCCCCGGTTGTGGCTGTGTCGCACGACACGGGCGCCGGCGGCCTTGGCCACCCGTCCCGTCTGGTCGCCGGAACCGTCGTCGACGACCACGACGAGGTCGACGCCGGGCAGCGCCAGGACCGCGGCCACGGTGGCCCCGATCCTGTCGCCCTCATCCTTGGCGGGAATGATCGCCGCCGTGCCGGCCATCGAACACCTCCAGCGTGGTGACCCCGGGCATCAGCCGTGGGGAGGACGTCATCCTTGTGAATCGGAGGTCAGCAGCTTCTCCGGCAGGGTCTCGTGCACGACGAAGACGGAGTCGAGACCTGTGACCTGCAGGATCTTGCGTACGGCGGGCCGGGGCGCCGCCACCTCCAGTGTGCCGCCCCGCTCCCGCAACCGCTTGAGCGCGGACAGCAGCACGTTCATGCCGGTGGAGTCGCAGAACTCCACCGCGGACATGTCGAGGACGACACGCATGGTCTGGCTCTGACCAAGCAGCCGGGTGAACTCGGCCTGCAGGCGAGGCGCGGTGTATAGGTCGATTTCGCCAACGATGGTCACGACGGTGTGCCCGGCATGAGATCGAGTTGAGACTTTTAGCTCCACAGCGGGCACACTATCGGCGCGAGAGCCGCTGGTCACGTTCTCTTGAACAACCCGAGTCGTCCGGCCCTTTGTCCCCCGTTTCCGTCTCACGGAAACCCTGAGTGCGCGAAGCTTGACACTACGCAACAACGGCTTGGCCCGAAAGGGAGGAGACCCGGCACCTCCCGATCACCCCGCGCCACGTCAGTGGCGGCCGTTGAGTCACAAGAAACGGGCTCAAACGCATCATGAACACCGACCTACCCGAAGATCTCCAGCGGAAGCGGCTCCGGGAGCACCTGGAGTCCATGATCACTCGTACCGACAAGGCCACCTCGTGGCGCGACGCGGCGAGCTCACTGCGAAACCTGGTGGACCACGAGGGGCACATCCCGATCAGGACCCGCCTGTCGACCGAGGACCTGGACTTCCTTGAGGGAGCGCGTGAGGAGCTCCTCGACTTCGCCACGCTCGGCGTCAGGCTGCTCGACCTGCACCGGCCGCGCGACGCGGGCGGCGTCACGAGCGACACCGCGCATCCGATCCTGCGTTGCCGCAGCTGCATGTGGCGCTGGCCGTGCCCGACGTTCCGGGCGATGGTGGAATCTCTCGGCACCACCAGGAGGCTGACCTCCTGCCAGCACGTCGAACGCGACACCGAGGGTGACGAGTGCGCGCAGATGGCCCTCATGGTCGCTGTGAGACCCGAGAACCTCGATGACCATGTCACGCCCGCGCCGGCCGCCGACGGCACGGGTTCCAACGGCACGGGCGCGAACTGACCGTCCCTCGACCGTCCTGTCCCCGCACCCGGGCTCGACCGTTCAACACACGGACGCCCAGGCGAAGGAGCACCTGGCCGCCCGGACGAAGCCCGGACGAAGGAGCACCCGGCACCCGGCCGCTCAGGCGGAGAGTGACAGCCGGATCTCGAAGCGGCAGCCGGCGTCGGCGTTGACGACGCCGATCGACCCCTCGTGGGCCTCGACGATGCCTCGCGCGATCGCCAGGCCGAGGCCCGCTCCGGCTCCGTCGGCGCTGGGGGTACGGGCCGTCTCGCCGCGGAAGGCGACGTCGAAGACGCGGGGCAGGTCGTCGGCCGGGATGCCGCCGCAGCAGTCGGCGACGGACAGGCAGGCGATGTCGTCCTCGGCCGAGGCGCGGACCACGACGGTGCCGTCGCCCGGGGTGTGCCTGATCGCGTTGACCACGAGGTTGCGCAGCGCCCGGGAGAGTTCGGCGGCGTCGGCCTGGACGGGGACCACCTGGTCGGCCTCGCCGGTCAGCCGCACCCCCTTCGCCCTGGCCAGCTGTTCGACCCCGGCCAGCGCGTCGGCGACCAGATCCCCGAGGCCGATCCTGCTGCGCGACAGGCGCAGTGTCCCGGCGTGGATCCTGGACAGCTCGAACAGGTCGTCGACCATGCCCGACAGCCGGTCCACCTCCAGGCGGATCTGCCGGTGGTAGCGGCGGACGGTCTCCTCGTCGGAGACCACCCCGTCCTCCAGGGCCTCGGCCATCGCCCTCATGCCCGCCAGCGGGGTGCGAAGGTCGTGGCTGACCCAGGCGACGAGCTCTCGGCGGGCGCTCTCCAGGGCGCGCTCGCGCTCGTGGCCGAGCCGCAGCCGCCGATACGCCTGGTCCAGGCTCCCGGCGATCGTGCCGAGCTCGGCGGGCAATCCCCTCGGTGGGGTGAACTCCCCCGAGGGCGATACGGCGTGCACGGCGTCGACGAGCCTGCGGCTCGCCGCCACGACCCGGCGCGAGAGCACCGTCGCGACGCCCAGCCCGACCAGGCCGCCCACGACGACCACGCTGAGCACGATGTCTCTCGGCGTACCCTCGATGATCATTTTCAGGGTGATGGCGACCACTCCGCCCACCGTGGCCACCACGGTCACCACGACGACCACCGCGAGCATCACGCCGATCGACCGCTCGCGCAGCAGTCGCATCGCGCCCAGCCCGGCCAGCGCGACCAGCAGGCCCAGCCCGGCGGTGACCGCGACGATCAGCAGGATCTCGGGGATCACGACTCCGCCAGCGGTTCGTAGCGGTAGCCGACGCCCCACACGGTGACGATGCGCCGGGGGGCGGTCGGGTCGGGCTCGATCTTCTCGCGGAGGCGGCGGACGTGCACGGTCACCGTGGACGAGTCGCCGAAGGACCAGCCCCATACCTGGTCGAGCAGGGCGGAGCGGCTGAAGGCCTGGCGGGGGTTGCGCATCATGTGGGCGAGGAGGTCGAACTCGCGGGCGGTGAGCAGGACCTCGTCGCCGTGCAGGCGCACCTCGTGGGCGCCGACGTCGACCGTGAGTTCGCCGTCCCTGAGCACGCCGGTGCCGGCGGGCAGGGAGGCGCCGCGCGCCCGCCGCAGCACGGACTGTACGCGCAGGGCCAGCTCACGCGGGCTGAACGGCTTCGTGACGTAGTCGTCGGCACCGGTCTCCAGGCCGGCGACCCTGTCCAGCTCCTCGCCGAGCGCGGTCAACATGATCACCGGGACCGGCCAGCGCTCCCTGAGTTTCCTGCAGACCTGGAGTCCGTCCATCTTCGGAAGCATCAGGTCGAGCACCATCAGATCGGGCGGGTTGGCCAGCGCGCGCCTGAGCGCCTCGGCGCCGTCCCCGACGCAGTCGACCGCGTGACCGTCGCGTTCCAGGTAGCGGGCCACGACCTCGGCCACCATCGGATCGTCCTCGACCACCAGAATCCGCGCGTTCATGGCCTCCACGGTAGGCCCGCGAGGGAACGATCCCCCATTCGTGTCATCGGTCCGTAAGGACCGGATCGTTATGACCTTCGTTATGATCAAGGCCCTCGCCGTTTCCCCGGCCGACGTACGGTAGAGCGTATGAGTCGTATCGTGTTCGGGGTTCTGGGCGTCCTGCTCGCGCTCTACGTGGTGTTCGGGCTCGTGCTGCCCGCCCTCTTCGGGCTGCTGAAGTTCGCGCTCGTGCTCGGGGTGCTCGCCCTCGTGGTCGTCGCCGCGGTCACCGTGGTCGGCAAGCTCAAGCAGTGAACCTACTGCTCGCCGTCCAGACCCTGACGGTCTGGATGTTCGACGGCGGCGGTGTCCTCACGGCCGCCGCCGTGGTCGGGCTGGGCGTGCTCCTGCTCGCCTGGGCGCTGCGTCCGGCGCCCGTCACCTCGGGTACGGGGTCACGGTCACCGCTGTCCCGGCGCGACCGGGCCAGGCTGACGATGTTCGTCCGGCAGTGCGACCCCGACGCGGCCGGGAGGTCCCGGCCCAGAGCACCCTCCGCGGGCCCGGCGCCCGCGTAACCCCCGCGACCTCTCGCGACCTCCGTGCCCGACGCGCGTGATCGCCGTGTGTCCCCCGTGTGCCTGATCACCGTGTGCCCGCACAGATGTGGTCGCCGTGCGCCCACGCGCACGCGATCGCCGTGCGTCACCCGCGCACATGACCGGTAACCCCGTACATGCGTGATCGGCATGTCTCCGGGACACCCGGCCTTCGCGCGCCGCGCACGCGTCCCGAAAAGATCCTCGCGGTTCGCGGGTGCCTTCTGCGCCGTCTTCACTCCGCTCGGAAGGGCCCTTCCATGTTCGACCCCGTCATCTCGTTCACCGCCGGTCTCATCGCCGTGCTCGCCGAGCCGTTGGGTTCGGCCCCGCTCGCGATCGTCGTTTTCACCCTCCTCGTCCGGCTCATGCTGCTTCCGCTCGGTGTCATGCAGGCGAGGGGCGAGCGGGTCAGGACCCGCCTCGCGCCGGAGCTCGGGAAACTCCGGAAGCGGTACGGCCGCGACCCCGAGCGGCTCCAGCGGGAGATGGCCGCCCTCTACGCCAGGGAGAAGACCTCGCCGCTGGCCGGGTGCCTGCCGTCCGTGGCACAAATGCCGTTCCTCATGGTGACGTACCAGGTGTTCGTCTCCTCGACGATCGCCGGGCAGGCCAACACGCTCCTGACTCACGGGCTCCTCGGGGTGCCGCTCGGGCAGCAGTTCGCGGGCACGGTGGCCGGATTCGGGCTGATCAGCGGTCCGACCATGGTGTTCGCCGGACTCTTCCTGCTGCTCGTCGCCGTGGCGTGGGTCACCTCCCGCCGGATGCGGCGCACGATGAGCGAGGACCTCCAGCCCGCGGCGCTGCGCCGGATGCTGCCCCTGCTGCCGTACGGGACGGTTCTGGTCGCCATGGTGCTGCCGCTGGCGGCGGGGATCTACCTCCTCGTCTCGACGGCCTGGACGGCCGGTGAGAAGGCGGTGCTGCACCGCCCGGCGCTCGCCGGGGCGTGAGGGCCCGTCCCCGGATCCACCGAACTCGGCACCGGCGAGGGAGCGCCGTCACACCGCTTCGGACACCCACGAAAGAAGCACCGCGACACAGGTTCGACGCCCACGAAAGAACCGCCGTCACACCGGCTCGGCACCCGCGAAAAACCGCCGTGAACGTTTCACGTTCGCCGCACGTCTCCTCACCGGTGTCACGAGGTCAGGCCCGCTCCGCGGACCGGGACGGGGACGGTGATCTGTTTCCTGGCGAGTGCCGGTGTGATACTTCCGGTGCCGTCCGGCCCGACGGAGTGATCGCACGTCTTCGCGGAACCGCATTTCGTCCATGCCCCAGGAGGAATGATGCGCAAGACCCTGACCCTGCTCGCCTCGGCCGTGCTGGCCACCGGCCTGACACTGTCCGTCGGCGCGGCCCCCGCACAGGCCGCCACCCTCAGAAACGTCTACTACTACGACTGGGACTGCCACCGGGTCGGAAACCTCGGCATCCAGAGCGGCTGGTGGACCTCGTACAGCTGCGTCCCCCAGTACGACAAGTGGTTCCTCTACGCGTAGAGCCCGCGTAGCCGCCCACCGAACAACGCCGCCCGGCGGGCCCCGGGTGAGCACGCGGAGATCGGGATCCCGCCCTGCCTCATGACGTGTGAGGTGGGGCGGGACACCGTCGGGAGCGTTACCCGCATTCCCTGAGGGCGGGTTCGGGGGTGGAAACACGGCCGTTACCTACCGTGTCGACCGCCGCGACCAACGCCCACACCGTGGTGATCTCTCCTTCGTGCCTGACGCCCCAGGTGGAGGCCAGATATTCGACGATTCCGAGTCCTCGCCCTCCCAGGGAGGAGAGCGCCGGGCGTCCCGCCCGCGGTTCGGTGGCGGCGCCACCGTCACTCACAGCGACCTCGACATGCTCCTCGGTCCAGCGCCATGACACCCTGATCTGCCCTGATGGCAGGGGGTGAGCGTGACGCAGCGCATTGCTCAGCAGCTCGCTGACCACGAGCACCGCGTCATCGATGGCGGACTCGTACACACCCCGTTCCTGCAGGTCAGAGCAGAGGCGTTGGCGTGCGACAGCGACGCTGGACGGTGCATACGGCAACAGAACGACGCTCGACGCACTCACCTCCCCGTATGCCTGTTCCCCCCTGAGGAACTCACCCCAGTACGACCGAAATGCCCCGTTAGATAGTCTTGGAAACCGCACACCAATTACAGCTTGTGCACATTCGACAATAGATCAGCACATCCGTTACCGGCTCGTTGCCGCCTCGGCGTGTCGATCAGGTAAGAGCGCTCGGCGTGTCGGCAATACGAAGAGCCAACCTCATCCGGGTGCCGCCCGAGGGGCGCGGATGCGCCGTGACCTCCCCTCCCTGGGCCCGCGCGAGGCTCCGCACGATGTAGAGGCCGAGGCCGACCCCGCCGAATCTGCGGCGGTCACCGCTGTCCGCCTGGACGAAACGTTCGAAGACGCGCTCCCGGATGGCGGGGGCGATTCCCACGCCCTCGTCGTCCACGACCAGCACCACCCGGTCGCCGTCCACCCATGCCTCGACCCTGATCAGGCCACCGTCCGGTGAGTACTTGAAGGCGTTCTCCAGCAACTGGGCCAGCAGGATGTCGGTGGCCAGCGCGTCACCGGACACCGGGGGCAGGTCGTCGGGGACGGCGACCTCGATGCGGTGCAGGTCCGACAGGATCGGCAGACCCAGCGTGGCACGCCCGACCAGTTCGGCCAGGTCGAAGCTCTCGATCCTGAGCACGAGCTCGCCGGCCCCGGCGCGCGAGCCCAGCAACAGGTGGTCCATGAGCTGACCGAGAGAGCGGGCCCGCTCGGCGATGGTGTGCACGGCGGCACGGCGCTCGACGTCGGTCATGCCGTCCCAGCGGCTGTCGAGCGTGCTGGCGAAGCCTCGGACCACGGTGATCGGCGTGCGCAGCTCGTGGCTGGTGGTGGCGAGGAAGAGGTCCTTGGCCTCCTCCAGCTCCTTCGCGCGGGTGACGTCGCGGAAGTCGACCACGATCTCGCCCGTCTCCACGATCTCCGCGCAGAGCACGTCCAGCCAGGTGCCCGAGGGCAGCTGGATGCCGAGCTTGTCCCCGGGCCTCGGCAGCTCGAACGGCGGCGGCCCGCCGATCACCTCGGTGGCGTGGAAACCGGTCAGCTCGCTCGCGGCCGGGTTCCACCGGACGACCCTGCCCGCGCCGTCGAGGACCGCGATGCCGTCGGCGCTGGCGTCGAACACCGCCCGTTCGTGGGCGCGCTGGCGTACGGCCTCCTGGTAGGCCATCGCGTTGCCCACGGCGATGCCCGCGTGACCGGCGAGGAGCTCCAGCAGTTCCAGCTCCAGGTGGCTCACCTTGCGCTTGGCGAACAGCGCGTACAGCGCGCCGTACGGCCGCCCGCCCATGGCGGCGAGGCCGAGCGCGATGGTGTGCAGGCCGGGCAGCCGCGACCAGATCAGCTCGTCCAGGCGACTCTGGTCGCCGGTCTCCAGCAGGACGGTCCTGCCCTCGCGCAGCAGCTTGCCGACCAGGCTGGTGCGAAGGTCGGCGGTGGAGTCGCGCATCGAGTCGGGAAGGTTGTGGCAGGCCACGAGCCTGAGTTTGTCGCCCTCGATCAGCACGAACCCGCCCGCGTCGGCCCCGGTCAGGTCGGCGAGGCTCGCCGCGATCCGGTCGAGCACGGCGGGCAGCTCCAGCTCGGCGTTGATGTCGGCGACCACGTCGGTGAGCCTGCGGACGAGCTGTGCCCTGCGGACGCTGCGCTCGTTCGCGGTCTCGTCGTCCTGGGCCAGGTGGTAGACGCTGACGTAGCCGAGGAGGGCGCCGTCCGGCGAGGACAGCGCGCCGGTGTCGACCCGTACGTCGATCAGGCTGCCGTCGCGGCGAAACCGCTTGGTCCTCAGCGAGACCTCACCGCCGGTGCGGACCTTCTCCAGGACCGCGTTGTGCTCGGCCGTCAGCTCCTCGGGGACCACCGGCGCCCGGCGCCCGACGATCTCCTTCGCCGACCAGCCGAAAAGGCGCTCGGCGGCGGGATTCCAGGCGAGCACCGTCTGCTCGCGATCGATGGCGACGATCGCGTTGGGCGCAGCGGCGACGACCTCACGGCCGATACCGCCGTCACTGTCGGCCCTGTAGTCCACCACAGACCCATAGTGCCGTCTCAACCGGTCTGATCTTGGCACTTTCGTCCCGCACGTGTTGCCACTGGCCGGGCGATCCGTCCGATACTCTGCGGTCACCACACACCTGGATACGAAAGGGTGGGGCCATGTCATCCGGCGACATCGATGCATTGCTACGGGTGACCTCGCCCGACTACGTCGGCACGAGCCATCCCGACATCGCGTTCGGCACGCTCGACGGCCCGCTGGGGCGTCTCACCCTCGCGGTGACGGGCAGGGGTGTGGTGGCCTGCAGCTACGAGGACGAGAACGTCGTCTTCGAACGGATCAGCAGGGAGGTCGGCACGTTCATCGGGCCGGACGCCCGGCGGCTCGATCCCGTCCGCCGGGAGCTGGACGCCTACTTCTCCGCCAGGCTCCGCGCCTTCACCACACCGGTCGACCTGCGCCTGGCGACCCAGTTCTCCAGGACCGTCCTGCAGATGATGCTCGCGGTGCCGTACGGGACGGTGACGACCTACCGCGAGATCGCCGAGCGGATCGGCAGGCCGCGGGCGCTGCGCGCGGTCGGCAACGCGCTGGGCAGCAACCCGGTGTGCGTCATCGTGCCGTGCCACCGGGTCGTCGAGAGCGAGGCCGTTCTGGGCGGGTACGCCGGAGGGTCCGCCGCCAAGGAACGCCTGCTGCGCATCGAGTCCACCGCCACGGCCCGCGCGCCCGGCGGCGCGTAGACCGCCTCGCCCGTCCCTCCCCGCCCGGCCGAAGGCGTACGCTCCCGTGCGACAGGAAGCCGTACGCCCTCGTACGCCACCGACCGGAAACCGTACGGGCGGCACGGTCAGGAGCGGCGCCGGAGCGCGCCGAGGGCCAGGGTGGCGAGGCCCGCGACGAGGAACGCGCCGACGGACGCGCTCATCCACGGCTGCGGGACGAAGCCGAGCGCGTCGCGGACGCCGTTCCAGAACGAGGTCCACCACGCGACCTCCGGAGCGGTCGGCAGTGCGGCGAGCATCCACCACGTCACGAAGCCCAGCACCCACGCGACCACCATGAGCGGGCGCGAGGGCGCGGTCTCCGAGGTGTCCCAGCGATCGGCGCCGCCGAGCAGGAAGTAGTCCGCGGCGAGCACCGCGAACATCGGCACGAAGACCGCTCCGATGAGGCCGAGGAAGCCGGTGTAGGTCTCGGCGTTGACGAAGATCGCGAGCAGGGTGACCAGCACGCCGATGGCGACGGAGATGATCCGGCGGTCCAGCCTGGGCAGCAGGTTCTGCAGCGACATCGCGGTGGAGTAGACGTTCACGAACGACTGGTCGGTCTCGCGCAGCACCAGGATGCCGAAGAACAGCGGGCCGAGCGCCGCGGCGACGAAGGGGTCCCAGACCTGGTTCGGGTCGTTGCCGACCAGTGCGAGCGCCGCGATGCCGAGGACGAGGCAGGCCACCTGGGCGATCGTGTAGCCGCCGACGACCCCGGTGAACGCGGCCCTGCCGGAGCGGGAGAAGCGGGCGAAGTCCGCCGCGACCGGCACCCACGAGACCGACAGCGCGATCACGTAGTCGACCGCGGGGGCGAACGCCTCCCAGGATCCGCCGCCGATCGCCGGTCCCCGCTGGAAGAGCGCGATCGTGAACCAGATCATCGAGATCACCACACCGGCGGTGACGTACCTGCGGAGCAGGCGGACCGCTCCCAGCGGCCGGATGGTGAGCGCGGTGGTGATCACCCCCGCGACGACCACCCAGACCGCGTAGGGCACCTCGACACCGAAGGACCCGGCGATGGCCTGGGCGCCCTGGGCGATCACCCACAGCTCGAAGGCCCCCCAGCCCAGCATCTGGATGATGTTCAGCACGGTCGGCAGGTAGGAGAGCCTGGCCCCGAAGAGGCCGCGCAGCAGGACCATCGCCGGAGCGCCGGTCCGCTGCCCGGGAATCGCGGCCAGGCCGACCATCGCGGTACCGATGACGCTGCCCACGACGGCGGCCAGGATCGCGGCCACGAAGCTCAGCGGCCGGTCCCCGAGCGGGTTGATCAGGGCGATCGCACCGGAGAACCCGAGCAGGCTGACTCCCAGGTTGGCCCAGAGCGCGCCCTGGTCGAGCACGCCGAGGGCCTTGGGAGGAGCCTCGCCGAGCGTGAGGGGCGCCTCGACCGCCCCTGAGTCCCCGGGATCGCCGGGGCCCTTGGTGGAATCAACGGCGGCAGACGTCATCACGCACACTCCCTACGCCGGCATTACCCGGACAGGTTCATGCGGTCGGCGGCGCGTCGGAGGGTTCGAGACCCTCTGCGTGATTCCGCCCTCTCAGCCCGGTTACGCCCGAGCTCCCGCGGTAGACATTCGCCCCGATTATGCCATTCATTCCTTTCCTAGCAAGGGCTCCCCCTCGCCCGGTGCGTACGGCTCAGGCGACGAAGGGGTCCTGGCCGCTCTCGGCGACCATCGGGCGTCCCGCGCCGTCCCAGGACCGCATGCCGCCGCCGACGTTGATCGCGTCCCAGCCGACGTGGTTGAGCCAGGCGGCGGCGTTCGCGGAACGGCCGCCGACCCGGCAGACCACGTAGACGGGTGTGTCCTTGGGCACCTCGTCGACCCGCGCCTGCAGCTCGCCCAGGGGGATGTGGACGGCACCGGGCGCGTGCCCGGCACGCCACTCGTCGTTCTCGCGTACGTCGAGCAGGAACGCGTCTTCCGGCACGGCCTGCACCTCAACTTCAGGAACACTCATGCGCTCATTGTTCCAACGTCCCCCACCGGATGGGGCACGAAGCCGCTCGGATGCCCTCATCCGGACCTTCAATTTCCCCTGATAGCAGGCTAATTAGGGACATCCGGCCTGCCTGATCATCCGTCTCCGGCAGGGCGGGGAAGCCGTTCGCCGAGGGCGGCCGGGAGCGCCTCACGGAGAACGGATGATCCGGCGGAGGGACCCGGCCGCCGGAGACGTTCACCCACGTCCCGCTGTCAGGGCACGTCCCAGAAGGCGAGTTCGTGAGCCATCCCCTCGGCGAACAGCCTCCCCGCCCTGCCGGGGTCCGGCGCCGCCTCGTCGATCATCACCGCGATGCGCTCGGTCAGCTCGGCGAAGGCGGGGTGCGCGTAGGTGTCCACCCAGGCGCGGTAGCGGGGCTCGGTGGGCGGGTTCTCCGCCAGGACGCGGCCGAGCGTGGAGTAGCCCCACATGCAGGGGTAGAGCGCGGCCAGACCGTCGGCGTAGACGGCCGCGGAGTCGAGCAGGAAGGAGGTGTACGCCGCGCAGGCCGGCCCCTTCCTCGCGCCGCCGAGGTCGGCGTCGAACTCGGCCGACAGCGACCGGTGCAGGCTCAGCTCCTCGTGGAAGGTGGCGTGCGCCAGGTCCACCAGGTCGCCCAGATGCCCGTCCGGAGCCTGCCAGGCGAGCCGCGAGAAGACACGGACGTAGTCGAGCAGGAACAGGTAGTCCTGCTCCAGCCACGACCGGAACACCGGCTCCGGCAGGTCTCCCCGTGCGATGCCCACCACCGTCGGGTGGGCGAGCTGCGCCTCGACGAGCGGGCGGCCGATCGCGTGCAGTTCCTCAGAAACCCTCATGGGTCGGAGATTGTGTCAGGTCAGGGAGGCGGCGCCGAAGGAGACGCTGAAGCGCTTGCACCAGATGGTGACGGACTTCAGGCTGTCGAGGTCGGCTCCGGCGGGAATGGCGTAGTTGGCGTTGCCCCTGTTTCCCTTCAGGTCGCCGAGTTCGAGGTGCTTGCCGTCGTCCAGGTTGAACCATCCCGCGGTGCCCTCCTTGACGGGCTGGTCACTGAGCCAGACCCGCAGGTCAGGCCCATCGGAGGTGTTCAGGTCCTCGATCCGCAGGACCCGGCTCCCGTCGGGCAGCTCCAGCACCCTCGCCCTGCCCTCGGTCTTGTGCTCGTGGGAGATGAACGTGCCCTTGGACAGGGTCTTCGGCTCCCGAGCGGGCGCAGGGGATTCGGAGGGCGCCGAGGGCTCCGAGGACTCCGAGGACGCGGAAGACGTCGAGGGCTCGGAAGGCTCGCCCTGCGGGGCGGCCTCGGCTCCGGGTGGCGCGGTCGCCACGGGCAGCGCCTCGTTCACCTCGACGACGGTGAACAGGCGCCACGGCTGGAACAGGTACAGCGCGACACCGAGCGCGACGGCGCCCAACGCCAGGACGCCCCAGGTGACGGGGTGTCGGAGCAACCTCTTGACTCTCATGGGATACCTCCGGCGTCGGGTCCCGCGGCTTCCGGCCACGAGGAGAAAGCCGAGATGTCCCTCCGGCCTCGACGCCGACGCTATCCGCGGCGCCGCCCTCGATCGATTACGGACTGCTTACGACCGCGAAGTCCTCGCCCCGCTCCCGCGTGACACGACGGCGCCGACCGCCTCGACCCCGCCGCCCCTCGACGCCTCACCCCGCTCCCGCGTGACACGACGGGACTCCCCGGTCTCCGAAGGACGCGGCCCGGTCGCCTCCGTTCGGCCTCCGGCGCCGTTGTCCGGTACGGGACGAGCGGGTCGCGAAGATCGAAAACGAGCTGGGCCGAGGCCCTCGGAAGGCCGGGGAGTCGGAAGGCCGGGGAGAAGGTCACTTGCCGAGGGCGTCCTTGGGGACGGGCTTGTCCTGGGCGAGGGCCTCGAACATGCGCAGGGCCTTCTCCCGGTCCCACTTGACGACGGCCTGGCCGTCGATGGTGGGCAGTGAGCCGATGGGAACGACCGTGGTGATCGGGTCGCCGCCCATGGCGAGGCCGAGGGAGAGCAGGTCGAACGCGCCGGTCTCCTCGCCGACGGTCACCGAGTCGGCCGCGCTCAGCGCGAGCGGGACGGAGGTGAAGGGGTTGATCAGGACGCCGGGGCTCGCCGCCTTCTTCACCACCGCGGAGAAGAACTGGCGCTGGCGCTGGGTCCTGTCGAGGTCGGGGATCGCGCCGGTGGCGCGGGTGCGGACGTAGCCGAGGGCCGTCCCGCCGTCCATGGTCTGCAGGCCCTTCTTCAGGTTGATCCCCGCCTTGGGATCCTTGATCGCCTGCTTGACGTTGATCTCGACCCCGCCGATGGCGTCCACGATCCCCACGAAACCGCCGAAGCCGATCTCCATGTAGTGGTCGATGCGCAGCCCGGTGACCTGCTCCACGGTCTTGGGAAGCAACTGCTGGCCGCCCTTGAAGGCGTAGGCGGCGTTGAGCTTGTTGCTGCCGTGGCCGTCGATCGGCACGTACGAGTCACGCGGGAGGCTGACCAGGGTCGGGCGGTCGTCGCCCTCGGGGATGTGCAGCAGCATCATCGTGTCGGTCCTGCGACCCACCGCCTTGCCCGTGGCGAGCTTCTTGCGCTGGGCCGCGGTCAGGCCCTCGCGGCTGTCGGAGCCGACCAGCAGCCAGTTGGTGCCGGGAGTGTCGGCGGGACGGCCCTCGTAGTCGGTGAGCGCCTCGACCCGGGTCAGCCGCGAGTTGACCGTGAAATACCCGACGACGACCAGGATGAGCAGCACGACGACCAGTCCGGCGAGGATCCGCACGGCGAGCCTGCCGGGGCGCTTCGGCCGCCAGGCGGGCATGCGCGACGCGAACCCGCCGCCCTGGCCGCCGGAGCCTCCGCCCGAGCCCCCCGGCTGGGCCGAGGGGGCGTTCAGCGGCCTGACCGGGCCGGAACCCGATCTGGCCTTGCCGTACACTCGCCCGCCTCCCCGGGAGGGCGGCACCTCGCGCGCGGACGCCTCCTGTCGGACGGGCGTCTCCCGTGAGGAGGCCGACGCCCCCCGGACGGGCGCCCCCGGGCCGCCAGGCGCGGGGTAGGCGGGCTGCCCGGCCGCTCTCGACGGCACGGGCCCCGGCGTGGGCGATCGCAACGCGCGGGTGCGATCGTCGTCTTCGGGCCTGTCAGCCACGTCTTGTCCCGCCACTTCTCGATCTCATGGTGAAAACGTCATTATCGACGCTACGTCGTGGCTCAGGAACCTGCCGCGAGACGGCCAAGGTTTCCCTATGTAAAAGTACTCAGACAGGTGGTTAGCGACCGACAATGCGATCGTCGGCCGATCCGGAAACATTGACCCCCACCCGGATCGTTACGGTAGAGGACTACCTCTGCTCGAAAGGATGATCGTGTCCACTCCGGACCCGTGGAGTATCTGCCCGTGCGAACGCACGGGCACCACTGAACCAACCGGGAGAGTCGCCCGGTGAACACGGCTTTGGGCCTTCTGGCCATCCTCCTCCTGACCTTCGCCACCGGTTACTTCGTCGCACAGGAGTTCGCCTTCGTCGCGGCGGACCGGGGTGTGCTGCGCGAGCAGGCCGACTCCGGCGACGCGGCCGCGGCACGGGCGCTGGAGGTGACGAAGCGGCTGTCGTTCATGCTGTCGGGCGCGCAGCTCGGCATCACCGTGACCGCCCTGCTCGTCGGCTTCCTCTCCGAACCCGCCATCGCCACGGTCGTCCGTCCCTGGCTGGAGAACGCGGGAGTGCCGTCGGGGGCCGTGCCCGGCATCGCCGTGGCGCTCGCCGTCACGATCGCCACGGTGATCCAGATGGTCTTCGGCGAGCTGGCCCCCAAGAACCTGGGCATCGCCCGTCCCGAGCCCGTGGCGAAGTTCCTCGCCCGCTCGACGTTGATCTACCTGCGGATCGCCGGACCGGTCGTCCGGCTTTTCGACTCCGCCGCCACCGGCCTGCTGCGCCGGGTCGGCGTGGAGCCGGTGGAGGAGATCGAGCACGGCGCGAGCCCCGAGGAGCTGTCGCGGATCATCTCCGAGTCCGCCACGGCGGGTGACCTGCCGCCAAGGCTGTCGGAGCTGCTGGAGCGGGCTTTGGAGTTCGGTGACCGCACCGCGGAGGACGTGATGGTGCCGCGCCCCCGCCTGGTGCTGCTCAGGGACGACCGGCCGATCTCCGACCTGGTCGACGCGGTCCGCAGGCACGGTCACTCCCGCTACCCGGTGCTCTGCGACCAGAACGGCGACGACGTGGTCGGCGTCACCGGCGTACGCGAGCTGCTCAAGTCGGGGCTGACCGACGGCAGGCTGGAGAAGATCACCCGTCCCGCGCTCCTGGTGCCCACCTCGTCACCGCTGCCTCTCGTCCTGGAGCGCATGCGCGCCGCCCGCGACGACCTGGCGTGCGTCATCGACGAGTACGGCGGCCTGGCCGGCGTGGTCACCATCGAGGACCTCGCCGAGGAGCTCTTCGGCGAGCTCATCGACGAGAACGACCCGGAGCCCGCGGGGGTCGTCGTGGGCGAGGAGGGCACCTGGGACCTCCCGGGCACGCTCCGGCTGGACGAGATCGAACGGGCCATCGGGCTGCAGCTCCCCGAGAGCGACGACTACGACACCGTCGCGGGCCTGGTGCTCGCCACCCTCGGCCGGATGACCGAACCCGGTGACGAGGCGACCGTCACGCTGACGCCGCGGCACGATCCGCTGGAGAGCGACGACGTCGACGAGGAGGAGGCAGTGCTCACGGTGCTCTCCGTGCACCGCAGGGTCCCCGAGTGGGTTCGGCTGTCGCTCAACGCGCCACGGGAGACCGATGGCGACCAGGACACGGAGACGAGACCCGGGAAGACCGGGGATGAGGAAGAGCCGGAGATGAACGCGCCGCGGATGATCCAGCGTGGCCCCGAGCCGCCCATGATCGAGCGGAGCGGGGTGAGGCGGCGATGAGCACCGTCTCCGCCCTCCTGCTCGGCGTGGCCCTGCTGATCGGCAACGCCTTCTTCGTCGCCGCCGAGTTCGCGGTGATCTCGGCCCGCAGGCACCGCCTGGAGGAGATGGCGGGCAAGGGCGGCCGGTTCACCCGGCTCGCCGCCCGCGCCGCCGTGCGCGGCAGCAGGGAGCTCTCCCTGATGCTGGCCGGAGCCCAGCTGGGCATCACGCTGTGCTCGCTCGGCCTCGGCATGGTGACGGAGCCGGCCATCGAGCACCTGCTGGAGCCGGTCTTCGGCGCGGTCGGCCTGCCCGAGTCGCTGCGGGTCGCGGTCTCGCTCGTGATCGCGCTGGCGTTCGTCACCTTCCTGCACATGGTGATCGGCGAGATGGCCCCCAAGTCGTGGGCGCTCACCCACCCGGAGACCGCGGCGATGGGGCTGGCCATGCCGTTCCGCGGCTTCACCTGGCTCATGAGGCCGGTGCTCGCAACGCTCAACGGCCTGACGAACGGGATCCTGAGGCTGTTCGGGGTGGATCCCAAGGACGAGCTGGCCACCACCAGGACCCCGGTCCAGCTGGCGATGCTGGTCGGCGAGTCGGGCCGGATGGGCCTGCTCGACCGCGATGAGCACGACCTGCTCACCCGGGCCCTGCGGGTTCACCAGCAGCCGGTGGAGCGACTGATGCTGCCGCTGGAGAAGACCACCTCGGTGCCCGACGACGCGACGAGCGAGCAGATGCGCCAGGTCGCCGCACGCGACGGGCACCTGCGCATGCTGGTCACCTCCGGCAGGCCGGGCGACGTCCTGGGCGTGGTGCACGTCAGGGACATCCTCGTCCGGCCGGAGGCGAGCCCCGCCGAGCTCGCCCGCCCGGTGCCCCGCCTGGACAAGGCCACCACGATCCCCGACGCGGTCTCCACGCTCCAGGACGCCCACGCGCACCTGGGCCTGGTCACGGAGAACGGCGGCGAGGTGGTCGGCATGGTGAGCCTCACGGACCTGCTCGGCGAGGTCCTGGACGTGCGGGTGCTCGCGACCCGCTAGCGGCTCGCCGACTCGCGACCCGCCGGTCGGCGGGGACCGTCGGGATCGGTCTCGGAGTGGGCGGGAGACGGCGCGGGCCGGGGAAAGATTCTTTCCCCGGCCCGTGTTCTCTGTCAGCGTAATCCGGACACCGGCGAACCCCTGCAAGTCATCCGAAAGTGATCAGCAAGCACGGCAGGGTAGAAGGGTGAGGCATGCCGTAGTGGGCCAAAAACCACAAGACCCATGCGTAACCCCTGAGACTTCTCTATAACGGAGCGAGCGACTATCTTGATCGATGATCCACTCGGTCCGGCACGAGACCTTACGGACGGCTCAGATGAATACGCGGTTTCCCGGAAAACGACAAGACCCCGGTCGCGATGCTCGCATGACCGGGGTAGTGATCTTGTGGGCGAGGAGGGATTTGAACCCTCACGTCCTTTCGGACACACGGACCTGAACCGTGCGCGTCTGCCGTTCCGCCACCCGCCCTTGTTGGGTGCGGTCGAAACATTAGCACGAATCAGCCGGTACCCATGAACCCGGATACGATCCTCCTAGATGCGGAAGCGGAGCAGCTGGGTGCGAGAGAGCGAGGAACGAGCCCCCAAGCGGCCGTGACCAGATAGACGGAGGAGGGGAGGTACCCGATGGGAGTCCTTCAGCGTTTCGAGCGGAGGCTCGAAGGCTTGGTCGAGGGGGCCTTTGCGCGGGCGTTCAAATCTGACCTTCAGCCGGTAGAGGTCGCCAGTGCGGTCCAACGGGAAATGGACGAGCGGGCGGCGATCGTCGCCCAGGGCCGCACTCTCGTGCCCAACGACTTCGTGGTCGAACTGTCCACGACCGACAGCGAGCGGTTGGAGGTTTACTCCGACAGCATCAGCCACGAGCTGGCCAACCTCGCCAGGGAGTACGCCAAGGAACAGGGCTACTCCTTCGTGGGACCGGTCAGGGTCCGCTTCGAGACGGCCGACGACCTCGCGGTCGGCCTGTTCCGCATCCGTTCGGGCGTGATCCGCGGGGCGACGGTCGAGCAGGACGAGATCCGAACCCCGGTGAGCGACGTGCCCCCCGCACGGTCGCACGCCTTCGGGGGCCGCCCCCGCCTGCTGGTCTCCACCCAGGACGACCCGCAGGGCCAGCGGTCCTTCGACCTGACAACACCGGTGACCCTGCTCGGCAGGGGCACCGACTGCGATCTACGGCTGGTCGACCCGGGTGTGTCCCGGCACCACGCCGAGCTGCGAGTGGAGGGCCCCCTGGTCGCGCTCGTCGACCTCGGCTCCACGAACGGCACCTTCGTCAACGGCCAGCCGGTTCGCCGGGTCGAGCTCCAGAACGGCACTCGTGTGACGCTGGGGCGAACGACTCTGGTTTTCCGGCGCGATTAAAGGTAAACAGACGGTCCATGTCCGAGCTCACGCTGCTGCTGATCCGGCTCGCCTTCCTCGCGGTGCTGTGGTTCTTCGTGATTGCCGCGGTCGGTGTGATCCGGACAGACTTGTTCGGATCACGCACGGCCGCCGCCGTCCCCGCGCGCAAGGCCCCCAAGCCGGTGAAGCCCGCGGCCAAATCCAGGAAGGGGGAGCCACGGGAGATGATCGTTACCGGTGGCCCCCTCCAAGGCACCACCATTACCCTCTCGGAGACGCCCATCACCATCGGCCGGGCGAACGACGCGACGCTGGTAGTCAGCGACGACTACGCCTCCAGCCGGCACGCCCGGCTCTTTCCCCAGGACGGTCAGTGGATCGTGGAAGATCTCGGCTCGACCAACGGCACGTATCTCGACCGCTCCAAAGTCACCCGTCCGACTCCGGTGCCGCTCGGTGTTCCGATCCGCATCGGTAAGACCGTCATCGAATTGCGCAAATGACCATCGCACTCCGTTACGCCGCCCGCTCCGACGTCGGCCTCCTCCGCGAAGGCAACGAGGACTCCGCCTACGCCAGCGGCCGCCTGCTCGCCGTCGCGGACGGCATGGGCGGCCACGCACACGGCGAGGTGGCCAGCTCGGTCGCCATCGCCGCGATGTCCTCGCTCGACGTGGACGCCCAAGGGGGTGACCTGCTCAGCGCCATCGAGGCCGCGGTACGCGACGCCAACCGCAAGCTGCACGAGATGGTGGGGCGCGATCCCAGCCTCAAGGGCATGGGCACCACCCTCACCGCCATGCTCTGGTCGGGGACGAGGGTCGCCCTGGTCCACGTCGGCGACTCACGCGCCTACCTGCTGCGCGCCGGGGAGCTCTACCAGATCACGCACGATCACACCCTCGTGCAGTCACTGGTGGACGACGGCCGCATCACCCAGGACGAGGCCGCCACCCATCCACAGCGGTCGATCCTGCTGCGGGCGCTCGACGGCAGCGGTGAGGTCGACCCCGACCTGTCCCTGCGCGAGGCCCAGGTCGGCGACCGCTACCTGCTCTGCTCCGACGGCCTGTCCGGGGTGGTGAGCGCCGAGACACTGCACCACACGCTCTCCACGATCGAAGACCCGGAGGGGGTGGTCCGCACCCTCATCGACCTGGCCAACCGTGGCGGCGGCCCCGACAACATCACCTGCGTCCTCGCCGACGTGCTGGAGGTGGACGAGAGCCACGTACCGCGCACCGACGCGGCCGTGGTCGGCGCCGCGGGTTCCAGCATGCCGCGGTCGGAGCTGCCGGACACCCCCGCGGGTCGCGCCAGCGCGGTCACCATGCCGCAGCCCGTCATCTCAGACGACGACGACATCGACGAGCCGATCATCAGGGCCGCGGCCCGACCGGCCAAACGCCGCCGGCTGTGGCCGCTCCTGGCCGTGGTGGGCGGCGTCGTCGTCGTCGGAGGCGGCCTGGGCTGGTATTTCGGCGGCCAGTGGCTGGAAGACCAGTACTTCGTGGGCGCCAAGGGCAACGAGATCGTGGTCTTCCAGGGCGTGAAGACCAACCTCGGCCCCTTCGAGCTCTTCGACGTGGCCCAGAGCACCGCGGAATCGATCACCTCCCTCGGAGCGTTCCAGCAGGGTCAGGTCCGCGACGGCATCCCCGTTCCCACCGTCGAAGCGGGCCTGAAGAAGATCGAAGAGCTGAAGTCGTCCGCGGCCAAAGCCGATCGGAAGGAAGAGCCGACCGCGACCCCGAGCGCCTCCGCGTCCTCCGCGCCCGCCAGGGCCCCCGAACCCACAAGGTCACAGTAGACACATGAGCACCCCTAGCGCCGAGCCGGTCCCGCTTCCCGCCAAACGGCGGGTGGCCCAGTTGGCGATGCTCGCATTCGCGGTCGCCATCGTGATGCTGGCGTACGCCAACGTGGGGTTGGCCCTCGACAACCAGATCCCATCGGGAATGCTCACCTACGGCCTCGGCCTGGGTGGTCTCATGCTCGCCGCCTACCTGGTCCTGGCGAAGTTCGCCCCCTGGGCCGATCCGCTGATCCTGCCGCTGGTGACGCTGGTCAACGGCATCGGGCTGGTGGTCATCTACCGCCTTGAGGCCTCCGGCATGCCGGGTGCCTCGGCCACCGGCCAGCTGCTGTGGACCGGCGTCGGGGTCGTCATGTTCTCCGTGACGCTGATCGTGCTGCGCGACCACCGCGCGCTGCAGCGTCTGACCTACACCATGGGCGCCCTCGGCCTCGCCCTGCTGATCTCACCGCTGCTGCCGTTCATCGGCCAGGAGATCAACGGCGCGCGCATCTGGATCGGCATCGCCGGTTTCACCCTCCAGCCCGCGGAGTTCACCAAGCTCGCCCTGGTCATCTTCTTCGCCGGCTATCTGGTCGCCAAGCGCGACGTGCTCGCCCTGGCCGGGCGGCGGCTGCTCTTCATCGACCTGCCCAGGGCCCGCGACCTGGGACCGGTCCTCATCACCTGGGGCCTCAGCCTGGGCGTGCTGATCCTGCAGAAGGACCTCGGCTCCTCGCTGCTGATCTTCGGCACGTTCATCGCGATGCTCTACATCGCCACCCAGCGCACCTCGTGGGTGCTCATCGGCATCCTGCTCTTCGTCGGCGGCGCGGTCCTGGCGGGGCTCATCTTCGACCATGTCGCGGCCCGCTTCGAGGTCTTCCTCGACCCGGAGAACCCGGAGCTGTACGACCGCACCTTCGGTGGCAGTTACCAACTCATGCAGGGCCTGTTCGCGATGGGGCAGGGCGGCGTTCTCGGCACCGGGCTCGGCCAGGGACATCCCAACCTGATCCCGCTCGCCTTCTCCGACTTCATCTTCACCGCCGCCGGCGAGGAGCTCGGCCTCACCGGGCTGATGGCCCTGCTGATGGTCTACGCCCTGCTGGTCGAGCGCGGTCTGCGCACCTCGATCGCGGCCCGTGAGCCGTTCTCCAAGCTGCTGGCCGGCGGCCTGTCGTTCATCCTCGCCTGGCAGGTCTTCATCATCGTGGGCGGCGTGACCAACCTGATCCCGCTGACCGGCCTGGTCACCCCGTTCATGTCCCAGGGCGGATCGGCGCTGCTGGCTAACTGGATCCTTATCGCGCTGCTGGTACGCATGTCGGATACGGCGAGGAAGCCTCCGCCCCAGGCCATCCAGGACGAAGGAATGACGCAGGTGTTCCAGCGATGAACGGTCCCCTCAAGCGCGCCGCCTTTGCCTGCCTGCTCATGTTCGGCCTGCTCATGATCAACGTGAACTACCTGCAGGCCGTACGAGCGGAGGATTTGCGCGACGACTCGCGCAACACGCGCAACTTCTTCGCACGGTACGAGGTCGAGCGCGGTCGCATCACCGCGGGCGACAAGATCCTCGCCGAGTCGATCGACACCGGCGACTCCGAGTTCCGCTTCCAGCGGCGCTATCCCGAGGGCAAGGTCTACGCGCCCATCACCGGCTTCTTCGCGCCGGAGAGCGAGCGCGACATGGAGCGGGCGGAGAACAGCCTGCTCGACGGGAGCAGCGCCGACCTGCTGATCCGGCGCAGCATCGACCTGTTCACCGCCAAGCAGACCAAGGGCGCCAACGTCGACCTGACGATCAACCCCAGGGCGCAGGAGGCCGCGTACAAGGCGCTGGGCGAGAGCGGCAAGAAGGGCGCGCTGGTCGCGATCGAGCCGAAGACCGGGGCGATCCTCGCCATGGTCTCGATCCCCACCTACGACCCAAACCTGCTGTCCAAGCCCAGCAAGGAAGACGTCAACAAGGCCTACAACAAGCTGGACAAGGACGAGGACAAACCGCTGGTCAACCGGGCCATCGAGCGCACCTACCCGCCCGGCTCGACCTTCAAGGTGGTCACCACCGCCGCATACCTGGAGAGCGACGACACGGTGGGGCCGGAGACCCAGGTGGACGCCCCGCAGCGTCTCGATCTGCCCGGCACCACCGCCGACCTGCCCAACTACGGCGGTGCGGCGTGCGGAGCCGGGGTGGTGACGCTCTCGTTCGCGCTGGAGAAGTCCTGCAACACCCCGTTCGGCAAGATCGCGATGGAGCTCGGCTACGACGCGCTGCGCGAGCAGGCGCTCAAGTTCGGCATCGGCGGCGACCCGATCGAGATCCCGCTGCCGGTCGCGGGCAGCGGCATCGGCCCCGAGGAGGACCAGGCGGCCCTCGCCCAGGCCTCGATCGGCCAGCGCAGCAACCAGATGACCCCGCTGCAGATGGCCATGATCGCCGCCGGCATCGCCAACAACGGCGTGGTCATGAAGCCGTACCTGGTGGACAAGATCGCGGACGCCGAGGGCGGCGAGATCGAGAGCGCCGACCCCGACGAGCTGGACACCGCGATGAGCGAGGACAGCGCGCGCAAGCTTCAGGAGATGATGGTCAACGTCGTCAACAAGGGCACGGCGAGCGCGGCGCAGATCCCGGGGGTGACGGTCGGCGGCAAGACCGGCACCGCCGAGACCGCGAGGGGCCGTGACCCGCACGCGTGGTTCATCTCCTTCGCCCCCGCCGAGGACCCCAAGGTCGCCGTCGCGCTGATCGTCGAGTCCGGGAGCGCCGGCAGCGACGCCTCCGGTGGTCAGACCGCCGCCCCGATCGCCAAGAGCGTGATGGAAGCGGTGCTGGGTAGATGACCGCGTTGCTCGGGGGCCGATACCGCCCGCTGGGGCGGATCGCGTCGGGCGGCATGGGTGAGGTGTGGCGGGCCGAGGACGAACTCCTCGGCCGTGAGGTCGCCGTGAAGCTGCTGCGTCCGCACGTGGCGGAGGATCCGGCCTTCCGCCTGCGGTTCCGCTCCGAGGCGCGCATCGCGGCCGGGCTGTCCGATCCCGGCATCGCGCAGGTCTTCGACTACGGCGAGGGTGAGGGCGTCGCCTACCTGGTGATGGAGCTGGTGCCGGGACAGTCCCTCGCCGGCATCCTGGCACGCGACGGCGCGCTGAGCCCGGAGATCACCCTCGACGTGGTCCGCCAGACCGCGATGGGCCTGCACGCCGCGCACCGCGCGGGGATCATCCACAGGGACATCAAGCCCGGGAACCTCCTGGTGACCGAGGCGGGCGTGATAAAGATCACAGACTTCGGCATCGCGCGAGCGCTGGAGGCCGTGCCGGTCACCCAGACCGGCATCCTGATGGGCACCGCGCAGTACGTCAGCCCCGAGCAGGCGTCGGGCGAGCCGCTCACGGCCGCCACCGACATCTACTCGCTCGGGGTGGTCGCCTACGAGTGCCTGGCCGGTCGGCCGCCGTTCCGCGCCGACACGCAGGTGGCGATCGCCCTCATGCACATCGGCGAGCCACCGCCGCCACTGCCGTCGAGCGTCCCTCCCGCGGTTCGCGAGCTGGTCATGGCGTGCCTGGCCAAGGACCCGCTGCGGCGCCCGGCCGGTGCCAGGGAGCTGTCGGAGCGGGCGGACATGCTGCTCGACGCGCTGACCTCCACCGGTTCCACCGGTCTCGGCATGCTCACCGACCCGGTGGGCTGGCGCGCGGAGCCCGCGAGCGAGTGGCCTCAGGAGGTCACCTCCGCCCTCGCCGTCCCTCCCCGGCCCGATTCCGGCCCCGGGGCGGGTGCGGGTGCCGGAGCGGGTGCGGGTGCCGGAGCGGGTGCGGGTGCGGGTTTCGGCGCGGGCGGGGGTTCCGGTCCCGGGCCCGGTCACGGCGCCGGCACGAACGGGGCGGGCGCGAACGGGGCGGGCACCGCTCCGGTGCGCGGGCGCCGCGGCCTGCGCAGGAAGACGGTGATCGTCGCGGCGGTCGCGGGGTGTGCCGCCGCGGTCGGGCTGGGCGCCCTCGCGGTCCACGAGCTGACGAGCCGGCCCGGTGACAACGAGCCGGGAGAGCCGGTCGTACGGTCGAGCCCTGCCACCAGGTCTCCGACGGCCAGACCGACGGAAACCAGGTCTCCGACGAGCAGACCGCCGCTCTCACCGACGAACTCGGCCCGCCCTTCGGTCACGCCGTCGGCTACGGTAAGCACATCGGCCACGCCCACCGTAAGGCCGAGTACGTCGCCACCGCCCAGCCCCAGCCCGACGCCCAGCCCGACACCCAGCCCGACGGTGACACCGAGCCCCACACCGAGCCCGACTCCTGAACCCGGTGACACAGAGCCACCGAACGAGGAGACGTGATGCGGGAACGGGTCGATGATGGACACCGGTGGCCCAAGAGCTCACCGGCACCCAAGATGAACGGTAAGGGACAGTGCAGGAAATGACTCAGCCCCGACGCCTCGGCGATCGCTACGAGCTTGACGGCGTCGTCGGGCGTGGCGGCATGGCCGAGGTCTATCGCGCCCGAGACATCCGGCTGGATCGGATCGTCGCCATCAAGACCCTCCGCGCGGACCTGGCCAGGGATCACATCTTCCAGGCGCGCTTCCGCCGGGAGGCGCAGTCGGCCGCGTCGCTGAACCACCCGTCCATCGTCGCGGTCTACGACACCGGCGAGGACGTCTCCGAGGGCGCGCCGGTGCCCTACATCGTGATGGAGTACGTCGACGGCCGCACGCTGCGCGACCTGCTGCGGGCCGACCGGCGGCTGCTGCCCGAGCGCGCCGCCGAGCTGGTCGACGGGATCCTGCGGGCGCTGGACTACAGCCACCGCGGCGGCATCGTCCACCGCGACATCAAGCCCGCGAACATCATGATCACTCGCAACGGCGACGTGAAGGTGATGGACTTCGGCATCGCCCGCGCGATGGCCGACTCGGCCGCGACCATGACGCAGACCGCCCAGGTGATCGGGACCGCCCAGTACCTCTCACCGGAGCAGGCGAGGGGCGAGCGGGTCGACGCCCGCAGCGACCTCTACTCCACCGGCTGCGTGCTGTACGAGCTGCTGACCGGGCAGCCGCCGTTCACCGGTGACTCCCCGGTCGCGATCGCCTACCAGCACGTGCGCGAGGACCCGATCCCGCCGTCGCAGATCGACCCCGACATCCCGCCGTGGGCCGACGCCATCGTGCTCAAGGCGATGGCGAAGGACCCAGCGCACCGCTACCAGAGCGCCGGGGAGATGCGGGCCGACATCCAGCGGGCGATGTCCGGCATTCCGACGGACGCCCAGACGATGGCCCTGAGCGCCAACAACGAGTACGGCTCGGCCACCCGGACGATGATGCAGCCGCCCGGCCCCGGCGGCCCCGCCACCCAGCGCACCACCGCCGTCCCCCCGTACGAGTACGGCGAGGAGGGCGGCGGCGGGCGCACCGGCGGAGGCGGGGGCGGCCGACGCCGGCAGCAGAGCGGCGGGAACACCGCGGTCAAGACCGCGGCGTGGATCATCGTCCCGCTGCTGATCATCGGTGCCTTCATCGGCGTCGGCGTCAAGTTCCTCAGCTCGCCCGGCGATCCCACCGCCTCGGCCAAGGTGACGATCCCGCAGCTGGTCTCGCAGACCGAGGAGGCGGCGACCAAGAAGCTGGCCGAGCTCGAACTGAAGGTGAAGACGGTCGAGGAGTACGACGAGGAGATCCCGAAGGGGTCGGTGATCGAGACCGATCCGGCGGCCGACGCCGAGGTCGACAAGGGCACCGAGGTGACGCTCAAGGTCTCCAAGGGCGTCGAGAAGGTCGAGGTGCCCTCCGTGCTCAACATGACCACGGAGGAGGCCAAGCAGGTCCTTGGGGATGCCGGTTTCAAGGTCAGCGTGCAGACGAAGGCCTCCAGCCGCAAGCAGGGAATCGTCTTCGAGACCGTGCCCGAGGCGGGCAAGAAGGCCAACAAGGGCAGCACCGTCCGGATCTACGTCCCCAAGGAGGCGATGGAGGTCCCGTCCGTGGTGAACCTCACGGTCGAGGACGCCACGAGAGCGCTCAAGGAGGCGGGCTTCAAGGCGAAGATCTCCGAGCAGCCGAGCGACCTGCCCAAGGGCACCGTGCTGAGCCAGTCTCCCGAGGCGGGCAGCAAGTATCAGCCGGGGACGACCATCACGCTGATCGTGTCGAGCGGGGCGCCGCCCCAGCCGACCGAGCAGCCGACCTTCCCCGACGAGCAGCCGACCGTTCCCGACGAGCAGCCGGATGAGACGCCCACGAATCCCGACGAGGGCACGATCTTCGACGAGGCGCCCAGTGACGAGTTCTGATCTGAGCACCTGACCGGATCATCCGATGGAGGCCCTCGCGACCGCGGGGGCCTTCGTCGTCTCCCGTCCTCCGACTCGGCGCGGTCTCCCGCTGAGAGGCACGCGAGCGGGAAATGTCCTGAAGGCGGGGGCCATGGGACGGGGAGGTCTGGAAAACAGGTGGGCCCTGAAACGGGGAAGAGCCCTTCCGCCACTCGGGGGCGATGGCGGAAGGGCTCTCACTGGTCAATCGTCCAGGATGGGTCCCGCGTTACAACAATCTTTCCAGCCAGTTTCCGAGCAGTTGACGACCGTGTTCCGAGATCACCGACTCGGGGTGGAACTGCACGCCCTCGACGGGGGCGGTACGGTGGCGCAAGCCCATGATCACACCGTCCTCGGTGGTCGCGGTGACCGTGAGGACCTCGGGAACCGTCTCTGGCAGGACCGCCAGCGAGTGGTAGCGCGTCATGGTCACCGGGGACGGCAGGCCGGCGAAGACACCCTGCCCGTCGTGCTCGATCGCGCTGGTGCGGCCGTGCACCAGTTCGGGGGCCCGCGCCACGGTCGCCCCGTGGGCGACGGCGATGGCCTGGTGTCCCAGGCAGACGCCGAGGAGCGGGATGCCGTGGGCCTCGCAGTGGCCGACGAGCGGGACGCTCACCCCGGCGTCCTCCGGGGTGCCGGGGCCGGGGCTGATCAGGACCCCGTCGAAGCCACGGGTGTCCTCGACCGTGACCCGGTCGCGCGGGCGCACGTCGCAGGTGGCACCGAGTTCGCGGAGATACTGAACGATGGTGTGGACGAAGCTGTCGTGGTTGTCGACGACGAGGACCCGGCTCATCGGCCCACGACGATCGAGGCGACGCGGTTCGTCGGGCCCTGGGCGGTCAGGAGGGTCCCGTTCAACGGCCCACACCGGTTCGTCGGGCCCTGGGCGGTGAGGAAGGTCCTGTTCAACGGTCCACGCCGGTTCGGCGGGCCGCGCCGGTTCGTCGGCCCGCGACGGCCGGTAGGACGCGGTTCATCGGCCCACGGTGGTCAGGTCGAGGGAGATGCGAGGTTCGATCCAGGGAAACACGACATACCAGAGTACGACGGCGACCAGCCCGACCAGCACCAGGGTGGCGAACACCCTGGTCACGAGGTTGCCGGGAAGCATCCGCCAGATCCAGCCGTACATGAGACCCGCCTTCTTTCCGATCTTGGTTACCCGGGCCGTACCGGGTGGTTCTCACGGCCTTCCAGCTCGCCGGAGACGATGAGGCGCTGGGCGGCCGAGTACTCCGGGTGGCAGGTGGACAGGGTGATCAGCGCTCTGTCCGGCTCGCGGCCCGGCTGGTCGGGGACCGGGGCGATCACGCCGATCTCGGAGGGGTCGACGACGCGCTTGCCGGTGACACGGTAGGTGTAGCGGGTCTCGCGGGTGTCGACCAGGATGAGATCGCCCCTGCGGAGCTCGTCGATGCGGTTGAAGGGAGCGGCGTAGGTGGTCCGATGGCCCGAAAGTACGAAATTACCGATTTTTCCTGGCATGGCGGTTCCTGGGTAGTGCCCGGGGCCCATCCTCAGCCGATCCTGGTCGACGCCCTCCACGATGGCGTACCGGTAGTCGTCACCGAGCCTGGGGATCGTCAGCATCGCCACCGCACCGCCCAGCCGGACCGGCCAGGCCGCCCTGTCCCGCCGCCCCCCTGCCTTCCCGCCCGGTGGGGCTTGCGCCAGGAGTTCCTCACGCAGCAGCGCCTGCTGCTCGGCTGTGTAGGAGCCGGTGCCCCACAGCAGGTAGGCGCAGAAGAGAAGGACGACCAGCCCCGCGGTGAGGCTGAGGTCGCCCAGAGCCCTCAGCGCTGCTCTCATGGGGGCAGGGTAGTGACGGGAAAGGCCGCCGCGGTGAGCCGGATCACGGGCCCGGCATAACATTTGCCACAGGATGGTGCCCTGTGGAATCGCCACGGCCCACCTGCGCCGACTATCCTTACACGGAACTTCACACGCTAGCGACCACGCTCACCGACACGGCCTGCGCACGATCCGGATCGCGCAGGGTTGACGCAGGAGAAGAACCCCAGTGCCCAAGCCCAAGACTCGTAAGAAGCCGGTCTACACCCCGCCGCAGACGTCACAGCAGATCAAGGTGAGCCCACGCTGGCTGGCGCCGGTCATGGTGACCTGCTGGATCGTCGGCATCCTGTGGATCGCCGCCTACTATGTGGCGCCCACCGCGCCCCTCCTCCGCGACCTCCAGAACTGGAATCTGCTGGTCGGGTTCGCGTTCATCATCTTCGGGGTGGTCCTGTCCACTCGGTGGCGCTAGCTTTTCCACAGGGATTGTCCACACCCTGGGGAAGCATCAGGGTGTGGAGATCAACCGAAGATCCCGAGCTCGGCCTGGACGGCGAACGGTGGCAGACCCAACACCATCGCGACCAGGACGACCAGCATCACCGCGCAACCTCCCCACTGGATCGCGCTGCGGTTTTTGGCGGGGGCGAAGGCGAAGATCACGGCGACCAGGGTGCCGACGATCAGACCGCCGAGATGCCCCTGCCAGCTGATGCCGGGGATCACGAAGGTGATCACGGCGTTCACGCCGATCAGCCAGAGCACGCCCTGGGCGTTGTAGCCGAGCCTCCTCGCGAGCACGAACAGCGCGCCGAACATGCCGTAGATCGCGCCCGAGGCGCCGACCGCGGCGATGCCGAACAGGTAGATCGCGACGGATCCGCCGAGCGCGGAGAGAAGATACAGCGTCAGGAACCTGGCCGACCCGAGGCGCCGCTCCAACTCGGGACCGATGACGTAGAGCGCCCACATGTTGAACAGGATGTGGGTCAGTGCCCAGCTTGAGCCACCCAGCGGCTGGTGCAGGAACGCACCGGTGATGAGGCGCCACCACTCGCCCTGATAACCGACCTCGTAGGCGTTCATCGTGAAGTTCGCGAGCACCCAGTTGGTGTTCACGGTCTCGACGGCGTACGCCAGGATGTTGACGATCAGCAGCGTCCAGGTGACCCGGGGGGTGGTGACCGCCCGGCCGCCGAAGACCGCCTGCGCCTGCCGCATGCCCCTGTTGCCCTCGTTCACGCACTCGGGGCACTGGAAGCCCACCGAGGCGTCGCGCATGCAGTCGGGGCAGATAGGACGTTCGCAGCGCTGGCAGCGAACGTAGGTCTCACGTTCCGGGTGCCGGTAGCAGGTGGGGACAACGGTGTTGGGCTCGTTGGACGGCTGGGTGGTCATGTGTGTGGCTGGCCCCTTCGAGCGTGCTGTTATCCACAGACTGCCAGCCTATTCACGATCCCGAGCGCCTGTGCACCCGTGAACGGCGACTGAGCCGCACCGGGCGAAGCCCAGGTCGAGGTGAGACGGTCTCGGACGAGCGAATCCGAGGGACGGGGCGGGGCCGAGGGAAGATGCGGGTCTGAAGGACAGGGCGGGTCCGAAGGACGGGGCGGGTCCGAAGGATGGGGCGGAAAGAGCCGGGCGAAGACCGAAGCGAGGACCGAGGACCGAGGCTGCACGGGACCGGCGCGTCCGAGGGCGGGGCCAGCGGGGCCGGACGAGGGTGTGCGGGAACGCGAACGGCGGCCTCCGACGGAGGCCGCCGAGCATGAGATCAGCTCTGGACGCGCTCGATGGTCACCGACTCCAGGACCACGGGCTCCGTGGGACGGTCACGGGCGTCGGTGTCGGTCTTGGCGATGGCGTCGACGACGTCCTGGCCCTCGATCACCTCACCGAAGATGGTGTGCTTGCCGTTCAGGTGCGGCGTGGGCACGACCGTGATGAAGAACTGCGAGCCGTTGGTGCCGCGGCCGAACTGGACACCGGCGTTGGCCATGGCGAGCAGGTAGGGACGGTTGAAGTAGAGGTCCGGGTGGATCTCGTCGTCGAACTTGTAACCCGGGCCTCCGACGCCCTGACCCAGCGGGTCGCCGCCCTGGATCATGAATCCCGAGATGACCCGGTGGAAGATCGTGCCGTCGTACAGTTTGGCGGTGGACTTCTGGCCGGTCTCCGGGTGCACCCACTCGCGGGTGCCCTCGGCGAGCTCGACGAAGTTTCTCACGGTCTTGGGCGCGTGATCCGGGAAGAGCTGGACCTTCACGCTGCCGCGGTTGGTGTTGAGGTTCGCGATCAACTTCTCAGCCATGATCGGACTGCCCCCTTCAGGTCGTAGGCAATACCTGAGCAACGTATTGCTTTTGTGGCACTTTGACGATTTCGGCCGTGGCCGCATCCCCAAGCATCCTCCCACGGGCCGTCATGATTGAGCCGCCTTCGAGCGGGAAGGGGTGGCGACGGGGCCCCAACGAATGGGGAGGTTGTTGTGCCTCTAGCACTGTTTGGAAAGCGCCACATGAAGATCGTGGCACCGGAAAGGCGGCTGCGCCACGTGAAGGCTCAGGCCGTCCGAGCTGCGGATCGGGTCGGCCCAATGGCCAGTCATGCCCGTGACGCGGCAAGTCAGCACGCACATGACGTAGCCCTTCAGGCTCGCGATGTGGCCGGTCAAGCCCGTGAGATGGCCGGTCAGGCCCGTGAAGTGGCCGGTCAGGCCTGCGGCATGGCGAGTGAGAAGATCATCGTGGCACGTGGGTGGGCGGCACCGAGGCTTGACGCCGCCGCGCACTCGATCGAGGAGCAGCTCGCGCCGAAACTCAGCGCCGCGCTGTCCCAGGCCGCCGCGAGGATCGATCCCACTCCCGTGAAGTCCAGGAAAACACCGATGTTCCTGCTGTTCACGGGCATCGCGATCGCCGCGGCGGGCTACGTTCTGTACCGCAAGAACGCCGACCAGTGGGCGGACACTCTGAAGGAGAGCGCCTCCGACGCGTCCCAGTGGGTGGGTCAGAAGACGGAGGCGGTGGCCGGAAAGACCTCCGGCGCGGTGGACGACGCCGTGAAGAAGGCCGAGGAGGTCGGCGCCAAGGTCACCGACAAGGCTGCCGACATCAAGGCCGAACACGCGTCGCACACGTCGCAGACGCCGAAGAGAACCCCTTAGGGGACGGGGCGCGCCTCTCGGATGACCGGGCTCCCGCTCGGCCCCCGGACATGGCGCGCAACCGATCACGGCGTACGACGTCGGCAGAGAGTACGGCTCGCGCCGCGAAGGTGCGGGCCGTACTTTCGTGTGGCGGCCCGTCGGCCGTATTTCCGCGCGGTACCCCATTGATCGAACTTCCGGGTGGCGACCCGTTGACCGATCACCAAGCACTTGTTAGAACGTGTTCCCCGGCCCAAGGAGCACCGATGACGCTGTCGCCCCTCGACGACCATCCCGTACACCAGTCGTCCGAGGTGATGCGGCACGTCACGACGTCGGACCGCAATTTCTACGACCGGTACTACTTCAACTGCCACGCCGGATCCGACGAGCTGATGCTCATCGTCGGTCTCGGCCAGTATCCCAACCTCGGGGTCACCGACGCGTTCGCCTGCGTGCGCCACCGGAACCTGCACCGCGTGGTCAGGGCTTCCCGGGAGCTCGGCGACGACCGGATGGACACGAGGGTCGGCCCGTTCAGGGTCGAGGTGATCGAGGGACTGCGACGGCTGCGGGTGGTGCTCGACCCCACGGAGCACGGCCTGTCCTTCGACCTCACCTGGGAGGGCACCGTACCGGCCACGCTCGAACCCCGGCACTTCCTGCGCTGGCAGGAGCGCGTGGTGTTCGACTCCTCGCGGATGGCCCAGACCGGCCGGTGGACCGGGCACATCCTGATCGGCGACGAGCGTGTCGAGGTCACCCCCGACCGCTGGCAGGGCACCCGCGACCGCTCGTGGGGCATCCGCCCCGTCGGCGAGCCCGAACCTCCGGGCATCCAGGCGCGCAACGCGGGGACTTTCTACTGGCTCTACACGCCCGTCCGGTTCGACGACCACGCCATCCTCTGCATCATCCAGGAGGACGAGAAGGGCCGCCGAGTCCTGGAGGAGGCGGTGCGCGTGTGGGGGTTCGGGTCCGCGCGGGAGGGTGAGGAGGAGTATCTCGGCCGTCCCGAGTATCGCCCGACGTACGTGGACGGCACCCGGGAGGTGCGCGAGGCGACGATCTCCTTCTCCCCGCCGGGCGGGAAGCCCTTCGACCTGCACTGCGTCCCGATTCTCCCGGTGCACCTGATGGTGGGCACCGGATATGGCCTGGAATCGGATTGGAAGCACGGCATGTACCAGGGTTCCCACCCGGTGGTCCAGGGCGTCACCCACACGCTGCCCGAGGACGCCCAGAAGATGTGGGGCATGGTCGACGCGGTCGGCCGCTTCGAGTACGACGGCCGGATCGGCTACGGGTTGTACGAGTACTGGGCCCTGGGGCCGCACCCGTCCTTCCCCGAAGGTTGAACACCGCGTCCCCTTCGGGAGGTCTTCCATCGCGCGGAGTCCGTTCTTCCCGAGTCCGGGCACGAGCGATGGAAGACCTCCCGGAGGGTGAACCGCACCGTCCCCCGTACGGCGCGGACTCCCGGGCCGGTCCTGCGGTCGCTCGCGGTCGTTCCCGGTGACTCCGCGGTCCGGCGGTTCTGTAGCCCGGTGACTTCGTGACCCGGTGGCTCCGTGACCCGGTGGCCACGGACCTGCCAGGCTTCCCGGATCGTCTCCGAGCAACCGGCTGCGAACCGGCCGGACCATTCCCGCACGGATGCCCCGGCCGGCTCGCAGGTCTTCACGGGGACGCCTCTCCGCTCGCACGGCGTCCCCGCGAGGTCACTTCTCCTCGGCCTTCATGACGCAGGTGACGGTGGGCACGTCGCCCTCCGAGGACTTCTGCGCCACCCTCACCTCGGTGACCGCGTCCCCGTCGGGGACGGGCACGGCCGTGGAGAGCGTGGCCGTCTCGCCGGACTCCGGTACCCCTGCGGGAACGGCGGGCACGGCCATGACCGTGACGTCCTCGGGCAGGGCGGAGGGCTCCGCGGCCGGCTTCACCGCCCTGAAGTCCTTGGTGATCGTGACGCGGCCGGCTTCGGCCTTCCTGGCCTCACCGGTCTCCCCGAGCGGCGGGGCGGGGACGGCGGGCACCGCGAGAGCGGCTCCGCCCTTCTCCAGTTCCTTGCGCTCGGCCTCGGTGAGCGTGCGCGTCGTCAGGCTTATCTTGCCGCCGCCCTCGCAGTCGACGAGCCGCGCGACACCATCCTTGGGCAGGGGCGCGGGGGTGGGGGTGTCGGCACTGGCGGCCCCGGTCAGCGTGGCCATCAGAGCCCCCGCGGTCACCACGGCGGCGGCGAGCATGCGAATACGCATGTGTTTGTTCTCCTTGTCAGACGGATCGATGTCAGGCGGATCGATGAACGAATCGGGAAGCGGACCGGCCCGCGGTTCCGGAGACCACAGCTTCCCGCCCGCTGCCTGAACCCAGGCTGAAGGCGCCGGAAGTCGTCTTCAGGTTGGCTTTAGCCGCGGTACGGCAGTCTGAGCGGCATGCGCGTGCTGCTGGTTGAGGACGAGAAACGCCTGGCCCATCTCCTGAAGGAAGGGCTGGCAGGCGAGGGGTTCGCCGTCGACGTCGCGTACGACGGGCGCGACGGCCTGTGGATGGCGACCGAGAACCCGTACGACGTGATCGTGCTCGACGTCATGCTGCCCCGGATGAACGGCTACGCCGTCTGCGCCAAGCTCCGCGACGCGGAGAACTGGACGCCGATCCTGATGCTGACCGCCAAGGACGGGGTGCACGACGAGGCCGAGGCCCTGGACACGGGCGCGGACGACTTCCTGTCCAAACCGTTCTCCTACGTGGTGCTGCTGGCCCGGCTGCGCGCGCTGGTGCGCAGGGGCGGCGGGGCGCGGCCGGTGTCCATCGTGGTCGGCGACCTGACCGTCGATCCGGCGGGGCTCCGCTGCCGCCGGGGCGACACGGAGATCTCCCTCACGCCCAAGGAGTTCGCGGTCCTGCACGGCCTGGCGCGCAGACAGGGCGAGGTCGTCTCCAAGAGCGAGCTGCTGGCCCAGGCGTGGGACTTCTCCTACGACGGTGACCCGAACATCATCGAGGTCTACGTCAGTGCGCTGCGCCGCAAGATCGACGCTCCGTTCGGCCGCTCGTCACTGGTGACCGTGCGCGGCGCCGGCTACCGGTTGGAGGCCTGAGATGGCATCGCGTCTTTCCGTACGGCTCCGGGCGACCCTCGCGGCCACCGCGATCGTCGCGGTCGCGCTGGGAGTGGCGTCGGCGGTGCTCGTCGGCGTGCTGACGGGGAGCCTCACCCGCAGCGCCTCCGACGAGGCCACCCGCCGCGCCGCCGCGACCGCCGACGTCCTCGCCGGTGGCACGGTGATGCTCGACGTTCCGGCGATCGACGTCACGCGGGCCGCCGTTCCCGCGACGGCCGAGGCTCCGTCGGCCACCGTGGTGACCGTCACCGGAACGCGGGCCGGGGTCCTCCGGCATTCGGAGGCGACCCTTCTCGATCCCGACATCAAGATCTTCACGCACCCCGTATGGCCGGCTCCGGCGGTCGCGGGCCCATCGTCCGAGAGGAAGGGCACGACGTCACCCCCGGAGGTGGCCATCCGGGGCACGGCGGACGAGCCGTCACCCCATGCGGCGGCAGCGAAAGGTACATCGGACGCGGCGCCACCCCCGGAAGCGGCCGTGAAGGGCACCGCGTCCCCCTCGGAAGCGGCGGCGAAAGGCATCCCGTCACCCTCGGAGGTGGCGGCGAAGGGCACCGCGTCGCCCTCTGAAGCGGCGGCGAAGGGCACCGCGAACAAGGTGTCACCCCCGGCGGTGGCGCTGCGGAGCGTGGCGGGCGCGCCGGCGTTCCAACTCGCCGAGCCGGCGCCATGGGCGTCCGGCGACTCCTTCGCCCTCGCCACGATGCCGGTGGACACCGCGAACGGAACGTTGTTCGTGCAGGCCAGGGCATCGATGGAGCCCACGGTGGACGCCCTGAGGTCCCTGCGCGGCCTGCTGCTTCCCGGCATTCCCGCGCTGCTCCTGCTGGTCGCCGTCCTGACCTGGCTCACCGTCGGCCGGGCGCTGGCACCGGTCTCGGCCATCCGCGCCGAGGTGGCCGACATCACCGCGAACGACCTGCACCGAAGGGTCCCCGTACCGAGATCGCGCGACGAGATCGCCCGCCTCGCCGAGACCATGAACAGCACACTCGACCGGCTCGAACTGGCCGTCGGCCGGCACAAGCGCTTCGTCGCCGACGCGGCCCACGAGCTGCGCAGCCCGCTCGCCATCCTGCGGACCCGCCTGGAGCTGGCCCAGCCGGAGCCGCTCGCGGCCGAGGCGCTGACCGACGTGGAGCGGATCCAGGCGCTCACCTCCGATCTCCTCCTGCTCGCCCGCCTGGACGCCGGTGAACCCGCCTGTCACGAGGAGGTGGATCTCGGCCAGGTGACCGCCGAGGAGGCGGCCAGGTCGAGGCCCAGGCCGGAGGTCAAGGTCACGCTGGAAGTGGCGGCCGACACCGTGGTCATGGGCTCCGCCGGCCAACTGCGCCGCCTGGTGGCCAATCTGGTGGACAACGCGGTACGCCACGCGGGTTCCACGGTCACCGTCCGGCTGGCCGTGGACGGCGGCGAGGCGGTGCTCGACGTGCGCGACGACGGTCCGGGCATTCCCGCCGAGCACCACGAGGCGGTCTTCGACCGCTTCACCCGGCTGGACGAGGCCAGGGACAGGGACGCGGGCGGTGCGGGGCTCGGGCTCGCCATCGCGAGGGACATCGCGGTACGGCACGGCGGGAGTCTGCGCGTCGCGGGGAAAGATCGCGAAGCCTGGCTACAGGCCCGTTTTCCTGTGATATGAACCCCTCAGGTGATCTATCACGGCGCCCTTCACTCCCCAGGAGGCCCACCATGCCCGCCCCAACCCGTCGACTGATGATCTTCCGAGGTCTCGCGGGCGGCGCCGCCGCCGTGATCGCGTCGGCCGCCACATGGGTACGCCCCGCCCAGGCGTCCTCGGAGACCCAGGAGTCCGAGGAGTCCGCCGGTCCCATCCTCGCCAGGACGAGCGGCATCCCCGTCGGCGGCGGCCGGATCATCAAGGGAACATGGGTGGTCACCCAGCCGGTGAAGGGCACCTTCCGCGCCTTCAGCGCGAAGTGCACGCACCAGGGCTGCACCGTCGCCACCATCCGCGGCGGGACCATCAACTGCCCCTGCCACGGCAGCAAATTCAGGATCGCCGACGGCTCGGTGGCCAGAGGCCCCGCCAAGCGGCCGCTGGCCCGCAGGAAGATCAAGGTATCCAAGGGGATCATCAGGCTGAGCTGACCGCTCGGCTTCAGACGTGGCGGGCCGGACCGCGCGAGCGAGCCAAGCAGGCGAGCCGAACGGAGCCGGCCGAGCGGGCAGGACGGGTGGGCCGGACGGGTGGGCCGTGACCGATGACCTCCCCGGACATCGGCGAAGGTTTCACGTGAATCAATACGCTTCGCCCGGCGGCCAGGACGGTCTTGGCGGATCGCACCCGCTCCCGAGGGGCAGGAGACGTCACTCCCGGGGCGGGACATCCGATGACCGCCCGGCCACGGGGAAAGCGGAGGCCGCCGGGAGCTCCCGCTCGGTGAGAGGCATCCGATGTCCGCACGGCGACGGGAGACGCTTGGCTTCCGCACTCGCGACCGGACGGCCCGCCACGCGCACCCGGTGAACGTTTTCCGAAATATCTAATTGATATCGTCACATAACGCCACCGGGGAATATATGAATATTTACCCGAGAAAATCCATCCGAGATAACCCGTGAATCGCATGCGGATGTACAAGTCTCACTCTCCGGCAAGTAATGTCAAAGGGTTGATCGCGCCTGACGGCGGATAGACGTCACACCATGCGAGGCACAGTTCGACGTTCCCTGATCACCGGCACCGTCTTCGCCCTGGCCACAACCCTCCCCTTCGGCATCGCACCCGCCGTGGCCGACCCAACCCCCGACTCCCGGCACCTCCCACTCCCGGATCAATTCACGGTCCTCAGAACGGGCAGCAGGGGAATGGAGGTGCACAACGCGAAGAAAAGACTCAAGGATCTGGGATTTTCCCCGGGGAATCTCAGCCCTCTGTACGACTCCGCTCTGCGAATGACCGTATGGGCGTTCCAGAAGGCGAACGGATTGAAACCCGTCGACAGAATCGACCTGCCGACCTGGCAGGCTCTCCTGCGCCCTCGCCGGATCAGGCCCCTGGTGACGTACGGGGAGCGGGAAAGGGCCGAGATCGATCTGCGGCGCCGGCTCCTCGTCGCGTGGAGAGACGGGAAACCCGTGCTGGTGACCCACATCTCCACCGGCGCCCGCAGGCCGTACTGCGAGAAGGGCCACTGCGGGTTCGCCTCGACCCCGATCGGCGACTACCGGGTGGGAATGCGGGTCCCCGGCTGGTCCACGGGGATCCTCGGGGCGATGTTCTATCCCGTCTACTTCAACGGCGGCATCGCGATCCACGGTTCCACCCTCGTCCCCCGCTTCCCCGCGTCCCACGGGTGCGTCCGGGTCCCGCTGCACAACGCCCTCGACCTCTACCGGTTCCTTCAGCCGGGGACTCCGGTGTACGTCCGCCGCCCGGAGGCTCCCATCGGACGTGCGATGAGGGTTCGCGGGGAGCGGCGCCCGCGAATCCCGAAGGCACGACCTGTCGAGGCTCCGCACCACTCGTCCAAGAAATCCTCGCGTCCAGGGCTCTCCACCGGCCGGCGGACGGGAGGTGACACCGGTGGCCGCCGGTGAGCGTGCGGGCGCATCGGAGCGGGGAGGTCGTGGCCGGGTGGTGCGGGCGCCTGTGACAAGCCGTGCGGGCCTGGCCCGGCTCGCGGTGCGCCCCCACCTGCGCGCGGACGCCTGGCGACGAGCCGTGCGGGCGCCCCGCGCCGGTTCCGCCGCGAAAATCCCGGCCTGTACGCCGATCGAGCCGATCTCGGGGGCTTAGAACCGATGCCCCGAGGTGATGATGAGGATGTCGGCTGATCATTCCGAAGGGCGTGCATCGTGATACCAACCATGATCCTGTTCGGCCTGGTCTTCGGGCGCTGGTGGCGCGCCTCCCTCCTCGCCGCCGCCGTGTTCTGGCCCGTGGTGCTCCTGGCCGGCGACGCGATCGGGCTCGACGGGTCACTCATGACGGCGGCCGCGCTGGGAGTGCTCAACGTCTCCGCCGGGGTGGCGATCCACCAGAGCGTCCTGTGGATCGTGAGGAACACGATCACGCAGCGGCCGCGGGCGAAGAATCCCTGACGCACTTCCCTGCGAGGAGGGACGCTGTCGCGCACATTCGACGCGCCCTCCGGTGGCCGGACGAGAACGCCCCGGCGAGCCGACGGACCCACGGTCGAACACGTCCCCGACTCCCCGGCCACCTGGCGGCGTCCGGCGATCGACATCACCCACGGGCGTGTCTTCAGGACCTGATCCCCTCCAGGATCACCTCTTCGAGCACGATCGAGGTCATCGAGCGATCGCGCGTGTTGTACTGCCCTCCGGTGATGGCGACGACCAGGTCCAGCGCGGGCGCCACGTAGATCACCTGGCCGCCGTTGCCCGACCCTCCCTTCCACGTGTCGCCCGAATACCAGTGGTAGCCGTAGTGGAGGTCCTCGGCGATCCGCACGTGCGGGTGCAGGGCCGTCTTCAGCCAGGACGAGGGAACGACGTCGCCGCCCCCTTCGAGCACGAGCCGCCCGATCGAGAGAAGGTCGCGGGGGGTGAGCCGCAGTCCGGCGGCGGCCATCGCCGTCCCGTCCTCGCCGGACGACCACTCGAAGCGCGTGATCCCCAGCGGTTCGAACAGCCTGGTACGCGCGTAGTCCTCCAGCGCCCGTCCGGTGCCCTTCGCGATGAGCCGCGCCACCAGCGCGGAAGCGCCTCCGCAGTAGGACCACTTCGTGCCCGGCTCCTCCACGATCCGCTGCTCCAGGACGTAGCGGAAACGGTCGGGAGACAACTCCATCGCGATCTCACTGTTCGCCGTGCTCGTGTAGGGGGCGCTCTCGTCCCACTCCAGGCCGAGCGTCATGGTGAGGGCGTGCTCGACCGTGAGCGCGGCGCGCCGGGGATCCTGCGGGAGGTCCGAGTATTCGGGGAAGTGCCTGAGCAGTGGCTCGCGCGGCTCCGGCACCTCGCCGTCGGCCAGGGCGATGCCGTACAGGAGTCCGACGACGCTCTTGGTGATCGAGCGGAGGTCGTGGAGCGTGTCGGGCGTGAAGCGCACCCGGCCGAGCGGCTCGTTCAGCTTGAAGTCCTCGCCCTCGCCGTAGTGCTCAAGGATCACCTGGCCGTGGCGGACGGCGACCACGCCGTGGAGGTCGGGCACCCGGCCCTGCTCCACGGCCAGGGCGAGACGGTCGTTGAGTGTGTCGCTGCTCATGGTTCCGTTCTACGCCCTGCCACCGTGTCAGGATCAACCCCTCGTCGATCACGACGCGCGTGGAGAACCGGGGCCGTTCGCGCCCGCCGGCCGTGCCTTTCTCGCCTCGTTTCCGGCAGGCCCCCTGCGGGACCGCGGACCGCGACGGGACTTCGCCGGGCGAACGCGGTCGGCCGGGGCCAGGCGAGTGCGTCCGCTTGCGGATAATCCGGAACGGTACCGGTTGGCTATGGTGAGGAGCATGACCGCGATGGCACCCGCCCGTACCGAGCCGGATCTCTCCTTCCTGCTGGACCACGCCGGCCATGTCCTGCGGACCCGGATGGCTGCGGCGCTCGCCGAGATCGGGCTCACCGCACGGATGCACTGCGTGCTGGTCCACGCCCTGGAGGAGGAGCGCACGCAGATCCAGCTCGCCGAGCTCGGCGACATGGACAAGACCACGATGGTGGTCACGGTCGACGCCCTGGAGAAGGCGGGCCTCGCCGAGCGCCGCCCGTCGAGCACGGATCGGCGGGCCCGGATCATCGCGGTCACCGAGAAGGGCGCGCAGGTCGCGCGGCAGAGCCAGGAGATCGTCGACGGCGTGCACAGGGCGGCCCTGGCCGCGCTGCCGGGAGACGAGGGCGAGGTGCTCGTACGAGCCTTGAAGCGCCTGGTGGCCGGACATCTCGCCACCCCCGTGGAGGCACCGCAGGGAGTCCGGCGGGCACGGCAGCGCACAAAGTGAATCCATAGAGGATCGTCTACAACAAAACTATCTGCTACGGTCTCTCCTGTTCCCCTCGAACAGGAGGCGACCCCATGTCGCGTACCGCACCTTCCGCACGCCCCGCCGATACGTCTCCCTCGCGCTGGACGGCGCTCGCCGTGCTGTCCGCCGCGATGTTGATGACGATCCTGGACGGCAGCATCGTGACCGTGGCGATGCCGACCATCCAGGCGGACCTGGGCTTCTCGCCCGCCGGGCTCAGCTGGACCGTCAACGCCTACCTCATCGCCTTCGGCGGGCTGCTCCTCCTCGCCGGTCGGCTGGGCGACCTCATCGGCCGCAAGACCATGTTCCTCGCGGGGAACACGGTCTTCGCCGCCGCGTCGCTACTGGCCGGACTGTCCACAGGGCCCGGCATGCTGATCACCGCCCGGTTCCTGCAGGGCGTCGGCAGCGCGATGGCCTCGGCGGTCGTGCTGGGCATCCTGGTGACGCTGTTCACCGAGCCCGGGGAGCGCGCGAAGGCGATCGGCGTCTTCAGCTTCACCGGCGCCGCCGGAGCCTCGATCGGCCAGGTCCTGGGCGGGGTCCTCACCGACGCGCTCAGCTGGCACTGGATCTTCTTCGTCAACCTGCCGATCGGGCTGGTCACGATCGCGATCGCGATCCGGGCGCTGCCGGGCGAGCGCGGGGTCGGGCTCGCCGCCGGAGCCGACGTCCTCGGCGCCGTGCTGGTCACCGGCGGGCTGATGCTGGGCCTCTACACCGTGGTCAAGATCGAGGAGTACGGCTGGCTCGCCACCCACACCCTCGGCCTCGGCGCGGTCTCGATCGCCCTGCTCGCCGCGTTCCTCGTCCGCCAGGCGACCGCGAGGACCCCGCTGATGCCGCTGCGGATCCTCCGCTCGCGCAACGTCTCAGGCGCGAACCTCGCCCAGATCCTGACGCTGTCGGCCATGTTCGCCCTCCAGATCATCGTCGCGCTCTACATGCAGCGGGTCCTCGGCTACGGCGCCCTCGACACCGGCCTCGCGATGCTCCCCGCGGCGGTGGCGATCGGCGGCGTGTCCCTGTTCCTCTCCGCCCGGCTCAACACCCGTTTCGGCGAGCGCGCCGTCCTGCTCGCGGGCCTGGTGCTCCTGTTCTGCGCGATGTGCCTGCTCACCCGCGTACCGGTGAGCGCGAACTACGTCACCGACCTGCTCCCGGTGATGCTGCTCATCGCGGGCGGCGGGCTGGTGCTCCCGGCACTCACCACGCTCGGCATGTCCGGCGCGGGGGCCGACGACGCGGGCCTGGCGTCCGGGCTGTTCAACACCACCCAGCAGATCGGCATGGCCGTCGGCGTCGCGGTGCTGTCCACGCTGGCCGCCCGGCGCACCGAGGAACTGCTCTCGGCGGGAGAGAGCACGGCCTCCGCGCTCACCGGCGGCTACCACCTCGCCTTCGGTGTCGCCGCCGCCCTGCTCCTCGCCGCCTTCGCCGTCGCGCTCGTCGTGCTGCGGCAGCCCGGGCCGGTCAGAAGAGGGTGAGCGGCTCGGCGGGCATGGGCTCGGGCAGCGGCTCGACCTCCGGCAGCAGGGCCCGTACGTCGTCGTGGAAGCGACGGGCGAGCGTGAGCGCGTCGGCGTTGTCGGGGGTGTGCACGAACACGGTCGGCGAGCGGCCCTCGCGCAGCCAGCCGGTGACCGTGCCGATCCAGTGCTGCCAGCCCTTGATCGTGCTCTCGGTGTCGTCCCTGCCGAGGTAGCGGACGATCGGCCGGTCGGTGAGGGCGACCGACCGGAGCGGCATCCGGGGCTTCCTCGACCACGCCTCCCGTTCGGTGTCGCTGGTCGGAGGGCTCCGGAAGAGCGTCGTGGTGTCGAAGGGCACCCACTCGGCGCCGACACCGGCGAGAACCCCTTCGAGAAGCCGCGCGGACCGCGCGTCGTCGAAGAACGCGCGGTGGCGGACCTCGACGGCGTACCTGTGCGAACGAGGGAGCCGGTGCAGAAAAGCGGCGAGGGTGCCGAGGTCGGTCGGGGCGAACGACCCCGGCAGCTGGATCCAGAGGGCGTGGGCTCGCGGCCCGAGTGGCTCGATCGTCTCCAGGAACGACCGGACCTCCTCGTCGACGCCGGTGAGGCGCCTCTCGTGCGTGATCGACTTGGGCAGCTTCACCACCAGCCGGAAGTCGGGCGCGGTCTGCCTCGCCCACGACTCCACCGTGCTCCTCGACGGTGTCGCGTAGAACGTCGTGTTGCCCTCCACCGCGTTGCACCAGGACGCGTAGGCCCGCAGGCGCTCTCCCGGCGGGAGCGGGTGGGGCAGGAAGTTCCCCTGCCATGACTTGAGGGTCCACATCGCGCATCCCACATGAAGCCGCATGACCTCGACGCTATCCAAGGACGGGAGCGAACCGGGCGTCGTACGTTAGATCCATCATCCGACCGGGCATCCCGATAGACCATCGCATTCGCGACAGATGGGATGTTTCCCAATGAAGGCGATATCTATCGCGGCAGGGGTCCTGGCCATACTCATGGCGGCCCCGCCCCCGGTGGCGGCCGAGATCGGAGCCGGGACCGGCGCCTCCCCGGCCTCCGCCTCCTCCGCGAAGCCGGCCTATCCCACCGAGTTCTCCCTTCCCGACGGTTTCCAGCCGGAAGGGATCGCCATCGGCCCGGGGCCGTCCGCGTACTTCGGCTCGCGCGGAACCGGCGCGATCTACCGCGCCGACCTGCGCACCGGGAAAGGCCGGATCATCAATCCGGGACCCGGCACCCCGTCGCTCGGTCTCAAGGTCGACCCGCGCGGGCGGCTGTTCGTCGCCGGCGGCACGGGCGGCGACGCCCGCGTGATCGACACCCGCACCGGCAAGGTGCTCGCGAGCTACCGGCTCACCACCGGCGCCGCGTTCGTCAACGACGTCGTGCTCACCCGCGACGCGGCGTACTTCACCGACTCGGCCAACCCCGTGCTGTACAGGCTGCCGTTCGGGCGCGGGGGAGCGCTGCCCTCCCAGGCGGCGAAGGTGCCGCTGAGCGGGGACATCGTCTACACGACCGGCAACAACGCCAACGGCATCGCCCAGACCCCCGACGGCAAGGGCCTGCTCGTCGTGCAGTCCAACACCGGCAGGCTGTTCCGCGTCGACCCCTCGACCGGAGTCGCCACCCTGGTGGACATCGGCGCCGAGTCCCTGGAAGGCGGGGACGGCCTGCTGCTGGAGGGCCGTACCCTCCACGTCGTACAGAACCGCCTGAACCTCCTCACCTCCCTCTCCCTGGACCGCGCCGCCACCTCGGGGAAGGTGATCCGCAAACTCGTCGACGAACGCTTCGACGTTCCCACCACCGTCGCCTCCTTCCGCGACCGCCTCTATCTCCCCAACGCCCGTTTCACCACGACCCCCACCCCGACGACCCCGTACAACGTGGTGGCCGTCAAGGGGCACTGATCGTTCCTCTCGTGCCCGCCCGCCGCTGATCGGCGTGCCCGCCCCCGCGGGCACGCCCTCGCACGTCCGCCGCACCGAGAAAGCCGCACCGAGAAATCGGCCGGCCGCGCGAAGGGGCGGCAGCGGAGCCCACGACGACGGCCGATTTCCGCCAGCGTGCCGCCTCGGCGCGGCCGAGCATGGATCCATGAGTACTCTTCTTACGCTCGCCATCGAAGCCGAGGTCGCCGCCGAGCTGCGTGTCCGCGACGACGCCGGGCGCCCGCCCCGCGTGGTCACCGACACCGAGGGAGGCGCTCCGCTGCGATGCTGCCTGCGTCGCAGCCTGCCGGGCGAGCGGCTCGCCCTGCTCGCGTACGCGCCATTGCGCAGGTGGGCGGCACGGACCGGGGGCGATCCCGGCCCGTACGAGGAGCTGGGCCCGGTGTTCGTGCACGCCGCGCAGTGCGAGGGACCCGGCGGGACGGGTTTTCCCGTCGAGATGTGCGGCGAGCGGCGGGTCTTCCGCGCCTACGACGCGGTCGGCAACATTCTCGGCGGACGGCTGGTGGACCGCCACCTCAGCCTCGACGCCGCCACGGCGGAGGCCGTCCTGGCGGAGCAGTTCGCGGACCCGGGCGTGGCGCTGGTGCACGTACGGGCGGTGGAGTTCGGCTGCTTCCTGTTCGAGGTGCACCGTGCCTGACCTGGAGGTGTACCTCGCCTGACCACAGGCGGCGAATTCTTCGCCGCCCGCCTCGGACGACGCCGTCATGTGACGACGGCGTCGGAGATCTTCACCGGCTTCTTCCCCGGTGACCCCAACGGCGCGGAGGGTCTCGTCGATCATCGCCCGGATCGACGAGCCCCTCCGCGCCGTATGCGTGCCGCCGTCGCCGGCGGCCCTGCGAGTACGAGTTCACGGTCATCGACACCATCGACTCTGGTCGGATCGGCATGCATGAGTTATATTTCACCTGTAAGAAAATTATTACAGGTGAAGGAGCGTCATGACAGGGGCCGTGCCGACCGGCGACGAACTGGTCGTGGTGCTCGCGGCGCTCGCCAACCCGCTGCGGCTGCGCATCGTCGCGAGGCTCGCCGACGGGCGTGACTACGTGAGCCACCTGGCCCGCGACATCGGGATCAGCCGCCCCCTCCTACACATGCACCTGCAGCGGCTGGAGGCGGCCGGGCTGGTCGTCGGCAGCCTTGAGCTCTCGGAGGACGGCAAGGCCATGAAGTACTACGAGGTCACGGACTTCCACCTGCGCCTCACCGCCTCGACCTTGGCCGAGGCGGTCCAGACCCTCACCCGATCGGACCCCGAGAAGGGTCCCGCCCCCAAGGAGAAGTCCTGAATGGACGCGACGACCTGGCCTGGCACGGTCCTGATCCTGGGCCTGTCATTCCTCGCCCTGATCCTGCTCATCGGCACCGCGGCGACGGTGCACGAGTTCCGCAAGCTGAAGATATCCGCCACCGTCCAGGAGGACCTGCGACAGCTGGTACGCCGCTACGAGCAACTCGCCGAGAACACCATGGACGCCCAGCAGCGGATGTCGACCGACCTCTCCGACGTGCGAGCGCGCGCGACCTCGATCGAGCAGATCCTGCGGACCGTCGAATGACCTCCTCCCCTCCCCGAAGGGAGGGGATTCCCCACGGTCACCCGTGAGGGTTCCTGCTTCACCACCGGTCGCCCACCAGGAGGACTCCCCATGAACAGGCCCACCACCCAGAAGAAGGACACGATGAAAGCGATCACCCAGGAGAGGTACGGCCTCTCCGGCGTCCTGAGACTCGACGAGATCGACAAGCCGGTGCCCGGCGACGACGAGGTATTGGTGCGCGTTCGCGCGGCGTCGGTGAACCACGGCGACCTGGCGACCATAACGGGCGTGCCGTACCTCGGCCGCCTCGTGTTCGGGCTGCCCACGCCGAAGCAGAAGGTCCCCGGCCGCGACATCGCCGGAGAGGTCGAGGCCGTCGGCAGGAACGTGACGCGCCTGCGGCCGGGCGACGAGGTGTACGTCGAGGTCAACGGCGGAGGCTTCGCCGAGTACGTCCGCGTCCCCGAGGACCTGCCGTGCCCGAAGCCTGCCAACCTCACCTTCGAACAGGCGGCCGCCGTCCCCTGCGCGGGAAACACCGCACTGCACGGTCTCCGCGACCGTGGCGGGATAAAGGCCGGGCAGAAGGTCCTGATCAACGGGGCGTCGGGCGGCGTGGGCACCTTCGCCGTACAGATCGCCGCGTCGTACGGGGCGGAGGTGACCGGGGTGTGCAGCACCAGGAACATGGAGCTGGTCCGTTCGCTCGGTGCCGACCATGTCGTCGACTACACCCGGGAGGACTTCACCAGGAGCGGCCGACGTTACGACCTCATCTTCGACCTGGCGGGAAACCACTCGCTCTCCGACTGCAGGCGCGCGTTGAGCCCCGGCGGGACCCTCGTACTGTCCAGCTCGAAAGGCGGGCGCTGTTTCGGTCCGGTGCTCCGGCTCCTGGGGGCGCTGGTGCTGGCGCCGTTCGTACGGCAGAACCTGCGCCCGTGCATGGCGATGCGAAGCCGGGAGAGCCTCGTCGATCTCAAGGATCTGATCGAGTCCGGGCGGATCACACCCGCGGTCGAGAAGACCTACCCGCTGAGCGAGCTCCCCGAGGCGATGCGGTACTTCAGCGAGGAGCACGCGCGAGCGAAGATCGTTATCACCGTGTGAGGCCGGTGAACGCCGTTCGCCTCGGGAAGGTCCGCGCGGACCTCGGTCCGATGCCGGGTCAGGCCGGATTCATCCGGGTGACGATCGTCCGCCAGAGGGCGAGTTGCAGCAGGGCGAGGAGCACGACGGCGGGCATCAGGGTCCAGATCCCGACGCTCTGCCCGATGGCACCGGTCAGCCAGGGAAGCGCCGCGCCGCCGATGACCGACACCCCGTTCATGATGCCGATGGCCGTCGGCACCAGCCGGGCTGTGGTCAGGGTGGGCACCACCGCCATCGCCGTCGGGAAGACGGGCCCGAGGAAGAAGCCGAGCAGGAGGAAACCGGCGGTCGCCACGACCACTCCCGGCGCCACCCAGGTGAGCACCGTGCTCGCCGTCACGCCGACCAGGCAGACGTAGGTCATGCCGACCGCGGTCAACCCCATCCTGGTGGCGACCGGACTGATCAGGAACCGCCCCAGGGTCAGCCCGAGCCAGTAACCGCTGGCGATGTAGCCGGCGGTGAGGCCGGTCTGCGCGTGCTCCTCCACCAGGAAGGTGAACCCCCAGTTGCCCACGCTGATCTCCAGGCCGACGTACACGGCGAGGAACACCGAGGCGAGCACCACCGCGGGCGTGCGCAGCACGGAGGTGAGCAGACCGCTCCGCTCCGGTTCGGAACCCGGGGGACCCGCCGAAGGCACCGGGGCGTCCGGATACGGGGTCCCCTCTTTCGCGGAGGGCTCCGACGACGGGGCGCCGGGCCTCACGGAGGGCTCGGGGACTGCCGGAGGCACCGGCACGCCAGGCTTCACGGAGACATCGAGGGCATCGGCGACGTCGGCGGTGCGCCTGGGATAGGCGACCAGGAAACCGGCCAGCAGCGGCAGGCCCGCCAACGCGAGCACCAGCCACACGGCGGTCCACGGCAGGAAGGTGAGAGTCCAGGCGGCCAGCAACGGACCGAGCAGCGCGCCGACACCGAAGAACGCGTGCAGGCGGTTGAGCAGTGTCGTGGCCGAGGGCAGTTCCGCCAGATAGGCGTTGAGCACCGACTCCAGCACACCGGTGCCGTAACCGACCAGCAGTTGCACCGCCACGAAGGCCGCGAACGGGGGACGGGTCGCCATGTACAGCGTGGATATCACGTACAGGCCGCCGGCGACGGCGAGGGAGAGGCGCGTACCGAGGCGTTCGAGCAGCGGGCCCGTGGTGGATCCGGCGAGCATGAACCCGGCGGAGGAGACGAAGAAGGTGATGCCGATCGTCGTCATGTCGACGCCGTAGTCACCGATCAGTGTGGGCAGCAGCACTCCGCCCACACCGGCGTTCAACCCGACCAGTACGAAGGTCGCGTACGCCAGGACGACCGGCGCCCGCCAAGGGCTGCTCACGACGGGCACATGCTCTCCAGCACGGTCATGTGATGCGGATGGTTTCCGAACCGCCCGGTGGAGGTGTGGGTCCACGGCGGTCCACCGTCGGCCGACCTCTCCCGGGGGCCTCGCCACTCGGGTGATCACCCAGGAAAGCACTTTTTTGGGGGGGAGTCTTGCCATCCGCTTTACCTGAGGGGCTCAGCATATGACGATCTTCGACAGCGGAACAGACGCGAGGCCGCAGATTTTTTAACCTGAAATTTTCATGCTCGGCGAGGCATTTCTACAGTTCACTGTTATCCGGCCCGTGCGGTGCTTGCCCCCCGCCGAGGGCCGGGGTCAGACTCCGCCGGAGTATCACCCCTCCGCGCGACCACGTGAGCGATCCGCATTCCCGTCGCACTCGCGTGCCGGTCCACGCGAGGAAATGTTAACGCTAACAATCGCGGGAGCCGATCGACGTCGAAACGACCAGGAACCATTCGGCGTCGGCGCCGAAGACCGGCGCCGACGGGACCGAGAAGGCGCGGATCGGCATCCACAGCCACGAGGAGGAGACATGACGAAGGACCACAACGAGCCCGAGAACGGCGAGCGAAACCCGCTGAGCCGCAGGGCCGTCCTGACGACGCTGGGAGCCCTGCCGGTCCTCGGCGCGGCCTCCGTCGTCGCGGCCACGGAGGCCACCGCCGCGACGGCGGTCATCAACCCGTCCGCGCAGCGGCAGACGATCCGCGGCTTCGGCGGCATGACCTTCGCGGCCTGGATCGGCGACCTCACGGCCGCCCAGCGGGAAACGGCGTTCGGCACCGGCGAGGGCCGGCTCGGGTTCTCCGTGCTGAGAATCCCCGTCCCCGAGAACCAGGCGGACTGGAGCCGTGACGTGGCGACGGCGAAGCGCGCGATCGAACTCGGCGCCTCCGTCATCGCGTCGCCGTGGAATCCCCCCGCCAACATGATCGAGACATTTACCCGCGGCAGCCAGACCAACGCGAAACGCCTCAGGGCCAACATGTACGCGGCCTACGCCCAGCACCTGAACGACTTCAACACGCACATGCGGAACAACGGCGTGAACCTGTACGCCATCTCAGTGCAGAACGAGCCCGATTACGCGCACGACTGGACGTGGTGGACCCCCGCGGAGATCCTCAAATTCATGCGGGAGAACGCCGGCTCGATCAACACCAAGGTGATCGCGCCCGAGTCCTTCCAGTATCTGAAGAACATCTCGGACCCGATCCTCAACGACTCCACCGCGCTCGCCAACATGGACATCCTCGGCGCCCACCTCTACGGCACGCAGTTCTCCAATTTCCCCTACCCCCTCTTCAAGCAGAGGGGCGCGGGCAAAGAACTCTGGATGACCGAGGTCTACCACCCCAACAGCAGCGACTCGGCGGACCTCTGGCCCCAGGCGCTCGACGTCGGAGAGCACATCCACCGCGCCATGGTGGACGCCGAGTTCCAGGCGTACATCTGGTGGTACATCCGGCGCAGCTACGGCCCCATGCGCGAGGACGGCCAGATCAGCAAGCGCGGCGCGATGATGGCGCACTTCGCCAGGTTCGTCCGCCCCGGATACGTGCGGGTCGACGCGACCGCGAACCCGGCGTCGAACGTCTACGTCTCGGCGTACCGGGGCGGTAACTCCACGGTCATCGTCGTCGTCAACAAGAACACCTCGGCGGTGAGCCAGCAGTTCACCGTGTCGAACGCCACCGGATCGTCCAGCGTCTCCTCCTGGCTCACCGACGCGAGCAGGACCGTCGCACCCCAGGGAACGACCACCATGTCGAACGGCTCCCTCACCGTCACGCTTCCCGCCAGAAGCATGATGACCTTCGTGACCGGCGTGACCACCACCCCCGACCCCACGCCCACCCCGACCCCCACCGTCAGCCCCACCCCCGGTGGCGGAACGGGACCCCGGGTCGCCTACACGATGAACTCCTGGAACAACGGCTTCACCGCCAACATCAGCATCACCAACACCGGAACCACGACGATCAACGGCTGGACGCTGGTCTTCACCCTGCCCTCCGGCCAGTCCATCACCTCGGGCTGGAACGCCACCTACTCGCCCTCCAGCGGCCAGGTGAGCGCCGTCAACGTCAGCCACAACGCCACGCTCGCCCCCGGGGCCACCATCGACATCGGCTTCCAGGCCAACCACACCGGCAACACCGGCAAACCGACCGCCTTCACCCTCAACGGCATCGCCTGCACCGTGGTCTGACCGGCGACGCTCCTGTCGGCCCGACCGGCGACGGGGCAGGTGCCGCCCCTCCGACACCGGAGGGGCGGCGCAATCGGCCGCCGGCACCTGGGAAGAAAATTCGGCGGAACCTGTCGAGAACCGGTGGCGGCCGTTCGTCACTCGTACGACACAGCCCTTCCGACCACGAGGAGCAACGATGAGGTACGCGATGCTGATCTTCGGCGACGATCGCGAGTGGGGTGCGCTCTCCCCTGCCGAGGAGCAGGAGGCGATGGAGCGGGTCTACGAGTGGTACGAGCGGTGGCAGCCGACCGGCAAGATCGCCGATGGCGGTGCCGAACTGCGGCCCCGGGACACGGCGAAGACGGTGCGCGCCGACGTGAACGGCCAACCGGTGATCACAGACGGGCCGTACCTGGAGCTCAAGGAGGTCATCGGCGCGGTCGTCATGCTGGAGTGCGACGACATCGACGAGGCCGGGCGGATCGCGGCCACCTGGCCGCTCACTGCCGGGATGAGCGCGCTGGAGGTCCGTCCGGTGACGAACCGCGAGTAGCGGTGGTGCTGGGCGCCGGTCTCACAGGCGGCGCCTCAGCTCCCCCACCCGGCGCGACATCAACTCCCGTTCGGCCGGGTTCTTCGCCAACTCCAGAGCCCGCTCCGCCGCCGTCAGCGCCTCGGCCGGACGGTCGAGCGTGGTCAGCAGGTCGGCCCGGGCGGCGTGCCACAGGTGATAACCGGCGAACCGCGCCCCGAGCGCGTCGACCTCGTCCAGCGCCGGGGCAGGCCCCACCGCGAACCGTGTGGCCACCGCCCGGTTCAGCAGCACCACCGGCGACGGGTCCAGCGCGTACAGCCGGTCGTACAGTGCCCTCACGTCGGCCCAGTCGGTGGCCTCGTACGAGGTGGCCAGGGCGTGTAGCGCGGCGATACCGGCCTGCAGTTGGTAGGACCCGGGCCGGCCCTGGCGCACCGCCGCCCGCAACCGCAGCACCGCCCGTTCGATCGCCGCCTTGTCCCACAGCCGCCGGTCCTGCTGTTCGAGCAGCACGATGCGACCCCACGAGTCGAACCGCGCGTCGGCGCGGGCATGGTGCAGTTCCAGCAACGCCGCCAGGCCCGCGGCCTCCGGCTCGCGGGGCAGCAGCTCGGCGAGCCGGCACGCCAGCTCGACCCCCTCGCGGGCCAACTCGCGCCGCTGGGCGGAGCGGCCACCGGACAGATACCCCTCGTTGAAAACGAGGTAGATGACCGCGAGCACTGCCGGTAACCGGTCGACGTACTCATGCGGCTGTGGCACCTCGAACCGGATACCGCGCTCCCGCAGCCGACGCTTGGCCCGGGAGAGCCGTTGCGCCATCGTCGGCACCGGCACCAGGAACGCGGCGGCGATCTCGTCCGTGCTCAGGCCGCCGACGGCGTACAGCGTCAGCGCGACCCGGGCCGGCTCGGCGAGATCTGGATGGCAGCACCCGAAAATCATGGCGAGCCGATCGTCCGCACCCGGTTCCGGCGGCGCTTCCGCGGCCACCCGTGCCAGTTTCTCGCGACCGACGGCGTCGCGGCGTAGCCGATCCAGCGCCTTGCGCCAGCCCGTGGTGACCAGCCAACCGGTGGGACTCCGCGGCACTCCCTCGTCGGGCCAGCGCTTGAGAGCCTCGGCCAGCGCGTCCGACAGCGCCTCTTCTGCCCGGTCGAAGTCGCCGAGCCGCCGGCTGAGCGCACCGAGCATGCCGGCCGCGTCCGTCCGCCAGATGCGGTCCAACAGCTCTGCCACGTCGTCCACCACATCAGTGTGCGATATTCGCAGGGGTGAGCGCCGCGCGAGCCTCAAGCCGGAAGGCCGGCCCCCATCCCCTCTGCTGGACCGATGACATGGGCCGACACCCAGCCGCGTCGCCCGATTCGCTGGGATTCCTGTCGCATGTCCCCGTCGCCCGCCCATATGGTGTAGCCATGGTGGGACGGCTGGTCGTCGTCGTTGGTTTCGACGGCATCGAGCTCGTCGACGTCGCGTGTGTGACGACCGGTTTCGACTACGCCAACCGGCAGGGGGCCGACCCGGCGTACCAGGTGGTGTTCGCGACCCCGATGGGCCGGCCCGTGCGGTGCGACTCCGGACTCGAGTTGCCCGGGCAGGGCCGGATCGACACGATGGACGGTCCGATCGACACCCTGATCGTCTCTGGTGGCCAGGGGCACGAGACCGCCGCCGCCAACCCTCGGTTCGTCAGCCAGGTCGTACGGCTCGCCAGGCTGTCGCGGCGGGTCGCGTCGGTGTGCACCGGGGCGACCGTGCTGGCCGCCGCCGGGTTGCTCGACAACCGCCGGGCCACCACGCACTGGTACGAGGCCGGACGGCTCGCCACCCGCTTCCCGCAGGTGCGGGTCGATCCCGCGCCGATCTTCGTCCGGGACGGCAGCGTCGCGACGTCGGGCGGGGTCACGGCTTCTCTGGATCTCACGCTGTCCTTCATCGAGGAGGACCACGGGTCCGAACTCGCCCGTCGCGTGGCCATGGGCATGGTCACCTACCTGAAACGCCCCGGGAATCAGGCGCAGGTGAGCCTGTTCAACAGGATTCCGCACTCCGACCAGCTCCTGGTCCGGCGGACCATCGACTACGTGGTCAGCCACTTCGACGAGGACCTCAGCGTCGCCCGCCTGGCCGCGCTCGCCGGGGTGAGCGAGCGGCATCTGAGCAGGCTGTTCGTCGAGTGCGTCGGCCGGACCCCCTCGCGGGTGGTCCGCGACGCGCGCCTCGAAGCGGCCTCCCAGCTGCTCACCGCGACCCGTGAGCCGGTCGCGGCCATCGCCCGGCGGTGCGGGTTCGCCTCCGCCGAGTCCTTACGGCAGGCGTTCGTGGCATGGGCCGGGGTCTCGCCGTCGCGGTTCCGGGAAAGATCGTGAAGCTTGGTCCCGCGGTCGCCCCGTGGTCGCCGTGAACGACACGGGCGCGAGCGTCAGGCAGGCGAGCACCGCCACCAGCAGCAGGACGAACGCATGTCGTATGAGCGGAAAACGCCTTCGCAGGCTTTTCGTTGCCGTCCTTTTCCGCGATCACTAAGAATCGCATACGGGATCTCAGCTGTCGCGCTGCTTGAGGCGGAGCGCCTCTTTGCGGACCTCGGCCTGAAGAGACTGCTCGCGCTCCAGCCACGCCGGGTTCTCCGCTTTCAGCGCGTCGATCTCGGCGGTGGTGAGAGGTTCGGTGATCCCGCCCCTGAGCAGGCCGGCGACGGAGATCCTGAGCTTCGCGGCCATGACCTGCTTGGTGTGCGGGCCGTTGCGGCGCAGGTCGGCGAGCCAGGCGGGTGGCGTCGCCTGCAACTCGTTCAGCTCGTCCCTGGAGATGACACCCGCCTGGAACTCGGCCGGAGTGGCCGGCAGAGGGACACCCAGCTTCTTGGCCGCGGTCGCGGGCTTCATCGTCTGGGTGGTCTTCGGTTTGGGCGAGGTCATGACGTCAAGAATAGTCAGCCGGAACAGGTTCCCCTGACATCGCTACCCTGGGGAAGTGACTGATGGAGAGACCGGCGGGACGTTTCGACTGGCGTACGTGCCCGGGGTGACACCCGCGAAATGGGTCAACGTCTGGATCGAGCGAATGCCCGAGGTGCCGATCACCCTGGTCGCGGTTCCCGCCGCCGAGGTGGTGGGACTCCTGCGGAACGGCGGTGCCGACGCCGGATTCGCCAGACTGCCGGTCGACCGGGACGGGCTCAGCGTGATCCCTCTCTACACGGAGACCACGGTGGTCGTGGTGCCCAAGGACCACGTGCTGACCGCCGCCGACGAGGTGGCCCTCGCCGACCTTGACGACGACGAGGTGTTCCACCCTCTGGACGACACCGTCGAGTGGACGGTCCGGCCCGGGCTGCCCGCGTTCACCCGCCCGGCCACAACGGCGGACGCGGTCGAGCTGACAGCGTCCGGCGCCGGGATTCTCCTGGTTCCGCTGTCGCTGGCACGCCTCCACCACCGCAGGGATCTCACCTATCGGCCGGTGCCGGACGCGCCGCAGTCTCAGGTCGCGCTGGTCTGGCCCACGGACGCGACCACCGACCTGGTGGAGGACTTCATCGGCATCGTCCGCGGCCGGACGGTGAACAGCTCGCGGGGCCGTACCCCCGCCTCCCCCGCGAAGAAACCGGCGAAGCGGCAGGCACAGAAACCCGCGCAGAACGGCTCCGGTCGCCGGACCGTGCCGACCGGCCGCAAGAAGAAGGGCCACCGACCTCGGTGACCTGCGGACAGATACGCCGATCACCCTTGGTAAGGAATGAGCACCGACGGCTGTCAGGCTGAGGCGGTAAGTCGACGCTCATCGGCCTTCATGGTGTCACCGTGGAGCCGCGAAGATTCCAACCCCTGAATTCCCGCTCACCAACGGGAGCCCTTCGCGACGTGGCGGGCTCCTCGCCCTGCTCCAGAGCTGGTCGAGACTCGACCTGGTGTGCCTGTGCGAGGTGGTGCCGCACCCTCGCGAACCGCGCTTTCACGAGAACACGCAGGCCAGGTTCATCGATGAAGGGCGAAACACGACTCGCCTGACTCGGAACCGCACGAATGCTTGCCCGGGCTTGTTCGGATTCGGTAACCGAGTCAAAATCAGTTCAGCCTTCAACTAATTGGTTGGAGGGTCACTGCACGGATGAGGAGAGGCATGAAGCGCATCATCTCCATTCTCGTCGCCGCCGTCGCCCTTGGCGCCACGCTCACCGGCGTCAGCCCCGCGTCCGCGGCCGCGTCCGCAGTCGACTGCTCCACGGGCGAGTACACCCGGGTCCTGAACAGCTACGTGCCCACCAACATTGAGAGGGGGGCCATAGACGGCCGCAGCTACAACATCGGCGGCTCGTTGACGTACACGTTCGATATCTGCCTTGACATCCCGGACACCTCGACATTCACCATCGAGGTACGGATCTGGAACAACGGGACACAGACTTCGTTCGTGGACGACCGGCCCGGGGACAAGATCTTCCGCTACACGCTCGCTCCCAACAGCTTCTGGCAGGTCTACGGCACGTTGACCGGCCCCGGCAGCACCTACCTCTACTACACCTGGAACGAGAAGATGACCCTCTCCTGACGCGGAAAGGGCCGCCCGCCTCGCTCGGTGAGACGGTCGGCCCTACCGCTCTCAAACGGCCCGGAAGCCTGCTTTATCCCGGGTCCACATTCCATCCCGATCTCTCAAGCGGCTCGGTGAGCGGCTGGATTCGTCGTCGCTGTATTTATTTCACCGCCGCACGGGACCGCGAAGGCCACTTCCTGGTCGTCGTCTGGCCGCCCATGCCGAAGCGAGGTCACGGCGACGGAAATGCATGAGGAGTTCGGCCGACCCCTGAGGTTCGGATCGTTCCACGATGTCTCCCGCGTGTCCTTCGTTCGGTTCCTCCCCTTCGAGACACCGACCCGTCCCGGAGCGGGGACCGGTGATCTCGAAGAAACGACCTTCGAAGAACCGCATGAAAGAGCGAGGGGGTGCGGCGACTCGGACGACAGGATGCGCATCGGCGACAGGCGAGGACCGGGGACTGTCACGGAGATCCCTGTGCGCTTTCGCACCACTACTTCCATCGCTCAGGCCCCATATCTTTTCAAGTACCACAAAGAGATATATCTCCTACCCAAGGCGCACATCTGATCTTATTTACCATACAGAAAAAGCAGAAGAACGCCTTTTCGTCTTGACGAAGTCGTCGAATGGCATGAGCATGGAAGCGACTGTTCATTTTCTCATGCATAGAAACAACCGATTCGGTCAACAATTATTCGCGGGTGCGGTTTCTCGCCCGTGACACGAGCAGGGCGATGAGTGCCGACTCCAGTTCCAGCAACCAGCGACCCGAAGATCATGTCAACGAGCTGAACGGGACCGTGCTGGGGTCGGCGGTCCAGGCCCGGGACATCCACGGCGGGATCCACCTGCATCAGGCATTCACCCCCCTGCCGCGACCGACCCAGCTGCCGGCCGGCGGCATCCTGGTTGATCGTGCCGAGACGCTCGCCCTCCTGGACGCCGTGTGCTCCGACCGGGCAGGGACGGGGGTGCCCAAGGTCGCCGTCGTCAGCGGCCCGGCAGGCATCGGCAAGACCGCGGTGGCGTTGCACTGGTCGCACCGGGAGCGTGACGCCTTCCCCGACGGTCAGCTCTTCGCCGACCTGCGTGGGCACGCGATGGACACCCCCGTGCAACCGGCGGAGGTGCTGGGACGGTTCATCCGCGCCTTCGGGATCGCGCCCGAACGGATCCCCGGTGACCTGGCGGAGCGTTCGGCGCTCTACCAGTCGCTGGTGAGCGGGCGCCGTCTGGTCGTCGTGCTGGACGACGCCCTGTCGGCGGCCCAGGTGAGCCCGCTGCTGCCGGCATCCGCGGACAGCATCGCGATCGTCACCAGCCGGTGGCGGCTCGCGGGACTGCTGATGCGCGGGGCGAAGGGAGTCCAGCTGGGCCGGCTCAGTCCAGCCGCCGCGCTGACGCTGCTGAAACGGACCGTCGGCGACGACCGGGTGCACGGCGAGCCGGAGGCGGCCGACGAACTGGTGGAACTGTGTGCGCGACTGCCGCTCGCCCTGTGCGTGGCCGCCGCCCGGCTGGCCACCAGGCCGCACTGGCCGCTGTCGGAAATGGTGGAGGCCCTCAGCCACGAGCGGCGGCGCCTCAGCGAACTGTCGGTGGAGGACGACATGACGATCCGGGCCGCTCTCACGCTCTCCTACAAAGGACTCACCCCCCAGGAAGCGGGACGTGTCTACCGGCTGCTCGGGCTCTTCCCCGGTGCCACCTTCGACAGCCGGGCGGTGGCCGCAACGGTGGGGCTCCCCCTTGTCCAGGTCCGTCACCTGCTGGAGGTCCTGACGGACGCCAACCTGCTCGATGACCTGCCCAGCGGGCACTATCGCTTCCACGACCTGACCCAGCTGCACGCCCGGGAACTGGCCGAGCAACTGGATTCCGTGGCGATTCGTGAGGAGGCCGTGCGAAGGGCGCTTGACTGGTTCCTGTACACCGCCTGGGGCGCGAGCCAGGTCGTGCTGCCGTACCGCCGTGTCTCCCGGGAAGCGGTGATCCACAAGCCCGCCGAACCAATTGTCTTCACCGGTCCGGTGCAGGCTCTCGACTGGCTGGAGGACGAGTTCGCCAACCTCAGGGCCACCACCCTTGCCGCGTTCGAGCGAGGTCTGTTCGACGTGGCCTGGCAACTGGTCGACGGCATCTGGCCCCTGTTCCTGTACCGCGGTCATCACGCGGAACGGCTGGAGATCGACAGGCTGGGCCTGGCGGCGGCACGCGCCTGCTCGAACTCCCCGGGCGAGGCCAAGATGCTGAACCGGACCGGTCTGGCGCTGCGCACCCTCGGCCGGTTGGACGAGGCCGCCGACGACTTCCGAGGAGCGTTGGAGATCTGGCGTCGCGAGGGAAACCGGCAGCGGGTGGCCGGCAGCCTGCGCCGGTTGGGCCTGGTGGAGAAGGATCGAGGGCGGATCGACGAGGCCATCGCGCTCTTCGGGGAGGCACTCGACGACTACCGCGCGATGGGCAGGTCACGCAAGGTGGCTCTGACGTTGTGCGACCTCGCCGACGCGATGACCGGGAGGGATCGCCAGGCGGAGGCCGTCGAATGCCTGACGGAGGCGCGACGGCTCCTCGCTCGGGAACCCGACCCCTACAACCAGGCACGCGTGCTCGTCCTGCTCGGCCGCGCACGGGCCGGAGGACCCACGGCGGCAGCCGATCTCCTGAGACGGGCGCTGGAGGAGATGCGGCGGATCGGCTCGGACAACGGCGAGGCCCAGGCCCTGGAAGCGCTTGGAGACCTCGCCCTGGAGAACGGCCACCGGGACGACGCTCGCGAACGTTACCAGGACGCGCGGCGGATCCTCGTCCGGCAGGGGGCCAGGAGCGAAAGGCTGGACGATCGGCTGTCCCACCTGGGGGGAGACTGACGGCCGTGTGGTGTCCGACGGTCGAGACCGCCCCGGCGGGATGCCAGGGCGGTCCCGGCGGTCAGGCCGCCCCAACCTCCCGGCGTCCCAACGCGCGGCGGGGCCCGGTGTCCAGCCACAACATCGGAGTCCTGACGTCCGGTCACGACGTACGGAGATCCCAGCGTCCGGTCACGACATGCGGCGTATGTGCCGCTCCCAGCCTCGACAGTTCCTCACAGGTCAGCGACGCCGTCACCGGAGTGCGGGACCCGACCTTCCAGCCGGCGTGCACCACCGCCGCCCGCAGGGCCCGTACCGGATCGCCGGTGTTCCGCCAGACGTGCAGGAAGGTGGCGAACAGCGCGTCACCGGCTCCGGTGGTGTTCACGACCTCCCGTGGCGTCACGGCCTCCGCCCTGACGAGCAGCCCGTCTCTCATCCCGAGCACCGCCCCACGCTCGCCGAGTCCGACTCCCACCACCTGACAACGCGGGTAGCGCCGGAACATCTTCGCCATCCACTGCTCGGGCGGACAGGGCAGGCGTTCGTGGCTGCAGAAGACGATCCTCGCGGCCTCCAGCCATGGACGGTTGTACTCGTCGCCGAGGTGGTGGATGAGGTGGACGTCCACGGCGATGGGAATGCCGAGCCGAGTCGCGGGCCGAACCAGATCCCGGACGAACTTCGCGTTCGTCAGGACCAGAAGGTCCGCGCCACGGGCCTGCGCCTCGAAGAGGTCCGGTGGATACGCGACCCGGTTGACGGGCGCCAGGTTCGGGAAACCCATGCGACGGCCGTCGGGTGTGACGAGTGTCACGCCCGACGACGATTCGGCGCTCTCGACGATCCCGGGTCCCAGCAGGCCCGCACGGCCGAGTTCGGTCGTTATACCCGCGCCGATGAGATCGCGGCCGACCACGGTGCACAGACGCACGTGATCGCCGAGCGTCTTCAGGGTCCGCGCGATGTGGCCCGCGGCCCCTGACACGCCGGCGCATGACCAGCATGGCGACGACGTGGGGGCGTACCGGACAGGAAACTCCCTCACCCCAACGGACATGTAGAAACTGACGGCGCCGGCCACGAGGATCCCGCGGTTCATGCGGACGTCCTTCCGGTGTCGTACGCCCCGAGGCGGGCGGGGCTGACCTGCGTCCTGCCCGCCACCTCGAGCGTTCCGATCCTGGCCGCCGAGGAGTCGACGTACCGGCCCACGATCACCGAGGCGGTGCCCAGGCTCTCGAACGGCATCCCTGCGGCCCGCCAGCCGTATAGGAACGACCCGTAGACGGCGGGCCAGGGGGCGGAGCCGCCGGAAAGGTCTCCCACCTCGGTGATCGCGGCGAGCCGTCCGTCTCGAAACCCCGCCAGGAGGCCGCCTCCGGCCTCCTGTCCGCCGACCGCGACCTCGCAACCGGGATATCGGTCAAGGAGGCCGGAGATGCCTCTTTCGGGAACGTTCCAGGGGATCTTCGGGCTCACGAGGACATCGGCGACCTCGCACCAGGTCCGGTTCAGGGGGTCGTCGAGGGTGGCGACGATATGTGTGCCGTCGAAGACGCGCCTGCCGGGCGGCAGGCCACGGTGGTGTCTCTCCGGAGACAGGATGACGAGGTGCGGGGCGCGGAGCGGGCCCTCGCGGGGGATCACCAGGATCGCCGGTTCACTCCGCCGCGATGTGGCGGTTCCGCGCGTGGTGAGGGTCCGCGGCGGGACGGTGATCCCGGACGGAGCCGCGGGTCCGGGTGAAGCAGCGGGTCCAGGTGAAGCAGCGGGTCCAGGTGAAGCAGCGGGTCCAGGTGAAGCAGCGGGTCCAGGTGGAGCGGGGGCTGCCGACGGGGACGGGATCCGGCGCAGCCTGAGCGCGTGTTCCAGCCGGAAGAGGTGAACTGACACGAACGTACCGAACACGTTGATTCTCCGATCCGGATGGTCTACCTGACGAGAAAAGGCGCCGGAGCCGGTGCGGTCACCGGGATGGTCGCGGGTTGCCGCAGTTCCAGCAGCCGGTAGATGAGCCGGCGCATGTTCCGGTCGAAACGGCCTGGCTCGGAGGTGATGCCTTCCGCGACGGCCCGGTAGTGGCCGGGCCCCACCTCCTCGGCGATCCTGACCAGCTGCTCTCGCAGCGAGCCGCGAGGGGAGAGTCTGGGTGCGACGGTGGCGAGGCCGCCGAGGGCGGACGCGGGGTCGACGTCGTCCCGGGGAAAGCCGGCCAGTGCGACCGGCGCCCCGGTGACCGTCCCGTACAGGGTCGCCGATCCGTGGTCTCCGATGATCCAGTCGGCCGACGCGAGGACCGCGTGCCAGTTCGCCTCCGGTGGCACCAGGCTCAGGCCGCGCCGCAGAGAGTCGGCGAACCAGGCTCTCACCTGCCAGATGCCGTGCCCGAACCAGACGTTGGGGTGCAGGAGCAGCACGACGCGGTACTCCTGCCGGGGCAACTCGGTGACCAGGCGGTGCAGCAGCCGGGGCCATCGGCCGAAGAGCGATGTCGACCCCCAGGTCGAGCTGACCACGACGAGCTTCTGATCCGGCTCGACGGCCAGCGCGCGGCGGTACAGATCTCGGTGCGGCAGTGCGGCGACCAGCCTGTCGTAGGAGGGGTCGCCGACGACGGTGGCCACCGGGAGCGCCTGCGGGCAGGTCCGGCCCAGCCGTCCCAGCTCGGAGGAGTGGGAGAGCGCCACCGCGGAAGGCAGTACGGCGCCGTCGTACAACAGGCGCTGGGGATCGAGCCCGTATGCCACACGATCGCCCACGGCACGCACACCGTCTCGTACGGCCACGAGCTTGTTGAAGCCGGCGCCGTGCGGAATGACGATCAGTGGCGCGTGAATCTCGTGGAGCGCGCCCAGGCTGGCGGCGACGGCGAGATCGAACCGCTGGTTTCTGGACTGTTCCCAGGGCAATACCACCGCCCCCAGTCCACCGACGAAATCCGCGACCCCGTTGCTGAAGACGTCCGGGGCGATGGTGAACACGACCTGGATTCTCAGGTCGGATTCCACGAGGCGTACGGTGTCCATCAGGCGTTGTCCCGATGTGACGGTGTGGACGACCACCAGCACCACTTTGCAGTTCCTGCGCGTCACCCATCGGCGAGAGTCGAGCCCGATAGGAACCCTGCTCCATTCGCGGTCGGACATTTTCCTGTCATCACCCCTGACCTGTTCCGGCGGACGGGCGAGGTTCGTCGTCCTCTATAGAGAGGTTCATCGCCCTTCGCAGAGCGTCGCCGTCGAAACTTGCGGAAACCCTTGCGGTAATCCTGTTGCCAGCCAGAGGGAATGAGGATAAATAGGTCATAGGACTAGTCGAATCACTTACTGCGCAGGCGACTCTGACCAGTTAAATGCCTCATACGGAAGACCGCTCCCGCCGGGAAGGGGAATAGAATGGAATTCCGTATTCTCGGACCGGTCGAGTTTTGGTCCCGAGGTCAACGCCGTGACCTGGGGTGGGCCAGGGAACGTCACATTTTGGCCGTCCTTTTGATGACCCCGGGAAAGCCTGTTTCCACCGAGTCGCTCATCCGCAAGGTGTTGGGTGAAAACCCCCCGGACAATGCCCGAAGCATCCTGTACAGTCCCATCGCCCGACTGAAGGGCCACCTGCACGGCGCCGGAGAGGGCGTGCGGCTGAGAGGTGGTTCGGGGACGTATTCCCTTGAAACAGACCCGGAGAACATCGACTACCACCACTTCCGCGCACTGTGCTCGAAAGCCCGTTCGGTAAGCGAAAAGGGCGACGTCGACGGCGCTTTGCGACTGTATGGCGAAGCGGGTCGATTGTGGCGGGGAGAGCCGCTGTCCGGACTCTCCGGCTCCTGGGTCGTCAATACCCGTAGAAATCTCGAAGGCGACCTGCTGGCCGGCACCGTCGAACGCGTCGAACTCGAACTCCTTCGCGGCTCGAACACCAACCTCGTGCCGGAACTGTACGACCTGGTCAACCGATTTCAATTCGACGAGAAACTGGTCGAGCTGCTCATGATGGCGCTCTATCGAGCCGGTCGGCAGGCGGAGGCCCTCGGCGCCTACCGTCAGGCGCGCAGTCGTCTCGTCGGAGAGCTCGGCACCGAACCGGGGCCGGGGTTACGGGCACTGCAGCAGCGCATCCTCCAGGGCGATCCGGCGCTGCTGCCCGAGTCCTGGCGCGGGGCCCGGGGGAACACGCCGCTGACCAGCCTCCCTCGCGACGTTCACACCTTCGTCGGCAGGACACCCGAGATCAACCGGCTGATCGACGAGCGGATACGGCAGGACGCGGTCACCGTTCTCGCGATCGACGGCATGGCGGGGGTCGGGAAGACGGCACTGGCCGTGCACCTGGCCCACCGGCTCGCCGACGACTATCCCGACGGTGTGCTCTATCTCGATCTACTGGGCTACGACGCCGAGCACGCGTCGATGGACCCGGCGACCGCCCTCGAACGTCTCCTGCGCCTCCTCGGCATTCCGGTCCCTGACGGCCTGGACGAGCGGGTGGCGAGGTGGCGCACCGCGCTCGCCCGCCGCAAGGTGCTCCTGGTCCTCGACAACGCCATCGGGCATGATCAGCTCAGCCCTCTCCTGCCGGGGGCACCCGGTTGCCTTGTCATGATCACCAGCCGTCGGCGGCCGGCGGGGCTGGACGACGTTCACTCGCTCTCCCTGGGGGTTTTGCCACCGCAGGAGGGGGCCGACCTCTTCGGTCGCGTCGTGGGTTCGCGGCGCGCGCTCCCCGCGGACGACGTCGCGCGGGTCGTGCGGCTCTGCGGCCATCTCCCCCTCGCGATCCAGTTGGCCGGTAGCCGGCTCCGGCACCGGCCCGCGTGGAGCGTGGCCGACCTCGCCGAGTTGCTCGGCAGGAACGACCGGCGGCTGAGCGAGATCCGGGCGGGGAACCGCGGGATCATCGCGGCGTTCGAGCTTTCCTTCAACGGCCTGGACGAATGGCAGCAGCGGGCGTTCTGGCGGCTCGGACTGCACCCCGGGGCGGACATCACCGCGGACTGCGCGGCGGCGCTGCTGGAATCGGACCGGGCCGAGGCGGAGAGGTTGCTCGACGATCTCCTCGACCATCACCTCATCTCCGAGCCTCGGCGAGGTCGATACAGGTTTCACGACCTCATCGGCGAGTATGCCCGCCTGCTGTCGAACCGGGAGCCGGAGAGCGCGCGAGCCGAGGTGCTCCGCCGGGTCCTCGACCACTACCTTCACATGGCCGACACCGCCGACCGGCTGCTCTACCCGCACCGCACCCGCGGCCCGGCCGAAATGTTCGACGCACCGGGTCCCGGAGCGGGTATCACCACCGAGGAGCAGGCCCTCGCCTGGATGAACGCCGAAGTGGACAACCTGCTCCTCGTCACGCGCCACGCCGCCGATCACGGGTGGACGAGGCACGCGGCGTTGCTTCCGCGCGTCCTCGGCCGATATCTCGACGTGTGGGTCCGCTGGGCGGAGGCGGCCGAGCTCCACACCCGCGCCGTGGAGGCGTGGCGCGAACTGGGGAATCGGTCGGGGACCGCGTACGCGCTGGCCGACCTCAGCGTGGTGCGGCGGCAGACCGGCCGGTATGAGGAGGCCCTCCGGCTGGCCGACGAGGCGCTGACGATCCAGCGTGCCCTCGACGACGAGCGGGCCATCGCCGACCTGCTCGACAACAGCGGCCTGGTGTACTGGCAGCGTTCCAAGTTCGACGTCGCCCTGAACTGCTTCGAGCAGGCACTGCGACTGCGCAGGGCGCTGGCCGACCGCCACGGTCAGGCCGCCAGCCTCACCCATATCGGGATCATCCACTCGCATCTGGGGGACTACCCGAAGGCCACCGAACACCTGCTGGGGGCGCTCGGGTTGTACCGGCAGGGCGGCGACCGGCGCGGACAGCAGGTCGCGTTGAACAACATCGGCGAGATCGAGTTCAGGCTGGGCAACTACAACACCGCGCTGAGGCACTACGAAGAGGCCGAGTCCGTCTACCCTGACATGGGCCCGCAGAACAAGGCCATCTGGCTCAACAACGTCGCCAACGTCTACCAGTTCCTGAACCGGCACGCCGACGCTCTCGAGTGCTACAGAAAGTCACTGCGGATTCACGGTGACATCGGCGACCGGCGGCACGAGGTGGACGCCCTCAACAACATCGGCAACTGTTACGCGCGTATGGGCAGGGACGAGGACGCGCTCGTCCATCACCAGAAGGCATTACGCGTCTCCATCGAGATATCGGAACGTCACGAGGAAAGCCGGGCCCTTCTCAGTATCGGCGGAATTCATCATCGCGCTGATCACCACGACGCCGCCCTGGCCCATTACGGGAAGGCCCTTGCCGTGGCGCACGCCATCGGGGACGTCCACCAGGAGGCCCGCACGCTCGACGAGATGGGCACCGCGCTCGCCGACGCCGGCAAGTGGACACGGGCAGAGGAGTGCTGGCGACGGGCGCTCGACCTCTACGAGTCTCTCGGCGTGGTGGAGGCGGAGCTGCTCCGGGCGAGACTTGCCAGGTAGAGCCGACGGGAGTCGCCAGGCGGCAGGTGGACCCATCCTGCTGTATGATCTTCATGGCCCACTGGGTGCTCAAACGCACACATATCGCCCTTATCGCTAATTCGCCACTTTTATTCTCATATTCCCCGCAGGATGTCGCGAGCCCTGCGAGATGACTACCAGTTCGGGATGTCCTATAGTGGAGTCTCGTCCTGGCCGAAATTTGAGACCGAGGACGTTTTCGGTTTTTGGCAAGAAAGCGAAAAACAGCGATGAGACGACCCTTCAAGACCGTCGGCGCCATTCTTGTGACCGGTGCCTTTATGATTTACGGTATCGACCTGTTGTCGATCATTGATTCCCTGGTCATTAGTTCCTGAATATATTATCGAACGGCCAGGGGTGGCGTAGGCCACCCCTTTTTTTTGTCGACCTCGGGGTCCCGCACCCACGGTAGTGGACGACCGAGCAGACGATCCGGCGACCACGCCCACCACCCGCACGGCCCCGTGCCGACGCAGCCTGTCCCCCGGACCGTTACCGTCCGTCATCCTCGTACCCGCCGAGGCCCGGTGAGCGGCGGCCTCAGCCCTTGAAGGCGCCGTTCATGATCCCGGCCACCATGCGCCGTCCGACGAAGACGAACAGGACGAGCAACGGGAGGGTGGCGAGGAAGGAACCGGACATGGCGAGCCCGAGGTCGATGCTGAAGCTGTTCTGCAGCGCCTTGATCGCGATCTGGACGGTGTACATCTCCGGCGACTTCAGCACCACGAACGGCCACAGGAAGTCGTTCCACGCGGTGACGAAGCCCAGCAGGCCGAGCACGAAGGCGGCGGGACGCACCAGCGGGAACGCGACCCGCCAGAAGATCTGCCAGGTCGACGCCCCGTCGATGCGGGCCGCCTGAAGGAGCTCGTCGCTGATGGCGGACGATATGTGCTGGCGCATCCAGAAGATGCCGAAGGCGTTGGCCAGGCCGGGGACGATCAGCGCCTGGAGTGTGTCCACCCAGCCCAGCGATGAGATGATCATGTATTGCGGGACGATGGCGAGCTGGGTCGGCACGGTCATCGTCAGAACGACGACCAGGAACAGCGTGTTGCGGCCGCGGAAGCGCAGTTTGGCGAACGCGAAGCCCGCCAGCGCGCACAGCACCGCCTGGCCCACGCCGATCGACCCGGCCACGATCAGGCTGTTGACGATCGACTGGACGAACGGCACGGTCGAGAACACCAGGCCCGCGAGGTGGAAGAAGTTGTCGCCCGGCACGATCTCGGGCGGCAGATTCGTCGCCGTCGCGGTGTCGGTGGTGGCGACGATGAACATCCAGTACAGCGGGAACAGGCAGAAGAAGACGGCGAGCGCGAGCAGCGCGTAGGTCCACCATCGGACACGATCGCCGGAGCGTGGTCTCGTCGTGCTCACGATCGCCTCCTCAGCCCTTGACCGGGCGGATCCGGGTGGACAGGAAGTAGTTGAGGCCGGCGAGCACGACGACCATCACGAACAGCGCCACGCCGACCGACGCGGCGTAACCGAACTTGAACTGGGTGAACCCCTGCTCGAACAGGAAGAGGGTGAGCGTCTGGCACTGACGGATCGGCCCGCAGGTGGTGGCCGCGCCGCGGTTCACGAGCAGCGGCTCGGTGAAGATCTGCAGCCCGCCGATCGTCGAGGTCACGATCGTGAACACGATGACCGGCCGCAGGGCGGGGAGGGAGATGTGCAGGAACTGCCGCACACCTCCGGCTCCGTCGACGGCGGCCGCCTCGTAGATCGCTCGGGGAACGGCCTGCAGGGAGGCCAGGTAGAGCAGCGTCGTGTAGCCGAACCACCGCCAGGCCACCATGACGGCGATCATCACATGGCTGCCCGCCACCGACTGGGTGAAGTCGATGTGCTCGACACCCACCAGGCCGAGCAGCCAGTTCAGCACCCCGTAGTCGCGGTCGAACATCTGGACGAACACGATGGCGGTGGCGGCCACCGAGGTGATGTACGGCACGAGCATCGTCATGCGGAAGAACACGGCGAAGCGCAGCCGTACGTGGTTGAGCAGGTGCGCGAGCAGCAGCGCGACCAGCAACTGCGGCACGGTGGACAGCAGCCAGATGCTCACGGTGTTGCGCGCCGCGTTCCAGAACCGCACGTCCCCGAGCAGCCGGTCGAAGTTGTCCAGGCCGACGAACACCTGCTCGCCGATCGGGTTCCAGTCGAACAGCGCCACGTAGAAGGTGAACAGCAGCGGGATGAGACCGAACACCGCGAAGAGCACGAAGAACGGGGCGATGTAGGCGTAGGGGGCAACGATCTCGGCGAAACCGCGTCGCGCGGCCTCCACCGGCGGGGCCGGGGGCAGGTCCGCCTTGGTGGGGCTGATGCTCGTCGTCACGGTCTGCTCGCTTTCCCGCCACCGGCGCGGGCCCCTTGGAACGGCCCGCGCCGGCGACGCTCGCGAAGGGGCCTAGCCACCGATCGCGGTCTTGATGTTGGTCACCGCCGCGTCCCACGCCTTCGCGGGATCACCCTTGCCCTGCTCGACGTTGGTGATGGCGTTCGTGAACTCCGTGCCGATCGTCGTGCTCTCCGGCCCGATGAGGAACGGCTTGAGGCCGAGCAGCGAATCGGTGTAGATCTTGCCGATCGGTGCGCCGGAGAAGAACTCGTCCTTGGCTGAGGTGAGCTTCGGGTCCTGGTAGACCGACGGGGTCGCGGGCAGCGACCTGGCCTCGGAGAAGTGTTCGAGCTGGCCCTGCGGCGACTGCATGGTGGCGATGTACTCCCAGGCGGCCTTCGGGTTCTTGGCGTTCTTGGGGATCGCGAGGAAACTGCCGCCCCAGTTGCCCGAGCCGCCGGGGATCGTGGCGATGTCCCACTTGCCCTTGGTGTCCGGGGCGTTGTCACGGATCTGGCCGAGGAACCAGACCGGTGCGGCGGCGACGGCGAAGTCCCCCCGCTTCATCGCGGCGCTCCACCCCTCGGTGAACGAGCTCTGCTTCGCGGTGATCCCGGCGGCCACGGCCTTGAGCGCCTGGTCGAAGGCGGCCCTGACCTGAGGGCTGCGTTCGTACACCAGGTTGCCCGCGGGGTCGTAGTACTTCTCCTGCCCCTGGTTGACCACCTGCGAGTAGACGCTCCCACCCGCGTTGTCGATGAACGCCTTGCCGGTGGCCGCCTTGTACTTCTTGCCGACCTCGATGAAGGCGTCCCAGGTGGGCCAGAGCTTGCCCACCTCCTCACGGTCCGTCGGCAGCCCGGCCTCCTTGAACAGATCGGTCCGGTAGGCGATGGCCATACCGCCGACGTCGGTCGGGATGCCGATGATCGAGCCGTCCTTGGCCGTGGGCTGGCTGATCACCCAGTCCAGGTAGTCACCCTTGACCTTGTCGGCACCCAGCGTGCGCAGGTCGACGAAGTTCTGCGGTTGCTGGACGAACTTGGGCAGGTCGTCGCCCTGGATCAGCACCAGGTCGGGCACCTTGCCGCCGGCGAGCGCGGTGGTGAGCGCCTGCGCCGTCTCCTGCGCGTTCCCCACCTCGGTCAGCTTCACCTGCACGTCCGGCTTCTTCTTCTGGTACTCGGCGACGGACGCCTTCTGGTTGATCCCGGTGAACGACCAGAACTCGAACGACGAGCCGTCCGATTCGCCGGAGGGAGTCCCGGACGACGAGCCTGAGCACGCTGCCATGCTGAGGGCCGCGGTAGCGGCCAACACGACCGCTGAGACGTTACGGAACTTCACGGCGACCTCTTTTCGCTTGCTGTGGTCAGGGATGCGATGTGCGGCCCGGCAACGCGAGGACGCGCCGCGCTCGCCGGGCACCTCCTCCGCGCGCAGGACGGTGCCGCGCCGCCTCAGACTCCGGATCGCGAACGCCGGACAGGTTCGACACCGCCATGCCGACCTGCCGCCTCACCTGCGAAGCCTTCTGACATCGCTCTTGAACATGAAACTTTCGGAATGTCACACCGGTCATTGATCCAGGACATTAGGGCTCTGCCGACCTGAGCGTCAATATTCTTACGGCAATGTGTCTGAAACAATCGGCCTGTCGGTTTTATGTTTCGGGAGCACACCGCCCCCTCCACCGAGACGACGGAGGCGGCCTGCCAGGCAGATCACCAGAAGCGAAGAAGAGATTCGGCCCTCGGGTGGCAACCTCGAAGAGCGGAGCAGCCGGCCACCGACCTGACGTTGGAGGATCGATGGGTCTTCTTGAACCAATAGTACGAATGGCGATATATATCAGTTATGGCGCTACGCGAGCAGAGCTACCTGATCCTGCTGGCCCTGTCCCAAGGCCCGCTCCATGGATACGGGGTGATCAAAGCAGTGCAGGAACTGTCCGAAGAGCGTGTACGCCTTGGCGCGGGCACTCTTTACGGTGCTCTGGATCGACTGGCGGGCGACGGACTGGTGATCGTGGTCAAGGAGGAGGTCGTTTCCGGCCGTCATCGCCGCTACTACGATCTCACCGGCCACGGTCGTCAGGTGCTGTCCGAGGAGACCGCCCGCCTGACGCGCTTGGCCGCCACCGCTCAGCGCCGATTGAGCCTCCGGCCCGGGATGGGGATGTGATGACCCCCGAGGTCACCTCTACCTACGAGCGTCGCTGCCGACTGCTGATGCGTCTGGCCTACCCAGCCCGCTTCCGGGAGTTCCGCGGTGCCGAACTGCTGAGCACCCTGATGGATCTGGCCGAACCAGGGCAGAGCAGCCCAACCTTGCGCGACGGCCTGGACGTGCTCCGTGGCGGACTCACGCTGCGCCTGCGCGAGCACCCGCCGGTGTGGCACTGGCTGCCCTATCGGGCATTCGGCTGGCGACTGCCCTGGAAATATCGCTGGTGGGCCAGAGACGATATCCAAGGCCGATTTTTCCTGGAACGGCATGTGGTCTTCGCCGTGCTTGGCTGGAGCCTGTATCTCACATTGATCCAGTCTCCTATACCGCTGCCGTACTGGCCCCTGCTGAAGGTATCGGGAATTGCCTACCTGCTCCTTCTGCCGTTCAGGGCCCGCCTGAGACGTCTATTGCTCGCCAGACACGAGTTCCATCCTGATGGCGCCTCTTACGTAAAATCAGCGCTCCAATCATAAATCGTTGCCTTTCGGCTGGAGCACCCTCGTGTGTACTGGATATCAGGACGCCCTGGCCGCTTGGAGCGGCGGTTACTATTCGGCGGCCGGATTCAGGGGGACGGAAGTCTCGGGCATCGACCAGTGCGAGGGGTCTATCACATCATCGGCGGAAGGCGCGGCGATGTCGGTTTCGGCACCCCAGCCGGTCAGACGAGCATCAACGACAAACGAGACAGGGACACCACCGTTCTTGGAAAACGGTTGGCTCCATGAACCCCAGGCCCTGCGCACCAGCTGGTCCTCACCGAGCCAGAGTCGCCAAGACATCTTGGCCTTCGCTTCCTCTTCGGTGAGCATCACCACGAGTCCGAAGGGGAATCCCTGAGAGGCCTTGGAGAGCTGACCGACGGTCATCGTGCCCTGGTAGAGCGTGGTACGAGTGCCGTCGTAGACGCCTGCGGGGCGCTTGACCCTGGTAGTGGCCAGCACCGCCTTCAGCATGGCTGGATCGGCGAGCTGGATCCAGCCGGCGTCCAATTCCGGCCGGACCTCGTCGTCCTCGTTGAGGAACCAGCTTTTGCCGTCGGGCAAGTAGTCGTTCTGGACGTACTGGCGGCCCTCAAAGATGATCTGCCGTACGGGATCGACCCGTTTTATGCGGTCGGAGTCATGTGTCATATCGACGGCTACGATCTTGCCCTTACCGAACTCGGCGACGGCCTTGGTCCAGACGTAGTCCTTATCCTTCTGCTCCTCCGTTACGGTGCGGACCATCGACATCTTCACACCCCGGTTCTCGACGAGCCGGCGCTTGAGAGCGTCGATCGGGTCGACGGGAGTTTCCTGGACGCCTGCGGTGGTGTCGAATCCAGTCGCCATCGGGACGGCCGCCTCCACGACCTCCCCGCCGCAGGCACGTTCGACGTGCTCAGCACGGATGTCCTTCCAGCGTGCATATTCCGTCACGATCCGCCCCCTCCGTCTGCCGTTCCTGCATGTAGACCTCGTAGCACTGTTCGGCGATCGGGGTGGTCTGTACCAGGCGTTCCACCGCCCGGTCTTATCACCCGTGACCAACAGGATGCTGGATCGCTACGGAGCGAAGGCAAAACAAGATTCGCACCGTCCCCGCGCTGTCAGTACTCAAGGATGCCGTGGGCGGTCACGATGTGACTGGAAGCGTTCGGCCGGACCCCGGTAATGCGCTCAGCCAGCTGCCGCGCCGCGGCAAGCCCGCCCTCCGAGTTGCCATGGACCAAGCCGAGCTCGATCCGATCGGTCAGGTAGTCCGTCTGGATGTTGTCCGTCTCATGAGGAATCAACGGGTCGAAGGAGAGGAGCTTGCGGCCGTCCGCATAGTGGTCGAAGGACGCGACCCTGTTCACGTTGACAAAGACGCTTGCCGTGACCGTTCCTGCCGACAAGGGCCGCAGCACCTCGTCCAACGTGCCGGCGAAGCCGTTCCACTCGCCCAGAATGGTGCCACCCTCGGCCGGATAGGCGCAGATGAGACCCTCATCGATCTCGCCCTCTTCGTCATCACCGTCGAACACCTCAATACCGAGGCGAGCCAGCGCCTCATGCGGGGTGAGGCCGCGGACGTGCGTCGCGCAGAACGCATCGTCATCAAGCCAGCTGTAGACGCTCATGAGAATCCTGCTCTCTCCCGGGTTGGATCAAAGAAATCCTGGCATGCGGGTCCGACGAAACCGCGATCGGCCTTCTCGGCCTCATGAGCCCGGCGTCGTGAGCGTGGTTGCCCTGAGGTATCTCGGACTGAGCAAGGTCTGGGGCTCGCCCAAGGCCGGGTAGTTAGAGCCTGGAGCTGCGGCGCAAGGGCGTCTCACAGAGTGAACGGGGCATGAACGAAGGAGCGGAGCTCCGGTAGAA
>NZ_JBEZEL010000027.1:0-107024 GCF_040648855.1 Streptosporangium sp. NPDC049078
GCGGTGTTGCGGCCGAAGGTGGACGCGGCGTGGAACCTGCACGAGCTCACCCGTGACATGGACCTGTCGGCGTTCGTGATGTTCTCCTCGGCCGCGGCGGTGCTGGACGGGGCGGGGCAGGGCGGCTACGCCGCCGCCAACGCCTTCCTCGACGCGCTGGCGGCGCACCGCAGGGCTCAGGGGCTGGCCGGGCTCTCGCTGGCCTGGGGCTTCTGGAACCAGCGCAGCGGCATGACCGGCCACCTCGCCGACGCCGACGTGGAGCGGATGGCCCGTTCAGGACTGGTCGCCCTGTCGTCGGAGGAGGGGATGGCCCTGTTCGACGCGGCCCGCGCCTTCGACGAGGCGCTGCTCGTGCCGATCAACCTCGACCTCGCCGCGCTGCGCGGCGAGAACGGCCTGCGCTCCGCGCTGCTGCGGGGTCTCGTCCGGGCCCCCGCCCGCCGGGTCGTCCGGACCGTGGGAGGCGTCACCCCCGGCGCCTCCGGTCTCGAACAGCGCCTGGCGGGTCTGTCGGAGGACGAGCAGCTGACCGCGCTCGTCAAGCTCGTCTGCGCCGAGGCCGCCGGGGTGCTCGGGCACACGAGCGTGGACTCGGTGGAACCCGAGAGGGCGTTCAAGGAGCTCGGGTTCGACTCGCTCACCGCCGTCGAACTGCGCAACCGGCTCGGTGGCGCCACCGGGCTGCGCCTGCCGACCACCCTGGTCTTCGACTACCCCAACCCCGGCGTGCTCGCCGAGCACATCAGGGACGAGATCGCCCCGCCCGCCGCCGACCCCTCCGCGTCCGTGCTCGCGGAGGTCGACCGGCTGGAGACCCTCCTGTACGCGAGGAACGGCGGGGACACCGACAAGATCACAGCCCGGCTGCGGGCGCTGCTCCGCAAGTGGGACGACACGCACGGCGACCCGGTGGAGACCGAGCCCCGGCAGGACTTCGAGTCGGTCACCGACGACGAGCTCTTCGCGGTCCTCGACGGGGAACTCGGCGCCTCCTGACGGCGCCTCCTGACGGCGCCTCCCGACGGTGTCTTTTGACGGCGCCTCCCGACGGCGCACCCCATGACGAATCCCTACTGCCCCGAGGCTGGTTGACGTCCGATGCCGAATGACGACAAGCTGCGTGACTACCTCAAGCGTGCCACCGCCGACCTGCAGCACACCCGACGCCGCCTGCGTGAGGTGGAGGCCAGGGAACGCGAGCCGATCGCGGTCGTGGCCATGAGCTGCCGCCTGCCCGGTGGGGTGAACAGCCCGGAGGAACTCTGGCGGCTGGTCGCGGACGGGAAGGACGCCATGTCCGGGTTCCCCGGGGACCGGGGCTGGGACCTGGACCGGCTCTACCACCCCGACCCGGACACCCCCGGCACCACCTATGCCCGCGAGGGCGGGTTCGTCGCCGACGCCGGTGGTTTCGACGCGGGCTTCTTCGGGATGAGCCCGCGCGAGGCACTGGCGTCCGACCCGCAGCAGCGGCTGCTGCTGGAGACCTCGTGGGAACTGCTGGAACGGGCGGGCATCGATCCCGCCACGGTGAAGGGCAGCCGGACGGGCGTCTTCGTCGGCGCGGCCTCCAGCGGGTACGGCATCGGCCAGGGGGTCTTCCCCGCGGGGGTCGAGGGTCACCTGCTGACGGGCACCTCCACCGCCGTCATGTCCGGGCGGATCTCCTACACCCTCGGCCTGGAGGGACCCGCGGTCACCGCCGACACCGCCTGCTCGTCCTCACTGGTGACCCTGCACCTGGCGTGCGAGTCCCTCAGAAGGGACGAGTGCTCCATGGCCATCACCGGCGGCGTCACGATCATCTTCACCCCCGAGATCTTCGTGGAGTTCAGCCGCCAGCGCGGCCTCGCCCCCGACAGCCGGGTGAAGGCCTTCGCCGCGGCCGCCGACGGCACCGCCTTCTCCGAGGGGATCGGCCTGCTGCTGCTGGAACGGCTGTCGGACGCGCGTCGCAACGGTCATCCGGTGCTGGCGGTGGTGCGGGGCAGCGCGGTCAATCAGGACGGTGCCAGCAACGGCCTGTCGGCTCCGAACGGACCCTCCCAGCAGCGCGTCATCCGCCAGGCGCTCGCCAACTCCGAACTGGTGGCCGCCGACGTCGACGCGGTGGAGGCGCACGGCACCGGCACCATGCTCGGCGACCCGATCGAGGCCCAGGCGCTGCTCGCCACCTACGGTCAGGACCGCCCGGCCGATCGTCCCCTGTGGCTGGGTTCGGTGAAGTCCAACATCGGCCACACCCAGGCCGCCGCCGGGGTCGCGGGCGTCATCAAGGTCGTGATGGCCCTCCGGAACGGCCTGCTGCCCAGGACCCTGCACGTCGACGAGCCCACCCCGCACGTCGACTGGTCGACGGGTGCGGTGTCGCTGCTCACCGAGCCCGTCGAGTGGCCGGAGAACGGCCACCCGCGCCGCGCGGGAGTCTCCGGTTTCGGTATCAGCGGTACCAACGCCCACGTCATCATCGAGCAGGCCCCCGCCCCCGTCGACACCGAGATCGAGGGGGCTCTGCCGGTTCCGACGGCGGAGCTCGCCGGGGGATTGCCGTTGCCGTTCGTGGTGTCGGCGCGCGGCGAGGAGGCGCTGGGCGCGCAGGCCGCCCGCCTGGCGGCGTTCGTGGAGGAGCGCGAGGACCTGAGGGCGCTGGACATCGCGTACTCACTGGCCACCGGCAGGTCCGCCTTCGATCATCGTGCGGTGGTGGTGGGCGGGGACCGTGGAAGTGTGGTGGCCGGGTTGTCGGCGGTAGCCGGTGGTTCGGGTGTGGTGCGGGGTCGGGTGGGTGATGGCCGGGTGGCGGTGTTGTTCACCGGTCAGGGGTCGCAGCGGGCCGGGATGGGCCGGGAGTTGTATGGGCGGTTCCCGGTGTTCGCGGCGGCGTTGGACACGGTGGTCGCGGAGCTGGATCCGCTGCTTGAGGGGTCGTTGCGTGAGGTGCTGTTCGCCGAGCCGGGGTCGGCGCAGGCGGAGGCGCTGGACCAGACCGGGTGGGCGCAGCCGGCGCTGTTCGCGGTGGAGACGGCGTTGTTCCGGCTGGTGGAGTCCTGGGGGGTGGCGCCGGATGTGCTGGCGGGTCATTCGGTTGGGGAGATCGCGGCGGCTCATGTGGCGGGGGTGTTGTCGCTGGCCGATGCGTGTGCGTTGGTGGCGGGCCGGGCGCGGTTGATGCAGGCGCTGCCCGCGGGTGGGGCGATGGTGTCGGTGCGGGCCTCCGAGGAGCAGGTCGCCGGGCTGCTGGCCGGGCGCGAAGACCAGGTGTCCATCGCGGCCGTCAACGGTCCGACCTCGGTGGTGATCTCCGGTACCGAAGAGGCGGTGCTGGAAGTGACCGCCGCTCTGCGGGAACGGGAGATCAGGACGAAGCAGCTGCGGGTGTCGCACGCGTTCCATTCGCCGTTGATGGATCCGATGCTGGAGGAGTTCCGGGCGGTGGCGGGGTCGCTGTCCTACGACCCGCCGCGAATCCCGATCGTGTCGACGTTGACCGGGGAGTCGGCCACGGCGGAGCGGTTGTGTTCGCCGGAGTACTGGGTGGAGCAGGTGCGTGGTGCGGTGCGGTTCGCCGATGGGGTGGGGGTGTTGGTTTCTGCGGGGGTGGAGACGTTCGTGGAGGTGGGGCCGGACGGGGTGTTGTCGGCGATGGGGCAGGAGTGCCTGGCCGGTGACGGGTCCGGTGGTGTTTCCGGCGATGGGCCGGCGGCGGCTGGTTCGGGGGTGGGGTCTGGGGCGGTGTTCGTGCCGGTGATGCGCCGGGATCGTGGTGAGGCTTCGGAGTTGGTCACGGCGTTGGGCGCCTTGCATACGCGGGGGGTGGCCGTTGACTGGGAGGCGTTCTTCACCGACGCCGCCACCGCGGCCGGAGTGGGGAGACCACGCCGGGTCGAACTGCCCACCTACGCCTTCCAGCACCGCGACTACTGGCTGCACGTCCCCACCTCCGGCGACCCGGAGTCCGTCGGCCTCGACACGCCGGGTCACCCCCTTCTGGGGGCCGCCGTCGAGCTGCCCGACTCCGGTGGGCACCTGTTCACCGCCCGTCTCTCGGCCCGTACCCACCCGTGGCTCGCGGACCACGCGGTGGGCGAGACGGTGCTGTTCCCCGGCACCGGGATCGTGGAACTCGCCGTTCGCGCCGGAGACCAGGTCGGTTGCGACAGGATCGAGGAGCTCACCCTGGAGGCCCCGCTGGTCCTGACCGGCCAGAGCGGTGTCCAGGTGCAGGTCGTGCTCGGCGCGCCCGACGACTCCGGGGCCCGTGCGATCAGCGTCTACGGACGTGCCGAGGAGACCGCGGCCGACGAGGCGTGGACCCGGCACGCCACCGGCCTCCTCACCGCCTCGGGCACCGCCGGAGACTTCGACCTCGGCGAGTGGCCGCCGTCCGGTGCCGAGCCGGTGGAGACGGACGGCCTCTATGACCGGCTCGTCGACCTCGGCCTCCGCTACGGTCCGGCCTTCCGCGGCCTGCGGGCGGCCTGGACGCGTGGCGACGAGGTGTTCGCCGAGATCGCGCTGCCCAAGGGCGTCGCCGCCGACGCCGCCCTCTTCGGCGTCCACCCGGCCCTGCTGGACGCCGCCCTGCACGCCCTCGCCCTCAGTGACGCCTCGACGGAGCACGCCGCGCTGCCGTTCACGTGGTCGGAGGTGGAACTGCACGCCGCCGGAGCGTCAGGCCTGCGGGTGCGGGTGGTGCCGACCGGAGGCGACTCGCTGCGTCTGGAGGCGGCCGACCAGGCCGGGCGTCCTGTCGTGTCGATCGGCTCGCTCGTACTGCGGCCCATCGGTTCCGCCGACCTCGCCGGCGCACGCACGGACCCCGGGCGTTCGCTGCACCGGGTGGAGTGGGTCCCGGTCGAGGCCGGGACCGTACCGGTGCGGGAGTGGGCGCTGCTCGGCGGCGACGTCCCGGCCACGGGGGAGGCGCTGCGCGCGGCCGGGATCTTCCCGGCCTCCTACGCCGGGATCGAGGAGCTGGTCGCGGCCCTCGACTCCGGTGCGCCCGTTCCCGACGTCGTCCTCGTGAGCGCGGAGAGCGTCGGCGGGACCCCCGCTCATGACCACGCTCACGTCGCCGGACCCCACACCGACACCGAGATCGATACGGAAACCGGCACGGAGGCCGTGGCGGGGGCCGTCCGCTCGGCCGTCCAGCGGGCCCTGGACCTGGCTCGGGCCTGGTCGGCCGACGACCGCCTCGACGACTCCCGGCTGGTCTTCGTGACCCGGGGAGCGGTCTCCGCCGGGTCCGGGGAGAGCGCCCGTGACGTCGTGGGTGCCGCGGTGTGGGGCCTGGTCCGTTCCGCCCAGGCGGAGAACCCGGACAGGTTCGTCCTGGCCGACCTGGACGGTCACGTCGCGTCGGCGGGACGGCTCCCCGCCGCGCTCGCGACCGGCGAGCCGCAGGTGGCGCTGAGGGAAGGAGGAGCCGTGCTGGCCGCCAGGCTCGTCCGGGCGACCGGCGCCGGGCTCGTGCCGCCCGAGGGCGCCGCCTCCTGGCGGATGGACAGCCTGGACAAGGGCACCCTGGAGAATTTGGCCTTCCTGGACGCGCCCGCGGCCGTCGCCCCGTTGGCACCGGGACAGGTCAGGGTCGAGCTCCGCGCCGCCGGGGTGAACTTCCGGGACGTGCTCAACGCGCTCGGCATGTATCCGGGCGAGGCGGGCGCGATGGGCCTCGAAGGAGCGGGCCGCGTCGTGGAGGTCGGTCCCGGCGTCACCGCGTTCGCCGAGGGCGACCGGGTGATGGGCATGTTCGACGGCGGCGCGTTCGGCCCGCTGGCCGTCACCGACCACCGCCAGCTGGTCGCCGTGCCCGGCGGCTGGACCTTCGCCCAGGCCGCGTCGACGCCGGTCGCCTTCCTCACCGCGTACTACGCGCTGGCGGACCTGGCGGCCCTGAAGGCGGGGGAGAAGGTGCTGATCCACGCCGCCGCGGGCGGAGTGGGCATGGCGGCCGTGCAACTCGCCCGGCATTTCGGGGCCGAGGTCTACGGAACCGCCGGAACCGGCAAATGGGACGTCCTACGCTCCATGGGGCTGGACGAGGCCCACATCTCCTCCTCACGCACCCTGGACTTCGAATCCTCCTTCCTCACCTCGACCGGCGGGGGAGGGGTCGACGTGGTGCTCAACTCGCTGGCGGGCGACTTCGTCGACGCCTCGCTGCGGATGCTGCCGCGCGGCGGCCGGTTCGTGGAGATGGGCAAGACCGACGTTCGCCCGCCCGAGGCCGTGGCCGCCGAGCATCCCGGCGTCCGCTACCGCGACTTCGACCTCGTCGAGGCCGGGTACGACCGGATCGGGGAGATGCTGCGTGCCCTCCTCGACCTGTTCGAGCGGGGGGCGATCCGGCCGCTGCCGGTGGTCGCCTGGGACATCCGCCGCGCCCCCGAGGCGTTCCGCTTCCTGTCGCAGGCCAGACACGTCGGCAAGGTCGCGCTCACCCTGCCCGTCCCGCTCGCCCAGGACGGCACCGTGCTGGTGACCGGCGGCACCGGCGGCCTCGGCGGCCTCGTCGCCCGCCACCTCGTGACCGCCCACGGCGTCCGCAACCTCCTGCTGACCAGCCGTGGCGGTCCCGCCGCCCAGGGGACGGAGCGGCTGCGTGCCGAACTGACGGACCTGGGGGCGAACGTCGAGATCGTCGCCTGCGACGCGGCCGACCGGACCGCCCTGGCGAAGCTGCTGGCCGGGGTGCCCGCCGAGCACCCGCTCACCGCGGTGGTGCACGCCGCGGGCGTACTGGACGACGGGACGATCGCCTCACTCACCCCCGACCGGGTGGACAGGGTGCTGCGCCCCAAGGCGGACGCCGCGCTGAACCTGCACGAGCTGACCCGCGACCTCGACCTGTCGTCGTTCGTACTGTTCTCGTCGGTGGCCGGCACGTTCGGCAGCACCGGGCAGGGCAACTACGCCGCGGCCAACGCGTTCCTGGACGCGCTGGCCGGGCTGCGGCGCGCGCGGGGACTGCCCGCGCTCTCGCTCGCCTGGGGCCCGTGGGCCGAGGTCGGCGGCATGCTCGGCACTCTCACCGACGCCGACATCGGCCGGATGGCCCGCGACGGTGTCGTGCCGCTGACACCGGAGGAGGGCCTGGCCCTGCTCGACGCCGCGGCGGGCAGGCCGGAGTCGGCGCTGGTGCCGATCCGCCTCGACGCCAAGGCGCTGGCGGCCAAGGGCGACCGGCTGCCGCCGCTGCTGCGGGGTGTGGTGCGCGCGCCGGCCCGCCGTACCGCGACGGCCGCCGGGGGCGGGCAGACCGGCGCGGACCTGCTCGCCGGACTGGCCGCGCTCCCCGCGGCCGACCGTCACCGGATGCTGCTCGACCTGGTGCGGGCCGAGGTCGCCGCCGTGCTCGGCCACACCTCCACCGACCAGGTGGAGGCCGACCGGGCCTTCGACGAGATGGGCTTCGACTCGCTCACCTCGGTCGAGTTGCGCAACCGGCTGAACACCGCGACCGGCAGGCGGTTGCCCGCCACGCTGGTGTTCGACTACGCGAACCCGACCGCCCTCGCCGACTACCTGCGCGCGGAACTGGTGCCGGACGAGGCGCCGACCGAGGCACAGGTCCTGCGGGAACTCGACCGGCTGGGCCGGGTGCTCACCGAGATCACTCCCGACGAGGAGACGCGGTTCACGATCGCCACACGTCTGGGAGGTCTGCTGGCCCAGTGGCGCGGAGACAGGCCCGAGCCGGACGGAGCAGGCGCGGCCGTCGGCGAGGGCGTGGAGTCGGCGAGCGCCGACGAACTGTTCGCACTGATCGACAAGGGGCTCTGAGCCCCGTGTTCCCGAATGTTCCTGCCGTGATGAACGGTCTCTCCGTACCGAACGCCCCAGTGGTGGGCGCCCGGTTCGACGTGTGGGGAAGGTGACGTGACGTGGCGGACGAGCAGAAGCTCCTCGGCTATCTCCGGCGGGTGACCGCGGACCTCCAGCAGGCCCAGCAGCGGCTGCGCGAGGCGGAGGCCAAGGACCGCGAGCCGATCGCGGTCATCGCGGCGGGATGCCGGTTCCCCGGGGGCGTGCGCAGCCCCGAGGAGCTGTGGCGGCTCGTCGCGGAGGGCCGCGACGGCGTCTCGGAGTTCCCCGGCGACCGGGGCTGGGATGTGGAGACCCTGTACGACCCTGAGCTCACCCGGCCGGGGACCAGCTACACCCGCGAGGGCGGTTTCCTCTACGACGCCGGAGACTTCGACGCGGGCTCCTTCGGCATCTCGCCGCGTGAGGCGCTCGCCGCCGACCCGCAGCAACGGCTGCTTCTTGAGGTGTCGTGGGAGGCGTTCGAGCGGGCCGGCGTCGACCTGACCTCGCTGAAGGGCAGCCAGACCGGTGTCTTCGTCGGTGCCTTCTCCAGCGGGTACGGCACCGGCCTGGACGCGCTGCCGGAGGGGGTGGAGGGCCACCTGCTGACCGGCAACTCCACCGCCGTGATCTCCGGTCGGGTCGCCTACGTGTTCGGGCTCAAGGGTCCTGCGGTCACCGTCGACACCGCGTGCTCGTCGTCCCTGGTGGCGCTGCACTGGGCGTGCGAGTCGCTGCGGCGCGGGGAGAGCACGCTCGCCCTGGCCGGCGGGGTGACCGTGATGGCCACGCCCGAGGCTTTCGTGGAGTTCAGCCGCCAGCGGGGTCTCGCGCGAGACGGCCGCTGCAAGGCGTTCTCCGACGACGCCGACGGTACGGGGTGGGGTGAGGGCGCGGGCATGCTGCTGCTGGAACGGCTGTCCGACGCGCGCCGCAACGGCCACCCGATCCTCGGGGTCATCCGCGGCTCCGCGGTCAACCAGGACGGTGCGAGCAACGGCCTGTCCGCCCCGAACGGGGTGTCCCAGCAACGGGTCATCCGCCGCGCGCTGGCCAACGCCGGTCTCGCCGCGTTCGACGTGGACGCCGTCGAGGCGCACGGCACCGGGACCACCCTCGGCGACCCGATCGAGGCGCAGGCCCTGCTCGCCGCGTACGGCGGGGACCGTCCGCAGGACCGGCCGCTCTGGCTGGGCTCGATCAAGTCGAACATCGGCCACACCCAGGCGGCCGCCGGGGTCGCGGGCGTGATCAAGATGCTGATGGCGTTGCGCGCCGGTGTCCTGCCCGCCACCCTGCACGTGTCCGAGCCTTCCTCCCACGTGGACTGGACGGCGGGGAACGTCCGGCTGCTGACCGAACCCGTCGAGTGGCCGGACGACGTGGACCGGCCCCGCCGTGCGGGAGTCTCCTCCTTCGGCGTCAGCGGCACCAACGCCCATGTGATCGTCGAGCAGGCCCCGGCCGCCGAAGGCGCGTCCGGGGAGCCGGGGGAGGTTAGGGAGCCGGCACCGATGCTCGCGCTGCCGGGCGGCGCGGCGGCGTGGGCGGTCTCGGCGAAGAGCGCGCCCGTCCTGCGAGCACAGCTCGACCGGCTTCTCGCCCACGCCGAGGACCACCCGGGACGGCCGGTCGCCGACATCGGCCTCGCCTTGGCCGCGCGCACCGCCTTCCCGCACCGGGTCGTGGTGGTGGGACGCGACCGCGAGGAGTTGCTGGCCGGCGTGCGCGGGCTGGTCTCGGGCGAAGAGGCCGCCGGCACGGTCACCGGGGTGGCGGCCGGGACGCCGGGCAAGACGGTGTTCGTCTTCCCCGGCCAGGGCTCGCAGTGGGCCGGGATGGCCACGGAACTGCTCGCCGCCTCCCCCCTCTTCGCCGCGCACCTCGCCGACTGCGAGCGGGCACTGGCACCGTTCGTGGACTGGTCGCTGTCCGCTGTGCTGCGCGGGGAGGCGGGGGCACCCCCGCTGGACAGGGTGGACGTGGTCCAGCCGGTGCTGTGGGCGGTCATGGTGTCGCTCGCCAGGCTCTGGAGCGGATACGGAATCCGCCCCGACGCCGTGATCGGCCACTCCCAGGGGGAGATCGCCGCCGCCACGGTCGCCGGGGCGCTCTCCCTCGACGACGGCGCCCGCGTCGCCGCCCTGCGCAGCCGGGCCATCGGCGACGTGCTCGCCGGGCGCGGAGGCATGGTCTCCGTCGGGCTGCCCGTCGATGAGCTGACCGCGCGGCTGGAGCCCTGGCGGGACCGGATCTCCGTCGCGGCGGTGAACGGGGCCCGCTCGGTCGTGGTCTCCGGTGTCCCGGACGCCCTCGACGAGCTGATCGACGAGCTGACCGGGGAGGGCGTGCGGGCCAGGAAGGTTCCCGTCGACTACGCCTCACACTCCGCGCAGGTCGAGGAGCTGCGCGAGCGCCTGCTCCGTGATCTCGGGCCGATCGAGCCCCGCTCGGGCGAGGTGCCGATGATCTCCACGGTGACCGGCGACTGGATCGACACCACCGGCCTCGACGCCGAGTACTGGTACACCAACCTGCGCCGCACGGTCGGCTTCGACGGCGCCGTCCGCGCGCTCGCCGCGCAGGGGTACGGCGTGTTCGTCGAGGCCAGCCCGCACCCGGTGCTCACCATGGGCCTGCAGGAGACCTTCGACGCGCTCGGCCACGACGCCGTCGTCACCGGCACCCTGCGCCGCGACGAGGGCGGGCTGCCCCGGCTCCTCGCCTCCGCCGCCGAGCTGCACGTCCGGGGCGTCACCGTCGACTGGTCCGGCCTGTATCCCGGAGCCCGCCCGGTGGACCTGCCGACCTACGCCTTCCAGCGGCGGCGCTACTGGCTGGAGTCCTCGCCGGCCGTACGGGCCCCGGCCGCCGACCCGGTGGACACCGCCTTCTGGGAGGCCGTCGAGCACGGGAACACGCTGAGCCTCGCCGACGACCTGCGGGTCGCTCCCGACGTCCTGAACGAGATGCTGCCCGCGCTGTCCTCCTGGCGTCGGCGCACGCGGGAGCGGGCCACGATCGACTCGTGGCGTTACCGGGTGGCCTGGCGGCCGGTCGGCGAGCCGGCGGGTGGCACGCTCACCGGCTCGTGGCTGGTGGCCCTGCCCGCGGACGACGCCCCCGCGACGACCGCGGTCGTCGCGGGGCTCGCCAGGAACGGCGCCCGGGTGATTCCCCTCGAGGTGGGCGGGCAGGACCGCGCCGCGCTCACCTCGGCGCTGCGCGACCGGCTCGCCGACGAGTCCGTGACCGGTGTGCTCTCCCTGCTGGCGCTGGACGAACACCTCCACCCGGTGCACCCGGGACTCTCACGCGGCACGGCGGCGACCGTCACCCTCGTCCAGGCCCTGAGCGACGCGGGCGTCACGGCGCCGCTGTGGGCCGTGACCTCCGGCGCGGTGGACACCGGCACCTCGGGGGCCGAGCAGACCTCCCGGACGGAGCCGGGACGAAGCGGGGACGCCGCCCCGTTCCAGGCGCAGGTCTGGGGGATCGGCACCGTCCTCGCCCTGGACCACCCGGACACCTGGGGCGGCCTCGTCGATCTGCCCCCCTCCCCGGACGAGCGGGCCGTCGACCGCCTCTGCGGCGTGCTGGCAGCGCCGGGCGGAGAGGAACAGCTGGCGGTCAGGCAGAACGGGATCCTCGCCCGCCGGATGGTGCGGGCACCGCTCGGCGCGGTCGAGAGCGCCTCCGGCTCCGGCGGTGTCCGGCGGCTGAGCGGCACCGCGCTCGTCACCGGCGGAACCGGCGGGGTCGGCGCGCACGTGGCCCGCTGGCTGGCGGGCCGGGGCGTCGAGCACCTGCTCCTGACCAGCCGGCGCGGCCGCGCCGCCGAGGGCGCCGCTGAGCTGGAGGCCGAGCTCGCGGCCCTGGGCGTCACGGTCACGATCGCCGCGTGCGACGTCGCCGACCGCGAGGACCTCCGCCGCCTGCTGGACTCGCTGCCCGCCGAGTACCCGCTGCGCGCGGTGGTCCACGCGGCCGGCGTCGTCAGGGACGGTGCGCCGCTGCCCGGCACCACGGTCGAGGAGTTCGCCGAGGTCGGGCTGGCCAAGGTGGTGGGCGCGCGTCACCTGGACGAACTGCTGGGCGACCGGCCGCTGGACCTGTTCGCGCTGTTCTCCTCGGGGGCCGCCGTGTGGGGGCAGGGGGGACAGGCGGCGTACGCCGCGGCGAACGCGTTCCTGGACGCGCTGGCCGCTCGGCGCCGCGCCCGCGGAACGGCGGCCACCTGCGTCGCCTGGGGTGCCTGGGGCGGCGGCGGCATGGTGGACGACGAGGTCGGCTCCCGGCTGCGCCGCCTCGGCGTGCGTGCCATGGAGCCCTCCTCGGCCACGGCCGCGCTCGGCCAGGCCCTTGACCACGACGAGTCCCACCTGGTGGTGGCCGACATCGACTGGAGCCGGTTCGCCCCCGCGTACACCCTCTCCAGGTCCCGCCCGCTGCTGCGCGCCCTTCCCGAGGTCACCGCGATCCTCGACGACGGCGACGCCGAGGAGGAGACGGACGGAGCGCCGTTGACGGCGAGGCTCTCCGGGCTGCCCGAGGAGGAGCGACTGGACGTGCTCCGCGAGGCGGTACGGGCGCACGCCGCCAGGGTGCTCGGTCACCCCGGCCCCGAGGCGGTCGACGCGCACCAGAACTTCCTGGAGGCCGGCTTCGACTCGCTGACCTCCATGGAACTGCGCAACGGCCTGGTCAAGGCGACCGGGCTGCGGATGCCCGCGACGGTGATCTTCGACTATCCCAACCCCTCCGACCTGGCAAAACACCTCCTGGGCGAGCTGGCGGCCCGCCTGGACGGTGCCGGGGAGAACGCGCCGGGCGGTGCGGACCCCTCGGAGACCCCCAGCGCGTTGTTCCACGAGGCCGCCCGCGCGGGGAAGATGCACGAGGCCATGGGGCTGCTGCGGGCGATGGCCGACCTGCGTCCATCCTTCTCCTCGGTCGAGGAGCTCGACGAGATCCCGCCGCCGGTCAAGCTCGCCTCCGGGCCCGGCACACCCGCGCTGTTCTGCTTCAGCACCCCCATGGCGCTGGGCGGGGCGACCCAGTTCGCCCGGCTCGCCGCGAACTTCCGCGGTGTCCGGGACCTCTTCGCGCTCACGGTGCCCGGTTTCGCCAAGGAGGAGAGGCTTCCCGGCACGGTCGACGCCGCGGTGCGGGTGTGGGCGGAGTCCGTACGCCGGGCCGCGGGGGACGAGCCGTTCGTGGTCCTCGGCTACTGCGCGGGCGGTATCTTCGCGCACGCCGCCGTCGGCTACCTGGAGAGTATCGGGATCAACCCGCGAGGACTGGTCCTGCTGGACACCTTCATGCCCGACGACAAGGTCATCGACGACATCGGCATGCAACTGGTGCGGGGCATGTTCGACAGGGAGGCGTCGTTCGGCCCGTTCACCAGCGCACGGCTGGCGGCGATGGGTCGCTACTACCGGCTGTTCCGCGAGAGCACGGTGGGCGAGGTACGCGCGCCCATCCTGTTCCTGCACCCGGACACCCCGCTGACCGGCTTCGACGGCGAGATACCCGTCACCGACGACTGGCGCGCCTCCTGGCACACCGACCACGTCCTCCGCGAGGTCGAGGGTGACCACTACACCATGCTGGAGGACAGGTCGCCCTCGATGGCCCGTGCCATCGAGGGCTGGCTGGAGTCGCTGGAGTCGCCGCCCGCCGACCGCTGAGAACCGCGCCGCCGGGCTCACCCGGCCCGGCGGCGCCCCGGGTGCATCGGAGGGCTCTCGGGTACCGGCGAGAGAGTGGTGCACGGGTGAACGGGCCGAAGGGCTCGAACCACCCTTCGAGGCCGATCACGTCGTCGTGCGCCGTTGTCACGGCGACGGCGGCGCGGGCCGCGATCTTGTTCCGGACGGCTCGGGCAGATCCCGGCGGATCGACGCCTCGACGCCTTCGACAGCGGTGATCGCGCCGTACGCGACGAGCCGTACCAGGTCCGCGTCGTCGGGGTGGGTGACTCGCCAGGCCGCGACATCGGCGTCGGTGACGCGGTACGGTGCCAGCGCGGTGAGCAGGGCGAGTCTCGCCCCGGGAAGGTCGGAGCCGGTCAGGTCCGCCGACGGCCCGTCCAGCCACCCGCCACCCATCGCGGGATGCTCGCCGTCCCATGCGCCGACCGTCTCCAGCACGGCCGCGCGGGCCCGCTCGCCGAGCAGCGCCCCGCCCGCGCCCGCCGCCTCCCGAAGCGCGGCGAAGGCGGTACCCACCGGTGTGCCCGCCGCCCAGACGGGTTCCGGGAGCGCGGGTGGTTCCGCCAGAAAGGGGAGGCTCTCACCGGCCGGCAGTCGCCTGCGTACGGTGCGGGCCAGCACCCTGCCGCTCAGGCTGCGGACCAGCCGGGAATCCTGCAGCCTGCCGGGCAGCATGCTGTCGGTCAGCAGGGCAGAGGCGATGCGGTTGATGAAGTGGAAGGTCAGGGCGGTGCCGGCGTACTCGGCGGTGTGCTCAGCCGGGAACGGCGCCGGCTCCGGGCCCGCCGCGCCGGGTGTTCGGGTGGCCGTCGCCCAGCCGAGGAGCGCGGCGTGCCCGGGGTCGGCGGGCGTGTCGCCGCGTGAGATGTCCTCGGCCAGCCGGTGGTCGCCGGTGGCGTGCAACAGGGTGGTGTGCGCGGCCACGCAGTACGGGCACCGGTTGGCCATGGACACGCCGAGCGCGACCACCTCCCTGCCGGTCCTGGAGGCGGGTCCGGCCACGAGCGACTCGCGCAGTAGCGCCCAGGTCGCGGCGAGCAGGCCGGGGACGGGGGAGAGCGTCATGAGGACCGGCATCCTGGCGAGGCCGAAGTCGGTGGCCGCCTGGCCGTAGACGGCGGCGATCCGGCCGGTCGCGGCCTCGGGCGTAACGGGAGTCACGTATCGGAAGGTGTTCGCCATCTACCGTCGTTCCCTTCGTGATGGTCGGCCGGAATGCCGCCGTCGGAAAATCCGGCGGCGGTGTTCCGGAGCGAGGTGGTTCCGGCGGCCGGGTTCTGCCTCCGGCCGGCCCGCGCCGACGCGATGGCCGATGGTCAGGCCGGCGGTCGTCGGCCGGTCGGTGAGTCGATGGTCGCCGACCGGACCGATCCCGGGCGTCGCATCGGCGGATGCTCTCGCGCCCGCCACCGGGGGCGTAGCGATCCCGGGCCTACTCCAGCGGGAGTAGCTCCGGTCCCCTCTCCGCGGAGGAGGCGGAGGAGGCGGCGCCCGGTCTACTGTTCGGGCATGGGTCGCATACGCGAATGGCGCGGGCACGTGCGCGGACCGCGGGGGCACGCGTACGGATGGCGCGATCGCGTACGCACCTGGGGCGGCGGGGTGCGCGGTGAGGGCGATCAGGTGCCCGACGCGGCACTCGCCGGGGGGATCGCCCTGCTGCTGGTGGTCGCGACGCTGGTCGGGTCGGAGCAGGGTGGTCCGCATGGGCCGGTCGAGTACGCGCTGCTGCTCGCCGGCACCCTGCCGCTCGCTGTCCGCCGCCGCCTTCCCGTCGTGGTCGCGCTGGTCACCGCGGTGTGCATGACGGCCTACTCGGTAAGGACCGGTGTCGGGCCTCCGACGGCCTTCCCGGTGCTGGTGGCCGTCCACACCGCGGTACTGACCGGTCACCGTGCCGCCGCGGTGGCCGCGAGCGTCGTCTTCCTGAGCGGTGATCTGGTGGCCGGCCTGTCGTCGGGGACCGGGGCCGGGGGACTCCCTCAGCAGTCCACCGGCCTGCTGGTCGGCTGGTTCGTCGCCGCCGGCGTCATGGGTGTGGTCTCCCGCCACCGCCGGGACGACCTGAGGCGGGCGGAGGAACGCGCCGCCGAGGCCGAGCGCACCCGAGAGGAGACGGCCCGCCGCCGCGCGGACGAGGAACGGCTGAGGATCGCCAGGGAGTTGCACGACTCGCTCACCCACAGCATCTCCGTGATCAAGGTACAGGCCGGGGTCGCGGTCCACCTCGCCCGCAAGCGAGGTGAGGAGGTGTCCGCGCCGCTGCTCGCCATCCAGGAGGCCGGCGGGGAGGCGATGAGAGAGCTGCGCGCCACCCTGGAGGTGCTGCGCGACGACGAGCCGCCCGTCAGCGGGCTCGACCGACTCACCGAGCTGGTCGAACGGTCGCGGGCGACGGGCCTGCCCGCGACCGTGGTTGTGGACGGGGAGCGGCGGCCGCTCTCGGTGGACGTCGACCGCACCGCGTACCGGATCGTCCAGGAGGCGCTCACCAACGCCGCCAGGCACGCGGGTCCCGCGGCGGCGTCGGTGCGCATCACCTACGGCCCGAAGGAGCTGACCGTGCAGATCGACGACGACGGGAGGGCGGATCCCGGTGCCGTACCGACGCCCGGGGTCGGGCTGAGCGGCATGCGCGAGAGGGTCACCGCGCTCGGCGGGAGGCTGCGCGCCGGCCCCCGCAGCGAGGGCGGTTTCAGCGTCCGCGCCGAACTTCCCGTGGACGGTTCCGCGTGACGTGCGCCCGCGCCGGGCTTTCGCCGGAGGGCGCCCGGTGATCCGCATGTTGCTCGTCGACGACCAGGCGCTCATCCGCGCCGGATTTCGCGCCCTGCTCGACGCCGAGGACGACATCGAGGTGGTGGCCGAGGCGGCCGACGGGCTGCGGGGGGTCGAACTGGCCGCCCGGCACGTTCCCGACGTCGTGCTCCTCGACATCCAGATGCCCGTCCTCGACGGTATCGAGGCGACCAGGCGGATCGCCGCCGACCCGGACCTGACCGGTGTGCACGTCGTCATCCTCACCAACTACGGGCTCGACGAGTACGTCTTCGACGCCCTGCGCGCGGGCGCGGCCGGATTCATGGTCAAGGACACCGAACCCGAGGACCTGCTGCACGGTGTCCGCGTGGCCGCGCGGGGCGACGCCCTGCTCTCGCCCGCCATCACCCGCAAGTTGATCGACCAGTACGTCTCCCGGCGCCCCGACGTGAGCGCGGACGGCGCGATGAAGGTCCTCACCAGGCGCGAGCGGGAGGTCGTGGCACTGGTCGGCCGGGGCCTCAGCAACGACGAGATCGCCGCGCACATGGTGATCAGCCCGTTCACCGCCAAGACCCATGTCAGCCGCGCCATGACCAAAACCGGTGCCCGCGACCGTGCCCAGCTCGTCGTCCTCGCCTACGAGTCGGGCCTGATCACACCCCGATCCGTGGGCGGCCCGTAACCGCTCGGACGAGCCGGGCCGGGTGCTCGCCGGGCGAAGCGGGCGGCGGGTGGCCCGTCCGGGCCGATGGCGGCGAGGGCAGGAACAGGAAACCCGGCCGGGCCGATGGAGGTCGGCCCGGAACAGGCCCGGAACAGAAAGCTCGACCTGGAACGAAAAGAAGGCCGTCGACGACCCCGAGCGGGGGCGTCGACGGCCGTTTCGCCGTGTTCCGTGGCGGATGGTGGACGATACAGGGATTGAACCTGTGACCTCTTCCGTGTCAGGGAAGCGCTCTCCCGCTGAGCTAATCGTCCTCGCTGAAAACCAGAGGTGGAGACGGGATTTGAACCCGTGTAGACGGCTTTGCAGGCCGTTGCCTCGCCTCTCGGCCACTCCACCGAGTGGGGGGCGGATGCCCCTTTTCCGAGCGGAAGACGGGATTCGAACCCGCGACCCTCACCTTGGCAAGGTGATGCTCTACCACTGAGCCACTTCCGCGTGCTTCCGGGACCGGCCCGGACTCACTGTGAGAACTCTAGCGAATACCCGGCGACTCCCCAAACCGAATACGGCCGCTATCGTGAGATGTAAGGAGCCAGCTATGGTTTCACCAGTTACCACGACTCACCCTACGCGAGAGAGTTGGCAGTATGCGCGACAACGATGTCGTGACCATCGGGCCGGAGCCGCTGAGCTTCGAGGAGGTCGTCAGGGTCGCCAGGCACGGTGCCCCGGTACGCCTCGGCGACGACGCCCTGGCCGCCATGGCGGCGGCCCGCACCCGGGTGGACGAGCTGGCCGAGAGCCCCACCCCCGCCTACGGCGTCTCCACCGGGTTCGGCGCGCTGGCCACCCGGCACATCGACCCCTCGCTCCGCGCCCAGCTGCAGCGATCCCTCGTACGCTCGCACGCCGCCGGCTCGGGTCCCGAGGTCGAGATCGAGGTCACCCGGGCGATGATGCTGCTGCGCCTGCACACCCTGGCCACCGGCCGCACCGGCGTGCGCCCGAAGACGGCCAGGGTGCTGGAGGGCCTGCTCAACGCGCGGATCACCCCCGTCGTGCACGAGTACGGAAGCCTCGGCTGCTCCGGCGACCTCGCGCCGCTCTCCCACGTGGCCCTCACGATCATGGGCGAAGGTGTCGTCCGCGACGCCGCGGGGGAGCGGGCCGACGCCGCGGAGGCGCTCAAGCAGGCGGGGATCGAGCCGGTGGAGCTCGCGGCGAAGGAGGGGCTCGCGCTCGTCAACGGCACCGACGGCATGCTCGGCATGCTCATCCTGGCGATGGACGACCTCACCCGCCTGTTCAGGACCGCCGACGTGAGCGCGGCCATGAGCGTGGAGGCGCTCCTGGGCACCGACCGTGTCTTCGCCGCCGACCTGCAGGCCCTGCGCCCGCATCCCGGGCAGGCGGCCAGTGCCGCCAACCTCAGGGCGCTGCTCGACGGCTCGCAGATCATGGATTCCCACCGGGACGGCACCTGCACCCGCGTCCAGGACGCGTACTCCCTCAGGTGCGCCCCGCAGGTCGCGGGGGCCGCCCGCGACACCCTGGCGCACGCCGCCCTGGTCGCCGGGCGGGAGCTGGCCTCCGCGATCGACAATCCGGTGGTCCTCGCCGACGGCCGGGTGGAGTCCAACGGCAACTTCCACGGGGCCCCCGTCGGCTACGTGCTCGACTTCCTGGCCATCGCGGTCGCGGACATGGCGAGCATCTCCGAACGCCGCACCGACCGCATGCTGGACGTGGCCCGCAACCACGGCCTGCCCGCCTTCCTCGCTGACGACCCCGGCGTCGACTCCGGCCACATGATCGCCCAGTACACCCAGGCGGCGGTGGTCTCCGAGCTCAAGCGCCTGGCCGCGCCCGCGAGCGTCGACTCCATCCCGAGCTCCGCGATGCAGGAGGACCACGTCTCCATGGGCTGGTCGGCCGCGCGCAAGCTGCGCCGCTCGGTGGACGGCCTCACCCGGGTGCTCGCGGTGGAGGTCTTCACCGCCGCGCGGGCCCTGGACCTGCGCGCCCCGCTGCGGCCGGCGGCGGCGACCGCGGCCGTCGTGGACGTCGTGCGCCAGTCCGTTCCCGGGCCGGGCCCCGACCGCTTCCTCGCTCCGGAGATCGAGACGGTGGTCCAGCTCGTCGCGGCCAACGCGATCGTCGCCGCGGCGGAGACGGTCACCGGCCCTCTGTCGTAGGGCCTGTCGTAGAGCCGGTACGGAGCCGGGCCGGGAGCGGTCACGGGCCGGTGGCTCCCGGCCCGCCGACGCGGCCGGTGGGCGCGGCCGCCGTCACCGGCTCGCGGGGATGGCGGCGATCACCTCCACCTCGATGAGCAGCCCCGGCCGGAACAGCCGTGAGACCTCCACGGTGGTGCTGGCCGGGGGTTCGCCGGTGATGTGGCGCTCGCGCACGGCCGCGTACTCCCGCAACAGCGACATATCGGTCAGATGGCTCCGGATGTGGGTCACGTCGTCGAACGTGCAGCCCCGATCGGCGAGGACGCGTGACAGCAGGTCCATCACGTATTCGGACTGACGCGTCATGTCCCCCTCGCCGACGACCTTCCCCTCCTCGTCCAGCGCCACCTGCCCCGAGACGAACAGCAGGCCGGCGGCCTCGGTGGCGTGGGAGTAGAGCCCGTTGGTGGGAGGCACCGTGGCCGGGTTCAGTTTCCGCACACCGACACGGCCCGGCTCTCCCTCCCTGACGTTTTCGGTGGCCCCGATGGATCTCGCCTCCACGCCTAGCTCCACCTTCACCGCCTGATCCGCGTCGCCCGTCCGGCCCGCCCCTGTGGGACCGGACGCGGCGACGTGCGGGAAGATCGCAGTGAGATCCGCCTCGGCGAGCCCGGCCGCGGCGGCGTCCGCCAGTCTCCTCCCGGCCGCGGCGGCGAGTGTCTGGGTCCCGTGCGCGGCCAGCCCCACGTCCTTGGCCGCCAGGCCGAGGGCGTAGCGCGTCTCATGCGGGCCGCCCTCGACGGCCGGGCGGACCCGTTCGACGAGGGCACTCAGCGGCGTGCGGCCGAGCACCTCCAGCAGATCCGCGGTGTCCACCCCGATCGCCCTCGCGTACGCGAGGGTCTCGGCGAGCAGCACCTGGGCGGGCACCAGCGCGCTCATGACGGCGATCTTCATCGCCGCGCCCGCGCCGGGGCCGCCGACCTCACGCACCCAGCCGAACACTCCCAGCACCTCCCGGCAGCGGGCCAGGTCCTCGGGCAGCCCCCCGGCCAGCACCGTCAAAGTGCCGTGCTCGGCCGGTCGTACGCTGCCCAGGACCGGCGCGTCGACCAGTCCCACCCCCGCGGGAAGCAGGTCGCGCAGTCCGGTCAGCGCTTCGGGCCCGATCGTCGACATCTCCGCGACCACCGTCCCGGCCCGCAGTCCGGGTGCCGCGTCCGTGAGGACCCGCCGCACCGCCGTGGGGTCGCTGAGCATCGTGACGACCAGCTCCGCCCCGGCCACGGCCTCGGCGGGTGACGCCGCCGAGGCGGCGCCCTCGACCGTGCGGGGAGTGCGGTTCCATGTCGTCACCTCGTACCCGGCCTTCACCAGTCGCCGGGCCATCGGGGCGCCCATGCGCCCCAGTCCGAGAAAGGAGATCATGCGCTCCACGCTACGAACCGGCGAGGCATTCCACAAATGACTAGATTGCATGTAAGCCATGCAAGGGAGGAATGTGTTCGACGTCGAGGCGTTGCGCCTGCTGGACACCGTGGCCCGCACCGGATCGTTCACCGCGGCGGCCGTCAGGCTCAACTACACCCAGTCCGCCGTGTCCCGCCGCATCGCCGCGCTCGAAAACCGGGCGGGCGGCCCGCTGTTCGAGCGGCTTTCGCGCGGGGTGCGGCTCACGCCCGCCGGTGAGGCTCTGCACCACCACGCCCAGGTGGTTCTGAACCGGCTGACCAGGGCGGAGGAGGAGCTGGCCGGGATCTACGGCGGCTACCGGGGGCGGCTGCGGGTGGGGGCGTTCGCCACCGCGAACGTCGCGCTCGTGCCGGGCGCCCTGCGCGCGTTCCGGGAGGACTTCCCCCGGGTCGAGCTCGTCCCGATCGAAGGGCCGAGCGGGAGCCTGCTGCGGCGCATGCGCGAGGGCGACCTGGACGTCGCGGTGATCAGCGACCACCTGTCCGAGCCGCCCCGTGAAGGGGGCGAGGAGGAGATGGAGCTGGTCGAGCTGGTCGGCGACGAGCTGCTCGTCGCGCTGCCCCGCGACCACCGGCTGGCGGCGGAGGAGATCGTCGACCTGCGTGAGCTGCGGGAGGAGGCCTGGATCGAGGCGCCCTCGCCCGGCCGGGCCACCGCGCTCGTCGCGGCCTGCGCCCGCGCCGGGTTCGCGCCTCGCGCCACGGTCAGGATCGGTGAGTGGACGGGCAAGTTCGGGTTCGTCGCGGCAGGGCTCGGCGTCACGCTCGTGCCCTCCATCGCGGCCTCCGCCGTGCCGCCCGATCTGGTGCTCCGCTCCCTGGGCGACCTCGCCCCGCGCAGGACCGTCTACGCGGCCCTGCCGCCCAACCCCCTGCCCGCCGCCCGCACCCTGGTACGGCTGCTGGCCGGAGCGGCGGGACAATAGGGAAGTGCATGATTCTTTTGCGCATATCACCGGATATCTGGCGACCGGTCTCCGGGACCTCACCACCGATCTAGCCGCGCTGGACGGCGAGGGATGGTGGGCCGTCGTGGTCGACTACGAGGGCAAGGTGACGTGCGCCCGGTTCGGCGACGTCCGCAGGGCACCGCTGCCCGCGCCGCGCGGCCCCTGGCGGGGCCCGCACCCGTCGTCGTGGCGCACCTCCCTGGACCGGGCCGCCTACGAGGACGGCGTGCGGCGCATCCGCGCCCACATCGAGCGGGGCGAGGTCTACCAGGCCAACCTCTGCCGGGTGCTGACCGCGCCGCTCCCGGCGGGGGAGGAGCCCGACCCGCTCGCCCTGGCCGTACGGCTGGCGGAGGGCAACCCCGCCCCCTACGCCGCCACGGTGAGCCTGCCGGGACTGGCCGTCGTGTCGGCCTCCCCGGAGCTCTTCCTGTCCAGGAACGGCGACGTGGTCGAGTCCGGGCCGATCAAGGGAACCGGGGTCACCGCGGGGGATCTGCTGGAGAAGGATTACGCGGAGAACGTGATGATCGTCGATCTCGTCCGCAACGACCTGGGCAAGGTCGCCGTGGTCGGTTCGGTGAGCGTGCCCGCCCTGTGCGAGGTGGAGGAGCACCCGGGTCTCGTACACCTGGTCTCCACGGTCCGGGCGCGGCTCGCGCCGGAGTACGGGTGGCCGGACCTGTTCTCCGCGACCTTCCCGCCGGGCTCGGTGACCGGAGCCCCGAAATCCTCGGCTCTGAGGATCATCGATGAGCTCGAACCCGAGCCGCGCGGGCCCTACTGTGGAACCGTGGGCTGGGTCGACGCCGACCGGCGGCGGGCCTGCCTGGCCGTGGGAATCCGCACGTTCTGGTTGTCGTCCGACGAGATCCGTTTCGGTACGGGCGCGGGCATAACCTGGGGGAGCGACCCGCGACGCGAATGGGACGAGACCGAGTTGAAGGCCTCCCGGCTCATCGCGCTGGCATCAACATCAGGTTCAGAAGGAGTCGGATGAACGTACCTATATGGCTTAACGGGGCACTTGTCGCTCCGGATCAGGCCACCGTCTCGGTGTTCGATCACGGCTTGATGGTCGGTGACGGGGTGTTCGAGACCATCAAGTGCGTGAACGGCACCACGTTCGCGCTCACTCGCCACCTCGACCGGCTCACGCTCTCGGCGCGGCGGATGGATCTGCCCGACCCCGACGTGGAGGCGATCGCCGACGGGGTCCGCGCCTGCCTGGCCGAGGCCCCGCCCTGGAAGCTCGGCCGCGTCCGCGTCACCTACACCAGCGGCCCGGGACCGCTCGGCTCCGACCGGGGCGACCAGGGCTGCACGACCGTGGTGATCGTCGACGAGCAGAAGCCGTTCCCGGCCACCGCCGACGTCACCGTCGTGCCCTGGCCGCGCAACGAGCGCGGCGCGCTCGCCGGGGTGAAGAGCACCTCCTACGGCGACAACGCCAAGGCGCTGTTCTACGCCAAGGCCAGGGGCGGAGGCGAGGCGATCTTCGAGAACCTCGCGGGCGACCTCTGCGAGGGCACCGGCAGCAACGTCTTCGTCGTACGCGACGGGAGGCTGCTCACCCCCACGCTCGCCTCGGGCTGCCTGGCGGGGGTCACCCGCGCGCTCGCCCTGGAGTGGTGCGGGGGCATCGAGGAGGACGTCCCGCTCTCGGCCCTGTACGAGGCCGAGGAGGCGTTCCTCACCTCCACCACCCGCGACATCCAGCCGATCCGCGCGGTCGACCAGACCGTGCTGCCCGCCGCGCCCGGCCCGATCACCGCCAAGGCCATGCGGGTCTTCGCCGAGCGCTCCGCCGCCGACCTCGACCCCTGAGCGACCCCTGGGTCCCGGGTCCCGGCTCCGGTGAGCGTACGCTCACCGGAGCCGGTCGTCCGGTTGCCCGCCGATCCCGTGTCCCGCACGCGCCCCCCGATCGACGCGAGGGCTCACCCGCCGCGTCGATCGGACCGCGTCGATCGGACATCGCCGCTGAGGCGCGACGATGTGGCGCGGGGGGAAACGGGGCTAGTAGGACACCTGGGTCTGCGCGTTCAGCTCCTTGATCCTGACCTTGGAGGCCGGATCGGTGAGCGGGTCGTCGATGCGGAGCACGTCCAGGCCCCTGGTGATGTCACTCGAGTAGATGTGGCCGTTGTAGTAGTACGCCGACCAGGATCCGCCGAGCCCCGGGATCGGGCCCCGCTCGAAGAAGCCGATCTCCCGGGGCTTGTCCGCGTCGGTGAAGTCCCAGACGGACACCCCGCCCTGGTACCACGCCTGGACCATGATGTCCTTGCCCGGCACCGGTAGCAGCGACCCGTTGTGCGCGACGCAGTTCTCGTCGGCGGCCTGCTCCCTCGGGATCTTGAAGTAGCCGCGGAGCGTGAGCTTGCTGTCCTTGCCGAGGTCGTACACCGCGTTGGCGCCCTTGGTCTTCGGGGTGTTGGAGTCACAGGTCGCGCTGACGCCGCCGCCCAGCTCGTCCCCGAATACGATCTTGGTGGCGTCGTTGTTGAACGTCGCCGAGTGCCAGATGGAGAAGTTCTGCTTGTCGCTCACGCGCTGGAGCACCTTGGGATTGACCCGGTCGGCGATGTCCAGCAGGAACCCGTCACCGAAGCAGGCGGCGGCGGCGAGGTCCTTCTCGGGGTAGGCCGTGAGGTCGTGGCAGCCGCCGATCCCGTCCTCGGGGAGCTGACCGGAGAGCACCGGCTTCGAGACCACCTTGGCGGTCTCCGGAGCCTTGACGGGCACCTCCACCACGGAGAGCTTGTTGTGCGGCGCGGGGCAGGTCGTCGACTCCGGCTCCGGGCCGGGGGAGGAGATGTAGAGGTAGACCTTGTCCGAGCTCTTGCCGGGCACGAGGGTGTGCGTGTGGGAACCGCAGTCGGTACGGACCGCCGAGACGAACCTCGGGTGGCTCTTGTCCGAGATGTCGAAGATCCGGATGCCCTCGAACCCGTCGGACTCCGGCTCTCCGCGCTGGGCGTCGCACTCGGTGCCGGCCCGGACGGAGTCGATCGAGAGGAACAGCAGGTCCCCGCTCACCGAGATGTCGTTCTGCTCACCGGGGCAGAGCACCCGGCTGACCACCGAGGGGCTCGACGGCTCGGAGATGTCGAAGACGGTGAAGCCCTCGAAGTTGCCGACGAACGCGTAGTTCCCCTGGAAGGCCAGGTCGGTCCCCCATGCCTGGGGCCCGTCGAGCGGGGCGCCGGGAGGCACGTTGGCCACATGCGTGATGTTGTCGCTGTGGATGCCGTCACCGGAGACGCCGGGAGCGGAGGTCGTCTGCCCCGTGGAACTCGGGCTCTCCTCCGGCGTGGCCGGAGGGGCCGAGGTGGCGGCGGACGGCGGCGAGGCCGCGGGGGTCGGGTCCGCCCCGCACCCGGCCACGAGAAGTAACCCGGCCAGGCCGAATGCCACGATCGGTCGCACGGTGCCCCCAATATGTCGGTCCACTTGCCCCATTATTGAAGCTATGCGGAGGATGCGTGTGCCGAGTCAGGTTATCGCCATGATCATGGTGGCATCGGTTCTCGGTGGATGCGCGGAGACCGGATCGGAGCGGCCTGCCCCGCTCGTCGCCGAATCCGGCGCGCCCGTGATCATTCCTGGTGGCCCCGGGGAGAGCGGTCGCACGGCGAGACCGGGCGAGAGGCTGGGGGAGTCCGAGGCGCGCGTCACCGCGGCCGACGTGAGGTTCGCCGAGGGCATGATCCCGCACCACCGGCAGGCGCTGGAGATGGCGGAGCTGGTGCCCTCCAGGTCGTCGTCCCCCTCCCTGCGAAGGCTCGCCGAGCGGATCACCGCCGCGCAGCGGCCCGAGATCGCGGCCATGACCTCATGGCTGAAGACGGTGGGAAGGACTCCGGGCGAACACGGCGGCCACGACGCGCACACTCTCCCGCTGGAGGAGATGAACCGGCTCAGGGCGGCCAGAGGGCCGGTCTTCGACACGCTCTTCCTCACCCTCATGATCACTCATCACGAGGCGGCGGTCACGATGGCCGGGCTCCAGCTGCGCGAGGGCGCCGACCGGGCCATGCTGGCCACCGCCAAGGACGTCGTGGCCGGCCAGGGCATCGAGATCGCCCGGATGCGGGACCTGCTCAGATCCGGAACCTGACGTGCTCCCCGGCCTGGGGGCGGAGCGCCGCGGACGATTCCGACAGCCGGGCAGCCCCCTGCGGGGCGCGGGTCAGGAACTCCAGAGCATGTTGCTGAGCTCGGCGTCGAGGTCCATGAAGTCGGTCTCGCGACCGGCGGGGACCAGCTCGTAGGTCCGGTGCAGGAACTCCGTGAGCGGGGCCAGCGGCACCTCGAACAGAGCCTGGCCGAACGGCGAGGTGAGGCTTATGTGCAACGTGCGCTCGCCGTCGGCGCGTGCCGGCCACACCTGGACGTCCCCGTCGCCGACCCGCCGCACGATGCCGACCGTCAGCAGCTCGCGAGCGAAGATCCACTCGACGGGCTCGTCGTTGCCCACGTGGAAGGCCATCCTGATCGCGTACGGATCACCGGCCGTATAGCTGAGTCCGGCGAGCAGGGGGACGGTGGTACGGTCGGGGACCACAAGCCGAAGGCCTAGCTCGGCAGAGACGGTGGAGCTGTTCATCGTCAGCCAAACCTTTTTCGTCGTCGGTCCCCTCTGCGGGGCTTTCACTGCTCTCACTGCTACGAACGGCTTCGTCCCTCGCGAGCTACCACGCGGAACAAAGAAACCTGTAGGAAAGATTCCGCCTCCACGCCCTTCTGTAACACACATCACAGCGCGACATTTGGGCATCTACCTGGCTAAACATCACCAACAGGGCCGTATTTGCAAGGGTTTTGCGTCTCGTTTTGGTCACCGTCGACTCCCCGGCGGGGCGTCTCGGGTGATTCGGGTCGAGCGCGGGTCGTTCGGTGCTTCTACGGATCAGGACGATGCTATGACACCGTAGCCCCCCGCCGGATGCATCCTCAGACCTTTGCCTCCCGACCGTGTCGTCTTTCAAGATCATTCTAGTGGCGAACACCGCTTCGCGAGTGCTCCCGGATTGCTGTATGGTTTTCCACGTCGGCACCGTGAGGGGCCGCACAGGGCGGGCGATTAGCTCAGCGGGAGAGCGCTTCGTTCACACCGAAGAGGTCACTGGTTCGATCCCAGTATCGCCCACACTAGCAAGAAGCAGGTCAGAGCCCCTCGGCTGACACCAGCCGAGGGGCTTTCCTCTGTCCAGGAAGGGCCCGCGCGGCGGGCCGTGATCGAGATGGCCTGGGCGGGGCCTCCGGCCTTCCGGACCCTCATGCGATCAGGTGGGCGCCCCGAGCTCCTCCGTTCGTGCCCCAAGTGGCGGGAACGGCCGAAAACGGGCGTGCGGGCTGTTCTCCCCTCCGCTGGATCAAGGCGCGGCAGGGATAACCTGAGGGCCTCGACGACAAGGACGGGCGGATTGGCATACCTGTACGAGACGACACGGGTGGATCACAGCGACCTCGCCGGCGGCTCCGTTCTCCACTCCGCCCCCGGCATGCCCGCCTTCCCGGTACGGCTCGCCGCCGAGATCTTCCAGCGAGCCCTGGCTCTGCGTGGTGGCGCGGATCCGGCCGTGGTGTGGGACCCCTGCTGCGGGAGCGGCTACCTGCTCACCGTGCTGGCCCTCCTCCAGCGCCCGCGCGTCAAGGCGCTGCTCGCCTCCGACCTCTCCGAGGACGCACTCGGTACGGCACGGGCCAACCTGGGCCTGCTGACCGAGACCGGGCTGCGAAGCAGGGCGGCGGAACTGGCGGACCGGGCGGAACGCTTCGGCAAACCCGGCTACGCGCAGGCCGCCGAGGCGGCGGAGCGGCTCGCCCGCCGGCTGGCCGCGGGCGGCGGCCCGGTGCCTCACCGGCTCCGGCGGGCCGACGTCTTCGATCCCGCCCAGCTGGCCGCGGCGATCGACGGTCACGAGCCGGACATCGTGATCACCGATCCGCCCTACGACGAGCAGACCAACTGGCAGGGAGGCCGTCAGGACAAGAATCTGCCGGCGATGACGGCGGCGCTGGGAGAGGTCCTGCCGCCGCACACGGTGGTCGCCGTGGCCGTCCGTGGCCGTCGCGTGCCCGTGGGGGCGGGTGTCCGCCCCCGTCAGCTGATGCGGATCGGTACCAGAGCGGTCGCCTTCTTCGCCGCCGCCGACCTCACCGCCGCCGGCCGGTCCTCGCAGCGGTGATCCGCTGCCGGGACGCCTCGTAGAGGATCGCGGTGGCCGCGTTCGCGGCGTTCAGCGAGCTCGCCGCCCCGGCCATGGGGATGCTCACCATCGCGTCGCACGCCTCGCGCCATGTGCCGCTGAGCCCGCTGGTCTCGTTGCCGACCAGCAGGAGCGTCGGCTGGGTGAAGTCGAAGTCGAAGACGTCGCGGTCGCCGTGCTCGTCGGTGCCCACCACGATGATCGGCTTACCGCGGTCACGCTGCGCGGCCACCCAGCCGAGCACGTCGCTCGGCGCGGGCACCCGGACGGCGGGCAGGGAGAACAACGAGCCCGTGCTCGCCCTGACCGATTTCGGGTCGTACACGTCGGCCGCGTGACCCGTCACGATCAGCCCGTGCGCGCCCAGGGCGTCGGCCGAGCGGATGATGCTGCCGATGTTGCCGGGGCTCGTCGGGCGGTCGAACACGACGCCCAGGAAGTCGTCCCCGACCGCGATGCGGCCGAGGTCGTCGGCGGGCATTCCCACGACGGCGACGGCCTCGGGCGGTGCCTCGTTCTTCTCGCCCAGATCCGCCAGCATCTCGGGATCCATCGCGATCCGCTCGACCCGCACCGTGCGCAGCAGTTCCTCCAGCCACTTCGACGGGTCGCGCTGCCCGTTGTGGATGAGCGCGTGCACGGGCCAGCCGTGTTTCACCGCGAGCGAGATCGGACGGACCCCCTGGACCAGGAATTCGCGGGCCCGGGTCCGCTTGTTGCGGTTGGTGAGCAGGGACTCCCACTGCTGGAACCGAGCATTTCGCGTGGTGATTCGCCGAATCGCCGGCACGTGTGTCCTCATCGGTCGTAGCGGGTCGCCGTAGGCGGACTCGCTGGTCGGCAGCCGTCTGACGGGTGGGCACCTCTGTGTCCTGTGGCCTTGGGCCCCGCCGAAAGGCAGTGCTCCGCGGCAGGATCAGAGTTTACGGAGCGGCCCGCGAGACCGTACTGCGACAGCTCGCCCACCGGCTCGTCGGCATCCTCCACGGCCGCCTCGAAACCGGCAGCTCCGCGAGGAGGCGACCGCCCGGTCGCCTCGTCCTTGAATCGCCACGACTCGACACGGTCACGACCCGGGATGTCTTTCAGCCCGACTGACCACTCCAGTGGGCCACCCTATGCCTTCGCGGTGCTCTCACCGCCCCCAGCGTGGGCGGTCCTCTTCGGCGTCCGGGACAGGTGGCCGGCCGGGCAGCACAGAAGGGGCCGGGGCAAGGTGAACCGGCCTTCTCGACCCGTTGACGCGGCCGTAGCACGTATGTAACCTTTGGCCAGCGCAGTGCAAAAATATTGCAAAGTACCGTTAAATTCTCTCTATTCTCCGCAACTTGCGGCAGTGATGTGCTGCTTCGGCGCATCTCTCCCACCCCTTCGGAGAGGTCCCAGGTGACGTCGTCCTCGGCATCGCGCGGCCGGTCGCCGCCCTGGCAGCCGGTTGCGACACTCATCGCCCTCGCGCCGACCTGAACGGCAGTCGACGGCAGTCGACGGCCGTTGACGGCCGTTGACGGCCGTTGACGGCAGGGTGCCGTGGCCCGCGCCCGGCGGAGCGCCCCGGGCCGCGACCGGTCAGGGCCCGCGATCCCGGACACCTCCCGTCCGGAACCCACAGAAAGATCCGACGTTCACCGTCGCTCGTCCCGCCGGCCACCTCCGCAGGAAGGACTCCGGCGTAACGGCGATCAGCACCCCCCAGCGACGAACGAGGCACGGCTCACGGCTCGGCCGGCACAGATCATCCGGCCGGCCCGCCGGATTCCGAGGACCCGGAACAAGAGGACCGGGTATCGGCGCCTTGTGGGCGAGGCACCCCCGGGTGCCGAGCGCGTCGCGTGGCGGAGGCCGCGGCCTCCCTCCCGACCCTGTCGTCCCAGACGAGAGATAGAGGAACGCGATGAGAAAGCACTACCTGGCGTTACGGCTGATGGCGGCGACGGCCGCGACCAGCCTGCTCGCTCTGGCCGGGGCGGTCACCGCACCGGCCTCGGCGGCGGCCGGCCCCAACCTGGCGGTGGGGAAGGCGGCCTCCTCCAGCAGTGTCAACGCCCCCTACGGCGCGGGCAACGTCACCGACGGCAACGCCACCACCTACTGGGAGAGCAGCAACAACACCTTCCCGCAGTGGGTTCAGGTGGACCTCGGAGCCGTGACCAGCGTCAACCAGGTCGTCCTGAAGCTGCCGCCCGCGGCGGCCTGGAACACCAGGACGCAGACCCTGTCGGTGCTGGCGGGCACGAGCGCCACGCCCACCACGACCGTCGCCGGTTCCGCCGGCCGCACCTTCGACCCGGCGACCGGCAACACGGTGACGATCGACTTCGCCACGACCAGCGCCCGCTACCTCCGGCTGAACATCACCGCGAACACGGGCTGGCCCGCCGGTCAGCTCTCCGAGTTCGAGGTGTACGGGCCCGGCTCCGGCGGTGACACGACACCGCCGAGCACGCCGTCGAACCTGGCCTACACCGAGCCGGGCTCGGGCCAGATCAGGCTGACCTGGAACGCCTCGTCCGACAACGTCGGCGTGACCGGATACGACGTCTACGCCAACAACGCCCTGCGCGCCAGCGTCGCGGGCAACGTGCTGACCTACACCGACACCCAGCCGGCCACCGCGACGGTCTCCTACCACGTCAAGGCCAAGGACGCCGCGGGCAACCAGTCGGGAAACAGCAACACCGTCACCCGTGCGGGCAGCACCCCGCCGGGGTCGAACCTTGCCGTCGGCAAGGCGATCACCGCCTCCTCCTCGGTCTTCACCTTCGTGGCCGCCAACGCCAACGACAACGACACGGCGACCTACTGGGAGGGCAACGGCGGCAGCTACCCCAACACGCTGACCGTGAGCCTCGGCGCGAACGCCACCCTCAGCTCGGTCGTGGTGAAGCTGAACCCCGACAGCGTCTGGGCGACGCGCACGCAGAACATCCAGGTTCTCGGGCGAGGACAGGGCTCGACCACCTTCACCACCCTGGCCGCGGCGGCGAACCACACCTTCGACCCCGCCTCGGGTAACACGGTGACGATCCCGGTCAGCGGCGCCTACGCCGACGTCCAGCTCAGGTTCACCTCGAACACCGGCGCCCCCGCCGGGCAGGTCGCCGAGTTCCAGGTCATCGGCACCCCGGCGCCGAACCCGGACCTGACGATCACCGGTGTGACCGCGTCCCCCACGTCCCCCGTCGAGACCGACTCCGTCACGCTCTCGGCCACGGTGCGCAACGGCGGCTCCGCTGCCTCCGGCGCGACGAACGTCAACTTCTACCTGGGCACCACCAAGGTCGGCACCGCCTCGGTCGCCGGGCTGGCCGCCGGAGCGTCCGTCACGGTGTCGGCCGCCGCCGGTCCCCGCGACGCGGGCAGCTACCCGCTGAGCGCCAAGGTCGACGAGGACGACACCGTCATCGAGCAGAACGAGTCGAACAACACCTTCACGAGCTCCGCCCCGCTCGTGGTCAGGCCGGTCGACACCTCCGACCTGGTCGCCACGACCGGCTGGACCCCCGGCAACCCGGCCGGAGGCAGTGTCGTCACCTTCTCCGTGGCGATCAAGAACCAGGGCACACTCGCCTCCGCGAGCGGCGCCCACGGCATCACCCTCACCGTGCTCAACGAGGCGGGCACCGTCGTCCGTACCCTGACCGGCTCCCACAGCGGCGTGATCGCGCCGGGTGCCACCACGAGCCCGGTGAACCTGGGCACCTGGACGGCGGCGAACGGCAAGTACACCGTCAGGACCGTCCTCGCCGACGACGCCAACGAGCTGCCGGTCAAGCGGGCGAACAACACCACCGTCCAGCCGCTCTTCGTCGGTCGTGGCGCCAACATGCCGTACGAGATGTACGAGGCCGAGGACGCCGTCGTCGGCGGCGGGGCCGCGGTGGTCGGTCCCAACCGCACCATCGGCGACGTGGCGGGTGAGGCGTCGGGCCGCAGGGCCGTGACGCTGAACAGCACGGGCAGCTACGTCGAGTTCACCACCAAGGCGAGCACCAACACCCTGGTCACCCGTTTCTCCATCCCCGACGCCCCGGGCGGCGGCGGCATCGACTCGACGCTGAACATCTACGTCAACGGCACCTTCCTCAAGCCGATCAACCTGACGTCCAAGTACGCCTGGCTGTACGGTCCCGAGGCCGGCCCCGGCAACTCGCCGGGCTCCGGCGGGCCGCGGCACATCTACGACGAGGCCAACGTCATGCTGGGGACCACCGTCCCGGCAGGCAGCAAGATCAGGCTGCAGAAGGACCCCGCCAACACCACGACGTACGCGATCGACTTCATCAACACCGAGCAGGTCTCGCCGATCGCGAACCCCGACCCCGCCAGGTACACGACCCCCACCGGCTTCACCCACCAGGACGTGCAGAACGCCCTCGACCGGGTGCGGATGGACACCACCGGCACCCTGGTCGGCGTCTATCTCCCGGCGGGTACCTACCAGACGGCGAGCAAGTTCCAGGTCTACGGCAAGGCCGTCAAGGTCGTCGGCGCCGGTCCCTGGTACACCCAGTTCCGGGCGCCCGGCAACCAGGACAACACCGACATCGGCTTCCGCGCCGAGGCCAGCGCGAACGGCTCGTCCTTCGCGAACTTCGCCTACTTCGGCAACTACACCTCCCGCATCGACGGGCCGGGCAAGGTGTTCGACTTCGCCAACGTCGCCGACGTGGTGATCGACAACATCTGGAACGAGCACATGGTCTGCCTCTACTGGGGCGCCAACACCGACCGGGTGACGATCAAGAACTCCCGCATCCGCAACATGTTCGCCGACGGCATCAACATGACCAACGGCAGCACCGACAACCTCGTCAGCAACAACGAGGCCCGCGCCACCGGAGACGACAGCTTCGCGCTGTTCTCCGCCATCGACGCCGGCGGCGCCGACATGCGCGGCAACGTCTACGAGAACCTGACGTCGATCCTGACCTGGCGGGCCGCGGGCGTCGCGGTCTACGGCGGGTACGACAACGTCTTCAGGAACATCTACATCGCCGACACGCTCGTCTACTCCGGCATCACAATCAGCTCGCTGGACTTCGGCTACCCGATGAACGGCTTCGGCGCCAGCCCGCCCACCAGGTTCGAGAACATCTCGATCGTCCGGGCCGGCGGTCACTTCTGGGGGCAGCAGGTCTTCCCGGCGATCTGGGTCTTCTCCGCCTCCAAGGTCTTCCAGGGCATCCGCGTGAGCAACGTGGACATCGTGGACCCGACCTACGGCGGCATCATGTTCCAGACCAACTACGTCGGCGGCCAGCCGCAGAACCCGGTCACCGACACGATCTTCACGAACATCTCGATCACCGGTGCCAGGAAGAGCGGCGACGCCTTCGACGCCAAGTCCGGCTGGGCCGTCTGGGCGAACGAGATGCCCGAGCCGGGCCAGGGACCGGCGGTCGGCTCGGCCACGTTCAACAACCTCCGGATGAGCGACAACTTCCAGAACATCAAGAACACGACGTCGACCTTCACGATCAACGTCAACCCGTGATCCCGCGGGAGACTCGGAGGAAGGCCGAGACAAAGCAGTCGAAATAAGGCGGCAGGGAAGCAAGCCGGTGCCGCCGGGAGGACCGACCCTCCCGGCGGCACCTTTCCCCGCTCCCTGGCTCTGCCGAACCGGTCCATCCCCGCTGGATCGCTCCGTCACCGCCGAACCGGCACACGGCCCGCCCCACCCAGACGCCCCCGGTTCCGTATGGCCCGGTATGGCCTGGTGCGGTGCCGGGCGACGTCCGCGTTCGCGGCCTGTTCGTCGCCGACCGGCGGGAAGATCCTCGTACACTGTCCCGATGGCTTCCCCCGAGAACGGCCCCGAGGCGAGCGACGCGTCGCGGGTCCTGCAGCGCGTCTTCGGCTACGACTCGTTCCGGGAGGGCCAGCAGGAGATCATCGAGCATGTCGTCTCCGGAGGCGACGCCCTCGTGCTCATGCCGACCGGTGGCGGCAAGTCGCTGTGCTACCAGATCCCCGCCCTCGTGCGGAAGGGCACGGGAGTGGTGATCTCACCGCTCATCGCGCTCATGCAGGACCAGGTCGACGCCCTGACCGCCCTCGGCGTACGGGCCGGGTTCCTCAACTCCACCCAGGACTTCGAGGAGCGCCGCGCCGTCGAGTCGGCCTTCCTCTCCGGAGAGCTGGACCTGCTCTACCTGGCGCCGGAGCGCCTGCGGGTCGACGCGACGCTGCGGCTGCTCGACAGCGGAGTGATCTCGCTGTTCGCGATCGACGAGGCCCACTGTGTGGCCCAGTGGGGGCACGACTTCCGGCCCGACTACCTCGCCCTGTCCGCGCTGCACGAGCGCTGGCCCGACGTGCCGCGCATCGCGCTGACCGCGACGGCCACCAAGGCCACCCACGCCGAGATCGCCTCCCGCCTGAACCTGGAAGAGGCCCGCCACTTCGTGGCGAGCTTCGACCGCCCCAACATCCAGTACCGCATCGCCCCCAAGAACGAGCCCAAGCGGCAGCTGCTGGAGCTGTTGCGCACCGAGCACGCGGGCGACGCGGGCATCGTCTACTGCCTGTCGCGCAACTCGGTCGAGAAGATCGCCGAGTACCTGGTGCAGAACGGCATCGAGGCGCTGCCCTACCACGCGGGGCTCGACGCCCGCGTCCGCGCCGCCAACCAGGCGCGTTTCCTGCGCGAGGACGGCCTCGTCATGGTCGCCACGATCGCGTTCGGCATGGGCATCGACAAGCCCGACGTGCGCTTCGTCGCCCACCTCGACCTGCCCAAGTCCGTCGAGGGCTACTACCAGGAGACCGGCAGGGCCGGGCGCGACGGCCTGCCCTCCACCGCGTGGCTCGCCTACGGCCTCCAGGACGTCGTGCAGCAGCGCAAGATGATCGACACCTCCGAGGGCGACGACGCCCACCGGCGCCGCCTGGCCACCCACCTGGAGGCGATGCTCGCCCTGTGCGAGGCGGTCGAGTGCCGCCGCGTGCGGCTGCTCGCCTACTTCGGCCAGGAGGGCACCGCCTGCGGCAACTGCGACACCTGCCTGTCGCCCCCGGAGTCGTGGGACGGCACGGTCGCCGCGCAGAAGGTCCTGTCGACCGTGTTCCGGCTCATGCGCGAACGCCGCCAGAAGTTCGGCGCCGGTCAGATCATCGACATCCTCCTCGGCAAAAAGACGGCGAAGGTCATCCAGCACGACCACGACGGGCTGACGGTGTTCGGCATCGGCACGGAGCTGAGCGAGGCCGAGTGGCGCGGCGTGGTCCGCCAGCTGCTGGCGCAGGGACTGCTCGCCGTCGAGGGCGACTACGGCACGCTGGTGCTGACCGAGGCGAGCGCGGAGGTCCTGGGCCGCAGACGCCAGGTGCCACTGCGGCGCGAGCCGGAGAGGGCGCCGCGCGCCGCCAAGGCCTCCCGGTCCTCGGCGGCCTCCAGCTCGCGCCGGGCCGAGCCCGTCGAGATGCCGCCGGAGGCGGTCCCGGTGTTCGAGCTGCTCCGCGCCTGGCGCGGAGCCACCGCGAAGGAGCAGGGCGTGCCCGCGTACGTGATCTTCCACGACGCGACCCTGCGCGAGATCGCGACCAGGGCGCCCTCGTCCCTGGCCGAGCTGGGCACGGTGAGCGGGGTGGGGGAGAACAAGCTGGCCAAGTACGGCGAGCAGGTTCTCGACACCCTCGCGGGATCCGCGGGGGAGTCCGAGGGCGGTGAGGAAACCCTTCTGGAGTTCCCCTGAGATAGAATCGGGCGAATTCGGGCCTGATGGCTCGCGCAGTGAGACGCATAGAGGAGCCTGGAGGCTGTCGTCCGCCTCCGGGCTCCTCGCATTGGCGGACCCCCGTGGCCGCGGACTCCCGAAAGAGGACGATCGTTGGCTGACAGAAGGAACGACCCGGTGGTGGTCGTCGGGCTCGGCCGCTTCGGCAGCTCCCTCGCGGTCGAGCTGTTTCGCAGGGGCACCGAGGTGCTGGCGATCGACAACCGCCCCAAGGTGGTGCAGAGCCTGGCGGGAAAGCTCACCCACGTCGTCGTCGCGGACTCCACCGACATCGAGGCGCTGCGGCAGATGGGGGTGCCCGACTTCTACCGGGCCGTGGTCGCGATCGGCACCGACCTGGAGTCCAGCATCCTCACCACGTCCCTGCTCGTCGAGTTGGAGATCGAGGACGTCTGGGCCAAGGCGATCAGCCGCGAGCACGGCCGCATCCTGGAGCGTGTCGGCGCCCATCACGTGATCCTTCCCGAGCACGACATGGGGGAGCGGCTGGCCCACCTGCTCAACGGGCGGATGCTCGACTACATGGAGGTGGACGGCGACTACGCGGTGGTCAAGACCCGTCCGCCCCGCGAGTACGTCGGCGTGCCCCTGGGCGAGTCCAACCTGCGGCGCAAGTACGGCGTGACCGTGGTGTGCGTGAAGGGCCAGTACGACGAGTTCACCTACGCCGACGCGGGGACCGTACTCGGGTACGGGGACGTCATCGTCATCGCGGGCAAGATCGAGCAGGTGGAGCGGTTCACCGAACTCCCGTGAGCCCTCCCCGGCCTCGCGCCGTGCGTCCCCGACTCGCCGTGCCCGGGTCGCCGTGTGTTCGCCGCGAGCGATCTAGACTGGGCGAAACTTCCTAGAACGGAGTTCGGTAACGATGCGATTCGGACTGTTCCTCAGCGGCTCCCAGAAGCCGGACGCGCTCGGTGACGTACGGGAAAGCATCGCCCGCGGGGCCGACGACGGCTTCTCCTCCGTCTGGATGTCCCAGACGTTCGACCTCGACGCCCTGACGGCGCTCGCAGTGGCCGGAAGCCAGGTGCCGGGGATCGAGCTCGGCACCGCCGTCGTCCCGACCTACCCGCGCCACCCGGCGGTCCTCGCCCAGCAGGCGCTCACCGTCAACGCCGCCCTCGACGGGCGGCTCGCCCTCGGTATCGGTCTCTCGCACCAGATCGTGATCGAGGGCATCTACGGCATGAGCTTCGAGCGGCCCGCCCGCCACATGCGCGAGTACCTGTCGATCCTGATACCGCTCGTACGCGGGGAGAACGTCTCCTTCGAGGGGGAGACCCTCACGGCACGGCTGGGCCTGAACACGCCGGGGCCGAGGGACATGCCCGTGCTCATCGCCGCCCTGGCCCCGAGGATGCTCAGGCTGGCCGGGGAGGTGGCGGACGGCACCGTGCTGTGGATGACCGGCGCCAAGACGGTGGCCGAGCACGTCGCCCCCGCCGTCACCGAGGCCGCGCGGGCCGCGGGGCGCCCCGAGCCGAGGATCGTGTGCGCGCTGCCCGTCTGTGTCACCGACGACGCCGAGGCGGCGAGGGCACTGGCCGCCGAGCGATTCGAGATCTACGGCCAGCTGCCGTCCTACCGGGCGATGCTCGACAGGGAGGGCGCCGCAGGGCCCGCGGATGTGGCGATCGTCGGAGACGAGGACGAGGTGTCGGCGCGGATCGAGGCGCTCGCCAAGGCCGGGGTCACCGACTTCGTCGCCGCCGAGTACTCCCCGGGCACCCGGACGCGGGAGTTCCTCAAGAGCCTCCTGTGAAGGCTCCCACGCCCCTGCCGCCCGGCGCCCCGCGAGCGGCCGTCGGCGACGCCGATCCTCTGAGGGCTCCTTCTCCCCCGCCACCCACGTAGGGGGCGGTCCCGCTCAGACGCCGAAGGCGCTCAGGGCCGCCCACGCCGTCCCCGCCCCGACGGCGGTCCCCGCGGCGACCTGGGCGGGTGTGTGGTGGGTGAGCCTGACGCGCGCCCAGCACACCGTCGCCACGACGAGCGCGCCCGCGACCAGCGTGGGCGCGGCGGGCAGCACATGGGCCAGCACCACCACGGTGCCCGCCGACACGGCCGCGTGGAAGGAGATCTTCCACCGGAAGGTGATCGGGACCGTCACCGCGAGCGCGGCCAGCATCGCGGTCACCGTGGCCACCAGAAGCCGGGGGGCACCCAGCAGGATCAGCAGCGTCAGCGCGACGACCACCGAGGCGACCGCGACCAGCAGCGGAACCGTACGGCTCGACCGGTCGACCAGGTGGTGGGAGTCGAGGCGTCCGGAACGGACCCCGTTCAGGATCACCAGGGCCGGGATCCCGCCGCACAGGGCCGAGGCCACCAGGCCCCAGACCGCACCGGGCCAGCCGTCCGCCATCAGCCCGACGAGCGGAGGCAGCCCGATGACCAGCACCTGCGGCGCGAACAGCCCGGTCACCCACCGGGCCACCGCCCCGGCCGTGTTCTCACCGTTCTCACCGCTGCCACCGATCTCACCGTCGCCCGCCATCCCCTGACCGGTCATCCGAATCCTTCCAGCGCGGACCGCCCCCGTTCGGGCGTGAGGGTCGTGGCCCCAGCGGCCCCGGCTGCCCCAGTGGCTCAAGCGGGCCCCAGCGGACCCGTGGGGCCACTCTGTCAGCTGAGGGGCCCGCGGACGAACATCCGCGAGCCCCGCGCGGGACGAACCGGAGAGGCGTCCCCGCGCCTCGCGAGGACGGCGGGCCGTGCTCCCGGAGCGGCTCCCGGAGCCGCTCCCGGACGAGAGCCGACGACCAGGCGGTCAGTCGTTGGCGTGCAGGACGCTGTTGAGCTCCACGCTCGTCCCCGTACGGGGCACGGCCTCGACCGCGCCCGAGGTGGAGTTGCGGCGGAACAGCACACCGGAGGCGCCGGAGAGCTCGGACGCCTTGACCACCCGTCCCTCGGGCCCTTCCGCCGGCAGGGCCACCTTGGTCCCGGCGGTGACGTAGAGCCCCGCCTCCACGACGCAGTCGTCGCCCAGGGAGATGCCGACGCCGCTGTTGGCGCCCAGCAGGCAGCGCCTCCCGATGGAGATGACCTGCTTGCCGCCGCCGGACAGGGTGCCCATGATCGAGGCACCGCCGCCGACGTCCGACCCGTCGCCCACGACGACACCCGCCGAGATGCGGCCCTCGACCATGGAGGTGCCGAGCGTGCCGGCGTTGAAGTTGACGAAGCCCTCGTGCATCACGGTCGTGCCGCTCGCCAGGTACGCGCCGAGACGGACCCGGTCGGCCTCGGCGATCCGGACGCCGGTGGGCAGCACGTAGTCGACCATCCGGGGAAACTTGTCCACCCCGTAGACGGTCACCTGACCCCGGGCGCGCAGGCGGAGCCGCACCTGCTCGAAGCCCTCGACGGCGCACGGCCCGTGGTTGGTCCACACCACGTTGCTGAGCAGGCCGAACAGCCCGTCCAGGTTCTGGCCGTGCGGCTGGACGAGGCGCGACGACAGCAGGTGCAGGCGCAGGTAGGCGTCGTGGGCGTCGGCGGGGGCCTCCGACAGCTTCGCGATGCCGGTGCGCACCGCGACCACCTCCACGCCGCGGTCCTCGTCGGGGCCGAGGAGCGCGGCGACCTCGGAACCGAGTTCCTCGGCCGCCTCCCGCTCGGTCAGCCGCGTGGTGCCCGGCGAGGGGGGCTCGCCCAGCCGAGGGGACGGGAACCACGTGTCGAGCACGGTTCCGCCGGAGGTGATGGTCGCGATGCCGGCCGCGTAGGCGCCGGAGGTCTGGGCTGCTGCGTTCACGCCGACCAAGCCTAGCCAAAGCAGCCGCAATGGCAGTACGCCGAGGGAGCGTCGGGCGTGTGCCCCGTGCCGTCCGGCGGTTAGCCTGACGGCCATGTTGCAGGGGATCGACGTGTCGAACTGGCAGGGCGCCGTCAACTGGGGCGCGCACGCGAGGGGCGGGGTCTCCTTCGCGTTCGCCAAGGCCAGCGAGGGGAGCACCTTCACCGACAAGTGGTTCGCCACCAACTGGAACGGCATGCGCGAGAGCTGGATCGTCTGCGGCGCCTACCACTTCGCCCGTCCCGCGGGAGACCCGGAGGCGCAGGCGGTGCACTTCCTGCGGATCGTGCGGCGGGCGGGGCTGCGCAGGGGGGACCTGCTCGCCCTCGACCTGGAGACCAACGATCACCTACCGGCGCACCGGGTGGCGCGGTTCGCCCGCGTCTGGTGCCAGGCGGTCGTCGCGCTCGCCGGGGTCAAGCCGGTGATCTACACGTTCCTGTCGTTCGCGCGGAGCGGCAACTGCGCCGGGCTGGAGCCCTATCCGCTGTGGATCGCCGCGCCCGACCACCCCCGGGGCAGGCCGGAGGTGCCGAGGCCGTGGGACAGGTGGACGATCCACCAGCACTCGAACAGGCCCCTCGACCGCAACGTCTTCCGCGGCACCCGGGCCGAGCTGACCTCCCTGGGCTACCGCCGGAGCCGCGACGCCTGAGAAATCGCGTTGCCGACACCGGTAGCATCGATTCCCAGACCATTCGTCGACCTCTCCCAGGGAGCAACAGTGTCCGCCGTGCCAGAACTTCGTGTCACCATCGCCGGAGCAGCGCGTGTGGTGGCGGGAGGCACGACGTACGGAGAGGCGCTGGAGGCGGACGGCCGCTCGGTGGTCGCCGCCCGCGCCAACGGCGAGCTGAAGGACCTCGCGGCCCCGGTGGCCGAGGGCGACGTGATCGAGCCGGTTCCCGCGGGCAGCCCCGACGGGCGCGCCATCGTCCGCCACTCCACCGCGCACGTCATGGCCCAGGCCGTCCAGGAGATCTTCCCCGAGGCCAGGCTGGGCATCGGCCCGCCGGTCGAGAACGGCTTCTACTACGACTTCGACGTCAAGGACCCGTTCACCCCCGAGGATCTCAAGCGCGTCGAGAAGCGCATGCGCGAGATCGTCAAGCAGGGGCAGCTCTTCTCCCGCAGGCCCGTCTCCGACGAGCAGGCCGCCGAGGAGCTCGCCTCGGAGCCGTACAAGCTGGAGCTGATCGGCCTCAAGGGCGGCGCGGCCGAGGAGGAGAGCGTCGAGGTGGGCGGCGCCGAGCTCACCATCTACGACAACCTCGACGCCAAGACCGGTGAGCTGCGCTGGAAGGACCTGTGCCGCGGCCCCCACGTGCCGACCACCCGGTCCATCCCGGCGTTCAAGCTGATGCGCTCCGGCGGCGCCTACTGGCGGGGCAGCGAGAAGAACCCGCAGCTCCAGCGGATCTACGGCACCGCGTGGGAGTCGCGCGAGAAGCAGGACGAATACCTCCACCTGCTGGAGGAGGCCGAGAAGCGCGACCACCGCAAGCTGGGCGCCGAGCTCGACCTGTTCTCCTTCCCCGACGAGCTGGGCTCGGGCCTGCCGGTCTTCCATCCCAAGGGCGGCGTGATCCGCCGCGTGATGGAGGATTACTCGCGCAGGCGGCACGAGGAGGCGGGATACTCCTTCGTCAACACCCCGCACATCACCAAGGAGAACCTCTACAAGATCTCCGGTCACCTCGACTGGTACGCCGACGGCATGTTCCCCCCCATGGAGCTGGAAGGCGCGAGGTACTACCTCAAGCCGATGAACTGCCCGATGCACAACCTGATCTTCCGGGCGCGCGGACGCTCCTACCGGGAGCTGCCGCTGCGGTTGTTCGAATTCGGGACGGTCTACCGCTACGAGAAGTCCGGCGTGGTGCACGGCCTCACCCGCGTGCGGGGTCTCACCCAGGACGACGCGCACATCTACTGCACCCGCGAGCAGATGCGCGACGAGCTGAAGTCGCTGCTGCGCTTCGTGCTCGACCTGCTGCGCGACTACGGCCTCGACGACTTCTACCTGGAGCTGTCGACCAAGGACCCGGTCAAGTTCGTCGGCAACGACGAGGACTGGGAGGAGGCGACCGAGACCCTGCGCGAGGTCGCCGAGTCCGAGAAGCTGGAGCTGGTGCTCGACCCGGGCGGCGCGGCGTTCTACGGGCCGAAGATCTCCGTGCAGGCCCGTGACGCGATCGGCCGCTCCTGGCAGATGTCGACGATCCAGCTCGACTTCAACCTGCCTCAGCGCTTCGAGCTGGAGTACCAGTCGACCGACGGTTCCCGGCAGCAGCCCGTCATGATCCACCGGGCGCTGTTCGGCTCGATCGAACGCTTCTTCGGCGTCCTGGTCGAGCACTACGCCGGCGCGTTCCCCCCCTGGCTCGCGCCGGTCCAGGTGGTCGGCATCCCGATCGCCGAGGCCCACGCGCCCTACCTCCAGGACCTGGCCAAGAAGGCCCGCGAGCGGGGCATCAGGATCGAGGTCGACGCCTCCGACGACCGCATGCAGAAGAAGATCCGCAACGCCCAGAAGTCCAAGGTGCCCTTCATGCTCCTGGCGGGCGACGACGACATCGCCAACGGCGCGGTCTCCTTCCGCTTCCGCAACGGCGAGCAGAAGAACGGGGTGCCGGTCGACGAGGCGATCGCCGAGATCGTCGACGCGATCGAGCGCCGCGTCCAGGTCTGAGCCCCCTGGGCGGCGGAAGGTCTCCCGTGGAGGGCTCGGAAACCTTTCCACGGGGGCCTGAGGCGCCCACGGGCCTTTAGCCCCGGCGGGCCTTCTCGGAGGCTCGGGAAGGCCGGGGGGAGGCGCGAGGCGACGGTAATCGGCGTGGCAATATGCTGGCGGCCATGAGCAACGAGCCGGAGGCGCAGCACGGAGCGGGGACACCGGACGCGTTCCAGAGACTCTGGACCCCCCACCGGATGGCGTACATCAAGGGGGAGGGTAAACCGGCGGGTTCCGGCCCCGAGGACGGCTGCCCGTTCTGTGAGATCCCCCGTATGAGCGATGAGGACGGTTTGGTCGTCGCGCGGGGAGAGAAGGTCTTCGCACTGCTCAACCTCTACCCCTACAACTCCGGCCACCTGATGGTCTGCCCTTACCGGCACGTGCCCGACTACACCGACCTGGACGAGGCCGAGACCTTCGAACTCGCCGACTTCACCCGGCGGGCGCTGGTGGCCCTGCGTAAGGCGAGCGGCGCGCAGGGCTTCAACGTGGGCATGAACCTGGGAGGCGTGGCGGGCGCCGGGATCGCCGCCCACCTGCACCAGCACGTGGTGCCCCGGTGGGGCGGCGACACCAACTTCATGCCCGTCGTCGGCCAGACCAGGGTGCTTCCTCAGCTGCTGCGCGACACCAGGGAGTTGCTCGCCGGCTGCTGGCCCGGCTCCTCGTAGCGCGGCACGTCCTCGTCCAGCGCCTTGATGCCCGCCGACAGCGTCAGCGGCACGGCGAGCGCCAGCGCCATGGACAGCACCGCGGCCCCCGAGTCGTTGACCAGCATGCCGACCACCCCGCTGACCAGGGTGCCGATCAGCCCTGCCCGCAGCGCGGGGGAGTGCGCGAACGCGGCGGGCAGCACCCCCGCGCTCGCCTGCTCCGGGCGGAGCAGCGCGTAGACGAGGAAGGCCACCGCGGCGATCACGACGGGCATCAGGTTGGGGTTGAGCAGTGTGCCCAGCATCGCGCCGAACTTGCGGCCGATCACCTCCAGGGCCTCCCCGGTGAACACCTGGCCGACGAAGCGGCCCAGATGCGTCTGCGAGCCCGCGGGACGCAGATAGTCGAGATAGGCGATGGACATCACGATGACGCCGCCCGCCACGCAGAACGCGCCCAGCTTGACGATCGAGACCCGCCTGCCCGCGATCAGCAGCGCGGTCACCGCGATGCCCGGCACGAACGCGATCACCCCGCCGAAGTCGCTGCCCACGCCCGGCCAGCCGCCCAGGATCATCGCGAAACCGCCCAGCGCCGCCACGACGGCGGCCGCGACCACGCTCGCGCGGCTCCCGCCCATCGGGTGAGCCGACACGACGGCGACCGTGGCGCCCTCGTGCGCGGGTCGATCCACCACGGGGGCATCGGCGTGATCGCCGAGAGCCGGCCGGTCCACCGGCGCGTCCGCGCGGTCGGCGCGGTCGGCGCGCGTCAGCCGGTGCGCGATCGTGGCGGCGAACAGCAGCACCGAGGTGGCGAAGAGCGCGAACGGGATGTTGCCCAGCCCGTAGTAGCGGGCTCCGACCACGGCGCTGTAGCCCATCACGCTGTTGAGCTGCAGGGTCGTCCCGGTCAGCAGGTCGCCCGCCAGCACCGCCGCGGTCACCCCCGCCACCACCGCCAGCGGCCCGAGCGGCGCCCGGCGCCAGGGCCCCGCCAGCGCGGTCGCGGCCAGCAGCAACGCGCATCCGGTGATTCCGCCGACCAGCGCGAGCACCGGCGAGCCCGCGTGATGCCAGGGGGTGAGGTTCACCAGGTACGTCGACACGGGCACCGAGGCCAGCGCGACCGCGGCGACGCGGACGCCGCTCAACCCTCGCCTGCGGCGCATCAGCAGGAAGGCGACCAGGTAGAACGCGACCTGCAGCACCGCGACGGTGGTGAAGAAGATCCCGCCCACGTTTCTGATCGTCTCCCCGGCCACGTCGGCCCGATCCAGCGCGACCCGCGCCGTCTCGGTGCCGCCGGTGCGCCTCTCGGCGGCCTGCCAGGGAACCCCGATCACGCCCGGCGGCGCCGCGACGCCCGTCAGGGAGAGCATCGTCGCGGTGATGTCCGGCAGGATCGTGGTGTCGTCGCGGTGCGTGGAGGCCGCGCCCAGGAAGCGGCCGGAGACGTCTGCGTCACGCATCATCGCCACCCGCAGGTGCGGGTTGCCGCCGTGGTCGGACAGGCCCGCCAGCAGCACGCGGGTGTCCTCGGGCAGCATGCTCAGCACCGCCCCCGTCTTGGCGTCGGCGAGGCGCAGCGCCGCGGCCCGCTCCCGCGCGGTGAGCCCGTCCTCCTCCCGGGGCAGCCGGTCGCCGGTCAGGTACGGCCTGATGAGGTCGTCGACGTCGACGGCGATCACCCGGCACCCGGTGAGCGCGTCGGCGCGGATCTGGGCGGGGGAGGGGGCGTACACGTCGACCCTGCCCGAGCGGTCGGCGAGCGCGAGCGCGGCCCCGGGGCCGATCGCCAGCGTGCACTCACCGGCGGCGTGAACGGCCTCGCCGAGGGCGCCCGCGTTGCGCTGGCCGGCGACCCGGTGCAGGTACTCGTAGCCGGGGATGACCGCGCCCGCCGCGTCGGGCTCGGGCAGCGGGGGGAGTCCGCAGCCGTGGCCGACCGCGGACCTCACCCCCGCCGACACCGTCAGCCACCCGTCGTAGGGGCAGGTGACCCTGCCGACCGTGCGGACCGAGAGGGAGCCGACCGCGCTCCGCCCGGCGAGCTGCCACAGGTTCGGGGTGCCGGTGGGGCTGAGGTCACTCCACCGCAGGCCGGGAATGCCGATCAGCACCACCCGTCCGTCCACTCGAGTGGCGGACTGCGCGGCCCCCGGCCACAGCAGGCCCAGCACCACCGCGAGCGCGACAAGCGTCCGCTTCACGAACGACCTCCCCTTCAGGCTCCTGCCAGGTGCTGGAACCGTAGGGCAAGATCGTGTCACCGGTCCAGCGTGTCAGGAGACCGGCGGGGATCGGGTTCTCAGGTCCCGTTCTTGGCCGTGGTGGGATCGCTCTCGTTCTGCAGGCGGTCCAGGGCGGTGACCAGGTAGGTGCCGCCACCCGTCGCGGTGAAGGTCTGGCGGTCGCCGGCCGCCGCGGGCACGACCGCGACCAGGTTGCGGGCGTCGGCGATGGCGCAGTCTCCGGGCTTGCCCGAGGCGATCCGGTAGACCGCGTACGACCGGGCGTCAGGAGAGCTCTTCCAGCCGAGGGAGGTGCCCTGGAGCCGCACGTCGGCGGGCTTGGCCGGAGCCTGGCCGCCGCGGTCCTTCATCAGCGGCAGCAGCGCGGGGCGGCTGTAGTGGTCCTTGGCGACGCGGTCGATCGCTCCCAGCGGGTTGGTGGCGAGCTGCTTGGCGCTGAAGTAGACGTCACCGGTGACCTGCTCGTACTTGCGGTTGCGCGTGAGGTGGGAGGACATCTCGCCGGGCTTGGTCCAGGCGGCCGTGTCGGTGGCGCCGACACGGTACAGGCCCTGGCCGATGTAGAGGTGCACGCCGGTGCCCTTGACCTCGTTGGCCCACCACGGCATCAGGACGTCGTAGTCGGCGATCTTGAGCCCGCGCGGCCAGTACAGCTGCGGGATGACGTAGTCGACCGTGCCCTTCTTGATCCAGTGACGGGCGTCGGCGTAGATGGCGTCGTACGCGGACATGCCGCCGGTGGCCGAGCCGCTGGGGTCTTCGGCCTTGTTGCGCCAGATCCCGAACGGGCTGACACCGAACTTCACGCTGTTCCTGACCTCGTGCACGGTCTTGTCGACCTGCGCGATCAGCTTGTTGACGTTCGCGCGGCGCCAGTCGGCGAGCGTGGCGCCCTTGCCGTACTTGGCGAAGGCGGCGTCGTCGGCGAACTTCGCGCCCGCCACGGGATAGGGGTAGAAGTAGTCGTCGAAGTGGACCCCGTCGACGTCGTAGCGGGTCACCACGTCCTTGACGACCTTGGTGACATAGTCGCGGACCGCGGGCAGGCCGGGGTTGTAGTAGGCCAGACCCCCGTATTTCACGATCCACTCGGGGTGGAGCCGGGCGGGGTGCCTCGCGGGCAGCTTGGACAGGTCGCCGTCGGCGGACGCGCGGTAGGGGTTGAACCACGCGTGGAACTCCAGGCCGCGCCGATGGGCCTCGGCGACGAGGAAGGGCAGCGGGTCCCAGCCGGGGTCCTTGCCCACCGTGCCGGTCAGATACTGCGACCACGGCTCCAGATCCGACTTGTACAGCGCGTCGGAGGCGGGGCGGATCTGGACGAACACCGCGTTGAACCGCCGCTTGACCGCGTCGTCGAGGATCTTGACGTACTCGGCCTGCTGGCGGGCCGGGGACAGGCCGGTGCGCGAGGGCCAGTCGATGTTCTTGACCGTGGCGATCCACACTCCGCGCAGCTGCCGCTTGGGGTACTTCGCGTCGACGTCGCAGCGCGCCGAGGCGGCGGTCGTCGCGCCGGCCGTCTCGGACGAGGCCGCCGAGCTCTTGTCGCCCTTCGGCCGGGCGGGTGCGGCCTCGGGACCGAAGGTGTAGGCGGCCCCCGTGGTCAGGACGGCGAGGGCGGCAGCGGCCAGAAGAGGGCGTCCGTTTCGCATGGTTCCCCAGTGTGGCACCAGCACCGGTGTGCTCTGACCGGAAAAACGAAATCCTTTCGTGATGACTCCGTTATACGAGTGCATGATGTGAGGCGTGTGCCGGACGATGCGCCCTTCCTGTGAGGTGGGGCACCGTCCGGCACACCCGTCACCGCTCTGTCAGCCGGTGATTTTGTCCATCAGATGCGGCGGAAGCGGCTCGTAGCGCAGGAAGACCCGCTGGAACGTCCCCGTCCCGTGCGACATGGATCTCAGGTCGATCGAGTATCGCGTGATCTCCAGCTCGGGCACCTCGGCCCTGACCAGGGTGCGCCCGACGCCCACCGGCTCCGTGCCGAGCACGCGGCCCCTGCGCGAGGACAGGTCGGACATCACCGCGCCGACGTGGTCGTCGGCGATCAGGACGGACACCTCGTCCACCGGTTCGAGCAGCAGCATGGGCACCTTGGCCGCGGCCTCCTTCAGCGCGAGCGCCCCGGCGATCTGGAACGCCATGTCGGAGGAGTCGACCGAGTGGGCCTTGCCGTCGTACAACGTGACCCGCACGTCCACCATGGGATAGCCGGCGAGCACGCCGCGCTGCATCTGGGTGCGGACCCCCTTCTCCACCGAGGGGATGAACTGGCGCGGCACCACACCGCCGACGACCTTGTCCACGAACTCGAAGCCGCCGCCGGACGGCAGGGGCTCGACCTCCAGGTGGCAGACGGCGAACTGGCCGTGGCCGCCGGTCTGCTTGACGTTGCGGCCCAGGGCCTGGCAGCTGCCGCCGAAGGTCTCCCTGAGCGGCACCCGCAGTTCGGTCTTCTCCACCTCCACGCCGTGCCGCCGGCTCAGCCGGTCGAGGAGCACGTCGGTGTGGGCCTCGCCCATGCACCACAGCACGAGCTGGCGGGTCTCGGGGTTGTTCTCCAGCCTGAGGGTGGGGTCCTCGGCGACCAGCCGCTGCAGGGCCTGGCTCAGCTTGTCGTCGTCGGCCTTGGACCTGGGCTGGATCGCCACCGGCAGCAGTGGCTCCGGCATGGACCAGGCCGTCATCAGCAGCGGGTTGTCCCGGTCGGACAGGGTGTCGCCGGTCTCGGCGCGCGACAGCTTGGCCACCGCCGCGATGTCCCCGGCCACGCACTTGGGAACCGTCCGCTGGTGCTTGCCCAGCGGCGAGGAGAGCGTGCCGATGCGCTCGTCCACGTCGTGGTCCTCGTGTCCGCGGTCGGACAGGCCGTGCCCCGAGACGTGCACCGTCATGTCCGGGCGCAGCGTGCCGGAGAAGACCCGCACCAGGCTGATCCTGCCCACGTACGGGTCGCTGGTGGTCTTGACGATCTCGGCGACGAGGGGGCCTTCGGGGTCGCAGGTGATACCGGAGACGGGCTCGCCGCCGATCGACATGATCTCGGGCATGGGGTGCTCGGGCGGCGAGGGGAACCCCTGGGTGACGAGCTCCAGGATCTCCAGGGCGCCCACGCCCGCCCCCGCGGCCAGCACGGGGTAGAAGCCGCCGCGCGCGACGGCCTTCTCCAGGTCCTCGATGAGGGCCTTGGTGTCGATCTCCTCGCCGGAGAGGTAGCGGTCCATCAGGGACTCGTCCTCGCTCTCCTGGATGACGCCCTCGATCAGGGCGCCCCGGTAGAGCTCGATCTGGTCGGCGTAGGCGGGGCCGGGGGAGTTCTCCGTCCGGGTGCCGGTCGCGTAGTTGTAGAACCGCTGGCTCAGCAGGCCGATCAGGCCGTTCACCCTGCCGTTGGTCACCACCGGCAGGTAAAGCGGGGACACACCGTCGCCGAAGGCGTCCTGGCAGGCGCCGAGGGTGTCCTCGAAGTTCGCCCGCTGGTGGTCGATCTTGGTGATCACGACCGCGCGGGGCATCCCGACCGCCGCGCACTCGTCCCAGATCATCCTGGTCAGGCCGTCCACGCCGTCGACGGCCGAGACGACGAACAGCGCCGCGTCGGCCGCGCGCAGTCCGGCGCGCAGGTCGCCGACGAAGTCGGCGTAGCCGGGCGTGTCCAACAGGTTGATCTTGATGTCGTTGTGGACCACGGGGGCCACGGTCAGGTTCACCGAGCGTTGCTGGCGCACCTCGACCTCGTCGAAGTCGCTCACGGTCGTGCCGTCCTCGACCCTGCCGGGCCGCTGGACGGTCCGGGTCGCGGCCAGCAGCGCCTCCACGAGCGTTGTCTTCCCGGAGCCGGAATGGCCGACCAGCACGACGTTTCGTATCATGTCCGGCCGGTCGGCCGTGGGTGCTCTCCCCGCGGCTCCCGCTGTTCCGCCGGTCGCTCTTTCCGCCACATCGCCTCCCGCGTCGTTGCCGAAGGGGCCGCGGCCTGGTGGGGCCACACCCCCGGGGTCCGCTACCGAGTGCTCACGGTTCTCGCGTCGGGTAAGTCGGGTAAGTCGGGTAAGTCAGGTAAATCGCGTGGACTCGGTCTGTTCACCAAATACCCATGTGGCGAATATCACAAGAGGGGTGAGGGGATCCTCTTGCCAGAGTGAGACCGGATCGCTAAGTGTCGGGGTCGTCCCGGCCGCCCCGGTGAACGCCGTTTCCCCGGGGCGCGCCGCCCCCACCGCCGACGCACGCGCGGGGGCCGGGTGGCCTACGATCGGAGCGCGATGTTGAAACTTCTGCGCCCCGCCGTCACCAGGCTCTTGACCCCGCTGGGCAGGGCACTCACCCGCCACGGGATCAGCCCCAACGCCGTCACCGCCGTCGGCACGCTCGGCACCGTCGCCGCGGCCCTGTTCTTCTACCCGAGGGGCGAGCTGTTCGCCGGTACGATGGTGATCACCTTTTTCGTGCTGGCCGACCTCCTCGACGGGGTGATGGCCAGGATGACGGGCTCAGGAAGCACCTGGGGCGCCTTCCTCGACTCCACCCTGGACCGGGTCGGCGACGCCGGCATCTTCTCCGGGCTGGTGTTCTGGTTCGTCGTGAGCGAGCAGCGGGTGCTGGCGGGGGTCGCGCTCTTCTGCCTCGTCGCGGGGGCGGTGGTCTCGTACGTCAAGGCCAGGGCAGAGGCATTGGGCATGACGTGTGACGTCGGCCTCGCCGAGCGGCCCGAGCGCCTGGTCGTGGGCCTGGTCTCCGCCGGTCTGGGCGGTCTGGGCGTGCCCTACATCCTCGCCGCGGGGCTCTGGCTGCTCGCCGTCGCCAGCGCGGTGACGGTCGGCCAGCGCCTGCTGCACGTGCGCCGGCAGGCCGTCTCCACCCCGCCGCGGACCCTCCGCTGACCCTCCGCCGATCGGAAAGAGCGATGACCGACAAGCCCTCCCCCCAGGATCGTCTCGTCGCGGCGGCGTTCGGCGCCGGCTGGACGATCGTGCCCCGCCTGCCGGAGAGGCTCACCGCCTGGGCCTTCCGCGTCGCCGCCGACCGGCTGTGGAAGCGTCGCGGCAAGTCGGTGCTCAGACTTGAGGCCAACCTCGCCAGGGTCAAGGGCACCTCGCCGGGTGACCCGGCGATCCGGGCACTCAGCCGTGACGGCATGCGCTCCTACTTCCGCTACTTCCACGAGGTGTTCCGGCTGCCCTCGATCCCCGTCGACGAGCTCGTCTCCCGCATGCGGGTGGCCGGGGCCGAGCCCGTCTACGACAACCTCGCCAGGGGGCGTGGCGTGGTCCTGGCTCTGCCGCACATGGGCAACTGGGACCAGGCGGGCGCCTGGTTCGCGGGTACGGGTCATCCGTTCACCACGGTCGCCGAGCGGCTCAAGCCCGAGTCGCTGTTCCACCGGTACACGGCCTTCCGCGAAGGGCTCGGCATGGAGGTGCTGCCGCTCACCGGCGGTGACGGCCACACCTTCGGCACCCTGGCGCAGCGCCTGCGCGCCGGCCTGCCGGTCGCCCTTCCCGCCGAGCGCGACCTGACCGCGAAGGGGGTCGAGGTGCAGTTCTTCGGCGCGGCCACGCGGATGCCCGCCGGTCCCGCCCTGCTGGCCGTGCACACCGGGGCCGCCCTCATCCCGGCGATTCCCTACTTCGAGGAGAACGGCTGGGGGCTGCAGTTCCACGAGGAGATCGCGATCCCGGCCGAGGGCAGCAGGCAGGAGAAGGTGGCCGTCGTGGCGCAGAGCCTCGCCACCGTCTTCGAGAAGGGCATCGCCGAGCACCCCGAGGACTGGCACATGCTCCAGCGCCTCTGGCTCGAGGACCTGGAGCCCAGGAAGGCCCAGGCATGAGGATCGGCATCGTCTGCCCCTACACGTGGGACGTGCCGGGCGGCGTCCAGGTGCACATCCGCGACCTGGCGGAGGCGCTCATGGCCGACGGCCACCACGTCTCGGTGATCTCCCCGGCCGCGGAGAACGCGGAGTTGCCCCCGTACGTGATCTCGGCGGGCCGCGCCGTCCCGGTGCCCTTCAACGGGTCGGTGGCCAGGATGTCGTTCGGATTCCTGTCGGCGAACCGGGTGCGCCGCTGGGTGCGCGAGGGCCGCTTCGACGTGCTGCACGTGCACGAACCGGCGATCCCCTCGCTGGGCCTGCTCGCCTGCTGGGTGGCGAGGGGGCCGATCGTGGCCACCTTCCACGCCTCGTACGGCAACTCCCGTTCCTTCTCGGTGGGGGTGCCGGTCATCATGAGCGCGCTGGAGAAGATCGGCGGCAGGATCGCCGTCTCCGACGCCGCGAGGAAGACCCTGGTCGAGTTCATGGGCGGCGACGCCGTGCTCATCCCCAACGGGGTGACGGTGAGCCGCTACACCGAGGGTGAGCGGCTCCCCGGCTGGGACGAGGGCGAGGTGATCGGCTTCCTGGGCCGGATGGACGAGCCGCGCAAGGGCCTGCCGGTGCTGCTGGAGGCGTTCGCCCTGCTCGCCGCCGAGCGGCCGTCGCTGCGCCTGCTGCTGGCGGGGCCCGGTGACGCGGACGAGGTGCTGGAGCGGGTTCCGGCCGCCTTCCACGACCGGATCGGCCTGCTCGGCATGGTGAGCGAGGAGGACAAGGTGCGCGCCTACCACACCGTCGACGTCTTCTGCGCGCCCAACCTGGGTGGTGAGAGCTTCGGCATCGTGCTGACCGAGGCGATGTCGGCGGGCGCGGCGATCCTGGCGAGTGACATCCCCGCCTTCCGCAAGGTGCTCGACGACGGCGGGGCGGGGGCGTTGTTCGAGACGGGCGACGCCGCGTCGCTCGCCCGCGAGGCCGCCGCGCTGCTCGACGATCCCGAACGCCGGGCCAGGCTGTCGCAGGCCGCCCGGCAGGCCGTGCGCAAGTACGACTGGTCGACGGTCGCCCGCGACGTCCTGCGGGTCTACGAGACCGTGGCGAGCACGGCCGGGGTCGAGGAGGACGCGGTGGCAGGCCCGGTGGAAGACGCTGCGGAGGACCCCGTGACGGGCACTGTGACCGGACCTGCGGAAGGCCCGGTGGAAGGCGCGGTGGAAGGCCTGGTGGCGGGCGCCGGGCCGGCCGGGGTCGGAACCGGGGGAGAGCCGGCGGGTACGCCGGCCGAGAGGAATGACGCGCTGTGACGACGACCACGCTGATCCTGGTGGCGGGCGCGATCGTGGTGCTTCTCGCCGTCTACGTCTCCTGGCGGGCGGGGCGGCTCGACCGGTTGCACATCCGGCTGGAGCTGGCCCGCGAGTCCCTGGACGCCGCCCTGGTGCGGCGGACCGCCGTCAGCCTGGAGCTGGCGGCCTCCCGGCTGCTGGACCCGGCGACGAGCCTGGTGCTGGCCGCGGCCGCCCACGAGGCCCGTACGGCGGGTCCCGAGGAGCGCGAGCACGCCGAGAGCGACCTGTCGCGCGCGCTGCGCGCCGTCGTCGACCAGGAGCGCTTCCGTGACCGGCTGGCCGACACCCCGGCCGGATCGGAGCTGATCGAGGAGCTGGACGCCGCGGTGGCGAAGGTCCTGTACTCCCGCCGGTTCTACAACAACGCGGTGGGCGTCACCCGGACGGCGCAGCGCCGCTGGCTGGCCCGCACGCTGCGGCTGGCGGGGCACACCGAGTATCCGGCCTTCTTCGAGATCGACGACGTGCCCCCGAAGGCCCTGGCCGCTGAATAGGGATAAATAAGACGCACATAAACTGGAGTATCTGACAAGTCGGACACCGGTAAGCTCTTGGCGATTCTTGACTGAGTGATCGAGTGGCCGACTTGAGGAGATGAGCCGTGCGGGTGTCCCGGATGATCGCCGTCACGCTGGCGGGAGTCGCGGTCCTTGCACCGGTCGCGGCCTGTTCCTCCGACGGGCCGGCCTCGCCGGGGAGCCCGGCGGGCGCGGCGGGCGAGCCGAGCGCGGACCCGACCCCCACGCCCGAGCCGACACACCCCTTCACCGGCCTGCCCGGCGCGGCGCGCCGGGCGGTGCTCGCGGTGAAGATCGAGAACACCTCGGCGGGCAAGCCGCAGCTCGGCCTGAAAAGCGCCGACATCGTCTACGTCGAGCAGGTCGAGGCGGGCCTCACCCGCCTGATGGCGATCTTCTCCTCGAAGATCCCGGCCAAGGTCGGCCCGGTCCGCAGCGCCCGCATCTCCGACCTGCACATCGTCCCGCAGTTCGGCAGACCGGCCTTCGCCTACTCGGGCGCGCAGACCAAGATGCTCCCCTTCATCGCCGAGGCCCCGCTCTTCGACGTCTCCGACAGCAGGGAGCCGGGCGCGTACTTCCGCCAGCCGGGACGCTACGCCCCCTACAACCTGTTCGCCAACACCAAGGACCTGCTGGCCGGGGCGCCCAAGGCGAGCAAGGCCAAGGACATCGGGTTCACCTTCGGCGAGGCCCCCGAGGGCGGCGTGTCGCGCAAGACGTACAGCGTGAAGTACCCGGCGGCGCGCTTCACCTTCGGCTGGTCGGAGACGGCGGGCAAGTGGCTGGTCTGGCAGGACGGCAAGAAGGACATGGCGGCCGAGGGCGGCCAGCTCGGCGCGCCCACGATCGTCGTGCAGTACACCAAGACGGAGCGTTCGCAGTTCCACGACAAGAACCAGAGCTACACCCCGCTGGTGCACAGCACGGGCAAGGGCAGGGCGATCGTGCTCCGTGACGGGCAGGCGTTCAAGGCCCGCTGGTCGCGGCCGGACGAGAAGGACGGCACCGTCTTCACCACCGAGACGGGCGAGCCGATGAACTTCGCCCCGGGGCAGGTCTGGGTCGTGCTCGCCTCCGCCAAACCCGTCATCCCCTGACGCGCACGTCCTGTACATACTGTCCAAGAAGATCATCCAAGGACGACAAGGCGTCGGGTAAGGGGGCAGGCCGCCAGCGCCTACGATGGAAGGCGTACTGGCCGTCCTCGGACGGCCCGTGTCCGCAGCCAGCCGTCGTGAGGTAGAAGACCGTGTCCAGCAGCACGCCCGAAGTCAGCGAGACGACCGTCACCGGAACCGCCCGGGTCAAGCGCGGCATGGCAGAGATGCTCAAAGGCGGCGTCATCATGGACGTCGTCAACGCCGAGCAGGCCAAGATCGCCGAAGACGCCGGTGCCGTCGCCGTCATGGCCCTTGAGCGGGTGCCCGCCGACATCCGCGCCCAGGGCGGCGTCTCCCGGATGAGCGACCCCGACATGATCGACGGCATCATCTCCGCCGTCTCGATCCCGGTCATGGCCAAGGCCCGCATCGGCCACTTCGTCGAGGCGCAGGTGCTCCAGTCGCTCGGCGTCGACTACATCGACGAGTCCGAGGTGCTCACCCCCGCCGACTACACCAACCACATCGACAAGTGGCAGTTCACCGTGCCCTTCGTCTGCGGCGCGACCAACCTGGGTGAGGCGCTGCGCCGCCTCACCGAGGGCGCGGCGATGATCCGCTCCAAGGGAGAGGCCGGCACCGGCGACGTCTCCAACGCCACCACCCACATGCGCAAGATCAGGGGTGAGATCAAGCGTCTGGGCTCACTGCCCGAGGACGAGCTCTATGTCGCGGCCAAGGAGCTCCAGGCGCCGTACGAGCTGGTCGCCGAGGTCGCCAGGACCGGCAAGCTGCCGGTCGTGCTGTTCACCGCCGGCGGCATCGCCACCCCGGCCGACGCGGCGATGATGATGCAGCTCGGCGCCGAGGGCGTGTTCGTCGGCTCGGGCATCTTCAAGTCCGGCAATCCCGCCGAGCGTGCCTCCGCGATCGTCAAGGCCACCACCTTCCACGACGACCCCGACGTCATCGCGAAGGTCTCCCGGGGGCTGGGCGAGGCGATGGTCGGCATCAACGTCGACGACATCCCGGCCCCGCACCGGCTGGCCGAGCGCGGCTGGTAGGGCACACCCCACCCGTACCGGAAGGACCATCGGTGACCATCGTCCCCACGATCGGCGTGTTCGCGCTGCAAGGAGACGTGCGCGAGCACACTCGCTCCCTGGAGGCGGTGGGCGCGAGAGCGGTCGCCGTACGGCGCCCCCGCGAGCTGGAGGCGGTCGACGGCCTCGTCATCCCCGGCGGTGAGTCCACCACGATGTGGAAACTCGCCGAGACCTTCGAGCTGCTCGAACCACTCCGGATGCGGATCAAGGCGGGAATGCCCGCCTACGGCTCCTGCGCCGGGATGATCATGCTGGCCGACCGGATCGAGGGCGGGATCGAAGGCCAGCAGACGATCGGAGGCATCGACATGGTCGTCCGCCGCAACGCCTTCGGACGCCAGGTCGACTCCTTCGAGGCCGACATCGACTTCGCCGGTCGCGGCACCACGCGGGCCGTCTTCATCCGCGCACCCTGGGTGGAATCGGTGGGTTCGGAGGTCGAAGTGCTGGCACTGGCCGAACCTGGGGATAGGATCGTCGCGGTCCGTCAAGGACCGTTGCTCGCCACGTCCTTCCACCCGGAACTTACCGGGGATGTCGGTGTGCATTCATATTTCGCTGAGATGGTGAGGGAGCTCTAGGCGATGTCCGGCCACTCCAAATGGGCGACGACGAAGCACAAGAAGGCCGCGCTCGATTCCAAGCGCGGCAAGCTGTTCGCCAAGCTCATCAAGAACATCGAGGTCGCGGCCCGGACGGGCGGACCCGATCCGGACGGCAACCCGACGCTGTACGACGCCATCACCAAGGCGCGCAAGAGTTCGGTCCCGATCGACAACATCGAGCGTGCCCGTAAGCGCGGGGGCGGTCTCGAGGCCGGCGGCGCCGACTGGCAGACCATCATGTACGAGGGTTACGCCCCCGGCGGCGTCGCGGTGCTGATCGAGTGCCTCACCGACAACCGCAACCGCGCGGCCTCCGAGGTCCGCGTCGCGCTGACCCGCAACGGCGGCTCGCTGGCCGACCCGGGTTCGGTGTCCTACATGTTCAACCGCAAGGGTGTCGTGCTCGTCCCCAAGGGCGAGCTGGGCGAGGACGACGTGCTGGTCGCGGTCCTCGACGCGGGTGCCGAGGAGGTCAACGACCTGGGCGACCAGTTCGAGGTCGTCTCGGAGGCCACCGACCTCGTCCCGGTCCGCAAGGCCCTGCAGGAGGCCGGGATCGACTACGACTCGGCCGAGTCCAGCTTCATGCCGACGCTGAACGTCCCGCTGGACGAGGAGGGCGCCCGCAAGGTCTTCAGGCTGATCGACGCCCTTGAGGACAGCGACGACGTGCAGAACGTCTGGGCAAACTTCGACGTCTCCGACGAGGTCATGGAGAAGCTCGACGCGTAGTCCGATTTTTCGGACCTCGCGCTGCTCGTGAGGTTTGTCCGCGTGGTCCAGGGCAGATCACGCGGACAATGGGCAATCCTGACCTCATCTTCGCCGTGGCGGGCGTTGCCGCGCTGCTCGCGGCCACACTGCCGCGACTTCTCAACCGCCGCCCCTTCTCGCTGCCCCTCGCCTGCCTGCTGGTCGGCCTGGTCCTCTACGCCCTGCCCCTGGAGCTGCCCGATCCCGATCCGGTGGCTCACCGGACACTGGTCGAGCACGTCACCGAGATCTGCGTGCTGGTCTCGCTCATGGGCGCGGGGCTGGCCATCAACCGGCCCTTCGGGCGGCGCGGCTGGTCCTCGACCTGGCGCCTGCTCGGGTGGACGCTCCCGCTCACCGTCCTCGCCGTGGCCGCCGCCGCGTACGGCCTGCTCGGCTGGCCCCTCGCGGCGGCGTTGCTGCTGGGCGCGGTCCTCGCGCCGACCGACCCGGTGCTCGCCTCCGACGTTCAGGTCGGCGAGCCCGTCGACTCGGAGAAGGCCGACGACGAGGTCCGCTTCGCCCTCACCTCCGAGGCGGGCCTCAACGACGGCCTGGCCTTCCCCCTGGTGTACGCCGCCATCACGCTGGCCGTCAGCGGGGGGACCGGCTGGATCGGCGAGTGGGCGCTGGTGGACCTGCTCTACCGGTGCGTCGCGGGCGTGGTGTGCGGCCTGCTGATCGGCAAAGGGCTGGGGCGGCTGTTCTTCCGTGCCGAGAAGCCCGACCTGCGGCTGGCCGAGCACCGCGACGGCTTCGTGGCGCTGGCCGCGACGTTCCTGGCCTACGGCCTCACCGAGCTGGTGCACGGGTACGGCTTCATCGCGGTGTTCGTGACCGCCTGCACCATCAGGGCGGCCGAGCGCAGCCACGGCTACAACGGGGTGCTGCACGGCTTCATAGAGCAGATCGAGCGGCTGTTCACCGCCTGGCTGCTCCTGCTGCTCGGAGGCTTCGTCGCGGTGGGGGGACTGTCCGCGCTCACCTGGCGGGGAGCCGTGGTCGGCCTGTCGCTGCTGCTCGTCATCCGGCCGCTGGTCGGGTGGCTCTCCCTGCTGAGAGGCGGGGCGGGGCCGCGCGAGCGCGTCGTGGCGGCGTTCTTCGGCGTCCGCGGCATCGGCTCGTTGTTCTACCTCGCCTACGCCCTCGGCCAGGCCGACTTCGGCGTACCCGCCGAGGAGATCTGGGCCGTGGTCGCCTTCACCGCGACGGCCTCCCTGGTGATCCACGGAATCTCGGCCTCGCCGGTGATGAACCGCCTGGACCTGCTGCGCGACCGGGCAGGGAACGACCGTGACGCGGAACCCGCCACCCAGCACCCGTGAGACGGATCCCCTGGAGGCGGCGAGGCGTGAGCAGGTGCCTGCCGCTCCGCCTCTCGACGGGCCGGGGGAGAGCCGTGCGCGGGATGCTCTCACGCGGTAGAGTCTGCCACCGAACAGATGTTCGGCGAGCGGAGGCGTGTCGGTGCGATTGCCCGAGTTGCGGGTGATGGGGGTTGATCCGGGGCTCACCCGATGCGGGCTCGGCGCCGTCGAGGGGCGGCCCGGCGCACCGCTGAGCCTGATCAAAGTGGGGGTCGTCCGCACCCCCGCCGACGACGAGATCGGCGCCCGGTTGGTGGCGATCGAGGCGGGCATCGAGCAGTGGCTCGACGAGGTCCGGCCCGACGCGGTGGCCGTGGAGCGGGTCTTCGCCCAGCACAACCTCAGGACCGTGATGGGCACCGCCCAGGCCTCCGCCGTGGCGATCCTGTGCGCCTCCCGCAGGGGCCTGCCGGTCGCGCTGCACACGCCGTCCGAGGTCAAGGCCGCGATCACCGGCAGCGGCACGGCGGACAAGCAGCAGGTCGGCACGATGGTGACCCGCCTGCTGAGGCTGGACGCGATGCCCAAGCCCGCCGACGCCGCCGACGCGCTCGCCCTCGCGATCTGCCACGTGTGGCGGGGCGGGGCACAGAGCAGGCTGGCCGAGGCCGCCGCGAAGGCCGCGAGCGCCTCCGGCACGACCCCCGCCGCCTACTTCCGGAGTCGTGGCAGGGCCGGACACCCGAGAGGAACCGCGAAGTGATCGCCTCGGTGCGAGGACAGGTGACCGCGATCGCGCCCGACGGTGCGGTCGTCGAGGTCGGCGGGGTGGGAGTTCTCGTGCACTGCACGCCGGGCACCCTGGCGACGCTCAGGACGGGGGAGGAGGCCAGGCTGGCCACCTCGCTGGTGGTCCGCGAGGAGTCGCTCACGCTGTTCGGCTTCGCCACCGAGGACGAGCGCGGCACCTTCGAGATGCTGCAGACGGCGAGCGGGGTCGGCCCCAAGGTCGCCCTCGCGATGCTGGCCGTGCACACTCCCAACGCGCTCCGGGTGGCCGTGGCCTCCGCCGACGTCAAGGCGCTGACCAGGGTCCCCGGGGTGGGGCCGAAGGGTGCCCAGCGGATCATCGTCGACCTCAAGAACAAGCTCGGCACTCCCGAGGAGGCCGTCAGCGCCGCGCTCGACGGCAGAGCCGTCGCGCCCGCCTGGCGGGGTCAGGTCCACTCGGGGCTGGTCGGTCTTGGCTACTCGGTGCGAGACGCCGACGAGGCGGTCGCCGCCGTCGAGCCCCAGGCCGACGCCGAGATGGCCGAGGGCCGCACCCCCCAGGTGGCGCCCCTGCTCAAGGCGGCCCTCCGCGCGCTGAGCGTGCGATGAGGGGTGCGGGTGAGTCCGCCGTAGGGCGGGACGAGGGAGGGGCGGCGTGAGTTCCGATCGTGATCTGGTGTCGCCGGACGCCGAGGGCGACGAGAGATATATCGAGGCGGCACTGCGGCCCAAGCGGCTGGAGGAGTTCATCGGTCAGGCGCGGGTGCGCGAGCAGCTGTCACTGGTGTTGCAGAGCGCGCTGCGACGCAACAGGCCGCCGGATCACGTGCTGATGAGCGGCGGTCCCGGACTGGGCAAGACGACCCTCTCCATGATCATCGCGACCGAGCTCTCCGTGCCCATCCGGATCACCTCCGGGCCCGCGCTGGAGCGGGCCGGTGACCTCGCGGCGATCCTGTCGACGCTCTCGGAGGGCGAGGTCCTGTTCATCGACGAGATCCATCGCATGGCGAGGCCCGCCGAGGAGATGCTCTACCTCGCGATGGAGGACTTCCGCGTCGACATCGTGGTGGGCAAGGGGCCGGGGGCGACCGCGATCCCACTGGAGATCGCCCCGTTCACCCTGGTCGGGGCCACCACCCGGGCCGGGATGCTCCCCGCGCCGCTGCGCGACCGCTTCGGTTTCGTCGCGCACATGGACTTCTACGGGGTCGCCGAGCTGGAGGAGGTGCTGCACCGCTCCTCGCGTCTGCTGGGCGTCGCGCTCCCCGGCGACGCCGCCCGCGAGATCGCCGGCCGTTCCCGGGGCACCCCCCGCATCGCCAACCGGCTGCTGCGCCGGGTCCGCGACTTCGCCGAGGTGCGCGCCGAGGGGGTGGTCACCCGGGATGTCGCCTCCGCCGCGCTCAACCTCTACGAGGTCGACGCCGAAGGGCTCGACCGGCTCGACCGGGCGGTGCTCGGAGCGCTGCTGCGCAAGTTCGGCGGCGGGCCGGTGGGGCTGTCGACGCTGGCGGTGGCCGTGGGGGAGGAGCCCGAGACGGTCGAGGTGGTCGCCGAGCCGTTCCTGGTGCGGCAGGGACTCCTCGCCCGCACCCCCCGCGGCCGGGTCGCGACCGCTGCGGCCTGGACCCACCTGGGTCTGGTCCCCCCGCCCGACGCCTTCGGTGCCTCGTTTCTCATCGATCTTGAGGATGATGCCGGGCAAATCTAGCGTTGGGAGTCGGTAGGGAAGTCGTACGGGATTGATCACAGAACGATGACAACTGTATCGAAATGGGAACTTCCCTGCGAGCCGAATCGTGACTTCGTTGCCCCGCTCTTAACAGCTCGCCTAAACTCCGAGCCTTGGCTGGCTGTGTAGGCTGACGTGCTGAGCGGCGTGGTCGTATGTGGCGTCCGGTTTTCGCCGGTCAATCTTCAAGAAAAGGAGCGGCCCTGTGGGCGGCAACTATTCGAGCCTGATCATGATCGCTCTCATGGTCGTGGTGTTCTACTTCCTGCTTATCCGGCCGCAGCGCAAGCGGCAGCAGGAGCAGCTCAAGATGCAGAACAGTCTCACGCCGGGCACCGGTGTCATGACCACGACGGGCCTCTTCGGGACCGTGGTGGCCATCGACAACGAGGACGTGATCCTGGAGATCGCCCCCGGTGTGGAGACCCGCTGGGTCAAGGCGGCGATCGGCCGTGTCCTGGTTCCCGTCGACGACGCGGAGGAGGAGAATGTCAAGGCTGTCGACCGCGATTTCGCGGAGACGGCGGAACAGCAGGGTGCAGACCACGACACGACGAGCAAGAAGCCGTGAGTAGCCTCACCTCCAACCCCCTATAACCGAAAGAACTGACGACCAGTGGCCCGACCGACCAGCGGCCAGAGCAGACCGGGGCGCATGCTCCTGGTGCTTCTGGCGATCATTCTCGCCATGGGCGGGGCGATGCTCCTCAACAAGGCGTACACGCCGGAGTATGGCCTCGACCTCGCCGGCGGCACGACCGTGACGCTCCAGCCCATCACGCCGAACGGGGGCGCTCCCTCGCAGGAGAGCCTCGACCTCGCCGTGAACATCATCCGTGAGCGGGTGAACGGCAGCGGCATCTCCGACGCCGAGGTCGCCAAATCCGGTGACAACATCGTCATCTCCGTTCCCGGAGCAGGCCAGGAGGAAGTCGTCAAGCTGGTCGGCACCACCGCGGAGCTGAGGTTCCGCCAAGTGCTGGCGATCGGGGCCGGGTCACCTCCGCCCCCGGGGCAGCTCTCCACCGAGGCGCCGACGCCGACACCGTCCCCTGCGAGCACCGAATCCGGGCGCAAGGGGTCCAAGGAGCCCAAGCCCGCCGAGTCGGTGACTCCGAAGCCCGACGCGACCGCCGCGCCCGACACGGACGCCTCTCCGGCCGGTCGTGCCCTGTCGTCGGCACTCACCAACCCGAGCCCCGGCGCCACCGCCGCGCCCTCCGCCGAGCCGAGCGGTGACAAGCCCGCCAAGCCGGACGCGAGTGCCGCGCCCGAGACCAGCGCCGTGCCGACGACCCCGCCGACGGCGGCCGACGACCCGATGGCGGGCGTCGACCCCACCGGGATCGACCCGGAGGCGCTCAAGCAGTTCCAGGCGCTCGACTGCGCCAAGGACGCGGGCCGCGGGGCACAGGACGCGCCGGACAAGCAGTACGTGGGCTGCAGCCAGGACGGCGGCACCAAGTTCGTGCTGGAGAAGGCGGCCGTCACCGGCACCTCGATCGACACCGCGTCCTCCGGCGTCGACCAGACCACCGGTGAGTGGCTCGTCCAGCTCTCCTTCAAGGGCCAGGGCCCCGACCAGTGGTCGAAGGTCACCACCACCGCCTTCAACTCGCAGGCTCCCCGCAACCAGGTCGCCATGGTCCTCGACGGTGTGATCATCTCCGCGCCCGTCATCCAGGAGCCCATCACCGGCGGCCGGGCGCAGATCTCCGGCAGCTTCAACCAGGTGACGGCCGACGAACTGGCCAACCAGCTCAAGTACGGCGCGCTGCCGCTGAAGTTCGAGAAGAGCTCCATCGAGGAGGTCTCCTCCACGCTGGGCGCCGACCAGCTGCGCGGCGGCCTCATCGCGGGCGCGATCGGCCTCCTGCTGGTCGTGATCTACTCGATGCTCTACTACCGGGGTCTGGGCGTCGTGTCGGTGCTGAGCCTCCTGGTCGCCACGATCCTGACCTACCAGTCCGTCGTGCTGCTCGGCGCGTTCGCGGGCTTCCGCCTCTCGCTGCCGCACGTCATCGGACTGATCGTCTCGATCGGTATCACCGCGGACTCGTTCATCGTCTACTTCGAACGCATCCGCGACGAGATGAAGGAGGGCCGGCGCTCGCTGCGCACGGCCATCGAGGTCGCCTGGGTCCGCGCCCGGCGGACGATCCTCATCGCCGACGCCGTCATGTTCATCGCCGCCGTGGTGCTCTACTTCCTGGCGGTCGGAGGCGTGGCCGGCTTCGCCTTCGCCATGGGCCTGACCACGCTCATCGACATCGCGGTGGTGTTCATGTTCACCAAGCCGTTCGTCGCGATGCTGGCCAAGCTGAAGTTCTTCGCCAAGGGGCACAGGCTCTCCGGGCTCGACGCCGAGCGTATGAGCGAGACCACCGTCGCACCCAAGACCGTTCCGCAGGAGGCCTGATGTCCGGCATCGCGCGCCGGCTGTACCGGGGCGAAATCGACGTCGACTTCGTCGGCCGTCAGAAGCTCTGGTACGCCCTTTCCGCAATCCTGCTGGTGGTCTCCATCGCCGGTCTGATCGTCAACGGCCTCAACCTGGGCGTGGAGTTCAAGGGCGGGTCCGTCTTCTCCTTCAAGGCCCCGACCGCCAACATCGAGCAGGTGCGCGCCACGTTCACCGAGGCCGGTGCGCACCAGATCATCGCGCAGACGACCCAGAACGGCTGGCGGGTCACCACCGAGAGCCTCCCGGCCGACCAGGTCACCGCGGTGCAGAAGGCGGTGGCCACCGAGTTCAAGATGCCGGCGGACCAGGTCAACCTGCAGGTCATCGGCGCCTCGTGGGGTGGTCAGGTGGCCAACAAGGCCATCATCGGACTGATCGTCTTCATGTTGGCGATCATCCTGTACCTGACGATGGCCTTCGAGTGGAAGATGGCGCTGGCCGCCGTCGTGGCGCTGCTGCACGACCTGGTGATCACCGCCGGTGTCTACGCCTGGTCCAACTTCGAGGTCACCCCGGCGACCCTGCTGGGCTTCCTCACGATCCTCGGATACTCGCTGTACGACGCCGTCGTCGTCTTCGACATGATCAAGGAAGTCACCGCCAAGCTCGGCACGACCTCCAAGCTGACCTACACCGAGGCCGCAAACAACGCGCTGAACCACACGCTGATCCGGTCGCTGAACACCACCCTGGTGGCGATCCTGCCGGTCGCGGCGATCCTCTTCATCGGCACCACGCTGTTCGGTGCCGGAACGTTGAAGGACCTGTCGCTGGCCCTGTTCGTCGGCATGCTCGTCGGCACCTACTCCTCGCTGTGCGTCGCGACACCGCTGCTGGTCACGCTCAAGGAGCGCGAGCCGCGCTACCAGGCGATCGCCCGCAGGATCGCCTCCCACGGGGGGAGTTCCGGGATCAAGACGGTGCGTCAGCCGGTCGCCGCCGGGGCCTCCAACGGCGCCGCCACGGTCGCCGGCGGAGCCGACTCCGCCGCCGGCAAGCGGAAGAAGAAGTAAGTACGGGCACGTCCGCGCCTCCGCTCCCCTCGCAGGGAGCGGAGGCGTTTTCCTTACCCTCCACCTTCCAGCCCCTTCCGGACCCCCGGCTCTTCCCTGACCTTGCGACACCCGCCCGCAGAGTCCTTCCGATGCGACACCCTCCGGACACCGCCGGGCCGTCCCGGTGTCCTCCGCCCCGACACCTCCACAGGAGCGCCACCCATGACCGAACTGAGCAGCCTGATCCTCGACCGCATCCGCGACGTGCCCGACTACCCGCAGCCCGGGGTGCTGTTCAAGGACATCACCCCCCTGCTCGGCGACCCGGTGGCGTTCACCGCGGTGATCGAGGAACTGGCCGGGCTGTACGAGGTGGACAAGATCGTCGGTATCGAGGCGCGGGGGTTCATCCTGGCGGCCCCGGTCGCCGTCCGGGCGGGCGCGGGCTTCGTCCCGGTACGGAAGAAAGGCAAACTGCCCTCCGAGACGCTTGAGGCGTCCTACGATCTGGAGTACGGCTCCGCCGTCATCGAGGTCCACCGGGACGCCTTCGCCCCCCAGGAGCGCGTTCTCATCGTCGACGACGTGCTCGCCACGGGAGGTACGGCGTGCGCGACGGTGGAGCTGGTCCGCAGGGCGGGCGCCGACGTCGTCGCCATCGCCGTGCTCATGGAGCTGGCCTTCCTCAAAGGCCGCGAGCGTCTGACCGACGTGGAGCTGCACTCCCTCGTCGTCGTCTGATCGCCCCCGCGGACGAAAGCACACAACCCGGTCTGGATACACTGTAGGGATCTGGACTCGAACGTAAGGAGTCTGAGTGCCCCGCGATGTGGTCGTCCCCGATGTGACCGCCGGCGGTGGCGGTCCCGAGACGGCCGTCCCAGCAGGCGATGCCGGTTCCGCCGTGTCCGGAGCCGCTGAGGAGAAGCCGGCGGTAAGGCGAAGGCTCGCACGTCTTGGGGGGCAATGGGGTGGCGGTATGAATCCGGTTCTGGAGCCGCTGTTCCGTACGGTCCGCGCGACCCACCCGAAGGCGGACCTGCGGCTCATCGAGCGCTCCTACGACGTGGCGGCCTACCACCACCGCGACCAGAAGCGTAAGAGCGGTGATCCGTACATCACCCACCCGCTGGCGGTGGCCACGATCCTGGCCGAGCTCGGCACCGACGACGAGACGCTGTGCGCGGCGCTGCTGCACGACACCGTCGAGGACACCGCCTACAGCCTGGACGAGCTGCGTTCGGACTTCGGCGACAACATCGCGCTGCTGGTCGACGGCGTCACCAAGCTCGACAAGGTCAAGTTCGGCGCCGCGGCCGAGGCCGAGACCGTGCGCAAGATGGTCGTGGCGATGTCGCGCGACATCCGGGTGCTGGTGATCAAGCTCGCCGACCGGCTGCACAACATGCGCACCATGCGTTACCTGCCCGAGCACAAGCGGCACCAGAAGTCGCGGGAGACTCTGGAGATCTTCGCGCCGCTCGCCCACCGGCTGGGCATGAACACCATCAAGTGGGAGCTGGAGGACCTCGCGTTCGCCATGCTCTACCCCAAGCGGTACGACGAGATCGCCCGGATGGTGTCGGAGCGGGCCCCGCGCAGGGACCTGTTCCTGCAGGAGGTCATCGAGAAGGTCTCCGGTGACCTGCGCGACGCCAAGATCCGCGCGGCCGTCAAGGGACGTCCCAAGCACTACTACTCCGTCTACCAGAAGATGATCGCCAGGGACGTCGCCTTCGACGACATCTACGACCTGGTGGGCATCCGGGTGCTGGTCGACTCGGTCCGCGACTGCTACGCGGCGCTCGGCACGATCCACGCGCGATGGAACCCGGTCCCCGGCCGGTTCAAGGACTACATCGCGATGCCCAAGTTCAACATGTACCAGTCGTTGCACACCACGGTCATCGGCCCCGAGGGCAAGCCGGTGGAGTTGCAGATCCGCACCCACGGCATGCACCACAGGGCCGAGTACGGCGTGGCGGCGCACTGGAAGTACAAGGAGGACATGACCATCTCGGGGCCTCCCGGGACGAAGCTGAAGCCCGCCAGCGACATGGCATGGCTGCGCCAGCTTCTCGACTGGCAGAAGGAGACCGCCGACCCGGGGGAGTTCCTGGAGTCGCTCAGGTTCGACCTGTCGGTCTCGGAGGTCTACGTCTTCACCCCCAGGGGCCAGGTCATCGCCCTGCCGGAGAACGCGACGCCCGTCGACTTCGCCTACGCCGTGCACACCGAGGTCGGCCACCGCTGCATCGGGGCGAGGGTCAACGGGCGCCTGGTGCCCCTGGAGTCACGCCTGGGCAACGGCGACACCGTGGAGATCTTCACCTCCAAGTCGCCGGACGCGGGTCCCTCGCGCGACTGGCTGAAGTTCGTCAAGTCCGGTCGGGCCCGCAACAAGATCCGGCAGTGGTTCTCCAAGGAACGCCGCGAGACCGCGATCGAGGCGGGCAAGGAGGCGATCGGCCGCGCGATGCGCAAGCAGGGCCTGCCGTTGCAGCGCCTGATGTCCGGAGAGTCCCTCCTGGCCCTCGCCAGGGACCTGCGCTACCCGGACGTCTCCGCGCTCTACGCGGCCGTCGGTGAGGGCCACGTGGCCGCGCAGACGGTCGTGCAGAAGCTCGTGACGTCCGTCGGGGGCGTGGAGGGCGCCGAGGACGACATCGCCGAGACCTCCGTACCGACCAAGCTGCGCGGGCGCCCCCGCGGCAGCGGCGGCGCGGGCGTGGTCGTCGCGGGCGACTCCGACGTCTGGGTGCGCCTCTCACGATGTTGCACGCCCGTACCCGGTGACGAGATCGTCGGCTTCGTCACCCGCGGGCACGGCGTGTCGGTGCACCGCACCAACTGTCCCAACATGGACCAGCTGCAGTCCGAGCCCGACCGCCTGGTCGAGGTCGCCTGGTCCGCCGCCGACGACTCGGTGTTCCTGGTCGCGCTGCAGGTCGAGGCGCTCGACCGGCCCCGCCTGCTCTCCGACGTGACCCGCACCCTCTCCGACCAGCACGTCAACATCCTGTCGGCGTCGGTGACGACCTCCAGGGACAGGGTGGCGATCAGCAAGTTCACCTTCGAGATGGGCGACCCCAAGCACCTGGGCCACGTCCTGAAGGCCGTCCGCAACATCCAGGGCGTCTACGACGTCTACCGGGTCAGCGGCGCGAGTTCCTGAGGTTCTCCCGCTCCGTTCCCTGTCTCCTCCCGGATCGCCCCATGAGGTGTGGCGGCGACTCCTCCCGCCACGCCGCCTCATGGGAGGCGACCCGAACCGGCCGCCTGCGGCGCCCCAGGAGGCCTCACAGGGCACGGAATCCGAGAACCGGGCACAAGTCCCACCCTGTCCCTTGCGGCCCTCTCGGGCCGCCTCGTGGAGTGTGGCCGCAGGCTCGACGACTCCGTTCCCTCGAAACCGTCTCGCCCGTCCCACGGCCGACCCGGCGTGCCCCCGCCCACCACAGGCGACGGGGCCGCGAGGAGCCTCCCCGGTGGGAGGCTCCTCGCGGCCCCGCGGGACGCGTCAGCCGGTGAGGGCGCCGGGCGTCAGGAGAACTCGGCGAGCGTGCGCTCCGCCTCCGTCAGCCAGGAACGGCGGGCGGTCAGGGCCTCCTCGGCGTCCTTGACGTCCTTGTCCTTACCCGCGTCCCTCGCCTTGACCAGACGGCTCTCCAGCTGCGCGATCGACTTGCGCAGCTGGTCGACCGTGTTCTGGGCACGAGCCCTGGCCTCGGGGTTGGAGCGCTTCCACTCCGTCTCCTCGGCCTTGCGGACCGCCTCGTCGATCTTGCGCAGGCCACCCTCCAGACGGTCACGCTGCTCGCGCGGAACCGGGCCCGCGGCCTCCCAGCGCTCCAGGAGGTTGCGCAGAGCGCCCCGGGCGGCGCGGGCGTCGGTGACCGGAAGGATCTTCTCCGCCTCGACCAGGAGCTGCTCCTTGATCTCGGCGTTGGCCGCCAGCGAGGCGTCGCGCTCGGCGAAGACGGCCGAACGCGCCTGGAAGAACTGGTCCTGGGCACCCTTGAAGCGGCCCCAGAGCTCGTCCTCGACCTCGCGGGAGGCCCTGCCCGCGCTCTTCCACTCCTGCATCAGCTCCCGGTAGGCCGACGCGGTGGCGCCCCAGTCGGTGGACGAGGCCAGTGTCTCGGCCTCGGCCACGATGCGCTCCTTGGTGGAACGCACGCCCTCGCGCTGCTCGTCCAGCCCCGCGAAGTAGGCCTTGCGCCGCTTGGCGAAGGCCGTACGGGCCGCCGACAGGCGCTTCCACAACGCCGCCTCGGTCACCCGGTCGATGCGTTCGGCGGCCTTCCACTCCTCGATCAGCTGGCGCAGCCGCTCACCACCGGTCTTCCAGTGGGTCGTGTCCTCGGCGATGCGCTCGGCCTCGGCGACGATCCGTTCCTTGACGCCCTTGGCCTCCGCCCTGGCCACGTCGCGAGCCGCCTTCACCTCCTCACGGCGCTGGGCGACCAGCTCCGTGAGGACGCCGAGGCGGTTCAGCAGCGCGTCGAGGTCGCCGACCGCGTGCGCGTCGGTGATCGCCTCTCGGAGCTTGACGATCGTCGCCTCGGCCTGGGCGGGTGGCAGGTCGGTGCCACGAACCCGCTGTTCCAGCAGGGTGACCTGCCCGGCCAGCTCGTCGAACTTGCGATGGAAGTAGGCAAGCGCCTCTTCCGGTTCGCCGGCCTTCCAGGACCCGACGGCCCGCTCTCCCTCAGCCGTACGTACGTAGACGGTGCCGTCGTCGTCTACCCGGCCCCACGGGTCGGTGCTCACCGTGTCCTCCCGCACTTTCATCAGCCTTTCGGGACTTACCGCCCCTTGTATGTATTACGTCAGCTCTAGCTGGACATTGTCACGTCTTTGATTTCCACGGTTTCCTTCGGCGCCCCCGTACCGTCGGGGCCCGGGGTGATGACACCCGCCTTGTTCACCTTGTCCAGAATCTCCAGACCCTTGGTGACCGTACCGAACGGTGTGTAGTCCGGGCTCAGCGGGGCGTCACCGAACACGATGAAGAACTGGCTGCCGTTGGTGTCGGGACCGCTGTTGGCCATGGCCACGACGCCGCGCGTGTACTTCGCGCCCTCCAGGTTCTCGTTCACGAAACGGTAGCCGGGACCACCCTGGCCGTCGGTCTGGCCCTTGCCGTCGGCCTTGGCCAGCGGGTCGCCGCACTGCAGCATCGGGAACTGGTCGGAACCCAGCCGGTGGCACTTGGAACCTTCGAAATACTTCTTCTTCGCGAGGAAGGCGAAGGAGTTGACCGTGCACGGCGTCTTTTCCGCCGACACCTCGATGACGATGTCGCCCTGGTTGGTCTTGAGGGTCATCGTCTTGGGCGTCAGGTCGACCTTCTCCGGGGGCAGGCCCACGTCCTTGGCCGGACCGCCGCCGGCGTCCGCGACGTAACCGCATGTGCCGCTGGCCGGGTCGAAGGCCTTCGGCTGCGCTCCCGCGGCCTCCGACGCGGCCGGTGAGGCGTTGTCCGACGGGGCCGGGTCGGTGGTCGCGGCCGTCGTGTCGGAGCCCCCGAACAGGGTCGTCGCGGCGATCACGCCCGCCACCACGACCACACCGGCCACGGTGCTGCCGATGATCGCGTTGCGCTTGGCCCTGGCCTCGCGTTCGACGCGTCGCTGCGTCTGCCGCTCGTAGTGCTCGCGCGCCAACTGCTTCTGGCGCTCCTTGCCGCTCACCGCTTCGCCCTCCCGAGTGCCGAGTAGTACTTAATGAGGTGGGCGAATCGTATCGGCCAATGGGTAATGGTTCGCAGCCCGCCGACCCGCACCGGTACCCTTCGGTTACATTCCCATCCGCATTCTTGACGAGATCAGCTGAGGCAGATGCTCATCGCCGGCTTTCCCGCAGGGTCCTTCCAGACCAACTGTTACGTCGTCGCTCCCGCCGCGGGCGAGGAGTGCGTGGTCGTCGATCCCGGTCAGAACGCCGTCGGCGCCCTCGACGACCTGCTGCGCGAGCACAGGCTCAAGCCGGTCGCGGTGCTGGTCACCCACGGGCACATCGACCACATGTGGTCGGTCGCCCCGGTCTGCGGCGCGCGTGACGTTCCCGCGTGGATCCACCCGGAGGACCGCGAGCTGCTCTCCGACCCCGGCAAGGGGCTGTCGCTCTCGACGAAGCAGCAGTTGTTCGGGGGGCTCACCTTCACCGAGCCCGACGACGTGCGCGAGCTCGCCGACGGCGAGGTGCTGCGGCTCGCCGGCCTGGAGCTCACCGTCGACCACACTCCCGGCCATACCAGGGGGTCGGTGACGTTCAGGCTGCCCAGCACCGAGGAGATCCCGGACGTGCTGTTCTCGGGCGACCTGCTGTTCGCCGGCTCCATCGGCCGCACAGATCTCCCGGGCGGCGACTACCCCACCATCCTGCGCAGCCTGGCGGCCAAGTGCCTGCCGCTGCCGGAGGACACGGTGGTCCTGCCCGGCCACGGACCACAGACCACGATCGGTCACGAGCGTGCCACCAACCCGTATCTCGCGGAGGCGAGGTCGGCCGCGGGCGCGGACTCCGCGTCCGCCGGGCACGACCGCGGCCCCGGCAGGGGACTTTAGACAATGACTTTGCAGGCGCCCAAGGGCACCTTCGACTGGCTTCCGCCGCGCTCGGAGCGGGCGCTCGCCGTGCGCGAGGCGCTCACCGAGCCCGCCCGCCGGGCGGGTTACGGCTACATCGAGACCCCGGTCTTCGAGGACACCGCGCTGTTCGTCCGCGGTGTCGGCGAGTCGACCGACATCGTCTCCAAGGAGATGTACACCTTCGAGGACAAGGGCGGGCGCTCCATCACGCTGCGCCCCGAGGGCACCGCGTCGGTGGTGCGGGCGGTCCTCCAGCACGGCCTGCACAACGGGCAGCTTCCGGTGAAGCTCTGGTACTCGGGCAGCCAGTTCCGCTACGAGCGGGCGCAGAAGGGCCGCTACCGTCACTTCTGGCAGGTCGGCGCCGAGGCGCTGGGCTCGGAGGATCCGGCGCTCGACGCCGAGCTGATCCTGCTGGCCGTCGACGGCTACGCCGCCCTGGGACTCACCGGGGTCCGGCTGCTGATCAACACGCTGGGCGACAAGGAGTGCCGTCCCGTGTACCGGGCCGCGCTCCAGGACTTCCTGCGCGGCCTCGACCTCGACGAGCCCACCCGGCAGCGGATCGAGATCAATCCGTTGCGCGTGCTCGACGACAAGCGCCCCGAGGTGCAGGCCCGGCTGGCCGGGGCACCGCTGGTCGTCGACCACCTGTGCGAGGCGTGCAAGGCGTACCACGAGGAGGTCCGCTCGCTGCTGACCGCCTCGGGCGTTGCCTACACCGACGACCCCCGGCTGGTCCGCGGCCTCGACTACTACACGCGCACCACGTTCGAGTTCGTCCACGACGGGCTCGGCTCGCAGTCCGCGGTCGGGGGCGGGGGCCGCTACGACGGGCTGAGCGAGATGCTCGGCGGACCCGCGCTGCCCAGCGTCGGCTGGGCGCTGGGTGTCGACCGCACGGTGATGGCGATGGAGGCCGAGGGCCTGTTCGGGGACGAGAGCGCCGAGGCACGCGTGCGGGTGTACGGTGTGCCGCTGGGTGAGGAGGCGCGCCGCCGGATGTTCCTGCTCGTCACCGAGCTGCGCCGGGCGGGCCTGGCCGCCGACATGTCGTTCGGCGGCAAGGGCGTCAAGGGCGCGATGAAGGGCGCCGACCGGTCGGGGGCCGGCTACGCGGTGATCCTCGGCGATCGGGACATCGCCGAGGGGACCGCGCAGGTCAAGGACCTGGCCAGCGGAGACCAGACCGCCGTACCGCTCGCCGAGATCGTCACGATGTTGAAGGAGAGACTGGACAAATGATCCGCACGCACGAAGCGGGGTCACTGCGCGAGGAGCACGCCGGGCAGCGGGTGACGCTCGCCGGGTGGGTGGCGCGACGCCGCGACCACGGCGGCGTGGTCTTCATCGACCTGCGTGACGCCTCGGGTTCGGCCCAGGTGGTCTTCCGCGAGGAGGACGACGCCCACGGGCTGCGCGCCGAATACTGCGTCAAGGTCGTCGGAGAGGTGCGGGTCCGCCCCGAGGGCAACGAGAACCCCGAGCTGCCGACCGGCGCGATCGAGGTCGTCGCCTCCGAGGTCGAGGTGCTCAGCGAGTCCGCGCCGCTGCCGTTCCCCATCGAGGGCACCACGGGCATCTCGGAGGAGGCGCGGCTGAAGTACCGCTACCTCGACATCCGCCGCCAGCAGGTCGCGCACGCCATGCGCGTCCGCTCCCGGGCCACCTACCTCGCCCACGAGGTGATGAACGAGCAGGGGTTCACCTACGTCGAGACCCCGACGCTGACCCGCTCGACCCCGGAGGGTGCCCGCGACTTCCTGGTCCCGGTCCGGCTCCAGCCGGGCAGCTGGTACGCCCTGCCCCAGTCGCCCCAGCTGTTCAAGCAGCTTCTGCAGGTCGCCGGGCTCGAGCGCTACTACCAGCTCGCCAAGTGCTACCGCGACGAGGACCTGCGCGCCGACCGGCAGCCGGAGTTCACCCAGATCGACGTCGAGATGTCCTTCGTGGACCAGGACGACGTGATCGCCCTGGGCGAGCGGCTCATCGGCCGCATCTGGAAGGAGACGGTCGGCTACGACCTGCCGACCCCCCTGCCCCGGATGACCTACCGGGAGGCGATGGCGCGCTACGGCTCCGACAAGCCGGACCTGCGCTTCGGCCAGGAGCTCGTCGAGATGACGGACTTCTTCGCGGACACCACCTTCCGCGTGTTCCAGGCGCCGTACGTGGGCGCCGTGGTCATGCCCGGCGGTGCCTCGCAGACCCGCAAGGAGCTGGACGCCTGGCAGGAGTGGGCCAAGTCGCGCGGAGCCAGGGGCCTGGCCTACGTGCTGGTGGGCGAGGACGGCGCGCTCGGCGGGCCGGTCGCCAAGAACCTGTCGGAGACCGAGGCGTCCGGCCTGGCCGCGAAGGTCGGCGCGAAGCACGGTGACGCGATCTTCTTCGCGGCCGGCGCGGCCTCCGCCTCCCGCGACCTGCTCGGCGCGGCCCGCCTGGAGATCGGCCGTCGCTGCGGCCTGATCGACGAGTCGGCCTGGAACTTCCTGTGGATCGTCGACGCCCCCATGTTCGAGGAGGACGGCGAGGGCGGCTGGACCGCGGTCCACCACCCCTTCACCGGTCCCAAGCCCGAGTGGGCCGACACCTTCCAGGACCACCCCGGCGAGGCCCTGGCCTACGCCTACGACATGGTCTGCAACGGGATGGAGATCGGCGGCGGCTCGATCCGTATCCACCGGGCCGAGATGCAGCAGCGCGTCTTCGACGTGCTGGGCATCTCCAAGGAGGACGCGGAGAGCAAGTTCGGCTTCCTGCTGGAGGCGTTCAAGTACGGCCCGCCGCCGCACGGCGGCATCGCCTACGGCTGGGACCGGATCTGCATGCTTCTGGCGGGCACCGACTCCATCCGCGACGTCATCGCCTTCCCGAAGACGGCCTCCGGGTTCGACCCGCTGACCGGCGCGCCCACCCCGATCACGGTGGAGCAGCGCAAGGAGGCGGGCGTCGACGGCAGGCCCAAGGCCGGCGCCTGATCCGGATGTGACGAGGCCCTCGGACGGTGTTCCGGGGGCCTTTGTCATGCGCCGGCATGACGGCGGCATGCGCTGCCGTGGCGCTGTCGGCTGTCGTGCGCTGTCGCGGCGCGCACAGCTGGGCGGGTCCGGGGTGTCGGTCCCCGGCGAAAGAGGTGATGTGAGAGGGGATCTCCTCTCCTCGATTCCCGGATCGGCGATCGTCGAGGAGACCGTCCTGTGCGTCCCTCACAGGCACCCTGGGCGGCCGATGGCGTTTTTCCGCCCCAGAGGGTGAGGGAGAGGCGCGGCCCGCGTACGGTCGCGCTGAGGCCTGTGTGGGCCGCGTGCCGCCCGTGCTCGCGAGCGGAGACGGCGGGGCCGGGGCTACGACCGCCGGGACACGAGGACGCCCCGGCGGTCGTCCGACCGCCGGGGCGTCCTGTGGCGGCGAGGCGCCGCGAGTCCGGTCAGGAGAGCCGTACGCTCTTGATGATCACCGGGATCTTGGGGGCGTTGGAACCGCCGTCACCGGTGATGTCGTCGGGGTTGGTGATCCACCCGCCCTTGGCGATCTCGTCGAGGATCTCCATGCCCTGGGAGACCACGCCGAAGGGCGTGTAGGCCTTCTCCACCTGCTCGGTGTCGTCCCCCAGCGAGATCCAGAACTGGCTGCCGTTCTCGTTGATCGCGTCCATCGCCTGGGCCACCGCGACCGTGCCCTTGGCGTAGGAGACCTCGCCGTCGAGGTTCTCGCTGTCGTAGACGTATCCCGAGCTGCCCTGGCCGTCGGTGGGGTTCTTCCCGTCGGCCTTGGCCTGCGGGTCGCCGCACTGCAGCAGGCTCACGCCGGAGTTCTCCGGGGTGGCCAGACGGTGGCACTTGGTGTTGTCGAAGAAGCGCTTCTTGGCCAGGAAGGCGAAGGAGTTGACCGTGCAGGGGGCCTGCTGGGTCGCCAGGTCGATCACGACATTGCCGTGGTTGGTGGCGATCGTCATGGTCTTCAGCTTCAGGTTCGGCCTGGCCGGTGGCATGCCCACGTTCTTCATCGGACTGCCGCTGGTGTCCTTGCGGTAGGTACACCTCGTGTTGGCCGGAGCGGCCGTGGGGGTCGGCTCGGGCGTCGCGGCGGGTGTCTCCGAAGGAGACGGCGAACCGGTGGCGGCGGCGTTGTTGACCTTCGGGTCGTCACCGTCGCCCCCCAGAAGGGTCACCCCGGCGAACAATCCCCCCGCGACGACGACCACCGCGGCGACCGCTCCGATGACGGCGTTGCGCTTCGACGACGTGGTCGCCTGCGCAGCACGCTTCGCCTGCCGCTCTTTGTGTTCCCGAGCCAGCCGGCTCTGGCGGTCCTCGGCGCTCACCGCTATGTCCTCCAAGATTGCTGATCCATGGTTACGGGCTGGCGAAAAGAGTACCGGCCCCAAGATGTGCTGGACGTAAGTGGCGGAATTCATCAGAGGGGGACGGAGAGAAAGGGGAGACCTCTTCACGCTCGCCATAACCCGCTCATGGTGGGATCCGTACTTGCAGATGATGAACCACGCACCAGCGGAGCGCCCCCATGTTCGACGAGATCCTCGGCCTGCCTCTTCATCCCCTGGTCGTTCACGCGGCAGTGGTCCTGACGCCGCTCCTCGCGGTGCTCGCCACCGTGTACGCCCTGGCGCCCCGCACGCGACCCGTGCTCACCTGGGCAGTGGTCGGACTCGCCCCGGTCGTGCCGGTGAGCGTCTTCGTGGCGCGGGAGAGCGGGGAGGCGCTGGAGGAGGGCCGCTTCGCCTCCGCGGGGGGACGGCTCGCCGAGCTCATCACCGAACACGCGAACCTCAGCGTCCCGCTGCTGCTCGTCTCCCTCGCCCTCGGGGTGGCCTCGGCCGCCCTCGTCCACGTCACGCGCCGCGACAGGTTCGGACGCACGGCCGAATTGGCGCTCTCGGCGCTCACCGTTGTCCTGGCCGTCGTGACGATCTACTACGTGGTACGGAGCGGGCACAGCGGGGCCGTCGCGGTCTGGAGCTGAGCCGGCCGGGGCCGTGATGTCGCGTGACGCCGGGGGAGTCCGGCGCACCGCCGTCCGCGCGGGCCGAGGCCCCGCCGGGCGGCGGTACTGTCTCAGACGTGGACAGCCTGTTCGACTCGGCGGCGGAGGAGGCCCATCGCGGCCAGGAGCCCCTGGCGGTGCGAATGCGCCCCCGGAGCCTGGACGAGGTGATCGGCCAGCGGCACCTGCTGGGTCCCGGCACGCCGCTGCGCCGCCTCGTCGAGGCCGAGGCGCCCATGTCGCTGTTCCTCTGGGGCCCTCCGGGGACCGGCAAGACCACCCTCGCCTACGTGGTGGCGGGTGTCACCAAGCGCCGCTTCGTGGAGGTCTCCGCGGTCTCGGCCGGTGTCAAGGAGGTCCGCGCGGCCATCGAGCAGGCCCGGCGCGAACTGGGCATGTCCGGCCGCCAGACCGTCCTGTTCGTCGACGAGGTGCACCGCTTCAACAAGGCGCAGCAGGACGCCCTGCTGCCCGCCGTGGAGAACCGCTGGGTCACCTTCATCGGCGCCACCACCGAGAACCCCTTCTTCTCCGTCATCTCGCCCCTGCTGTCGCGCTCGCTGCTGCTCACCCTGGAGTCACTGTCGGAGGACGACATCCGGGTGGTGCTGGAGCGCGCGGTCACCGACCCGCGCGGCCTGGACGCGAGGGCGAGCCTCGCACCCGAGGCCGCCGAGCACCTGGTGCGGCTCGCCGGCGGCGACGCCCGCAGGTCGCTCACCTACCTGGAGGCCGCCGCGCTGATCGCCGACGGCGAGATCACCGTCGAGGTGGTGGAGCGGGCGGTGGACAAGGCGGCCGTGCGCTACGACCGCCAGGGCGACCAGCACTACGACGTGATCAGCGGTTTCATCAAGAGCATGCGGGGCTCCGACGCCGACGCCGCGCTGCACTACCTCGCCCGGATGATCGAGGCGGGGGAGGACCCCCGGTTCATCGCCCGCAGGATCGTCGTCTTCGCCTCGGAGGACGTCGGCATGGCCGACCCCACCTGCCTGCAGATCGCGGTGGCCGCCGCTCAGGCGGTGGAGTTCGTCGGCCTGCCCGAGGGACGCCTCAACCTGGCCCAGGCCGTCATCCACTGCGCGCTGGCCCCCAAGTCCAACGCGGTGATCAACGCCATCGGCGCGGCCTCCGAGGACGTACGGCGCGGCGACATCGGCCACGTACCCAACCATCTGCGCGACTCCCATTACGCGGGGGCCAAGCAGCTCGGCCACGGCAGGGGCTACAGATACCCCCACGAGTTCGAGCACGGACTGGTACGCCAGGAGTACGCCCCCGAGGAGCTCAGGGACCGGCGCTACTACCAGCCCACCCGTCACGGTGCCGAGGCGGGCCTCGCCGACCGCTGGTCCAGGATTCGCGCCTTCCTCCGTGGGGAGTAGCCTCCCGCGAGGATCACCTCCGGAGCGCGCGGTGAGCGGGGATGAGCGATGTCGGGCACGATAGGGTTTCGCCAATCCGCCCGACCATGGCCGGGGTCACCTATGAACCAGTGAGGGGAGCGGGGCCGCACATGCTTACCGCAGGAGAGGTCGCGGGGCTGATCGCCGCGATGGCCTGGGCGATCCTGGTGTCCTTCATGGCCGTCGTCATGGTCAGGCTGGCCCGGCTGCTCACCGAGACGACCAAGATGGTCTCCCAGCTGGGCGACCGCGTCGTGCCGCTGCTGGAGGACGTCTCGGCCGCGGTCGGCGAGACCAACCGCCAGCTGGTCGCCATCGAGGCCATCACCAAGGACGTCAAGCAGGTCAGCGGGCACGTGGCCAAGGTCAGCGACGTCACCCAGAACCTGGTCACCGGACCGATGATCAAGGTCGCGGCTCTCGGTCACGGGGTCCGCAGGGCCCTGGGCGCCCGCAGACGCGCCAGGCTCGCCGCGCCGGCGCTGGAGAGGCGCCCGCGATGATCCGCAGGTTGTTCTACATGGGGCTGGGCGCGTTCGGCGCGGTGTGGGCCATGCGTAAGCTTCAGGCACTGCACCCGAACCACCTGGCCCGGCGGGCCGTGCACAACGCCACCGGCGCCCTGGGGCAGGCACGTGACCTCGCGGGGGAGGCCCTGCGAGGCGCGGCCGAGCGGGAAATCGAGTTGCGTTCCAGGTTCGGGCTCGACAGCGTGGAAAACTCCTATCACTCCAACGTAAAGGATGGCCGCTGACATGGAGTCGGCAGAGATCGCCCGCCGCTTCCTGCGCTTCTTCGAGGAGCGTGGGCACACCGTCGTGCCCTCGGCCAGCCTCATCGCCGAGGACCCGACACTGCTTCTGGTCAACGCGGGCATGGTGCCCTTCAAGCCCTACTTCCTGGGCCAGCAGAAGCCGCCCTACAAGCGGGCCGCCAGCGCGCAGAAGGTCGTGCGGACCCTCGACATCGACGAGGTCGGCAAGACGACCAGGCACGCCAGTTTCTTCCAGATGCTCGGCAACTTCTCCTTCGGCGACTACTTCAAGGAGCAGGCGATCCCGTTCGCCTGGGAGTTGCTGACCAGGCCCGAGTCCGAGGGCGGGTTCGGCTTCCCCGAGGACCGCCTCTGGGCCACCGTCTACCTCGACGACGACGAGGCCGCCGAGATCTGGCGCAAGGTGGGGGTGCCGCAGGAGCGCATCCAGCGCCGCGACCTCGCCGACAACTACTGGCACATGGGCGTGCCAGGACCCGGCGGCCCGTGCAGCGAGATCTACTACGACCGCGGTCCCGAGTACGGGCGCGAGGGCGGTCCGGTCGCCGACGAGAACCGCTATCTGGAGGTGTGGAACAACGTCTTCATGCAGTACCAGCTCAGCGCGGTCCGAAGCAAGATCGACTTCGACATCGCCGGTGAGCTGCCCGCCAAGAGCGTCGACACGGGCATGGGCCTGGAGCGCATGGCGGCGATCCTGCAGGGCGTCGACAACATCTACGAGATCGACACCACGTACAAGATCCTCGACAGGGCCGCCGACCTCACCAAGACGCGCTACGGCCGCGACGAGCGCGCCGACGTGTCGCTGCGGGTGGTCGCCGACCACGTCAGGACCGGCGTGATGCTCGTCGCCGACGGGGTGCTGCCCTCCAACGAGGGCAGGGGCTACGTGCTGCGCCGCATCCTGCGCCGCGCCATCCGCAACCTGCGCCTGCTCGGCGCGGGCGAGGAGCGCTACATGCACGAGCTCACCGCGGTGACCGTCGACGTGATGGGCGAGCAGTACGCCGAGCTCAGGGCCGACGCCCCGCAGATCCACGGCGTCATCGACGCCGAGGAGGCGTCCTTCCTGGGCACGCTCCGCACCGGCACCGCGATCTTCGACGTGGCGGCCGAGGAGACCAAGCGCAAGGGGAAGGCCACGCTCGCGGCCGACCAGGCCTTCCAGCTCCACGACACCTACGGCTTCCCGATCGACCTCACCCTGGAGATGGCCTCCGAGCAGGGGCTGCAGGTCGACGAGGAGGGCTTCCGCCGCCTGATGAAGGAGCAGCGCGACCGCGCCAAGGCCGACGCCGCCTCCAAGAAGACCGGCAACGCCGACATCTCGATCTTCGGCACGCTCCTGGAGAAGACCGGCAAGGTCGAGTTCCTGGGCTACGACCACGTGACGGCCGAGGCCGAGGTCGTCGGCCTCCTCGTCGACGGCGTCTCCGTGCCCGCGGCGGGCACGGGCACGGCGGTCGAGGTCGTGCTGAACCGCACCCCCTTCTACGCCGAGGGCGGCGGCCAGCTGTCCGACCAGGGTGTCATCCGCACCGGTGGGGCCGAGGTGGAGATCGTGGACGTGCAGTCCCCGGTCTCCGGCGTCGTCGTGCACCGGGGCAAGGTCCGCTCCGGAGAGGTCCGGGTGGGCGACCAGGCCCAGGCGGAGATCGACGTCGAGCGGCGCCGGGCCATCTCCCGCAGCCACACCGCCACCCACCTGGTGCACCGCGGCTTCCGCAACGCGCTGGGCGAGACCGCGGCACAGGCCGGCTCGGAGAACTCCCCCGGCCGCTTCCGCTTCGACTTCACCGCCGCGGGCGCGGTGCCGCCCAGCGTGCTGCGCGACGTCGAGGACGAGGTCAACGCCGTTCTCATCAACGACCTGCGGGTCAACGCCTTCCACACCTCCCAGGCGGAGGCCCGCGCGATGGGCGCCCTCGCCCTGTTCGGGGAGAAGTACGGCGACACCGTCCGCATCGTCGAGGTCGGCGAATACTCCCGCGAGCTCTGCGGCGGCACCCACGTCGCCAGCTCCGGGCAGCTGGGCCTGGTCAAGGTGCTGGGCGAGGCCTCGATCGGCGCGGGCGTGCGCCGGGTGGAGGCCCTGGTCGGTCTCGACGCCTTCCGCTTCCTGGCCAGGGAGAGCGTGCTCGTCGCCCAGCTGTCGGAGCAGCTCAAGGCCCGCAGGGAGGAGCTGCCCGAGCGCATCGAGGGCATCGTCACCCGGTTGCGTTCCGCCGAGAAGGAGCTGGGCGCACTGCGTTCTGCCCAGGTGCTCGCCGGTGCGGGGGAGATGGCGGAGAACGCCCGCGATCTGCACGGAGTGTCCGTCGTGACACACCGCGCGCCTGATGGCACCTCCCCCGACGACCTGCGTAAGCTCGCGCTTGACGTGCGCGGCCGGTTCCCCGGCGATCGCGCCGCGGTGGTCGTCGTGGCCGGTGTCCCCGGTGACCGGCCGGTCGTGGTGGCCGCGGTGAACGAGGGGGGACGCGGCCGTGGCCTGAAGGCGGGCCGTCTGGTCGGCGTCGCCGCGAAGGCGCTGGGAGGTGGCGGTGGCGGCAAGGACGACGTCGCGCAGGGAGGCGGTGTGCGCCCCGAGGCGATCGGCGAGGCGCTCGCCGCCGTCGAGCAGGCGATCGCGCAGACGCTCACCTGACGACGAACGACGCCCCCGCGCCGTGTCCGGCACCGGGGTGGGGACGGAAACGATGAGAAACGGCATTCGGCTGGGCGTCGACGTCGGATCGGTCCGCATCGGTGTGGCACGCAGCGACCCCTCGGGGTTGCTGGCCACACCGGTGGAGACCGTCCGGCGCGGTAAGGGCGACCTCGACCGGCTCGCGGAGATCGCGGCCGAGTACGAGGTCGTCGAGGTGGTGGTCGGCCTGCCGACCTCGCTCTCCGGGCGCGAGGGGCAGGCGGCGGAGGCCGCCCGCGACTTCGCGAACCGGATCTCGCTGCGGCTGGATCCGATACCGGTGCGGTTGTTCGACGAGCGGCTGACCACCGTCACCGCCCAGCAGGGGCTGCGGGCCAGCGGTGTGAAGGCGAAGAACCAGCGTGGCGTGGTGGACCAGGCGGCCGCCATCGTGCTGCTCCAGGCCGCCTTGGACGCCGAGCGTGCCACCGGCAGGCCCCCGGGTGTTCCCGCCGGATCCACCCCGGGCGGAGGGGACGTCGAAAGGCCGGGCGGCGGGTCCGTTCGGTGAACCGCCTGCGGCCGATGTGGTTGCTGGTGGCCGGCACATCCGTGCTCGCCGTCGCCACGGGGACGGCCGGCTTCGTCGTGATCCGCTCCTGTCTCGTGCCCGCCGACTTCGAGGGCCCCGGCTCGGGGGCGGTCGTCGTCGAGATCCCCCGGGGGGCGAGTGCCGCCCAGATCGGGCTGGTGCTCGCCGACGCCGGGGTGGTGGCGAGTGCCAGGGGATTCGTCGCGGTGGCGGAGGAGCAGGGCAGGACGGCCGGCCTGCCCCCGGGGCGCTTCAGGCTCCGCAGGGGCATGGACGCGCTGTCGGCGCTCGGCATGCTGGTGGCACCGGAGTCGCGGATCGTTCGTACGGTCACCGTTTCCGAAGGGCTGCGCCTGCCGGAGCTGCTCGACCGGCTCGCCGACCAGACCGGCATGCGCCGGGCCGATCTGGCCAGGGCCGCGGCCGACGAACGGGCGCTCGGCCTGCCCCGATACGCGGAAAGCGCCGAGGGCTTCCTGTTTCCCGCCACCTACGAGATCGAGCCCACCACGACGGCCTCGGGTGTGCTCACCGCGATGGTGGAACGTTACAAACAGATGGCCGCTCAGCTGAAACTGAGGAAACGGGCGAAGAAGAAAGGGTTGTCTCCCTTGGAAGCCGTCACAATGGCGAGCATCGTCCAGGCGGAGGGCGGGCGGGATCCGGACTACCCGAAGATCGCTAGAGTGATCTACAACAGGATCAGGGCCCGGACGCCACTCCAGATGGACACCACGGTGCTGTACGCGCAGGGACGCAGAACCCTGGAGGTCTCGCAACGGGATACCGAGGTAAGGTCTCCCTGCAACACCTACCTCAAACCGGGCCTGCCACCAGGACCCATCGCGAACCCCGGGGAGCAGGCATTGATCGCGGCACTCCAGCCAGATCAAGGTGATTGGTTCTGGTTTGTCACTACCGATCCGGAGCATAGAATCACGAAATTCACTGACACAGAGAGTGAGTTTGTGAGATACCGGGAAGAGCTGAACAAACACCTCGGGAAGCGTTGATGCCCGGCGGAATACCCCCCGTTCCGCCCCAGGCGGCGACCCGCACTCGCGGATCGGACGACGGCTCCCGAAGCACCGGGACGTCCTCCCGGGTGCTCTCCTTCGGTTCGGCACACCCGCTTGACGCCAGGCCGTCTCTAGCGGGAGATTGGCCAGCGCCTCTATGAACGATCTCGATATGGACTTCCTGGTCGGCTCCGACGACGAAGGTCGGTCGCGCCGAGGTTCCAACGCGTCCTCCGGCCGCGACTCGGGCCGCCGGGGCCGCCGCAGGAAGCGTCGTCGCAACCGGGGCGGCTTCCTCGCCCCCATGCTCGCGATCATCGTCCTGATCGGCGGAGTCGGCGCCGCCGGCTTCTACGGCTACACCTGGGTCCGCGACGTGATGACCCCCGACGACTATGCCGGTCAGGGCACCGGTGAGGTCGTCGTGGAGATCAAGGACGGCGACAGCGCCTCCGACATCGCCCAGACCCTGGAGGAGCAGGGGGTGGTGAAGAGCGTGAAGGCATTCGTCAACGCCGTCGCCGCCGCGGGCAAGACCTCCTCCCTGCAACCGGGCGAATACACCATGCGCAAGCAGATGGCGGCCGCCGAGGCCGTCAAGCTCCTCGACCCGGACAAGCGGCTGAGGGAGAGGGTGACCCTCAAGGAGGGACTGCGCGTGAGCGACACCCTTGAGCAGCTCGCCAAGCAGACGGGCAAGCCGCTGCGGGAGTTCCAGCAGGCCGCGAGAAACACCCGCGAGCTCGGCCTGCCCTCCTACTCCAGGGGCAAGCTGGAGGGATACGCCTTCCCGGCCACCTACGAGATCACGCCCAAGATGACGGCCTCGGAGATCCTGACCAAGATGGTCGACCGCTTCAACCAGACCGCCGACAAGGACGACCTGCGGGGCAAGGCGAAGGCTCTCGGGCACACCCCGCACGAGATCATGACGATCGCCAGCATCGTCCAGGCCGAGTCGGGCACCAAGGAGGACATGGGCAAGGTCGCCCGCGTCATCTACAACCGGCTCGACGGCAACCCGCCCCGCAAGCTGGAGATGGACAGCACGGTGATGTACGCGCTGAACAAGTACAACATCGAGGCCTCCCACAAGGATCTTGAGAGCGAATCGCCCTACAACACCTACAAGCACCTGGGGCTGCCCCCCGGCCCGATCGCCAACCCGGGAGACGAGGCGATCCAGGCCGCGCTCAACCCCACCAAGGGCGACTGGGTCTGGTTCGTGACCACCTGCCCGGCGAAGCGCGTCACCAAGTTCGCCTCGGCGGAGTCCGACTTCTTCGTGCTCAAGGCCGAGTACGAGAGGAACAAGGTGAACGGGTGCTGAGGGCGGCGGTCCTGGGGTCGCCGATCGTCCACTCGCTCTCCCCTCACCTGCACCGCGCCGCCTACGAGGGCATGGGGTTGCACGACTGGCGCTACGAGGCGATCGAGTGCGACGAGGCAGCCCTCCCCGCCCTCCTCGCCGGCCTGGAGGGCGACTGGGCGGGGCTCTCGCTCACGATGCCGCTCAAGCGGGCCGTGCTGCCGCTGCTCGACACCGTCTCCGAGCTCGCGCTCCAGGTGGGCGGAGCCAACACCGTGATCCTGCGCGACGGTGTCCGGCACGGGGACAACACCGACGTGTACGGCATCGTCCAGGCGCTCGCCGAGGCGGGCGTGGCCCCGCCACGTGCGGCGACCGTCCTGGGCGGCGGGGCGACGGCGGCATCCGCGCTCGCCGCCCTGCGCGAACTGGGCCTGGACGAGGCGATCCTCGTGGTCCGCGACCCCGCCAGGGCGGGGGATACCACCCGGGTGGCCGAGCGGCTGGGCATGGACCTGTCGGTGCGGACCCTCGACAAGCTCGACACCGCGACCGAGGTCGACCTGGTCGTCTCGACCCTGCCCTCCGGGGTGGCCGACGACTTCGCCGGGACGTTGGCGGGCGTTCCCGCTCTCTTCGACGTGGTCTACGCGCCCTGGCCCACCCGCCTGGCCGCGGCCGTGGCCGAGCGGGGCGGGATCGTCGTCGGTGGTTTCCCGATGCTCCTGCACCAGGCGGTCCGGCAGGTCGAGATGATGACCGGCCGCGCGGACGTGCCGGTGGAGGCGATGCGCGAGGCGGGTAAGGCCGAGATCGTCAGGCGTGCCGCCCCGGCGGAGTGATCGCTCGCGGGGCCGGGATGATTCTGTGTGAGCGAGCTGTTGTGGTAGAGTAACGACTCGATCGGTCCGGCGTGCCTGCTGGACGCGCAAGCGGAGGTCATCCTCCCACCTCGTCGGCCGCAAGGTTGACAGGTCAGGATCACAACCGGGGTTAAACCTCCGGCAGAGCTTACGGCGTGAAGCCTTCGAGTTCATGTGGCCCCGCATGCGTGACGTGCGGGGCATCTTGCGTTCGAACGCCCTCGACAGGGTGTGCGTTCTACGACCTCCCGGCACGATCGAGCATGTTGCGGCCTCCTCCCGGACGGCCGCGGATCGCAACCTAGGAGGCCCCATCAGCGCCGAGCCCCGCATCAATGACCGCATTCGCGTGCCCGAGGTCCGCCTCGTCGGCCCGAACGGCGAGCAGGTGGGCATCGTCTCCATTGGCGACGCCTTGAAGCTGGCTCAAGAATCCGACCTCGACCTGGTCGAGGTCGCGGCAACGGCTCGCCCGCCAGTGTGCAAGCTCATGGACTACGGCAAGTTCAAGTACGAGTCCGCGATGAAGGCACGTGAGGCGCGCCGTAACCAGGCGTACACCATCATCAAGGAGATCAAGCTTCGGCCGAAGATCGATCCGCACGACTACGAGACCAAGAAGGGTCACGTGGTGCGGTTCCTCAAGGCCGGCGACAAGGTCAAGGTCACCATCATGTTCCGCGGGCGGGAGCAGTCCCGGCCCGAGCTGGGCTTCCGGCTCCTGCAGCGGCTGGCGGAGGACGTGACGGAGCTCGGCTTCGTCGAGTCCCAGCCCAAGCAGGACGGTCGAAACATGATCATGGTGATCGGGCCGCACAAGAAGAAGGCCGAGGCCAAGGCCGAGAAGGCCGCCGCCAAGGCGCGACATGACGAGAACCCTTCGGGGGACGCGTCATCGGCCGCGGACGGGACGCGCGTCAACGACGAGGTGTCCGTCAACGGAGCGGTGGCGGCTCCGCAGGAGTAACTCGCATAGCCTGGATCGTCAGGTAGTCGCGAGATCAGTCCGAGACCGGGTCCGGTCTCGTAGTCAGGCACGCCCTTGACTTGGGTTACCGGCCCGGGACATCGGCACGATCGAGGGAGAGACGGCTGAGATGCCGAAGATGAAGACGCACAGCGGTGCGAAGAAGCGGTTCAGGCTCACGGGTTCCGGCAAGCTTGTGCGCCGCCGCGCCAACCGTGCGCACTACAACGAGCACAAGCCGTCCACCTTGACGCGTCGTCTCAAGCCCGAGGTCGTGCTCTCCGAGGCCGACTCCAAGAAGATCAAGAAGCTGCTCGCTAAGTAACCGCCCCCGGGGAGATAGATACACATGGCACGCGTGAAGCGGGCGATCAACGCCAAGAAGAAGCGCAAGGTCGTTCTCGAGCGGGCGAAGGGCTACCGGGGTCAGCGATCCAGGCTGTACCGCAAGGCCAAGGAGCAGATGCTCCACTCGATGACGTACGCCTACCGCGACCGCAAGGACCGCAAGGGCACCTTCCGCCGTCTCTGGATCCAGCGCATCAACGCCGCTGCCCGCCAGAACGGCATCACCTACAACAGGCTCATCCAGGGCCTGCGGCTCGCCTCCATCGAGGTCGACCGCAAGATCCTCGCTGACCTCGCGGTCAACGACGCCGCCACGTTCGCGACGCTGGTGGAGGCCGCCAAGAAGGCGCTCCCCGCCGACGTGAACGCGCCGGTCGCCGGCTGAGCGAGGCACTGACGACCGTGCGGCCCGCAGCGTCATCGCTGCGGGCCGCATTCGCATTCTTGGGGGACGGGCATGGCCGGGTCTGAGCTGACCAACATCAAGTCACCGCGGGTCAAGGCCGCGCGGAGGCTGACGAAGCGGGCCTTCAGGGACCGCGACCGTTCCTTCCTGGCAGAGGGGCCGCAGGCGGTCCGCGAGGCGCTGGCGCTGGACGGGGTCGTGGTGGAGCTGTTCGCCACGGCCGAGGCCGAGTCGCGCCACGCCGACGTCGTCGCCGCCGCCACCGCCGCGGGGGTGCCCGTCCATCGGGCCAGTGGCGAGGTGATGGCCGAACTGGCCCAGACCGTCACCCCCCAGGGGTTGCTGGCCGTGTGCCGCTTCGTGCACGTGCCTCTGGACACCTCCGTCGTCTCCGGCTCCACCCTGGTGGCGGTGCTGGCCCACGTCCGTGATCCCGGCAACGCGGGCACCGTGCTGCGTACGGCCGACGCCGCGGGCGCCGACTCCGTCCTTTTCACCGACGCCTCGGTCGACCCCTACAACGGCAAGTGCGTGCGGGCGAGCGCCGGCAGCCTGTTCCACCTCCCCGTCACCACGGGCGTCCCGGTGACGCGGGCGGTGGAGCACCTGAAGGAGGCCGGGCTGCGGGTGCTCGCCGCCGACGGCGCGGGCAGGCAGACCCTGGACGACGTGGACCTGTCAGGTCCGACGGCCTGGATCTTCGGTAACGAGGCGTGGGGGCTCCCCGAGGAGATCCTGAAGCTGGCGGACGAGGTCGTCCGGGTTCCCATCTACGGGCGGGCGGAGAGCCTGAACCTCGCGACCGCCGCCGCGGTCTGTCTGTACGCATCTGCCCGTTCTCAGCGCACCGGCCCCGGACCCGGGTGACGCCGCCCGCCCGGCGAGGCTGCCGTACGGCGTGAGAAACCCGCTATTGTCGGCGATGTAGCGTCGAGGAGGCGGGGTCGTGCACGGCGAACACACCGGTGAGCGGAGCACCGAGGCCGCTTCTGTGATCGACGTCGACGAGCTTCCCGACGGCCTCGTGGTGACCGACGGTGACGGCCGCGTGCTCACCGTCAACCGGTCCGCGGCCCGCCTGACCGGCGTCACCCGCGAGCGGGCCGCGGGGCGGCACCTGCGCGACGTGTTCTCCTTCCACGACCACGACGGGCGCGACTGGTGGAAGTGGTTCGACCCCTACGGCGGCCTGTCCAGCCGGGCCCGCCAGCCCGAGCTGCCGCTGCGCACCTCCGGCGGCCAGGAGCTGCTGGTGGCCGCCCGGCTGGTGCGCGAGCCCAGGCGGGGTGGCGCGGTCGTCCGGGTGGTCATCACGTTGCGCGACGCCGGGGCCCGCGCCCGCCTGGAGCGCAGCCGCGCCGACCTGGTCTCCACCGTCGCCCACGAGCTCCGCTCCCCGCTGACCAGCGTCAAGGGGTTCACCGCGACCCTGCTGGCCAAGTGGACCCGCTTCACCGACGATCAGAAGCTCGTCATGCTGGAGACCGTCAACGCCGACGCCGACCGGGTGACCCGGCTGATCACCGAGTTGCTCGACGTGTCGCGCATCGAGTCGGGGCGGCTGGAGATCCACCGCCAGGTGGTCGACGTCCCGGCCAGGATCTCCAGGATCATCGCGGGCCGGGTGGCCGCGGGCGAGCCGGAGGACCGCTTCGTGCTCCAGGTGCGCGGTGAGCTGCCCGAGACCTGGCTCGACCAGGACAAGATCGATCAGGTGCTCGCCAACCTGATGGAAAACGCGGTGCGGCACGGGCGCGGTACGGTGACAATAGTCGTCGAGCCGAGTGAATGGGGAGTGAGCGTGTCCGTCCGCGACCAGGGGGAGGGCATCCCGCCCGAGCTGGTCACGCGCGTCTTCCGGCAGTTCTGGCGGGGCAACGCCCGCCGCCGGGGCGGCACCGGGCTCGGCCTGTTCATCGTCAAGGGGCTGATCGAGGCTCACGGCGGCACCATCTCCGTGCAGCGCGGGCCCGAGGGCGGCGCCGAGTTTCGATTTATGGTGCCCACCGGCACCCCCGACTTCGCCTGATCGCGAATGTCGGCCCGGTGGGCTTACCCGACTAGACTCATGGCCGCTCAAGCCCTGGATTCGGAGCTCTCTCTTGTCAAACTACGACCCGGTCGAGGTGACCCCGCTGCACGCCGACGAGATGGCGCGCATGCAGGCCGAAGCGCTCGACGCCATCAAGGCGGCGCGCGACCTCGAAGAACTCAAGCAGGTGCGCCTCGCGCACGCCGGTGACCGCTCGCCGATCGCCCTGGCCAACCGTGAGATCGGCGCACTGCCTCCGGCGGCCCGTTCCGAGGCGGGCAAGCGCATCGGCGGCGCCCGCCGGGCGGTCGCCGACGCCCTCGCCGAGCGGCAGGCACAGCTGGAGGCCGAGCGCGACGAGCGGGTCCTCGTCGAGGAGACCGTCGACGTCACGCTGCCCTCCACCCGCGCCCCCCGCGGCGCCAGGCATCCGCTCACCACCCTTCAGGAGCGCATCGCCGACGCCTTCGTCGCGATGGGCTACGAGGTGGCGGAGGGGCCCGAGCTGGAGGGGGAGTGGTTCAACTTCGACGCGCTGAACATCTCTCCCGACCACCCGGCGCGCTCGGAGCACGACACCTTCTTCGTGGAGTCCGTCGACTCCGGCAAGGTGCTGCGCACCCAGACCTCTCCCGTCCAGATCCGCGCGCTGCTTACCCGGGAGCTCCCGGTCTACGTGATCTCGCCGGGCAAGGTGTTCCGCACCGACGAGCTCGACGCCACCCACACCCCGGTCTTCCATCAGGTCGAGGGGCTGGCGATCGACGAGGGCCTGACCATGGCCCACCTCAAGGGCACCCTCGACCGGTTCGCCGAGGTGATGTTCGGTGAGGGCATCACCACCCGCTTCCGGCCCAACTACTTCCCGTTCACCGAGCCTTCCGCCGAGATGGACCTGAAGTGCTTCGTCTGCCGCGGCGCCTCCGCGCTGCCGGGCAACCCGTACTGCCGCACCTGCAAGTCGGAGGGCTGGATCGAGTGGGGCGGCTGCGGCATGGTCAACCCGCGGGTGCTCGTCGCCTGCGGCGTCGACCCCGCCCGCTACAGCGGCTTCGCCTTCGGCATGGGCGTCGAGCGCACCCTGATGTTCCGTCACAACGTCGAGGACATGCGCGACATGGTCGAGGGAGACGTCCGCTTCACGCTTCCCTTCGGAATGGAGATCTGATGAAGGTCCCGCTTTCATGGCTGCGGGAGTATGTCGATCTCCCCGCCGTCACGGCGCACGAGATCGCCGAGAAGCTCACCGCCGCCGGTCTCAAGCTCGAATCCGTCACCTCCTACGGTCACGACATCAAGAACGTCGTCGTGGGCGAGGTGATCTCCTTCGAGACGCTGGAGGGTTTCAAGAAGCCCATCCGCCACTGTCAGGTCGAGGTGGGCGAGGCCGCGCCACGTGAGATCGTCTGCGGCGCGACCAACTTCGAGGCCGGCGACCGCGTTCCGGTCGCGCTGCCCGGCGCCGTGCTGCCCGGCGGATTCGAGATCGCCTCGCGCAAGACCTATGGGCGCCTGTCCGACGGCATGATCTGCTCGGAGGCGGAGCTCGGCATGGCCGACTCCTCACCCGGCATCCTCGTGCTGCCCGCCGGCACCCCGATCGGCGCGGACGTGGTCGAGCTGCTCGGCCTGCGTGACGACGTGCTCGAGCTGGAGATCACTCCGGACATCGGCTACGCCCTCTCGATCAGGGGTGTGGCCCGCGAGGCCGCCACCGCCTTCGACTCGGCGTTCATCGACCCCGCCGACGTCTCCCCGCCCGCCGCGTCGGCCCCGTCCTATCCGGCCTCGATCGCCGACCCGTCGGCCTGCGACCGCTTCGTGCTTCGCGAGATCCGTGGGTTCGACCCGTCGGCGCCGAGTCCTCTGTGGATGCGCGCCCGGCTCTCCCGTGCCGGTATGCGCCCGGTCTCGCTCGCCGTCGACGTCACCAACTACGTCATGCTGGAGATGGGCCAGCCGCTGCACGCCTTCGACGCGGCCAAGCTGACCGGCGAGATCGTGGTGCGCAGGGCCGAGCCGGACGAGACGCTGGAGACGCTGGACCACGTGGTCCGAAAGCTCCACCCGGACGACATCCTGATCACCGACGGGTCGGGCGCGATCTCGATGGCCGGCACCATGGGCGGCCTGCACACCGAGATCTCCGACACCTCCACCGACATCGTGATCGAGGCGGCCCACTTCTCCGCCAGCGGCACCGCGCGCATGTCGCGCCGGCACAACCTGGTGAGCGAGGCATCCAAGCGCTTCGAGCGGGGCGTCGACAGGGAGCTACCGCTGTACGCCTCCTGGCGTGCGGCCGAGCTGCTGGCCGAGCTCGGCGGCGGTACGATCCAGCCGGGCGTCACCCACGCCGAGGTGGAGGTCGAACCGGTCCACATCGCCGTCCCGAGCGGCTACCCGGGCAGGGTCGCGGGCACCGCCTACGACCGCGAGACGGTGATCCGCCGCCTGGAGCAGGTCGGCTGCACGGTGGAGAGCTCCGCCACCGCGACCGGATCGGTGACGAGTGGCACGGCAGGCGGCACCGCCGCCACGGGCGACCCGGCCTCCGCCGGAATCGCCGCGAAACTCGCGGTCACCGGTGACGACATGCTGGCGGTCACCCCACCCTCGTGGCGGCCCGACCTGACCGACCCGAACGACCTCGCCGAGGAGGTCATCAGGCTGGAGGGCTACGAGAACCTGCCCTCGATCCTGCCCGCCGCCCCCGCGGGCGCCGGTCTCAGTGAGAGCCAGCGCCTGCGCCGCAGGGTGGGCCGCGCCCTGGCCGCCGCGGGATACGTCGAGATCCTCGCCTACCCCTTCACCGGGGAGCACGATCTGGACAACCTGCAGCTGCCCGCCGACGACGCGCGCCGCGTGGCCGTAAGGCTGGCCAACCCGCTCAGCGAGGACGAGCCGCTGATGCGGACGACCCTGCTGCCCGGCCTGCTCAAGACGCTGGTACGCAACGTGGGCCGGGGGTTCGGCGACGTGGCGCTGTTCGAGGCGGGTCTGGTCTACCGGCCCTCGTCCGACGTGCCCTCCGTCGCTCCCGTGCTGGGCGTCGACCGCAGGCCGAGCCCGGAGGAGCTCGCCTCGATCGAGTCCGCGCTGCCCGCCCAGCCGCTTCGGGTCGGGGTCGTGCTGGCCGGGGAGTTCGAGCCGTCCGGCTGGTGGGGCAAGGGACGCCCGGCCGGCTGGGCGGACGCCGTCGAGGCGGCCCGCGTGGTGGCTGCGGAGGCCGGCGTCACCCTTGAGGTCCGCGCGGACCGGCACGAACCCTGGCACCCTGGTCGTTGCGCCGCGCTGTACGCCGGTGACGTGCTCGTCGGTCACGCCGGTGAGCTGCACCCGCGCGTCGTCGAGGCGTACGGCCTGCCGCCGCGCACCTGCGCGATGGAGCTGGAGCTGACCCGGCTGGAGTCGCTCGCCGCCGGTTCGCCGCAGGCTCCGGCGATCTCCGCCTACCCCGTCGCGAGCCAGGACGTCGCGCTCATCGTCGACGCGGCGACCCCGGTGGCCGCGGTGGAGGCGGCGCTGCGCGAGGGCGCGGGCCCGCTGCTGGAGTCGATCCGGCTGTTCGACGTCTACACCGGCGCCCAGGTCGGCGAGGGCGGAAAGTCCCTCGCCTACTCGCTGCGCTTCCGGGCGTCCGACCGGACGCTCACCGTGGAGGAGACCACCGCGGCCCGTGACGCGGCCGTGGCTCTGGCGGCGGAGCGCACCGGGGCGCGACAGCGCGGAGCCTGACCGGTTCACCGGGGGGCTCGGGGCGTGCCCCGGGCCCCTCTTCGCCGTACCGGGCTGGGATGTCCGTTTCCTGGGAGGTGATGGCGTATGCCGGTCGATTGGGGCGGATCGCCTGCCGGAGCGGAGAAGAGCTTTGTCCGGGAGGAGGGGTGATGAGGCATCTGCTGGTGTTCGCCGAGCGTGACGACGCCGAGGAGGTCGCCGAGATCGTGGCTGTGGAGTTCCCGGGGATCGGGGTGCCCGAGGTGGTGAGGGAGACCCTCGCGGGCGAGGACGACGCCGAGGACGCTCAGTGGCTGGTGGTTATCGAAGACCCTTCCGGCGCGCTGTCGCCGGAGGGGTTTACCCGGCTGGAGGCGCTGGCCGAGAGGTACGAGGGCTGGCTCGAGAGCGGGTGAGGCGCTGGTGGGACGCGGCCCGCCCGGTGGGCTCCCGCCTGGAGAGGCCAGCACCGGGGGACGTCTGGCCGGTGCGCTGAAGCCTGCCTCGGGTGGTGTGCGGGGCGCGCGGGGCGGGACCTTAGCGCCGGTCGATCTCCGTCAGGTCGATGTCGATGTCGAACGGCGCCGAGATCTTGAGCTGGTCGTGGTGGATGCCGGTGAGAACGTAGGACTTGGCGACCGGGTCGAGCTCGTAGACGTAGACGGCGGGCTTTCCCGACTGGTTCTCGACCAGCCAGAAGTGCGCGATGCCCGCCTCTGCGTACAGCGTCGGCTTGCGGTCGCGGTCGCGCTCCTTGGAGTCGGGGGAGATGACCTCCACCACCAGCACGACGTCATCGGCCCGGTAGAAGGTCTGCTCCGAGCTGTGCTCGGCGGAGGCATGGATGACGCTGATGTCGGGCTCGGGCCGTTGCCGCTCGCCCAGGACGACGCTCATCTCCCGGCGCGCTCGAAGATCTTTTGGAATGGTCCTGTTAAGACCCGTCTCCAGGAGATACATGGTGCGCGTGTGAAAAGAAGCCTGAGGACTCACGAAGACCAGGCTTCCATCAATTAACTCTGTGTGTGCGGGCAATTGCGGAATGCGATCGAGATCCTCTGCGACGAACCCCTCCGGCGGGGGGAAGGCCCAGTCGGGCAGTGAGGACTCCGTCATCTCAGGGCTCCGAACGTCGACCGTCATGGTCTCACAGTAGCAATGGGATTGCGTTCCGTGAGGATGTTCGCCGGTGCCCGTCTCAGACGCGGGCGGCCTCCTCGCGGCGGGCGCGCTCCCTGACCGCGTGTTCGTCGGTGCGGGCGTCATAGGTGCGGAACCTCGGCAGCAGTGCGGCCATCGCGGCCACCGCGCCGACGCACAGCAGCCCGCCGGCGCCCAGGGAGAAGCGGGTGCCGCCGAGCTGGGCCATCAGGCCCGCCCTGGCGTTGCCGAGCATCGGGCCGCTGGTGTAGGAGAGCAGCTCGATCCCCGCCAGACGGCCGCGGAACTCGTCGGGGATGGTCTGGTTCCAGATGGTCGAGCGGAAGACACCGCTGATCATGTCGGCGGCTCCGGCCACGGCCAGGAAGGCGAAGATGCCCCAGACGTTGGGCATCAGCGCCGCCAGCGCCACCGCCACCCCCCATACGGCCGCCGCGACGATCACGCCGAGGCCGTGCCGGTGCACGTGCGCGGTCCATCCGGAGGTGACCGAGGCGATCAGCGAGCCGATGGCGGAGGCGGAGAAGAAGAGTCCGAGAGCCTCGGGGGCGCCCAGCTCGTCGGCGAGGAACGGATACAGCGCGGTGGAGAACGCGAAGATCATCGCGGCGATGTCGACCAGATAGGTGCCCATCAGGTCGGAGCGGCCCACGGCGTAGCGGACCCCCTCGATCAGGGAACCGATCGAGGCTTCGGGACTGTCCTCCGAGCGCGGCTGGGCCCGGACCATCCAGAGCAGGACCAGGGAGGCAAGGAAGGTCACGACGTTGATGCCGTACGCGGCGGCGACGCCGAACCAGGCCGCGATCAGGCCGCTGAGGCCCGGGGCGACGATGGCGCCCAGGTTCCACCGGAATGCGCTGAGGGCGGCGGCCGCGGTCAGCTGGTCGTGCCTGACCACGCGCGGCAGCAGCGCCTCCAGGCTGGGCCGCTGCAGGCTGCCCAGCCCGGCCGAGAGCGCGCCGACCACGTACAGCACCCAGATCTGTGGTTTCGGCAGCAGCGCGTTGAGGGTCAGGATCGCGACCGTGAGGCAGAGGCCCACCTCGGTGAGGAGAATGATCTTGCGCCGGTCGAGGGCGTCGGCGATCGCTCCGCCCCAGAGCCCGCACACCACCATCGGGACGAACTCGGCCACGCTGACCAGGCCGACCGCCAGGTAGGAGCCGGTGAGCTCCTTCATCTGCAGCGGGACCGCGACCAGTGTCAGGAAGGTGCCGAACATCGTGATGACGCCGGAGCCGAAGAGCAGCCGGAAGTCACGCGAGTCGCGCAGAGGGCTGAGATCCATCGCCAGACGGCGAAGCAGGGATCTGATCGGTCGATCGGCGTTTTCCGGCACGAGCAGTCAGTGTCGACGGTGACCTGCGCGAGGGCAAACCATTTTTCCGAACGGGTCACCGTCGGGGTGGGGTGTCGGAAAACCGTTTCCGGCGCGCGGAAGGCGATGACGACGGGACGCCCGGCCGCATGTGGCCCCCCGGGGTCTCCTGCGGGTCTCCTGCGGGTACGGAGCGGTGTGTCAGAGGTCGAGGACCTCCTGGCGCAGGCGGGTCTTGAGGATCTTGCCGCCGGGGTTGCGGGGGAGTTCCGTCTCGCGCACCCAGAACCTGACCGGGATCTTGAAGGGGGCGATCCGCTCGCGCAGGAAGGCCCGCAGTTCCTCGTCGCTCGCCGGGGACGACAGGCGGAGCACCGCGCCGACCTCCTCGCCCAGTTCCTCGTGAGGGATTCCTATCACCGCGGCGTCCTCGACCGCCGGGTGTTCGAACAGTGCGGCCTCGACCTCGGCGCAGTAGACGTTCTCGCCGCCGCGGATGACCATGTCCTTGGCCCGGTCCACGATGAACACGAACCCCTCCTCGTCCACCCTGGCGAGGTCTCCGGTGTGCAGCCACCCGTCGACGATGGTCTCCGCGGTGGCCTCGGGCCGGTTCCAGTAGCCCAGGATGACGTTCGGCCCGCGCAGGCAGAGTTCGCCGACCGCGCCGACCGGCACCTCGCGGCCGCCCGGGTCGGCGATCCGCACTTCGACCACGGCCATCGGCAGGCCGATGCTGTCGGGTTTGGCCAGGTAGTCGGCTCCGGTGTTGCTGATGGCGAGCGCGGTGGTCTCGGTCATGCCGTACCCGTTGGAGGAGGAGCGGTTGGGCAGCTGCTCGGTGATGCGCTCCAGCAGTTTCGGCGGTGCGGGGGCGCCGCCGTACCCGAGGCCGCTGAGGCTGGAGATGTCGTACTTGTCCAGGTCGGGGTGCGACAGGAGCTGCCACACGTTGGTGGGTACGCCGGTGAGACCGGTGATCCGCTCGCGCTCGATCAGCTCCAGCGCGCGGCCCGGGTCCCACTTGTACATCAGCACCAGGCCACCCCCGCTGAACATGGTGGTGGTCAGCACCGCGAAGCAGCCGGTGGCGTGGAAGAGCGGCACGGTGAGCAGGGTGACCCGCCGCTGCCCCGAGGTCTCACCCGGATCCTTGCCCGCCCTGATCGCGCCCCGGTACATGCCGTAGGCGACGGTCATCGGCGACTGCCCGAGGTTGCGGTGGCTGCCGAGCGCGCCCTTGGGGTGGCCGGTGGTGCCGGAGGTGTAGAAGATCGTCGCCGGGTCCTCGGGGGAGAGGTCGACCGGTGGCGGCGTCACGTCCGCCTCCACCTCGCCCAGCACGTCCTCGAAGGAGCGGGCGCCCTCGGGTGTCTCGCCGCGGGTCACGATGAGCGCCGGGCCGGGCCCGGCGAGCCCGGCCGCCCGTTCTCCGTCGGCGATCAGCACCTTGGCCCCCGAGTCGGAAAGCCCGTACTCCAGCTCCTGCGGCGTCCACCACGCGTTGAGCGGTACGGCTATCGCCCCCGCGGCCAGCGCGGCCGAGAAGGCGATCACCCATTCGGGGTAGTTGCGCATGGCGATGGCCACCCGGTCGCCCTTGACCACGCCGTAGTCGTCCACCAGGCGTCGCGCGAGCGTGGCGGCCAGCCGGTAGTGCTCCTCGTAGGTGATGCGTTCGTCCTCGTACGCCAGGAAGACCTTGTCGCCGTGGAACCTGCTCGTCTCGAGAAGTGCCCGGAAGTCGCGGGGCGCGTGCTTCCAGGTTTTGACGGTCCCGCCGTGGCTGAGGATCTCCTCCGTCTCGAAAAGCTGCCCCGGTGCGGTGAGCCGGGCCTGGAGCTGGTCATGGGTGACAGTCATGCGTTCGCACTCCCGGAGGACGAGGGGCCGGAAACGTCACGATACCGACCGGTAGGTACGTGCAACAGGGCCGAAACATGACCGATGGCCTCGTGCCCGTATTCACAAGTCGCGAAGCGTGATTTTCTGATCTTTCAGCCTGGGTGGGGTATTTCTGAGCCTGGAAGCCCGTCGCCCTCGCCGGGCTTGCATGGCAATCCTTCAAGATGCATAATCTTTCTAGTAAGTCCATGAGAAGTAGTGCATGAATATGCAGAAACCGAGAGGGGTCGGATGAGAGCGGCGATCGCGGGTGCCAGCGGTTACGCCGGAGGTGAGCTCCTGCGCCTGCTGCTGTCCCACCCCGGCATCGAGATCGGCGCGTTGACGGCGGCCTCAAGCGCGGGCACCGCCCTCGGCGCCCACCAGCCACACCTGGCCCCGCTGGCCGACAGGATCCTGCTGGAGACCACTCCCGAGACCCTCGGCGGCCACGACCTCGTCTTCCTCGCCCTGCCGCACGGGCAGTCGGCCGCCGTCGCCGAGCGGCTCGGCGACGGCACCCTCGTGGTCGACTGCGGCGCCGACTTCCGGCTCGCCGACCCCGCCGCCTGGGAGCACTTCTACGGTGGCGTCCACGCGGGCACCTGGCCCTACGGGCTGCCCGAGCTGCCGGGGCGACGCGAGGAGCTGCGCGCCACCCGGAGGATCGCCGTGCCGGGGTGCTACCCGACGGCCGTCACCCTGGCCATGTTCCCCGCCTTCGCCGCCGGACTCGTCGGACCCGACGTGGTGGTGGTCGCCGCCAGCGGCACCAGCGGGGCCGGCAGGGCGCCCAAGCCGAACCTCCTGGGCAGCGAGGTGATGGGCTCCGCCAGCGCGTACGGTGTCGGCGGCGTCCACCGGCACACCCCGGAGATGGAGCAGAACCTCTCCCCCCTGGCGGGTGAGCCGGTCACCGTCTCCTTCACCCCCGTGCTGGCACCGATGAGCCGCGGCATCCTCGCCACCTGCACCGCCCCCGCCAGGCCCGGCCTCACCTCGGCGGTCCTGCGCGAGGCGTACGAGACCGCCACCAAGGACGAACCGTTCCTGCGGCTGCTCCCCGAGGGGCAGTGGCCCGCGACCTCGATGACCCTCGGCGCCAACACCGCCGCTCTCCAGGTCGTCCTGGACGAGCGCGCGGGCCGCGTCGTCGCCGTCGTCGCCATCGACAACCTCACCAAGGGCACGGCCGGAGGCGCGATCCAGAGCGCCAATCTCGCCCTCGGCCTGCCGGAAGAGTTCGGCCTACCTCTCAATGGAGTCGCCCCATGAGCGTGACCGCACCTCTCGGCTTCCGGGCGTCGGGTGTCGACGCCGGGATCAAGTCCAGCGCCGACCGCGACCTGGCACTGATCGTCAACGACGGCCCCTCGCGCGCCGCGGCCGGGGTCTTCACCAGCAACCGGGTGAAGGCCGCGCCGGTCCTGTGGTCCGCCCAGGTGCTGGCCGGAGGCCGGGTCCACGCCGTCGTCCTCAACTCCGGCGGCGCCAACGCCTGCACCGGGCCGCTCGGCTTCCAGGACACCCACGCCACCGCGGAGAAGGTCGCCGAAGCACTGGGAGACTCGGCGGGGGAGATCGCGGTCTGTTCCACCGGCCTGATCGGCGAGCGGCTGCCGATGGACTCGCTGCTGGCCGGGGTCGACCTCGCGGTCTCCCAGCTCGCCAGGGACGGTGGCCTGGCCGCCGCCGACGCCATCCGCACCACCGACACCGTCTCGAAGATCTCCTTCAGAAAAGGCGAGGGCGGCTACATGGTCGGTGGCATGGCGAAGGGCGCGGGCATGCTCGCCCCCGGCCTCGCCACCATGCTGTCGGTGATCACCACCGACGCGGACCTGCCCGCCGAGCACCTCGACGAGGTGCTCCGTAAGGTGACGCGGGTCACCTTCGACCGCCTCGACGCCGACGGCTGCATGTCCACCAACGACACCGTGCTGCTCCTGGCCAGCGGCGCCTCCGGGGTCGTTCCCGACCTTGCCGAGTTCGAGCAGGTGCTTCTCGCCGTCTGCGCCGACCTCGCCCGCCAGCTGCTGATGGACGCCGAGGGCGCCTCCAAGGCGATCGCCATCGAGGTCGTCGGAGCCGCCTCCGAGGACGACGCGGTCACCGTCGGCCGCGCCGTTTCCCGCTCCAACCTCTTCAAGTGCGCCATCTACGGCGAGGACCCCAACTGGGGCCGGGTGCTGTCGGCCGTCGGCACCACCGACGCCGTGTTCGAACCCGACAGGCTCAACGTGGCGATGAACGGCATCTGGATCTGCAGGGGCGGCGCCGCGGGCGACGACCGCTCCAAGGTCGACCTCACCCCGCGCGAGGTGACGATCACCATCGACCTGTCGGCGGGACCGCATTCGGCGACGATCCACACCACCGACCTCACCGCGGAGTACGTCCACGAGAACTCGGCGTACTCCACATGAGGCGCGCCGAGGCACTGACGAAGGCCACCACGCTGATCGAGGCCCTGCCCTGGCTCGCGAGTTTCCACGGCGCGACCGTCGTCATCAAGTACGGCGGCAACGCGATGACCGAGGAGCACCTTCGCGAGAAGTTCGCCGCCGACGTCGTCTTCCTGCGCTACGCCGGGCTCAAGCCGGTGATCGTGCACGGGGGAGGGCCGCAGATCAACGCCCAGCTCGACCTCCTCGGCATCGAGTCCACCTTCACCGCGGGGCTCAGGGTCACCACCCCCGAGGCCATGCAGGTCGTCAGGATGGTCCTCGTCGGCCAGGTCAACCGCGACGTGGTCGGCCTGATCAACCGGCACGGGCCGTTCGCGATCGGCATGTCGGGCGAGGACGCCCACCTGTTCACCGCCGTACGCAAGCACGCCGTCGTCGACGGCGTCGGCGTCGACATCGGCCAGGTCGGCGACATCGTCAAGGTCGAGGCCGGAGCCGTGCGGGCGCTGCTGGACGACGGACGGATCCCGGTGATCTCCTCGGTCGCGCGCAGCGACGACGGCACCGTCTACAACGTCAACGCCGACACCGCCGCCGCCGCGCTCGCCGTGGCGCTCCAGGCCTCCAAGCTGATCGTCCTGACCGACGTCGAGGGCCTGTACCGCGACTGGCGCCCCGGCACCGACGAGAACGAGATCATCGAGCAGCTGTCCGCCACCGAGCTGGAGAAGCTCCTGCCGAGTCTGTCCAGCGGCATGATCCCCAAGATGGAGGCGTGCCTGACCGCCGTCCAGGGCGGCGTGCCACGGGCCCATGTGCTCGACGGCAGGGTGCCCCACTCGGTGCTGCTGGAGATCTTCACCGACGAGGGCATAGGAACCATGGTGCTGCCGGACGCCGCCGAGGCGGCGGCCGCGCCGGAGCCGGTCAGGCGGCGGCCCGAGGCCCCCGCCCAGCTGAAGGGGAACGACGAGTGAGCACGCAGGAAAGCCCCGCCGGAGAGGCGCTCGCCAGGCGCTTCGAGGCCGCCTTCATGGCCAACTACGGCGTGCCCCCGTTGGCGCTGGCCCGAGGCGAGGGCGCGAGGGTCTGGGACGTCGACGGCCGCGAGTATCTCGACCTGATCGGCGGCATCGCGGTCAGCTCGCTCGGCCACGCCCATCCCGCGCTGGTGGAGGCCGTCTCCCGCCAGGTCGCCACGCTCGCCCACACCAGCAACCTCTTCCTGCACGAGCCCGAGGTGCTGCTCGCCGAGCGTCTGCTCGGCCTGCTCAAAGCCCCGGCCAAGGTGTTCCTCAGCAACTCCGGTACCGAGGCCAACGAGGCCGCGCTGAAGCTCTCCCTCAAGTACGGCAAGTCGAACGGCCGCACCTACTTCGTGGCCGCGGAGAACGCCTTCCACGGCCGTACTCTCGGCGCGCTCGCCCTGACCGGCAAGCCCTCGATCCGCGACCAGTTCGGCCCGTTCTCGATCGATGTCCGCTTCGTCCCCTACGGTGACGCGGACGCGCTCAAGAACGCGGTCACCGGCGAGTGCGCGGCGGTCTTCCTCGAACCCACCCAGGGCGAAGCGGGCGTCGTGCCCCCGCCCGAGGGCTACTTCACGGCCGCGAGGGAGATCTGCGACGCCACCGGCGCGCTGCTCGTCGCCGACGAGATCCAGTCGGCGATCGGCCGCACCGGGCACTGGTTCGCCCACCAGCACGAGGGCATCCTGCCCGACGTGCTCACCCTGGCCAAGGGCCTCGGCGGCGGCATGCCGATCGGCGCCTGCGTCGGCTTCGGCGCGGCGGCCGCCGTCCTCGCCCAGGGAGACCACGGCTCCACCTTCGGCGGAAACCCCGTCTCCGCCGCCGCCGCGCTCGCCGTCCTCGACACCATCGACAGGGACGGCCTGCTGGAGCACGTCCGCACCCTCGGCGCCGAACTCGTGGAGGGCATCGCCGCGATCGACCACCCGCTGCTCGCCGGTGTCCGCGGCCGGGGGCTGTGGCGGGCCGTCGTGCTGAGTGACAACCGCTCCGCCCAGGTCCAGGCCGCCGCGCAGCGCGCGGGCTTCCTGGTCAACGCCCTCCAGCCCGACGCGGTAAGGCTCGCGCCCCCGCTGGTGATCACATCCGCCCAGGTCGCGACCTTCGTGGCCGCCCTTCCCGCCATCCTCGACGAGGCCGCAGATGCCCAGTAACCTCGCCGGACAGGCGCACGTCAGGCACTTCCTGAGGGACGACGACCTCTCGCCCGCAGAGCAGGCCCAGGTGCTCGACCTGGCCGAGGCCGTGAAGAAGGACCGCTACGCCTACCGCCCCTTCGAGGGCCCGCAGACCGTCGCCGTCCTCTTCGACAAGCACTCCACCCGCACCCGCGTCTCCTTCGCGGTCGGTATCGGCGAGCTCGGCGGGCTCCCCCTCATCCTCGACGCCGGATCCTCCCAGATGGGCCGGGGCGAGTCGATCGAGGACACCGCCCGAGTCCTGGAACGCCAGGTGGGCGCGATCGTGTGGCGCACCTCGGGCCAGGAGAGGATCGAGGCCATGGCCTCGGCGTCCTCGGTGCCGGTGGTCAACGCACTCACCGACGAGTTCCACCCCTGCCAGATCCTCGCCGACCTGCAGACCGTGCGGGAGCACTTCGGCAGGACGGCGGGGCTCACCCTGGCCTACTTCGGAGACGGGGCCAACAACATGGCCCACTCCTACCTGCTCGGCGGGGCCGTCGCCGGCATGCACGTGCGGATCGCCACCCCCGCCGGATACCTGCCGGACGCCGAGATCCTCCGGCGGGCCGACGAGGTCGCCGCCGAGACCGGCGGATCCGTCGCCGTCCTCGCCGACCCGGCCGAGGCCGCCGCGGGCGCGGACGTGATCGCCACCGACACCTGGGTCTCCATGGGCCAGGACGGCAAGGAACAGCGGATCGCCGACCTCATGCCGTACCAGGTCAACGCCGCGCTGATGAGCCGGGCCGCCCCCGGCGCCGTCGTCCTGCACTGCCTGCCCGCCTACCGCGACCTGGAGATCTCCGCCGAGGTCCTCGACGGCCCGCGGAGCCTGGTGTGGGACCAGGCGGAAAACCGGCTGCACGCCCAGAAGGCCCTGCTGTACTGGCTGGTCTCGATGGCGGGCCGCGACGGGTCCCGGAACGCCGACCCCGCGGATGACACGCGCGGAGGCGGGTGATCCGCGTGACGATCCCGATGACCAAGGTCGCCCGCCAGGCACGGATCGCCGACCTCCTGCAGCGGCAACCGGTCAGATCCCAGCCCGAACTGGCCAAACTCCTGCTGGAGAGCGGTGTCGAGGTCACCCAGGCCACCCTCTCCCGCGACCTGGACGAACTCGGCGCGCTCAAGCTGCGCGCCGAGGACGGCTCCCTGGTCTACGCCCTGCCAGGGGAGGGCGGCGGCCGGATAGGGCTCGCCAGGCTCGGCACCGGAGAGTCACCCGCCGCCAGGCTCAGCAGGTTCGCGGAGGAACTCCTCGTCTCCGCCGAGGCCTCCGCCAACCTGGTCATCGTCCGTACGCCGCCGGGCGCCGCGCAGTTCCTCGCCTCCGCCATCGACCACGCCGACTGGGAGTCCATCCTGGGCACCGTCGCGGGAGACGACACGATTCTCGTCATCAGCCGCGACCCGATGGGCGGGGCAGCTGTCGCCGAGGGATTGCTGCGGCACGCCGACCGACGTATTTAGCCTGCTCAGGCGGTCATCCCTGGCAACATCTGACTCCTGTGCCAACAAGATCTTGGAGATATCCATCATGACCGACCGGGTCGTACTCGCGTTCTCCGGAGGACTCGACACCTCCGTCGCCATTCCCTTCCTCGCCGAGAAGACCGGTGCCGAGGTCGTCGCGGTCGCCGTGGACGTCGGTCAGGGCGGCGAGGACATGGAGGTCATCCGCAAGCGCGCCATCGACTGCGGCGCCGTGGAGTCCGTCGTCGTGGACGCCCGCGAGGAGTTCGCCACCGACTTCTGCGTGCCCGCCCTGCAGGCCAACGCCCTCTACATGGACCGCTACCCCCTGGTCTCCGCCCTGTCGCGGCCGCTGATCGTCAAGCACCTGGCCGCGGCGGCGAAGGAGTTCGGCGGCACGCACGTCTCGCACGGCTGCACCGGCAAGGGTAACGACCAGGTCCGCTTCGAGGCCGGCCTGGCCGCCCTGTACCCCGAGCTCAAGGTCATCGCCCCCGCCCGCGACTACGCGTGGACCCGGGACAAGGCGATCGCCTACGCCGAGAAGAAGAACCTGCCGATCGAGACGTCCAGCAAGAACCCGTACTCCATCGACCAGAACATCTGGGGCAGGGCCATCGAGACCGGCTTCCTCGAGGACATCTGGAACGGCCCGATCGAGGACATCTACGCCTACACCGCCGACCCGGCACAGCCGCGCGACGCGGACGAGGTCATCATCAGCTTCGTCAAGGGCGTCCCCGTGGCGCTGGACGGGCGTCACCTCACCCCGTTCCGGATCATCGAGGAGCTCAACCGCCGCGCGGGCGCCCAGGGCGTCGGCCGCCTCGACATGGTCGAGGACCGGCTCGTCGGCATCAAGTCCCGAGAGGTCTACGAGGCGCCGGGCGCCATCGCCCTGATCACCGCCCACATGGAGCTGGAGAACGTCACCGTCGAACGCGACCTCGCCCGCTTCAAGCGGTCGGTGGACCAGCGCTGGGGCGAACTCGTCTACGACGGCCTCTGGTTCTCCCCGCTCAAGAAGGCCCTCGACACCTTCATCGCCGAGGCACAGGAGCACGTCACCGGCGAGATCAGGATGACCCTGCACGGCGGCCGGGCCACCGTGACCGGGCGCCGCTCCGAGGCATCGCTGTACGACTTCAACCTCGCCACCTACGACACCGGCGACACCTTCGACCAGTCCCTCGCCAGGGGATTCGTCGAGCTGTGGAGCCTGCCCTCCAAGATTGCCTCCGCCCGTGACGCCCGACCGGTCCGATTGGGCTAAGGTCGCGGATTGAACTGGGAGGGAGAACAACGGTGACTGATGGTGGCAAGCCCATGCGGCTCTGGGGCGGCCGGTTCGAAGGAGGTCCGGCCGACGCGCTGACCAGGCTCTCGGTGAGCGTGCACTTCGACTGGCGGTTGGTGCCGTACGACCTGATGGCCTCGCGCGCGCACGCCAGGGTGCTGCACCGCGCGAACCTGCTGAGCGACGACGAGCTGGCGCGCATGATCGGCGCCCTGGACGACCTGGAGCGCGCCTGCAAGGCGGGCGAGTTCCGGCCGACCGTCGCCGACGAGGACGTCCACACCGCACTGGAGCGCGGCCTGCTGGAACGCCTCGGCACACTCGGAGGCAAGCTCCGGGCCGGTCGCAGTCGCAACGACCAGGTCGCCACCGACCTACGGCTCTACCTCCGCGACCACGTCAGGCACATCGTGTCCAGGCTGGTGGAGCTGGAGACCGCGCTGATGAGCCAGGCCGAGGAGCACGCGGAGACCGCGGCCCCCGGTATGACCCACCTGCAGCACGCGCAGCCGGTCTCCTTCGGCCACCAGCTCCTGGCGCACGTGCACGCCTTCGCCCGCGACATCGATCGCCTGCGCGACTGGGACAGGCGCGCAGCCGTCTCCCCGCTGGGAGCGGGGGCGCTGGCCGGGTCCTCCCTGCCGCTCGACCCCCGGGCCGTGGCCGGAGAGCTCGGTTTCGACTCCGCCGCGCCCAACTCGATGGACGCGGTCGCCGACCGCGACTTCGCCGCCGAGTTCCTGTTCGACGCGGCGATGATCGGCGTGCACCTGTCGCGGCTGGGCGAGGAGATCGTCCTGTGGGCCTCGCAGGAGTTCCGCTGGATCGAGATGGACGACGCCTACTCCACCGGCTCGTCGATCATGCCGCAGAAGAAGAACCCCGACGTGGCCGAGCTGGCCCGAGGCAAGAGCGGCCGTCTCATCGGCAACCTCATGGCGCTGCTGACGACCCTCAAGGGCCTGCCGCTGACCTACAACCGCGACCTGCAGGAGGACAAGGAGCCGGTGTTCGACTCCGTCGACAGCCTGCTGCTGGTCCTTCCTGCGATGGCCGGACTCGTCGCGACCATGCGCGTCAACACCGCCAAGCTGGAGGCCTCGGCCCCCGACGGGTTCGCGCTCGCCACCGACCTGGCCGAGCTGCTGGTCCGCAGGGGGGTCGCCTTCCGCGAGGCTCACGAGGCGGTCGGGCACCTGGTCGTCTGGTGCCAGGTCAACGACAAGGACTTCGGCGAGCTCACCGACGAGGAGCTGGCCAAGGTCTCGCCGCACTTCACGCCCGACTCGCGTGAGGTCCTCTCGGTGCCCGGCGCCCTGGCGGCCCGCAAGGCGCACGGCGGTACGGCACCCGACCGGGTCCGCGACCAGCTCATCGCGCTGCGGGAGATCGTCGACGCTCAGGCCGCCTGGGCGAGCGGAAGCTGATGCGGGGCGAGGACCGGTCCGACACGCCGCTGGCCCGCGGCTTCTTCGACCGGCCCGCCCACGAGGTCGCCCCCGACCTGCTGGGACGGGTGCTCGTACACGGACAGGTCGCGTTGCGTCTCACCGAGGTAGAGGCCTACGGGCTGCCGGGTGAGGATCCCGCGTCGCACACCTACCGGGGCCGGACGCCACGTAACGCGGTGATGTTCGGCCCACCGGGTCACCTGTACGTCTATTTCACATACGGTATGCACTTCTGCGCCAACCTCACGTGCCTCCCCGAGATGATCGGCTCCGGTGTGCTGCTGCGGGCCGGAGAGGTGATCTCCGGCGTGGAGACCGCCCTGGCCCGCCGGAGCGCGGGAAGCACCAAGCCCGTCAGGGAGGTCGATCTCGCCAGGGGGCCGGCGCGACTGGCGGTGGCGCTCGGATTCACCCGCGAGCACAACGGGCTCGACGCCTGCGCCCCGGGATCACTGTCCGTGATCGAGGGCGAACCTGCCAAGGCGCCATCCATCCTGTCGGGGCCACGCACCGGCGTATCGTCAGGAAAGGAGACGCCGTGGCGCTTCTGGATCGACGGTGAGCCCACGGTCTCACCCCACCGCCCGCATGTCCCGCGCCGCCGGTAGGCCGCGCATGCTCTCCCCTGCCGATCTTTCTCCCGGCTGTCCTGGGCGCGAGAAGGGTTTCGAGTGGCGCGGTGGTGCCGTGATCGGGCAGGGTGTACGAGAGCGCTAAATGTCCCTTCGAGCATTGGAAAGCAAGGATCGTGACCGACATTCTGGATGACCTCGCCTGGCGCGGCCTGATCGCGCAGTCCACCGACATCGACGCCCTGCGCGCGGCGATGGCCGAGGGTCCGATCACGGTCTATTGCGGCTTCGACCCGACCGCACCCTCCCTGCACGTCGGCAATCTGGTCCCGCTGCTCACCCTCACCCGCCTCCAGCGGGCGGGCCACCGGGCCATCGGCCTGGTCGGCGGCGCGACGGGCCTGATCGGCGACCCCAGCGGACGGAGCACCGAGCGCTCGCTCAACTCCTCCGACGTCGTGGCCGAATGGGTGGCGCGGATCCGCGTCCAGGTGGAGAAGTTCCTTGACTTCTCGGACGAGAAGACCGGGATCCTCGTCAGCAACCTCGACTGGACCGAGGGCATGTCCGCGATCGACTTCCTGCGCGACGTCGGCAAGCACTTCCCGGTCAACCGGATGCTCGCCCGAGAGTCGGTCTCGGCCCGACTGGGCGGAGAAGGGCTCAGCTACACCGAGTTCAGCTACCAGATCCTGCAGGCCAACGACTACCTGGAGCTGAACAGACGCCACGGCTGCACGCTCCAGATCGGTGGCAGCGACCAGTGGGGCAACATCACGGCGGGAACCGACCTCATCCGCCGGGTGACAGGCAGCCACGTGCACGCCCTCACCGTGCCGTTGATCACCAAGGCCGACGGGACCAAGTTCGGCAAGACGGCAGGCGGCGCGGTCTGGCTCAACCCGGAGATGACCTCCCCGTACGCGTTCTACCAGTTCTGGCTGAACGCGGACGACCGTGACGTGGTGAAATTCCTCAAGATCTACAGCTTCCGGTCCCGTGAGGAGATCGAAGGGCTGGAGAAGGCCGCCGCCGAGCGGCCCGCCGGGCGCGAGGCGCAGCGGGCGCTCGCCGAGGAGTTCACCACGCTGCTGCACGGTGCCGACGAGTGCGCCGCGGTGATCGCCGCCTCGGCGGCCCTGTTCGGCCAGGGCTCCCTGCAGGAGCTGCCGGCGCGCACGCTGGGGGAGGCCCTCGCCGAGGTGCCGCGTGCGGAGGTCCCCACCCTGGGGGCGTCCTTCGTCGACCTGCTCGCCGAGAGTGGCCTGGTCAAGTCGAAGTCGGAGGCGCGCCGAGCGGTGAAGGAGGGGGGCGCCTACCTCAACAACGTCAAGGTCACCGACGAGGCGTACGTGCCGTCCGCCGATGATCTGCTCCACGGACGCTTCCTGGTGCTGCGCCGTGGCAAGCGTTCCGTCGGCGGCGTCGAGATCCTCGCGCCCTGACTTTTCCTCCGCACATCCGCGCACTGGTGTGATGTGGATCTTCCGCGTTGTCCCGGTCTTTGTTGGTTTTTGGCCTTTGGTCAGGTCAACGCGGAAGATCTCGAGCGGTCGGCGTCCGGCTCCGGCCGGGATACCGGCCGTCTTGTTGAGTAACGTTCCGGTAGCGAACGCTCCTGGTTTTCCTAAGCAACCGCGCTGACCTGCGGTTTTGTTGGAAGCAGCTGATTTGACGATGCTTCGAAGGGCGCATAATCTTTTCAATGCCCCGGAGCGAGCCGGACGCCGATCGGCGGACGGGCCCAGGGCCACTCCACCTGAACGAACCTGAGCGTTCGGACTCCGCGTAGGTCACCGGAAAACCGGTTGAGTTCGCTGTGTCCTGGATGGCAGGGTTGGTTCGGTGGGTTGCCTCGAGAGCGAGGCGGAGAGAATCCTAGCGAGTTTACAGGTTTTGTGACAATACGGCTGCCGGTCAGCAATTTGACACAATCTTGATAGGCTTGTACGGTTGAAATACGAAATGGAACGCCCCGGAGTTCTGCCGGACCGGTTGGTCGGGTCAGGGTGATGGTGTACGCGTCCGTTTCTTGAGAACTCAACAGTGTGTTAAAAGCCAGT
>NZ_JBEZEL010000028.1:0-101566 GCF_040648855.1 Streptosporangium sp. NPDC049078
ATCGGCCGCGAGCTCGCCGCCTGCCAGGCGAGGGTGATGCTGCGCAGCGGCGCGTACGTCTCCCACGACGACGGCTACTACCGCGAGCGCACCCCGTACACCCGGATCGACGGAGAACTGCGCGCGGCGCTGGAGATCTGGGCGCACGTGCTGAGCGTCCCCGAGCCCGACCTGGCCGTGGTCGGGTTCGGCAAGCGCGACGCCCCCTTCGACGAGGGGCTGCCGATCCCGCGCGGAGCCGTCGCGGACGCGACGGTGCTCAAGGTCCAGGATCAGCACACGCTCCTGAGGCCGGCACCGGGCTCGCCGGTGCGGCCGGGCGACCTGGTGTCGTTCGGCATCTCCCACCCGTGCACCGCCTTCGACAAGTGGCGGACCATCCCGGTGGTCGACGAGGAGTATGTCGTCGTCGATCTGATAAACACCTTTTTCTGAATTTCCATCGCTGAGGATTGCTGAGGATTGGCGAGATGAGCGACAAGCAGGAGCTGAGGACGAACGAGGGCGCGGCACCCGTCGGGGCGTACTCGCAGGGTCTCGTGGTCGGCGACTTCGTCTACACCTCGGGCATGGGGCCGCTCAGCCCCGAGACCGGCGAGGTCGTCGGGACCGACGTGGCCGAGCAGACCCACCAGGTGATGCGCAACCTCGGCGCGATCCTCGCGGCCCACGGGCTGGGCTTCGACGACGTGGTGAAGTCGACCGTGCACCTGGAGCACCTCAAGCGTGACTTCGCCGCCTACAACGAGGTGTACAAGTCGTATTTCACCCGCCCGTACCCGGTTCGCACGACCGTCGGCTCGGACCTGATGGACATCCTCGTCGAGATCGACTTCGTGGCCTACAAGCCGCGTTAGAGTCTGACCGACTTCGTGGGAGGGCGGCGGCTTGGACAGCTCGCTATACGTCTACGTCGAGGACGTGCGCGGGGAGGGCCTTGAGGCGGTCCTCGACCGGATCACCGGATACGGCGTGACGGGCGTGACCGTGGCCGCGGCCTACCACCGTGCCCGCGACGTCACCCCGCACGGCCGCCCCCGGGTGACGATCCGCAACGACGGCGCGCACTTCACGCCGCCCGCCGACCTGTTCGGCGGGCTGCGCCTGGTGCCGCCCGTCCAGGACGGCGCCGAGGACGAGCCACTGGCCGCCCTGCGCGAGGCCACCGCCGCACGGGGGCTCGCCCTGCACGGCTGGACCGTCTTCCTGCAGAACACCACGCTCGGCCTGGCCAACCCGGACGTGACCGTACGCGACTGCTTCGGCGACCGCGGCTCGCCCGCCGACCTGTGCCCCTCCCACCCCGACGTGCGCCTGTACGCGGTCGCGCTGGGTCGGGCGGTGGCGAGGCAGGGTGTCGACAGCGTGGTGGCCGAGGCGCTGCACTACGGAACCTTCGGCCACGGCTACCACCACGAGCGCAGCTTCGTCCCGCTCGGGCCGATGGACGCCTTCCTGCTCGGCCTGTGCTTCTGCGGTTTCTGCATGCGCCGCGCCGCCGACCTGGGCGTGAACGCGGAGGTGGCGCGCGAGGAGTGCTCCAGGATCGTGGGCGCCGTGTTCGACGGCGACCCTCCCGCCCAGGGTGAGGTGACCCGCGCGGCCCTGACCGCGTACGCGGGGCCCGAGGTGGTCGCCTACGCGCGGGCCCGTTCGGAGACGGTGACCTCGCTGGTCTCCGAGGTCTCCACCGCCGTCACCGACGAGGGCTCGCGTCTCGTCTTCCTCGACGGGACCGGTGCGGTGAAGGGCTACACCGACGGGCTGCCCTCGCCGGGGCTCGCCGCGCACGACTCCTGGCAGCTCGGCGTCGACCTGGTCGCCCTCGGCGACCTGGTGCCCTCGCTCGGCGTGCTCGCCTACGCCAGGGACGTGGCCAGGGTGGCCGACGACGTCGCCGCCTACCGCCGCTCCACGGGCAAGGACAAGGAGTTGCGGGTCGTGCTGCGCCCCGGCCTGCCCGACACCGACTCGGCCGACCGGCTCGCCGCCAAGGTCCGCGCCGTACGGGCCTCGGGCGCCGACGCGGTCGACTTCTACGCGTACGGGCTCATGCCCTACCCGATCCTGGACCGCATCCCGGGGGCGCTCTCCGCCTGAGACCGGCCTGGTCCGGTGAGACCGGCTTGGTTCGGCGAGACCGGCCTGGTCCGGCGAGACCGGCCGGAGGAGGCCGATGTCTGGTCGGCCGGGGGTCTTCGCGAGGCGAGGCTCGGGTTCTGCGGCGGGTCCACGAGCGGGTTCGTGGGTGGGGTCGCGAGCAGGTTCATGAGCGGTTTCACGAGCGGGTCGGTGGGAGGGTCAGGAGGCGCGGGCGCCGTCCAGGACGGTGCTCACGGCGCGGGCGGCGAAGTCGTCGTCGAGGGGCAGGCCGCGGAAGACCGCGCGCAGCCAGACCGCTCCGGCGAGCAGGTCGACGATGAGCATGGGGTCGGCCCCGGCCGGCAGCTCGCCGCGCCGCCGCGCGCGGTCGAAGACGGCCCGCTCCCGCGCGAACCGGTCGGCGAAGAAGCGCCGGGTTGCCTCGGCGAGCTCGGGGTGGTGAACGGCGGCGCCGAGGGCCGCGACCGCGACGTCGGAGGCGGGCGGACGGGTGAGCAGGGCGGCGACCCCGCCGACCAGGGCCTCCAGATCCCCTCTGAGGTCGCCGGTGTCGGGCGGCTCCATCGCGAGCAGGTCGGCCTCGACCAGGGCGGCGGCGAGTAGTGCCGCCTTCGACGTCCACCACCGGTAGATCGTGGTCTTGTTCACCCCCGACCGCTCGGCGACCCCTTCCACCGTCAGGCCCTCGTATCCCTTGGTGGCGAGGAGTTCGAGCGTCGCCTGGAAGATCTGCTGTTCCTTGCGCGGTGCCATGGGCCGACTATAACGACTCATAGCAACGCAACGGTGCGTTGTGTTTTAATCGACGCAATTCCCGGCCGGGCCATCTCCCCGATCGGGCCGACCCCCTGGAGGCGTGCGTGCTCCCCGTCGTTCTCGTCCACGGCATCCGGCTCAGCGCGACCATGTGGGACCCCGTCCTCTCCCACCTCTCCCGCCTGGGGCGTCCCGCGACGGCCGTGGACCTGCCGGGCCACGGCACCCGCCGGGGCGAGCCGTTCACGATGGACGCGGCGGCGTCGGCGGTCGCGGACGCCGTCGACGCCCTCGGCGGCCGGGCGCTCGTGGCCGGGCTCTCCCTCGGCGGATACGTCGGCATCGCCACCGCGGAACGCTTCCCCGCGCGGGTGGCCGGGCTGATGGCGATCGGATGCACCGGACTCGGCTCGGCGGCGGGCCCCCACCGGTTCGCCGCCTCGCTCGCCGCCCGGAATCCGTCGCTCGCGAACCGGATCAGCTCCTACACCCTTCGTCGTCTCCTGCCGGGTCCCGTGGGGGAGGCGATGGTGGCCGGGGGAGTCTTCTGCGAGGTGATGCCCCAGGCCGTCGACGCCGTCGCCGACCAGGACCAGCTCACGGCACTGGCCTCCTACCCGGGACGCGTGTGGCTGGTCAACGGCACCCGGGACCCGTTCCGGGTGCACGAACGCGCCTTCCTGCGCGCCTGCGGGAACGGACGGCTCATCCTCGTCCCCCGCAGGGGGCACCTCGGCGTGCTGGCGGCGCCGGGAGCGCTGGCCAGGCTGGCGGGTGACCTGTGCGACCAGGTGGACCACTGTCCGCACACCGGAGCGGAGCGGCGCGTCTAGACGGACCCGCGCGTCCAGATGATCGCGTACCCCCACGTATGCCTCGTATGTCGAGGTGGTCTCGTGTGTTCAGACGGAGCGACCGGAGAGGGCGGTCGCGACGCCGAGACCCAGGTAGACGATCCCGCTGAAGTGGCCGATCAGCGGCGCCCTGCTCCTCAGCCGCCCGCCCACGGCACCTGCCGCTACGGCGTAGATCAGGTCGGAGAGCAGGCCCAGGAAGAGCAGGGTTCCGCCCAGGACGGCGATCTGCAGCGGCACCGCGCCCGCCTCCGGCTCCACGAACTGGGGCAGGAAGGCGAGGAAGAAGAGGATCACCTTGGGATTGAGCACGTTGACGACCACGCCCTCCAGGAAGATCGCCCGAAGCGGCTGCGGCGGGGTCTCCCGGCTCGCGAACTCCTGCCTGCTCGTCAGTGCCCGGATGCCCAGGTAGACCAGGTAGGCCACCCCGGCCCACTTGATCACGTTGAACAGGGTCGCCGACCGGGCGATCACGTACGAGAGACCGGCCGCCGCCGCGGCGATGTGCACCAGCGTGCCCACCTCGACGCCGAGCGCACTCGCCACCCCGGCGGCGCGGCCCTGGGAGACGGCTCGGGTGATGATGTAGATGTGGTTCGGGCCCGGAATGAGGACCAGTGCCAGCGACGCGATCGAGAAGATCAGCAATGTGGACGGGGAGACCATGCCCCGACGATAGGGGCGGCCCGGCCCTCGCCGTCAGGGCCAATGCCTGGACCTTTTGGTGTACCAATCGGCCTAGGTTCGCCCCTTACTGATGTACCAATCGTTCCCCGTTCATCCCCTGCGGGTGGAATGTCGATTCCGTCAGTGCCCCGTGCGATACTCGCCGACGTGGGGTGGAACAGCACGCGGAGTGTTCTGATCGGGCGGTCGGCGGAGCTCGATCGCCTGACCGCGGTGCTCGACACCGCGGCCGCCGGGCAGGCCGGGGTCGCCCTCGTGGGAGGCGACGCGGGCATCGGCAAGACCCGCCTGATCACCGAGCTGGCCGGACGGGCCGAGGCGGCGGGGTTCGCCGTGCTCGTCGGCCAGTGCGCCGAACTCGGCGACGCCCTTCCCTACCTCCCGCTCGCCGACGCCCTGCGTTCGGCACGAGGGGAGTTGCGCGCGGCGCTCGACGAGCGGCCCGTCCTCGGCAGGCTGCTGCCCGGCGGCACCGACCAGGGCAGGGAGAGCACGTCGGGCCTGACGCAGCAGCAGCTCTTCGGCTCGATGCTCGGCTTCCTGGCCACGCGGCCCGTGCTGCTCGTCCTGGAGGACCTGCACTGGGCCGACCAGTCCACCCGCGACCTGCTGGTCTTCCTCAGCCGGATGCTGCAGACCGAGCGCGTCTGCCTCGTCGGCACCTACCGCACCGACGACCTCCACCGCCGCCACCCCTTGCGCCGGGTCCTCGCGGAGCTCAAGCGCCTCCCCTCGGTGACGCCGGTGGAGCTGGAGCCTCTCGACCGCCACGAGATGACCGACTACCTCGCCGCGCTCGGCGGCACCGACGCCGGCGTGATGAGGAAGGTCGTCGACCGGGCCGAGGGCAACCCGTTCTACGCCCAGGAGCTGCTGGACGCCGCCTCCGAGGGCTCCTCGATCCCCGACGGCCTGGCCGGCCTGCTGCTCTCCCGGACGGAGCCGCTCTCCGACCCCGCGCAGCGGGTGCTCGGCGGCGCGGCCGTCGCGGGCCGCCGGGCCGACCACGACCTGCTCCAGCAGGCCTCGGGCCTCGACGACCTCGCCTTCGAGGAGAGCATGCGGGAGATCGTCTCGCGCGGCCTGCTCCGCCCCGACGGGGAGTACGGCTACGCCTTCCGGCACGCGCTTCTCCAGGAGGTCGTCTACCACGACCTGCTGCCCGGCGAGCGGACCAGGATGCACGCCGAGTTCGCCCGCCTGCTGACCGGCCGAGGAGGTTCGGCTGCCGAGCTCGCCCACCACTACCTGGCGGGCCACGACCTGCCGGGGGCGCTCGCCGCGTCCGTGGAGGCGGGACGCAGGGCCGAGCGGCTGGGGGCACCCGCCGAGGCACACCGCCACTTCGACCAGGCACTCGGGCTCTGGGACCGCGTTCCCGACGCCGAGCGGCTGGCCGGGATCGACCACATCGCCCTCGCGGCGCGCAGCGCCGCCGCGGCGGCCGACAGCGGCGACAACCACCGGGCGATCTCCCAGCTCCGGAGTCTCCCGCCCTCCGCCGAGATCAACGAGCGGCTCTCGTACTACCTCATCGACGCCGAGGACGCCGAGGGCTCGATCGCCGCCGCGTACGCCGCCGTCGAGGCCGCGCCGGAGGGACCCGTGCTCGCCCGCGCCCTCGCCACCTACGCCCGTTCGCTCTACTGGACCGAACGCCACCACGAGGTCGAGGCCCTCGCGAGGCGTGCCCTGGAGGCGGCCCGCGCGAGCGGCGCCGCCGACGCCGAGACCAGCGCGCTGATCACCCTCGCCGCCATCGCCGCGCTCGCCGACGACATCTCCCGCGCCAAGGACCTGCTCGCCTGCGCGACCGCGGAGAGCTCGGGCAACCTCGCCATCGACCTGCGGGCCATGTTCACCTACGCCCGGGTCCAGTACGAGAACGGCGACCTCGCCGAGGCGGCGACCACCACCGACCGGGGGCTGCGGCTGGCGCGCGAGAGCGGTCTCAACTGGAGCACCTACGGCACCGACCTGCGCTTCCTGCGCCTCCTCATTCACTACGTCGCGGGGGAGTGGGACCTGGCAGAGAAGGTCGCCTCCGGGTTCGCCGTCCGCGTCGGCACCCCCTCCGAGGCACTCCTGTCGTCCTTCGCGCTCTTCGTCGAGGTGGCCAGGGGCCTGCCCGTCGTCGAGGACCGCCTGTCGTGGCTGGAGCCCTTCTGGCCGGACGACGTGACGATCGCCGCCATGAGCCGCGGCCTGGCCGCCGAGCACGCCCTGTGGCGCGGCGACCCGGAGACGGCGCTCGAACACGCCCGCGCGGGGCTCGACGTCATCCTCCCCAACGACCCCGCCGTGATCCGGCTCAGCGGCACCGCCCTGTGGGCGCTGACGGACCTGGGCCGCGCGGAGGAGGCCGACGCCTTCCTGGAGCGGGCCAGGGTGCCCGCCGCCGTCGGCCCCGGCTCCGTCCGGCGGGGCCCGCTCGGTCCGGAAGGGCTGGCCTGGCTCGCCAAAGCCGAGGCCGAATGGCACCGCGCGCACGGCCGCTTCGACGTCGCGGCGTGGCGAGCGGTGGTCGAGGCCTTCGACTTCGGATTCGTCTACGAGGTCGCGCGCTCGCGGTGGCGGCTGGCCGAGGCGCTGCTCGTCGAGGGCGACCGCGCCGACGCGTTGAAAGAATGGAAGCTCGCCGTCGAGGCCGCCGAGTCACTGGGCGCCCGGCCGCTCGGCGCGGCCCTGGCGGAGCTGGGACGCAGGGCGCGCTTCACCTCCACACCGCCGACCCTGCTCACCGCCCGAGAGCAGGAGGTGCTCGCCCTGGTGGCCGAGGGCCTGCCCAACCGCGAGATCGGCGAGAGGCTGTTCATCGCGCAGAAGACGGTGAGCGTGCACGTCTCCAACATCCTGGGCAAACTGGGCGTCTCCTCCCGCACCCAGGCCGCCGCCGTGGCCCACCGGGACGGTCTCGTCTGACCCGGGTGGATCCGCGTGGGCCGCACGGCTCATGCGGCCTCGTCAAGACCGGCCGATGGCGTGACTCACGCCGGTACGGCCCTTGACCGGCGTGACCCGTGGTCGGTGCGGCCCACGACGGGTGGACTGCGGCCGGCGGGGTTCGCGACGGGGGTCTGCGGCCGACGCGGTCCGCGACGTCGTCGTCCCGTGAGGTCAGGCTCTGCCCTGGCCGCTGCGCGCGGTCAGGGCGAGGTCCCGTACGACCTGGATCAGCTCGGCCGGATCGAAGGGTTTCGTGAGGTAGGCGTCGACCCCGATCCCGAGACCCCGCCGCTTGTCGTCCTCCTGTGCCCGCGCGGTGATCAGGACCACCTTGATATGGCTGGTCCCCTCGTCACCCCGCAGCCTGGTGGCCGTCATCCAGCCGTCCAGCCTGGGCATCATGACGTCCAGAGTGATGACGTCGGGCATCACGTCCAGCACCCGATCCAGGCAGTCCTGCCCGTCGGAGGCCGTGTCCACCTGGAACCCCTCCAGGGTCAGGTTGACCGCGATGAGCTGCCGGATGACGTCGTCATCATCCACTACCAAGACCTTGCCCAGAACCTCTCCCACGGCGTGAGGCTAACTCCTCTCTCCCGTCCACGCGCGGCTTTCCGAAGATGTGTACGCGTAACCGTCACCGCGTGACGGGTTTCCCAGGGCCGAGCCCTCCCCTCTGCGTCCCCGGCGGCATCGCGGCCACCCCGAGTCGTCAAACGCGTCCGACGAAGCGGCTCCAGGACCTGCCTGCCCATCGGAAGACCCCGACGCCCCCGCTGCCGGGTGACCGAGTCGAGCAGCGGTGTGCTCACTCTCCGACCGCAGGACGGTGGACGCACCGCGCGGGAGGATCACTCTAAGTTGGGCACATGGCACCGCAGAGATTGCAGTCGATCAGGATCGAGGGATATTCCTCGATTCGCTCCGCCACGGTGGAGTTGCGTGATCTCATGATCCGCCGCGGCCTGTCCGCCGCCCGAGGCCGTCACCGCGACGGCCAGGCCGTCATCGCGGTCCCGCACTACACCTGGGACCACGAGGCCCGCGTCCAGGCCGCGATGCTGCAGGCCACCCGCCCAGGCTGGTCGGTGCTGTACAGCACTGGCAGCCGCCTGTTCCACGCCATCGCCACCTGGCCCGTCCCGGAGCCGCTGATCATCTGTGGCCGGACCCTGGAGGGGTTGAAGACCCAGATGTACGAGGCCGAGACGACCGTCCTGCACCGCTGGGCGCTCACCTCCAGTTCGGTCAGCATCGGCCGCTTCTGACGAACGGGCACGGCGGCCCCATCCCTTCCCCGGTCCCAGGGGGCGCCGTGCCGCCCACGACCTACCACGCGAGAACGAAAAACGGTACGTCACAAGGGTGGGCCGCCCACCCGGCTCACCCGCCTCAGAGGTCCCCGCGATGAACCTTCCTGCGACAGAACCGATTACTGGACGGAGCACGTATCGCACCCGCGAAGGGTGATTTCGGATTCAGTTCCATGCTTTGAGTTCGGCCTCCCAGGTGCGCCCGGCGGCTTTGCCCACCACGAGAGGGTCCGCGAATGTGATGACGAGTTCCGTCAGATCGGCGAAGTGCGGTGGGTGGTCGGCGTCGGTCTGGCCTTGTCGTCGTATCCAGGCCAAATATGAGGACTGTCGTCGCACCGGTAGGTCGCTTATCCGGGAACTCAGCGGCTCGAGGACTACGCCCCTGTGCTCGGCGGTGGCCCTGATTGCTGCGGTAAGTTCGTCGCCGTTCAAGTTGTTGAGCGAAATCAACCGGTAAATGTCGGCGTAATCCCGGTCCCGAGTATTGAGGGCACCCAGGGACACCGCCGTGACGACTTTCTCTGCGATGACCGTGGCGAGGGGGTATCCGTACAGCTGGAAGCTCCCGCCTGCCAGTTGCTGGGGATAGTTGATGAGCTGAGGCGCGGGTGTGACGGGGTCGCCGAAGCTGACATCCAGTTGGAGCTTTAACCGGGCGCGTGCGATGTTCGAGGCCATGGAGAGTCGGAGCCCGTGATATTCGTCGTCCTGGCGTATTGGTACCGTCTTGAGGGAAGCCGGGTCAAAGGTCACGCCATCATCGACGACTGTTTCGGCTATCCCCGCTATCCGTCGGATGATCTCGGCGTCATCTCCGGGAAAAGCACGGCCAAGGATGTCGATGTCCCTCGTCATGCGGCGGGCGCCGAACTGAGCCAGAAGCAGACCACCCTTGAGAACGAAGTGCCGTCCACCGAGCGGTGAGGCAGCCAGTCGAAAGAGGAATCGTTCGAGCACGTACTCGACCATGATCTCGTCAGTGGATCTGCCCTCTCGGCGGGCCAGGGCACGTAGGTCGTTGTATACCTGTCCAGCGGCATCAGTGCGGGGCGGGTTGGGCATCAGGCCAGCACCGCCTTAACCGCTGGGCGGATCGCTGACATCGCATTCAGTCTCTCGGCCATGTTCTGAAGGTCAATGACCGCCGAACCACCACGGGTGCGTAGGTATCGGCCGAGCGCGGAAAGAGCCAAGTCCTCTCCGATCCGATGGCGATATCGCATCGCGTCGACCACACTCCGAGGTGCGCTGTACACAGGGATCCTCTCTCCCGGGGCGGCTTGGAACTCCTCGCGGCCGAGGTCGAACGTGTCGGCTGCGTACTGGGACACCACGACAGGCGGATATGAAATCGAGGGACGATGACTGCCGCGTGCCACTGCGATGTGAACAGCCGAAGGTATGTCGTCGATGAGCTCGTGAAGTGCAAGAGCTGACTCTCCGCAGACGATCGCGCGGGGCACCCGGGTGCACACGGCCAGCAGATCAAGGTGTGCTGTCTCCGGAGCGTCCACCTGGCGGTAGACCCCCCGCGACAGCTCGTCGAGCTTTTCATTCGCTGTCAGTAACGCAAGATCACGAGAGGAGACTCCGGCATGACGCGCCTGAGCAGCGGTGAACGTGGGTCGCAAGGCTGCCAACCGCGCTTCGGACGCTCGCTCCTCCTTCGTCTTCATGTATCAAATCCTACCCATTGACCTAGGTGTAGGGGAGGATTTGATACATGGAAGGTGAGGGGTCGGCGTGGCATGTGCTCCAGAAGGCCCATACGGTTCGTTCGTGGCACCAGCTGCGCCTGAGGGGGAGATTTAATCGCAGCGACCAAACCGTCGCCGCGGTCCCGCGTTACACCTGGGATTACGAAGTCTGCGCCCTGGCCGTGATACTGCAGGCCCGCCGTGCCGCCCACGACGTACCGCGCGAGGACGAAACGCGGTGCGTCACGCGGGCGGGTCGTACACCTGGCCCGCCCATGCTCTTCAGGGGGCGGCGTTCCAGTCGGTGATCCAGGCGCGGATGTTCTTCTCCAGAGCCCGGACGCTCTTGTGGGCCCCGCAGCGGATCTTCTGTTCGGTCGGGTAGTCCGAAGCCTGCCGCCTGAAATCGATGTTCACGTTCATGGGGAATCCCCGCATGGCGGTAGGTAGAGCATGAGCCGACGCCGATAACATGTCGCCAAGGTCGGGGCCGGCCATCTAGGTTGCAGCCCATGGCGAATATCTCCATGACGGATCGGTGCGACTGCGGTGCGGCGGCCGGCCCACTGGGCATGTGCGTGGACTATTATCACGGGATCCTGGCCGAGGAGCAGTCGGATCCGCAGATGTACAAGTGGCACGGGCCCGTGGTCATGACATATCTTCTGCAGCATCCTTCCAGAGCTCATGAGAAATACCTCGACGGCCAGTTTCGCCAGTTGCAGCTCTACGTGGATCAGGGCCTTGACGCGTGGCTCCGCCTGTCGGCTCATCAGGTGGCACGGAACAACCATCGGGCACGCCTGGGCTATGACATGACGCTGTTGGCGGCATACGCACCGCTCCCGAAAGGTGAACCTTCCGGCTTCCGCGCCTCGTTCAGCGGGATGCCGTTCAGGGACGGCAGTTTTGTGTTCGACGGACATCTGGCGTACGGGGATCACATCAAAGCCATCGCCGAAGCGACGGTGGAGTCCTGGAGATCCGTTCAGAGTTGATGATCGAAGGCCGGCGTGAGGGGTGCGTAGACATCGGCCGAGCACATCAGAGCCCGGACCGGTAGACGGTCGACGCAGCACGACAAGTTTTGGACAAGCCGACGTGGCTAGCGTGCACCGTAGCTAAGTCGGGAGCGGCCATGCCTTCTTCAGCGCCAGTCGGTCCGCGAATTCGTCTGGGCAGCAGAGATGGCAGCTCTTTCCACATGGCATGCGGGGTGTTGATCGCGTTGTGTGGCGCGCTGGCAGCCTTCGCCTTCAATGCGATCTATGCGAGGGGCTGGATCGATCTGGAGGTTTATCGGGAAGGTGGAGCGGCGGTACTGCAGCATACCTCTGTCTACAGCTTGATCGTGGGTGACAATTCGCTGAGGTTCAGCTACTCGCCGTTCGCGGCGATGCTGTTCACGCCTCTTGCGTTGGCCGGAATGAAGACCGCCGTCGCCCTATGGGTGCTGATCTCCATACTCGCCCTTGAGGTTTTGATATGGATTCTCGTCGGTCGCGCTGCGGTGGAGCGCCATAGCCGCCGGACTGCTCGTACGTTGTTGGTCGTTGTCGCGATGCTTCCCTTGTATCCGGTGACGCTGACGTTGTGGAATGGGCAGATAGGTATCATCCTGCTACTGGTGACAGTTGTAGACCTGACGCACGGCAAAGAGAAGTGGCACGGCATAGGAACGGGCGTCGCCGCCGGCATCAAACTCACCTCGCTGATATTCATCCCCTACCTTCTCGTCACGCGTCGCTTCCGGGTCGCCCTGATGGCGGTCCTCGGTTTTCTCGGCACGGTGGCCCTCGGATTCCTGGTGCTGCCGGCCGATTCACGTGATTACTGGGGTGGTGAATTTCTCGACACGCAACGGGTGATCGCCGGGCAGGGTGTGAATTTCTTCAATCAGTCGCTTCGCGGCATGCTCATGCTCGTGTCCAGCTCCTGGCCCACCGTGCCCCTCTGGCTCGTCCTGTGCGCGGTGGTCGGCGCGGGTGGACTTTGGGTCGCCGCACGGACCGCGAAGGAGGTGGGAGAGCTCGCCGGAATCACCGCCTGCGCCATCGTGGGACTACTTGTCTCACCCGTCTCCTGGCCACACCACTGGGTCTGGTGCGTACCGCTCCTGGTGCTCTGGGCGCAGCGCGCTCAGCGCGTGGACTCCACGCTTGAGAAGGTGGGTGTGGGGCTCTTGTGGTTCGTCTTTCTGCTGCCCGGATATATCGTCCTGGCGACGCTTTTCATATATCCGTCCCACGTCGGAACGTGGCTGATGCCGCTGACGGGTAGTTACGTGCTCGGTGGACTGTCGATATTGCTGGCGCTTGCGGTTCGTTTCGGCCGAAGCGATTGGCGGCAAAGAAGGCACGGGTCGGTCGACGGCTAGGACCTTCGAGGGGCAGGAGAATACGGCCTGACCTGGGCGTGAGTCGGCAATCGGTCGTATGGCCACGACATACCGCGCTGTATCCGGGATCAGTTGTTCGCCGTCAAGGCCGCGCGTGCGGCGGTGAGGATCTCCTCGGAGAGAGGGGAGCCCTTGGTGGCCCGAGCCAGGACGAGTGCGCCGAGCATCGTGGACAGCCGGACGAGGCCGTCCTGGTCTTCGGTGGCGAGCTGCTCGGCGAAGTCGCTCACGCCTTCGGCGTAGACGCGGTGGGCTTCGCGATCACCGAGCTCCCGTGCCATGTCGGTGGCGAGCCCGGCGACGGGGCAACCGTCCGCAGGGTTGTCGCGGTGCTCGACGGAGAGGTAGGTGTCGATCAACGCCTGCTGGGCGGCGTGCGACTCCGGTCCTGTCGTGCGGTGCCGGGCGAACTCGTCGAAGGCGTGGGCGGTGGCCTCGTCGACGAGTGCCTCCTTGGAGGCGAACTGCTTGTAGAAGCCGCCGTGGGTCAGACCGCACTCCTTCATGAGGTCGGCGACGCTGACCTGCGTGCCTCGTTCGCGGAACAGCCGGGAGGCGGCTTCCACGACCCGCTTGCGGTTCTCCTGCGCCTGCGCCTGCGACACGCGGCCCATCGGCCACCTCCTAAGTTGGATGTCGGTTGACATCTATCTTACCCTTCGGTTTAGATTATAGATGTAATCTAATTTCGGGACTCGGTCATCAGGACCGTCCACGACGCTGGGAGCAAGCATGGAACTGAAGGACGCGGTCGCAGTGGTCACCGGCGCCAACCGGGGGTTGGGTCGCCAACTGGCCATCCAGCTCCTGGAGCGCGGAGCGAAGGTCTACGCGGCGGCCCGCCGCCCCGAGAGCGTGGACGTGGTCGGTGCCATCCCGCTCCGCCTGGACGTGACCGACGAGGAGTCGATCCGAGCCGCGGCCAGCGTCGCCTCCGACGCGACGCTGCTGGTGAACAATGCCGGGATCTTCACCGGCACCCCCCTGGTCGCCGGCGACCTGGACTCGGTGCGGTTGGAGATGGAGACGAACTTCTTCGGGCCGCTCGCCGTGACGCGGGCCTTCGCCCCGGTCATCGAGAGCAACGGCGGCGGCGCCGTGCTCAACGTCCTGTCCGTGCTGTCCTGGCTGCACCCGGCCGGTTCGGGGGCCTATTCGGCGGCCAAGGCCGCCGCGTGGGCACAGAGCAACGCGATTCGCGAGGAACTGGCACCCCGCGGCATCTCCGTCTCTGCACTGCACGTCGGGTACATGGACACCGACATGGCCGCCGACGTTCCCGCCGAGCGGAAGACCGACCCGGCCGAGGTCGCGGCCCAGGCCCTGGATGCCATCGAGAAGGGCCTTCCCGAAATCCTCGCCGACGAGATCACCCGGCAGGTCAAGCAGAACCTGGCCGCGACGCCGACCCCGGTCTGAGGCGCAGCCCGCGGCGCCCGTTACACGTCGTCCCTGGTGGCATCGACCCGAGCGAGGGCTCGGACTCGTCCTCTCACCAGACGCGGTCAGGGCCCATGTCGGGCTCGCGCACCCGGTCTGGTTCGACGATGGGGAGTCGGTGGGTCGTGGAATCGTACCGGGAGCTCTCCGGGCTTCGTCAGGGGAGGCCGTATCGCTGCTTGATCATTTTGGCCTCCTCCTCGCTCACCTGGAGGGGGGTGACGGCCAAGGTCCTTCGCAGGTCAGAGATGATCTTCTCGCCCGCGCCTCGTACCCGAGTGCGGTGCTGGACGAGTTGGGCGTCGAACTTCTTGGCGGCCGGTCCCGTCCACACCCTGCCTTCGTGAAAGTCCCGGTACGGGGGCTCGATGCCGCTCTCGATCTCCTGGACCAGCGGCTCGACCGTTCGGAGGGCCTCTCCCAACGCCGCGTGGAGCGGATTGGGCACCAGCTTGGCCATCGGATCAGTCCTTCTTCGAGGTGGAGGTCTTCGCTGTCGGGGACGGCGCGCTGGCGTCGGTGAGCAGCTTGGGGGCGATCAGCTTCATGAGCGCCAGCACATCGGCAGCGTTGTCCCGCCCTTTGGCGCCGATCTCCAACTGAATGTTGATCTCCGCTTTGCCCCGTACCAGCGTGGAGAACGCGGCGTTGTCTTCGCCGCTGGCCCGCTTGAAGTAGTAGCCGGTGACCCCGGGGAGGATCTCCGGCAGCGGTGTGGCCCCATCTCCGAGTGCCTCCTTAACATCTTCCGGGTCACTTGCTGGAGTGAGGTCAACCTGTAGCACTTTCAGTCGATCACCCTCACGTTGGTAAATTGCACAACCTCCAATACCGAGGCCTCCGGAGAGCGTGAAGTCGAATGAGCCGCGAACCAGAGGGTTGCGTACCTCGGTCATCAACTCAACTGCCCTCAAAGGAATGTGCTCACAGAGGTACGGAGGGGTGGCAACCGTCGGTAGCGGAGTACGGTCGACCGTCACTTCCTCCCCCCGGCAAGCCGTCAACATAGTCAGGACGCAGGCCAGCACGCTAGTTACAGCGAATGCTTTTCGCATCACGAGCCGTACTGGGCGAAGCCGATGGAGAAGCCCTGATCTAGGCGGTTCTCAGTCTCCAGCCATGGTCTTCCTGACAGCCCTTCATAGAGCCAGCGGTCATAAGCCTCGACCCGCCGATACTTGTCGGTGCTATTGGCGGCTGTTTTGTCGATCATCTCGTCCTTGGTCATGAGGGTCCGACCGTCGTCCTTGAGGAAGTTGTTGGGGTTGTCGCGGGGGTCGTCCCCCTTCTCCAGACCCTCAAGGGTGGCCCATGGATGGCTTCGATCGGCGGGTTCGGCGGAGCCGAAGAGGCCATTTCTGAGCATCGCCTGAGCTGCGAGATCATGCACAAGCCCTCGGGTCTTGTCAACGACGGCGTTGGCGTCAACGCGGGCGTTGTCCTCTGCCTTGCCCTTGGCTATCTCCTCCGCTACCCCGCTCCAGGCTCCGATGACACCGGCGGCGATTGGCCAGGCTCCCCGTTGAGGGATGGCGAGACCGGTATTGACCGCAGCCAGGAGCATCTTCATGTTGCGCTGCTGTGCCTCGTCCAGATCCTTGCCTTCCTCGATCTTCGCCAGTCCCGCCGCGTCGGTGATCATTCCGAATCCTGATCCGGCCCGTTTGGCGCCGGTCATAAACTTCTCGTTGCCCCGCCCGGCGGCCATCTCAGCAGCACCGTAATCAAGAAACAAGCCCGTGAATGCCGTCTGGGCAGCCAGAACAGGGGCAAATGCCTTCGGGTCTGCAAACGCTTCTTTCATCACCTGGCGGAGCGCCCCTTTATCGAACTCGGCTCCCCAAGGATCCAATCCAGCAGTGAAGGGATTATCGGCCCCCCGTACTCCGGGCCCGGCGGTAATGCTGTTGTCCCCCTTCTGGGCGGTGCGGTTGATGTCGCTGATGTAACCAGCCAGGATGTGCCCCATCGATGCAGGGCTCACAGAGGATTCAGAGAGCTTGCCGTCCTTGATGCGTACGGCCTCCAGATGGATGAGTTCCGAGGCGAGCTTGGCGGACAGGAAGCCGCGCGACGGGTTCTGCGGTGAGCCGTCGTGGTCGCGGAAGACGAGCGTCGCGGCTTTCAGGGCCGAGCCAAGGGCCACGCCGTCGTCGCTCAGGCCCCGTTCGGTCATGAAGCGTTTCAGCATGGTCGGGTCGCCCACGAAGAAGTCCTGGGCCGCCGCGGGATCACGGCTGAGCCCTTCCAGCAGGGTGGCCATGACCCGCGGATCCAGTGGCCTTTCGCGATCGATGGACTCGATCTTCCTGGCGGTGGCGAGGAGGAAGGCGGTGCTGAAAGTGCCGTGTTTGAGGGCCAGTGTGGCGGCGTAGCCCTTCTCCCACCCGACATAACCTCCCTTCGGAGCGGTGTCGAGGTCGGACAGCAACCCTTTCCACCAGGCGTCGCCCAGGCGTGGGGTCGCCGTACCCAAGGTTTTTCCGAGGGTGGCCTGCAGGCGCTCCGCTTTCTTGTCGTCCTTGCGCTTCGCGGTCTCAACCATCAACTGGCGGAATCTCGTCGTGCCCAGCGTGTTCATCAGCGCGGCGGCGAACGTCGCGTCCCCCGTCCGCTTCTCCAGCCCTTTCAGGAGTTTTTCGTCGATCTTGCCGTCTTTGGCGGTCTTGCCGAGGCCGAGGGTCGCGGCATAGATGTCCGGGTTGTGGTCGGCCTTGCCGTACAGCGCCTCGTCGAAGGCGGCCAGCCCGCTGGGCGTCTCGGCGGCGGCGCCCCACTCGGTGAGCTTGGTGCTGATCGTCTCGTTGCGACGTCGCAGGTCGGGGCGGCTGGTCTCGATCCAGCTCTGCATCTCGCGCAGCGCGCCCAGCCCCGAGGCGTCCAGGTCGAACCGTTGCAGGGTACGGCGGATCTGCGGTTCGTTGCGTCCGAGTGCGTCCTGCGCTCGGCCGAGCCCTCGCTCGAAGTCGTTCATCCGCTCGGGGTCGATCCCCGAGTACTCGCCGTTCACGCTCGGAGTCGGAGTCGCCGGGGATCTGTGCGGTGCGGGGGAGGGGGTGGCTGGAGCGGGTTGAGCGGTGCCGGTGGGCTGGGCGGTGCCGGTCGGTGGGGAGGGAGACCGCAGGTCAGGGGCGGACTGGGGAGAGGGTGAGGGCGTGGGATACGGATGGGTCATGAGGGCGCTGGACTCCGGCTTGGTCCGTGAAGGTGACAGCTCCAGCGGACATATTAATTTCAATCCGCCTATCCCGCCAAGATATTTCCTAAAATGGACATAATTGATAATTGTGTCGCTTTGAAATAGGTGCTTGCCGGGTGTAAGTGCTCACAGGTCCTCGGCCTGTGTCGCCGCTCGGACGGACTGTTTCGCCGTGCTCGGGGAGGTGGTGCTTCACGAGTTATCCACAGAATCGGGTTCGGCTCGTTGGTGATCGCTCCATCCAGCTGATCCTGGGGCCTCGATCCTTCATCGAGCCCAAGGAGGGCGTGCGTGATCACGGCACTCGTCACCGTCACCATCCTCTCGGCGGCCCTCGCGGGAAACTCGCCCTTCCCCGCGCCGCGCCTCTCCCCGGAAGCCTGCGAGACCTGGGGCCACCTCCTCTCCTTTCCTCCGGTCGCCCCGCCGGGCGGCACCCAGCACCTGCTGGCGGAAGAGGATTTCCTGCCGGAGAAGATTCGCACCGCTCTCGCCGTCATCTGCGCGCCCTGGGCGCCGCTCTCACCGGACGCGAGTGGCGGCCGATCGACATTCCCGCAGGGCTCCTTCCCCGGCGGGGGTCCGGCCTCGGCTTCGAATCCGGTGCCGGATTCGGTTCTGGACGCGGCCGGCGAATGGTCGCCCGAGTTCCCGGGAGTCGATGTCGGCTCCACTGAGCCTTCCGGTCCGGAGGTGGGAGGGGCGGTGGAGTCGGCAGGCGACTCAAGTGACAGGGAAGACGTCTCGGCCTCTTGGATGAATCCGGCGTCTTGGGCGGGACCGAGAGACCCCCGGGCTTCCTCGCGGTCGGAGCCCTCGCGGTCAGAGTCCTCGTGGGCGCGAGCCAAACGGCCGCAGCACCCTTCCGGGGGACGAAAAACGCCCTCCGATCCCGGGGCGGTGTCCTCCCGTGGGGCAACGCCCCCGCGTGGGGCGGCGTCCTCCCGAGAGAAGGCCGTTTCCCGGGGGAAGGCCCTCTCCGGTGGGCGGGCGGCACCTTCGCGAGGGAGAGCGGTGTCCTCGCGCGAAGGTGTCCAGGGCCTGCGGGGCCGGATCGCGGCCACCGCCGCGCTCCGGCAGGTCGGCAGGCCGTACGTCTGGGGCGGCGGTTCGAGCGCTGGCCCGACCGGCGGGGGCTTCGACTGCTCCGGGCTCGCCCTGCACGCCTGGGCCAGGGCCGGAGCCAGGCTCACCCACTACACCGGCAGCCAGTTCAGACAGGGCCGCAGGGTGCCCTTCTCCCGGCTCCGCCCGGGAGACCTGGTCTTCTTCGGTGGAGGTGGCGGAGACCCCACCCACGTGGGCGTCTACGTCAAAGGCGGCGTCATGGTCCACGCCCCCAAGACCGGCGATGTCGTCAGGACGATCGACTTCACCACCTCGCCCTACTACCTCTCCCGCTATCGAGGTGCCGTCCGCCCCACCCCGCGCTGACTCGCCTCGTCCGGCCTCCCCCGTCCGGTCTACCCCGTCCGCTCCCACCCGCGCTGACTCACCCCGTCTGTCCCCCTCCGCGCCGTCCCACCCCGTCTGTCCCCCTCCGCGCCGACTCACCCCGTTCGCCCTGACCCGCGCCGCTCCACCTGGGCCGTCCCGCCTCGTCCGGCCCAGGCCGCACTCGATTCGCCTCCGTCTCGGAGATCACTCGCTTGCCTAACCGAGTGTCGGTTCCCCCCAGGATGCTGGTAATGTAATCACGCGTTGGCCCCCTTAGCTCAGGGGATAGAGCACCGGCCTCCGGAGCCGGGAGCGCAAGTTCGAATCTTGCAGGGGGCACCAGCGATCCATCAAGGGGAAACCCGGAGACGACCCGCGGAGACGCGGGTCGTTTTTTGCTTTCCTGAGTCCTGCCGGCGGTGTCCGTCTCGCCCTTGCCCAGCGGTGCTCAACCCGTTTGGGGGGTGGTCGATTGTGGGTAGTTTGAGGCTGCCTCAGCGTGCGGCCGTGGGTGCTTCGTCAGGTGGCCGGTCCTGGATGGCGCTGAGCGGACAGGGGAGGCCCTTCGGATGAAGGTCATTGCGTTGTCCTGCACGCAGAAGCGTCTCCCGTCGCTGACCGACGCGCTGCTGGAGGCGGCGATCACCGGTGTCCTCCGGGAGGTCGGTGACGCGGAGATCCAGCGGATTCGGTTGATCGACCATCGCATCGCGATGTGCGAGGGCGAGGACACCTGCCTTGATCCAGAGGTGGGCCGGTGCACGCTCGACGACGACTTCGAGCACGTCGTCGGTCTGGCCGAGGGCGCGCAGGCGATGCTGCTCGCCATGCCGGTGTACGCGGGGAACGTGCCCGCGATACTGAAGATCTTCCAGGAACGGCTGAAGAGCTTCATGAACGCCGGGCAACGCCCGTTCGGCAACCTGCTGGTGGGGACGATCGTGCATTCGCGCACGATGCTGACCGAGCCCGCACTGGGATCGTTGTTCCCCTGGTACCTGCGTCTACGGAACAGGAACGTGGCGTCGGCGTGCTTCACCCAGAACGATCACCAGGACCTGACCCGCACCGCGGCGCCCGACCTGTGCGTGGCCGTGGGCCGGCAGCTCGGCATGACGCTCGACGGCGGCCGGTCGCCGGCCGACGAGCGCACGGCACTGCCGTTGGTTCAGTCACCGGCTCGTCCGCGGTGCGGCGACCCGACCGCGTCCTCTTCCGGAGAGTGAGGGGATTCCGCGCGCCAGGTGCACCCGTCGCCCACCTGTTCGCACGAGACCGTGACGCCCGGTTCCACGTAGCGGGCGGCGATGGCGGTGTTGAGTTCCTGGCAGTACGGGCACGGTGACGGGAACGTCAGGACGACGCCGTCGCGGGCGGCCCGTTTGCGGTACCGGAGGATCCCGCAGTCGGCGTTGCGCAGGACGGTGCCCGACGGCTGGGGCTCACTGGTCACCGCCGAGTCGTACAGCAGCAGCTGACGCCGCAGCCGGGTCATGAAGTGATCGGTGGCGGACACCCCGGCGGGCCGTTGGGCCCGCAGCAGCTCCGCGGTGATGCGGGAGTTCGCCTGGATCCACGCGGTCAGGCCCTCTTCGCCGTGCTCTCCCAGGATGAACTCCTCCGCGGCCGCCTGTGCCTCGAAGAACCGCTGGCGCCACAGGTCGACCTTCTCGGCCGGGTCGAGGGGAGACGTTTCAGCCGGGTCGAGAGGAGCCGGTTCATCGGTCATGGTCCGCGTCCTTCCCGGTGGCGTCCCCGGCGGCGTCGTCCAGTTCGGCGAAGACCTCCTGGGCGACGCGCAGCCCGTTGTTGGCGACCGGCCAGCCACCGTAGTAGGCGAGCTGGATGATGACTTCGATGATCTTCTCTCGTGACATCCCGAGGTGCAGGGCGGCGCCGATGTGGCCACGCAGCTCCCAGTCGGTCCGTGCCAGCGCGACCGCGGTCAACGCGACGAGTTCGCGCTCCTCGACGCTCAGGTGCGGGCGGGTCCAGATCTCGCCGAACAGGTGGTCGACGGTGATCCTCAGGAACTCCGGGTAGGAGCCCGGGCGTGGTTCGCGGCCGAAGACCTGCTGGAACATGGCCTCGCCCCGCTCGTGCCGGGCAGACGGCTGATTCATCGATCAACTCCCTCGTGTTGGCCGAACACCGGTCGAACAGTTGTCAACGTCCACGACGCCACGAAGGCGACGAGCAGCAGCGCGGCGCCGCTGCCGAAGGCGGCCGGAACGCTCACCCGCTCGGCGATGAGTCCCACGACGACCGGTCCGACGACGGCGCCGACGTCGGTGCACATGGAGAAGACGGCGACGCCACTGCCGGCCCGGCTGGCGACGACGTCTCCGATCAGCGCGGCCGGTGCGGCGTTGAGCAGCGCCGATCCCGCCGCGTACACGCTGAGCAGGACGACGAGCCAGGCGTAGTCGTCCACGAACATCAGGGCCGTGATCGCCGCCGCGGCCACACCGGTGCCGGCGATCATGGCGAACCGGCGGCCGGCCCGGTCGACGACCCGGCCGGCCGGCATGATCAGCAGTGCCTGGACGACGGCGGATGTCGTGAACGCCCACCCGACCCACGTCACGTCGTGTCGCCACGCCACGATCACCGTGGGGACCAGTGCGCCGCGTAGCCCGAACAGGACCCATCCCTGCGCCAGCGCCGCGAGGCAGGCCGCCACGTAGCGTCGATCGCGTAGCAGGACCGGTAGCCGGACCACGTCCCGGCCGGGCTCCGCGCCGGCGCCTCGGCCGGTGCGGAGGACCGTCGACGCCAGCAGCGCGGCGGCGAGCAACAGCACGGCGTACGCCACGAACGGCGCGGACAGGCTGATGAGAGCGAGGAGCCCGCCCAGTGCCGGTCCGCAGATCCCGCCGAACAGGAAGCCCGCTTCGAACACGGCGCCGGCCCGGCCCCGCTGGTCGGCCGGTGCGACCGCGAGGAGTGTCGCCAGTGCGGACACCGAGAACAGCACCGAGCCGACGCCGCCGAAACCGCGGAAGGCGAGCAGTTGCCCGTAGGACCCGGCGAACGCCGTCAGCGCCGAGGAGATCGCGCATATCAGCAGGCCGGCGACGAGGAGTCGCCGCTCGCCGAAACGAACCGCGAGCCGGCCGCAGAACGGGCTGGCGGCCAGCCGCGTCAACGCGAACAGGGCGACGAGCGCCCCGATCTGGGTGGGTCCGGCCCCGAACGTCGCCGCGTACACCGGGAGCAGCGGGAGCACCAGTCCCAGGCCCAGCATGACGCAGCCACCGACGACACTGAGGACGTAGACCTCGCGGGGGAGACTCGGCTGGGCGGTGGCAACGGGTGGGACGCTGCCGGGGCCGGCCGCCGTCACTGTCCGGTCACAGGATGATGCTGAGCTTTCCGTGCTCGTACAACGTCTCGTGGTCGAGCACCACGACCCGTTTCCTGATCCGGAAGGACTCGCTCTCGACCACGAGCTCGAACCGGTATTTTCCGACGTAGACGTCAGAGCGTCCGTGCCCGAACCGGTACACGACGACGTTCGCCGCCACGTCGAGGTGCGTGCCCCGATCGGTCAGGATCTCCACGTTGCCGATCATCCGATTCGTCCGCGACCGGGGGTTCTCGCACCACACCTCGCCGTTGAGGAGCTGTTCGATCCGCTGGCGCAGCCGGGCGGCGTCGTCGTCGATGAGCCCGAGCGCGTCGGCCGTCCCGCCGCGGACGTCGGTGGCAGGCACCGAGTAGCGGATGTCGTCGGTCAGCATCTCGTCGTACCACTCGCGCAGGCGCCACTCGTCGAGCAGCCGCGCCTCACGGAAAAGGAACCGGCTCACCCGGTGCCACAACCGCACCTGGGCCGCTTCGTCGACCGTCAGCTCGATGGTCATCGTGGTTGCGCCCCTTGCATCTCGGCCCGGTGGGCGATTTCGAGGTGACCGTCGTCGCCGTGCATCAACCGGTCCCACTGCCGCCAGAACTCGCGGGCGGGAAGCTCGTCGGTCGTCTCCGGGACCTCCTTGTTCATACCGCGTGACAGATCCGAGTAGCGGACCGTGCGGTTGAGGTAACCCCGCTGGCACGACTCGACGATCTCGATGTCGTCGGGGGTGGCGAAGCCGGCGGGGCCGAGGAACGTCAGGTAGTGACTCTTGCGGAGTTCCCGGATGTCGGGATCCTCGTCCTTGGGGGCGAGGGCGACCGAGGTGATGGCCATCTGGCCGGCGCCGACCGGGTCGATCTTGCGGATCGTGATCGCGATCGCGTCGATGATCATCAGGTTGGGGAAGATCAGCACCGCGCGATTGGTGCCGGTGATCCGTTCGGCGCGTTCGGCGCCGAACCGGTCGACGAACCGCGCGGCCGTCGCCTCGATCCGCGGCCGGACCTCGGGGCCGAACATCGGCGTCCAGTAGGCGAGCGGGCGGGCCGCCGCCGGTGGCAGCTCGTTGGCTCCGTGCCCCAGTCCGAGGGCGCGGCCGAAGCCGCCTCGTCGCCGTGGCGGCACCGACCCCAGCGACTCCATGTAGCCGACGTAGCGCTTGTGCAGGGCACGGAAGTGGTAGATGTCGACGCTGTTCTCCATCATGAGCTTCCAGTTGGCCCGAGCTCCGTGGAGCTGCGCCCCCTGGATCACCTCCATCCCGACCTCGGACTGGTCGTCGATCAGGTCGAGGTACTCCGTCGCGCCCGCCAGGTACTCGGTCAGGGTGCGCGGCTGCTCCGCATCGAAGGTGACGAACACGAAGCCTCGGTAGCCGTCACTGCGGTGCTGTGCCAGGCCGAAGTCCGCCTTGCGGAAGCCCGGCCCGTACCCGTCGGGGATCGGGACCCCGACCAGGTCGCCCTGGTTGGAGAACGTCCAGTCGTGGTACGGGCACCGGAACGATCTGGCCTGCCCGGCCGGTTGCGAGCAGATCAGGGCACCGCGGTGGGTGCAGCTGTTCGCGAAGACCCGGATCACCCCGTCGGACCCGCGCGCCATGACCACCGGGCGCCCGCCGACGTCGCGCGACACGTAGGAGCCCGGTCCCGGCACCTCCGATTCGTGCCCGACGTACAACCAGCAGCGATCGAAGATCCTGGTCATCTCCTGTGCGGCCAGGTCGTCGTCGGTGTAGGCGCGGCGATCCACCCGGAACGAGAGGCGCTCAAGATCGTCGAGCACGATCGGGTCGCCCACCGGCCGCCGCGGTTCGATCGTCACTGCTCCCTCTTTCGCTGTAGCGTCTCGACCGCGCCGATGACCAGCTCGGCCGTGCGCACGGCGGAATCGCCGCACTCCGGCTGCGCGGCGCGCAGCCGGGCCCGGTGGTCCCGGGCGGGATCGAGCAGGTCGGTGACGGCGTCGGCGACCGCCTGCTCGGTGACGCCGGCCGGCTCCAGCGCCGTCCCGAAGCCCGCCCTGTCCACGAAGTACGCCTGGATGGGCTGGTCCACGGCCAGCGGGATCACCAGCATCGGTGTCGCCGCCCGGATCGACTCCGCCACGGAGTTGTAGCCGCCGTGGGTGATGAACACGTCGGCGCGTTCGAGCACCTCACGTTGCGGTAGATAGGGGGCGGTGAGCACTTCGTCGGGCAGCGCGAGCTCCTCGGCGAGATCCCCCACCGCGGCGATCACCTGCGCACCGGTCGCCGCCGCCCCGGTGATCACCGTACGCAGCAGGTCCGGCCGCCGGTAGAAGATCGTGCCGAAGGAGACGTACACCAGCGGGCGGTCGGGGTCGATCCGATCCAGGCCGGAGAAGGCGACCTCGTCGCCGCGGGTCCCCGCCGCACCCGGCAACCCGACCAGCCGCACACCGTCGTCGGTGACCGCGTCGTCCCCGACGAGGGCGGGAATCGTCGGCATCAGGTTGAGAATCGGCGAACGCGCCGAATGGGTGCGGGTCGACCACAACACCCCGTGCCCGGTCAGATAGGCGCCGACCTGCTCGTCGTACGGCCAGCGACCTCGTCGGTGCTCGCGCGGGCATACTCCGCCCAGGTTGGCCCAGATCATCCCGTACGGCACGCCGGACGCCTCCGCGCCGACCATGGCCGACGCCGTGACCGGCAGCGAATCGACGAGTACGAAGTCCGGCGCCGTCTCGCGGAGCGCCTTGGCCGTCTGCTCCGCCACCGGCGACGACCGGAGCATCGGGCCGATCTTCGCCGGGTCGCCGCTCCACGGCGCCATCTCGACCTTCCCGATCGCGTGGACCGGCGTCTCACCCAGGGCCTGGCGACGCTGCTCGTCGAGCGTGCCACCGTCGGCGGACAACAACAGCAGCGCGACCTCACTGCCGGCGGTTCGGAGCGCATTGACCACTGGAATATACGGGTTCAGGTGACCATGCTGAGTCGTGGTGAGGAGGGCAACGCGCATCAAATCTCCGATTCATGGAAAGAAGACGACCAGGCCGACTCAGAATCCGGCTCCGGGTGCACCACAGCAGCTACGACCGCGACACCCTCCTGCCTTCGGAAACGAGTCGAGACGGCGACGGGCGAACGGCGGAACTCCGCCTCCGGACAGGCGAAAACGCCCGGCAGGCGAAAGGGGCCGTCGACGTCTGGGCACTGCTGTGAAGCTCTACGCATTCCCCACCATCGCCGAGGGGACACATCATGTCAACGACGTCTAAATCCTGGATTTGACGCTAATTTCATGATATCGACCTGTTTAAGCGGGCAAAGAGGATGCGCTTGCGCAGGAAAACAGAGTTGGCCAGGCCATACATCTGTCGCTTGAGCATCTTGACGCGGTTTGATGTCAAGCAGCTTCTTGGCATCGTGAAGACCATTGGCGAGGGAGGCAACCGGTGAACCGGTCCACCCAAGAGCCCTCACTGCTTGAGCTCACCACCACCCTGACTCCCGCCACCGTCTCGCGGTTCCTCGCCTCCAACGCTTGGAACCTTGAGTACAGGGGGCAGGTCAAGGAGGTCTGGCGGCTCGTCGAGGGCGGGAACCTCATCGCCCGGATCATGCTGCCCCTCGACCCGGGCTTCGCTGACCACTCCGATCGCTTCTGCGACGCCCTCCACGTGATCGGCCGGGTCGACGACTGCGATGCCGACCAGCGCTACGAGCGCATAGTCGCCGCGAAAGTCGACGCGAGTTCCCTTCGGCGCAGGCTGGGAGACTTGCCCGAAGCGTAGTTCGGCTGTGTCCGAAGGAGCCCTCACCTTGTTTCAGGTGAAGGGTTTCCGCTGTTCCGCGCCGTGAGGTTCCCGAGGTAGTCCCTGATCATCGATCTCGACCCCCGCGAGGGGAGCCGAGCTAATACTCCCTTTTGCTGCATCTTTCCCTTTTGCTAAGTTGATCTTATGCGCCCCCTCCTCGCAGTGCTCTCCGGCGCACTGGTGAGCCTTTTCCTGGTCGGTACAGCCACAGCCGACGCCGACCGGCTCCGGCCGGTCCCCACCGGCACAGCCGCCCTCACAGCCAACCCGATCTACGAGACCGGCGAACTGAAACCGGACACCTGCCCGGAGCGGCCAGTTGACAACGACGACTTCAAAGGCGCCACCAATTACCTCAACGGTCTCCTCCGTTGCCTCAACACCAGTTGGAAGCGCCAGTTCGCAACAGCGAGACTTCCCTTCAGCACACCGAAGCTGCGGGTCATACGCCACGCCGGTGTGAAAACCGGCTGCTCCGAATTTCCCGAGAGCGCCCAGGCGATCTACTGCTCGGCGAACAAGACGATCGTCTTTCATCTCGACAAGAAAGCCTTGGCCGACGTAAGCGACCTGTGGCTATTCTCAGTCCTTGGCCATGAGTACGGCCACCACGTCCAAGAGCTCTCCGGAATCATGACCACCTTCGACTCTCGCAGGTACCGCACCAAGAAGGACTACAACGCAGCCTCACGTCGCCTCGAATTGCAAGCCGACTGTCTGAGCGGCGCCTTCATCGGCAGCGTCTGGTCCTCCCTGGAGCGGCCGGACTCGGATTTTTCCTACCTGCGGCGCTTTGAGAAGAGTTCTCCGACTCATGGCAAGGCCGCGAACTACTCTTACTGGTTGAACCGCGGCTTCCTGGCCAAGGGGCCCGACGCCTGCAATACCTTCGCCGCCAAGTCCAGAGTGTCTTGACCGCTGTCTCGGCGCCCGCGCCTCTTCCGGCGGCGAGGCGCTGAATCGGGAACGGGGGCAGCTTCGTCGCTCCGCTCCCGCCTGTCAGCGGTGCTATGACAGTCGTGCCGGGCGTGGGCGGAGCACTGCATGCGGCTCCTGTCCGGCGACCCCCATAATGATCGACGGCATTTGCCGATCAATAGGGGGTTTTGTGAAGAAGCTCATGGTCGCCACGGCTCTCGTCCTGGCCGGTGTCGGCACGGTGGCCGCGCCCGCGCCCGTGCTGGCCCGGTCGACGACCTCGGGGGCCGCGTCGTCGCTCGTCGCGGCGGCCGGAGGCGAGGCGGCCGTCGTGAAGTGCCAGACCCGCAGCATCAAGTCGCCGGCGAACGGCAGGTACGTGTCCGCGGAGTTCGGCTGGTCGGGCGACAAGTACGGGATGCTGCGCGCCCGCGCCACGAAGGTCGGCCCCTGGGAGAGGTTCTCGATCTGCTACAACGGCCGCAACTACACGATCAAGTCCCTGGCGAACGGCAAGTACGTGTCCGCGGAGTTCGGCTGGTCGGGAGGCGACCACGGGATGCTGCGCGCCCGCGCGTCCTCGGCCGGCACCTGGGAGAGGTTCCACATCGCCTCCTGCGGGACGGGCTGTGTGTCGATCAGGAACCTCGCCGTCCCCTCCCGGAACTACGTGTCGGCGGAACTCGGCAACAAGGGCGACAAGTACGGGATGCTGCGCGCCCGCGGCTCGAAGGTCGGCCCCTGGGAGAAGTTCAGGGTGCAGTAGGCCGCATTTCGAGCATCGATTTCGGGCATCGCCGTGGGCCGCCGATCCGGGTCCGGCGGGCGGTTCGCGGCGGATGCCATAGGAACGGGGCCGGTTCGCGGCGAATGTCACGGGAACGGGACCGGGGACCGGTTCGTTGGCAGGGAAACCAGGCGACCGGCCGAGATGACGGGGTGTGACGACAGGCGGGCGGAGCCTCGGCCGGATGACGGTCGTCGCCCGGACAGAGGCGGTCCTTCGCCGCTTCACGGCGGCGAAGTGATCTCGCGGGGGTTCCGTTCCAGAAGGGGTGCTTGATGCGTACCACCACGGATGCCGACGTGCGGCGGGTGTTCGACCGGATGGCGGATCGGTACGACGACCAGATGCGGGTCTGGGAGCGGCGCCTGTTTCCGGGGAGCAGACAGTGGGCCGTCGGGCAGGCGCGCGGCCGTACGGTGGAGATCGCGGTCGGCACCGGGCTCAACCTGCCGCTGTACGCCGCCGACGTCACGGTGGTCGGCATCGAGCTGTCCGAGCGGATGCTGGAGCTGGCGCGGCGGCGGGTGGCGCGGGAAGGGCTCGGCGAGCGGGTGGAGTTGCGGCAGGGCGACGTGCAGCGCCTGGAGTTGCCCGACGGCCACGCGGACACCGTGCTGTCCACGTTCACGATGTGCACCATCCCGGACCCGGCGGCCGCGGCGCGCGAGGCATACCGCGTGCTCAAACCGGGCGGCAGGTTCGTGCTGGCCGAGCACGGGCCGTCGAGCAACCCGATCGTCCGCACTGGGATGCGGGTGGTGGAACCGCTGTTCGTGCGGTTCGCGGCCGACCACCTCACCCGCGACCCCCGGCCGTTCCTGGAGCAGGCGGGATTCCGGATCGAGTCGGTGTCCCGGATGACGCGCGGCGTCGACTTCCGGGTGCTCGCCGTCCGGCCGTGACCCGCCGCCTTCCACCCGCGTGATTCCGGTGCCGGTGAGGCGCTGCGCCCTCATGAGCGGGGTACGAGAGGGAACGGGCATCGACGAGGAGGCACCCGTGGAGTACGTCCTGAAGGAGATCGCCGACCAGCCCGCGTGCTGGCGGCAGGCGCTGGATCTCGGCGCGGCGAGTCCGGCGGGGCTGCCGGAGACGGGTGAGCGCGTCGCCGTGATCGGCTGCGGCACCTCGCTGTACATGGCGCAGGCGTACGCGGTGCTGCGCGAGCGTTCCGGGCAGGGGGAGACCGACGCGTTCCCCGCCTCCGAGCTGCCCGCGCGCCGCTACGACCGGCTGGTCGCGATCACCAGGTCCGGGACCACGACCGAGGTGCTGCGCGTTCTCGACGCGGCGGGTGACGTCCCGACGGTCGCCGTCACCGCCGACCCGGCGACCCCGGTGACCGGCCTGGCCAAGACGGTGATCGCGCTGGAGTTCGCCGACGAGCGTTCCGTGGTGCAGACCCGGTTCGCCACCAGCGCTCTCGCCCTGCTCCGCGCGCACCTCGGGGAGGCCCCCGCCGACCTCGCGGCCCAGGCCGAGACCGCGCTCGTCACACCGCTCCCCGAGGGGGCGATCTCGCGGCGGCAGTTCACCTTCCTCGGCAGCGGCTGGACCAACGGCCTCGCCCAGGAAGCGGCGCTGAAGCTCAGGGAGGCCGCTCTCGCCTGGTCGGAGGCCTACCCCGCGATGGAGTACCGGCACGGGCCGATCAGCGTCGCCGACGAGAACAGCCTGGTGTGGTTCTTCGGCGGTCAGGAGAGACTGCTCGACGACGTCGCCCGCACCGGAGCCCTGACCACGGCCACCACCCTCGACCCGCTGGCCGACCTGATCCGGGCCCAGCGGCTCGCGGTGGAGCTGGCCCGGTCGCGCGGCCTCGACCCGGACAACCCGCGCAACCTGACCCGCTCGGTGATCCTCGGGTAGTCGCCCTCAGCGGCGCCGGGCGGCGTTCAGCAGCCAGCGGCGGACCACGGCCAGCGCCAGCGGCACCGGCACGGTGCCCGCGCCCAGGCCCACGTCGACCAGCAGGTCGAACACCTCCTTGCGGCGGGCGGCGGTGTCGATCGCGGCGTCGATGAAGCCGGGTGACTGGGAGGCGAGGGCGAGCACGTCGGTGGTACGCAGGTGCCGGCCGAGAGCCTTTCTCAGGCCGCGCCGGTAGGCGGGCAGCGGGTCGTCCGCCGCCTGGACGGCGGCCTCCCCGGCGAGCCGGCCGGAAAGCAGCGCGTAGAAGATGCCCTCGCCGGTGAGCGGGTTGATGAGACCCGCGGCGTCACCGGCGAGCAGCACCCGCCCCGAACCCGGCCCGGGACGGCCGGGGGAGAGGGGAAGATGGTGGGCGCGCAGGTCGCGGGCGTTCACGTGGGGCAGCAGCTCGGCGAGCCGTCCGTGCAGCACCTCCTTGCCCGGCAGGCCGGTGGCGTGCAACCGGGGCAGGAGCATGCCGTAGCCGACGTTGGCGGTCCCGTCGCCGATCGGGAACGACCACGCGTACGCGGGCCACCCGTCCTGCTGCATGAAGATCGACTGGACGTCGTCGTCGGCGGGCACGTCGGCGTAGCCGCGCACGGCGATCGCGGTGTGCTTCTCGGGGGAGGGGGGAACGCCGATGAGGCGCCGTACGGCCGAGTTGGCCCCGTCCGCGGCGACCACGGCGCGGGCGGTGACGGTGCCGTCGAGAACCACGTGATCGCCGAGAGTGGCGAGCGCGCGGACCTGGTGGCGGCGGACCTCGACACCGCGGGCGCGGGCGGCGTCGACGAGGCGGGCGTCGAAGACCTTGCGAGGCACGACGTGGTTGGACCTGGCGGAGGTGGCCGAGACGCGGGCGCCACCGGGGGAGACCACCGCCAGGCGCCGTGTGGGCCGGTAGTCGGCGATGAGGTCGGGAACGCCCAGCAGGGCGAGCTCGTCGCGTCCGTGGGCGGCGATGCCGTCACCGCAGGCCTTGTCGCGGGGGAAGTCGGCCCTGTCGAGCAGCAGGACCCGCGCCTCGGGCCTGAGCTGTCTTGCGCGCAGGGCCGCGGCCGCCCCCGCGGGCCCGCCGCCGACGACCACCAGATCCCAGACGTCATCCACCCCGGGGAGCCTTCCCCGTACGCCCGGGGGGAACCGCCACGCGGTGGATCTTCCGGGCGGCACACGCCACCGTGACCCACCCGGGTATGGGGCCGGGGTGGGCGGGAGCGCGGAGGCCAGGCCGCTCAGGGCCGGGAAAGCCGGTGGCCGGAGGTGGCCCCATGGCCGGGGAAAGGCCAGGGAAGGGCCAGGGACAGGGGGGAGAGGCGGTGCAGGCGGCGGCTAGAGATCGCTCAGGGCGGGGAGGAGCTCCTTCTCCGACCAGTCGAAGAACGCGTCCTGGTGCTCGTGACCGATCTGGACGAGGGCGACGTGGGTGAAACCGGCGTCGGTGTAGGCGCGTACCGCCTCCACCACGGCGTCCACGTCGGGGCCGCACGGCACCTTGGCCGCGACGTCCTCCGGGCGCACGGTCTCGGTGGCGGCGGCGAAGTTGACGGGCCCCGGAAGCTCGGCCATCACCTTCCACCCGGCCACCGACCAGCGCCACATCCGGTGCGCCCGCTCCCTGGCGGCCTCCACGTCGGGGTCGTAGCAGACGGCGAGCTGGCCGTAGACGGGCTTGCCCGTGCCACCCTCCCCGGCGAACAGGCGCACCAGGTCCGAGTCGGGATCGACCGCGACCAGCGCGTCGCCGTGCTCGGCGGCGATCTTCCCCGACCGGCCGCCGGAGGCGGCGATCGCGAGCGGGACGGGCCGGTCCGGCAGGTCGTACAGCTTGGCCGAGTCGACGTCGAAGAACTCGCCGCGGTAGGTGACGTACCCGCCCTCGAACAACTCCCTGATGATCTGCACGGCCTCGCGGAACATCCCGTGCCGGGTGTCGGCGGACGGCCAGCCCTGACCTGTCACGTGCTCGTTGAGGTTCTCGCCCGCGCCCAGCCCGAGCGTGAAGCGGCCCTCGCTCAGCACGCCCATCGTCGCCGCCTTCTGCGCCACCACCGCGGGGTGGTAACGCATGATCGGGCAGGTCACGTACGTCATCAGGGGCAGGTGCCGGGTGGCCTGCGCCGCCGCGCCGAGCACCGACCAGGCGTACGGGGAGTGGCCCATCTCCTCCAGCCACGGGAAGTAGTGGTCGGAGATGACCGCGTAGTCGAAACCGACCCGCTCGGCCGTCGCGACGTCCTGGACCAGCTGTCTGGCGGGCGTCTGCTCACACATCATCGTGTAACCGATCTTTGCCATACCCCGCCCCTACCCGGCTTCCCGCGAGCATCGCCGGAAGAGCCGAAAATATCGCCGTCCTTTACGAATCGCCCACCTACCAGTGGCCTGCCTCCACATCGCCCGCCTTCGAGTCGTCTGTCGGTGGACCGCCCGGCCACGAGTGACCCGGTTACGAGTCGCCCGCCTTCGCGGAGGCGCCCGCCTTTCGTGGGGTGCCCGCCTTCGACGCCGCCCCGTCCGGGGCGTGCGGGGCGTGCGGGGCGTGCGGGGCCTGGGGGGTGGTGTGCTTGAGCGGGACCGCCGAGCCGCGGACCACGTCCAGCTGGACGGTCTGGCGGGGCGTCAGCAGGTCCAGCAGCCAGCTTCCCGCGATGCGCGCCCGGTTGCGCGGGATGGACAGCAGGTGGTAGCCCCGGGTGACCACCTTGGCCGCCATGCCCGAAAGCGGCACGCCCAGCGGGTTCGCGGCGGCGCCGGTCCCTCCCAGGTCGACGACGAACCCCAGGTCGCTGTGCTTGTACGGCCGGAGCCGCCCGTGGCCGTAGGAGGCGGCGATGTTGCGGGCGGCCTGTCTGCCCTGGCGGCCGGCGTGCTGGGCGGTCATCGCCGTGTACTCGCCGGGCCGGGTGAGGTCGGGGACCGCGGCCGCGTCGCCGCAGGCGAAGATCTCCGGGTGGCCGGGCACCCTGAGGTACTCGTCGACGCGCAGACGCCCCTTCACGGTCGGCAGGCCCAGGGACTCCACCATCGGGTCGGGGCGCACGCCGACACACCAGATCAGGGATTTGGTCGGTACGAACTCCCCGTCGGAGAGCTTCACCCCCTCGGCCGTCGCCTCGGCCACGCTCGTCTCGGTGAGGATCTCCATGCCCCGCTCGGACAGCGTCCGGTGCGCGCTCCGCGACAGGCGTTCGTCCAGCTCGGGGAGGATGCGCGGGGCGATGTCGGCGAGGATCCAGCGCATCGGCTGGTCGCGCAGCCTCGGCCGGTGCCTGCGGAGGGCGTTCGTGAGCAGCTGGCCCTGCGCCGCGACCTCGGTCCCGGTGTACCCGGCGCCCACGACCACGAAGGTGCACCTGGCCGCGCGCTCCTCGGGGTCGTCGGACGCGTCGGCGAGCTCGACCTGGCGGATCAGGTGGTCGCGCAGGTAGAGGGCTTCGACGATGCTGCGGAAGCCGTGGGCGTACTCGGCGACCCCGGGTACGGGGAGGAGTTTGTTGACGCTGCCGACCGCGACCACCAGGCGGTCGTAGCCCAGTTCGCGGTGGTTGCCCTCGGCGTCGGTGCACTTCACGCGGCGCGCCTCGATGTCGACGCTGTCCGCCGTGGCGAGCAGATACCGCACGCCGGGATAGTCGCCCGCCAGCGGGACCGCCACCTTGCGGGCGTCGAGGATGCCCGCCGCGACCTCCGGCAGCAGGGGCAGGTAGAGGAAGTAGTCGGTCGGATTGATCAGGACGATCTCGACCGCGCCCTTCGCGATCCGGGAGAGGGTACGGACCGCGGTGAAACCCGCGAACCCTCCTCCGATCACGACGACTCGTTGTCGTTCACCCATGACGTCGCTCCTTTCGGCACTCCGTTTCCAGCGGCGTGCCCCCTCTGCCCCCGGGTCAAGCGTGATGGGCCGTCCCATATTGCCCACGCGGCTCGTACGGACATCGCGGCGAGCGGGTGGGACGCGGGGACGCGGAATGCCCGGGGAGCGGATAAGAAGGATTAATCGCCAGGTCATCGCGCGGGCAAGATGGCGGGGCGGGCGAGTGGGAGCCGCTTTCCCTGGGGATGGCCGGGAGAAGGCGGTGGAATCCAGATGCCGCGCCGATTCGAGGATGATCCGGTTTGTTGAGGGATCGGCTGATGTGAAACGGCCGGTTCGAGAGGGCGGGTCTGCTTCGGGGATGGGCCGGCCCGAGGATCGACCCGCCTTCGAGGGCCGATGTGGAACGGCGGGTTCGAGGCCGAGCCGGTTCGAAGGGGGTGGGTCGTGACGACCTCCGAACAGTCACGCGAGGAGCCGCTGACCTCACCGTTGGCGCCACGCGCGAAGGAGCCGGGCTCGATCGTCGTGCGCTGGCTCACCAGCACCGACCACAAGGTCATCGGCTACATGTACCTGATGACGTCGTTCGTCTTCTTCCTGTTCGCCGGGCTGATGGCCATGCTCATCAGGGGCGAGCTCGCCCAGCCGGGACTGCAGGTGCTGACCACGGCGCAGTACAACCAGCTGTTCACCATGCACGGCACCCTCATGCTGCTGCTGTTCGCCACACCGCTGTTCGCCGGGTTCGCGAACGTGGTCATGCCGCTGCAGATCGGGGCGCCCGACGTGGCCTTCCCCCGGCTCAACATGGTGAGCTTCTGGCTCTTCCTGTTCGGCGGGCTCATCGCGAGTTTCGGTTTCCTCACCGGCGGGGGCGCCCCCGACTTCGGCTGGACGGGATACACGCCGCTCTCCCACGCGACCTACTCCCCGCAGCTCGGCGGAGACCTGTGGATCGTGGGCCTGACGATGTCCGGGCTCGGCACGATCCTCGGCTCGGTGAACTTCATCACCACGATCATCTGCATGCGGGCCCCGGGGATGACGATGTTCCGCATGCCGATCTTCACCTGGAACACGCTGCTCACCGGTGTCCTGGTGCTGATGGCCTTCCCGGTGCTGGCCGCCGCGCTGCTCGCCCTGCTGGCCGACCGCAAGTTCGGCGCCCACATCTACGACCCGCAGACCGGGGGGCCGATCCTGTGGCAGCACCTGTTCTGGTTCTTCGGCCATCCGGAGGTCTACATCATCGCGCTGCCGTTCTTCGGCATCATCACCGAGGTGATCCCCGTCTTCAGCCGCAAGCCACTCTTCGGCTACATCGGCCTGATCGGCGCGACGATCGCCATCGCGGGGTTGTCGATGACGGTGTGGGCGCACCACATGTTCGCCACGGGCCGGGTGCTGCTGCCGTTCTTCTCGTTCATGTCGTTCCTGATCGCGGTCCCGACCGGGGTGAAGTTCTTCAACTGGATCGGGACCATGTGGCGGGGGCACATCTCATTCGACACGCCCATGCTGTTCGTCGTGGGGTTCTTGGTGACGTTCCTGTTCGGCGGGCTGACCGGGGTCATCATGGCCTCCCCGCCGCTGGACTTCCACGTGCACGACTCGTACTTCGTGGTCGCGCACTTCCACTACGTGGTCTTCGGCACCGTGGTGTTCGCGATGTTCTCCGGCTTCTACTTCTGGTGGCCGAAGATGACCGGCAGGATGCTGAACGAGAAGCTGGGCAAGCTGCACTTCTGGACGCTGTTCATCGGCTTCCACGTCACCTTCTTCGTCCAGCACCTGCTGGGCGCGGAGGGCATGCCGCGCCGCTACGCCGACTACAGCGCGCTCGACGGGTTCACCACCCTCAATTTGATCTCCTCCATCGGCGCCCTCCTGCTCGGCCTCTCCACGCTGCCGTTCCTGTACAACCTCTGGTACACCGCCCGCCACGCTCCACGCGTGACGGTGGACGACCCGTGGGGCTTCGGCAACTCGCTGGAGTGGGCCACCTCCTGCCCCCCGCCCCGGCACAACTTCACCTCGATCCCGGCCATCCGCTCCGAGCGGCCCGCCTTCGACCTGCACCATCCGAGGGTGGCGATGCAGCCGCGCCAGCTCGACCCGGCGGCGAGGCTCAAAGAGGAGATCTGACCGGCGGCACGGTGGTGACGCGACGGGCCGCCAGGGCGTCCGGGCCCGGCGAGGCGGTCCGCTCCCTTCCCTGTGCCCCTCTCAGGGGCCACCCGTGACGCGGCCGAGGGCGATCTCGGTGGTCTCCTCGGGGTACGGCGACAGGCGTACGGCGTCGGCGGGGGAGAGCAGACCTGCCGCCACCCGCCCGCACAACTCGGCGAGGGCGGCGATCTCCGCGTGCTGGGCGAGGACGAACGCGCGGTCGACCGGGTCGCCGTGCCCGGGAACGACCGTGCCACCGGAGCCGGAGCCGGAGCCGGAGCCGGAGCCGGAGGTAGAGGTGGGGGTGGTCGTGTCACCGGAGGCGGGGAAGAACTCGGTCGTTCCATCGGGACCGGGACCGTCGTCGGGCCGGTCGAGCAGGCCGAGGAGCCCGGTGAGTGTGGCGGGCCATTCGAGGGGATAGGCGTCCTCGTAGGCGGGCGGCGCGCCGTTCTCCACCAGATCCCCGGCGAAGATCACCCCGGCGTCCGGCACGTGGACGACGAGGTCGTTGCCGGAGTGGCCGCGGCCGAGGTGGGCGAGGACGACCGGGCGGCCTCCGACGACGAGCCGCGTCCGGTCGGTCACCAGATGGTCCGGCGGCACGATCTCGGTCCTCACGATGTCGTCGGCGATGTCCGGCCGCCCCAGATCCCGGTAGTACCGTTCCCACTCGCCCCTCGCCCGGCCGCCGTTCTCGACCAGGTCGGCGCGGCAGTCCTCGTGCGCCCAGACCGGGCAGCCGAGGAAGGACCGGGTGCCGAAGCTGTGGTCGAAGTGCGAATGGGTGATCGCCACCGTCCACGGGTCGCGGGTGATCCGTCTCACCTCCGCGAGCAGCTCCGCCCCCTGCCGCTCGTCTCCCCGCGTGTCGACCACCAGGCAGCCGCCGTCGCCCATGACCAGCCCCACGGACAGGTCCAGCTCGGCGTACCGCCGCACGAGCACCCGGTCCGCCACCTCGACCCATCGACCTTCCACGAATCGCATTCTCCCCCCAACCCGGGACCTCGGCGCAGGCCCCCGGCCTGGGACCTCAACCCGGGACCTCACACAGGCCCCCGGTCCGGGACCTCGGCGCAGCACCTCGGTCCAGGACCTCACCCCAGGACCCGGCCGACCATCCGCGCGTACATCCGCCCCGGGCTCGGCACCGACGACGGGTGCAGGAAGCCGGGAAGCATCGGCAGGTCCACCGCGAAGGGCTGCAGCCTCTCGTAGAGGACGTCGGCTCCCGAGGGGCGGTCGTCGGGGTCCTTCTCCAGCAGGTCGGCGAGGAGGCGGTTCAGCTCGTCGGGGATGCCGGGCACCCGTGGCGGGCGTTCCTTCACCTGGCGCTCGAACACCGCGTACTCGGTGGGGCCGGTGAACAGCTGGCGGCCCGTCAGCATCTCGTGGATCACGCACCCGAGGGCGTAGAGATCGCTGCGGGGGCCGGACAGGCCGCGCTGGATCTGCTCGGGAGCCATGTACGACGGGGTGCCGAGGATCTGGCCCACCCGGGTGAACTGGGTGGAGTCGGCCTCGCGCAGCACGGCCAGGCCGAAGTCGAGGACCTTCACGCTCCCGTCGGGGCAGAGCATCAGGTTGGTCGGCTTCAGGTCGCGATGGCAGACGGACAGCGCGTGGGCGGCCGTCAGCACCGCGCACGCCTGGGCGGCGATCGCCGCCGCCCACGGTACGGGGAGCGGGCCGTGCTCGCTGACCACGTCGGCCACGGTGACGCCCTCGATGAACTGCATCACCTGGAAGAGCCGCTGGTCGAAGGTGCCGAAGTCGTACAGGACCGGAGCGCCGGGGTGCTCCAGCCTGGCCAGGATGCGGGCCTCGCGCAGGAAACGCCGCTTCAGCTCCTCGTCGGGGCCGGTGAGGAACTTTAAGAACTTGACGGCCACCCTGCGGTCGAGATGCTTGTCGTGACCGCCGTAGACGGCCCCCATGCCTCCCTGGCCGAGAGGGAGGTCGTCGAGGACGTACCGGTCGCCGATGACCATCGACCCTCCCCTGGACCTGCGGGCATCAAGCCCCTTGGTCGCACGGCCGGAGATGACCGTCGACCAGTCCGTCAAAGCCTAGCCGGATCAGCGTTTCCCCCAGCGTCCGTGTTTCGCGCAGTTTGTCCTCAAGGTCGAACAGCTCGCGGAAGGCCGTGCCGTACATCCGCTGGTCGGACAGCGGCAGCACGGGCACCCGCGCCCGCCGCACGTCGAGGCGGCTGGAGCTGGGATGGACCCTGGCCGCGTCGGCCGAGCGCAGGAACCCGGCGAGGAACCCGGAGTCGAGCCGCTGCGGATCGACCCGGTAGAGCGTGAGCTGCGGGCCGAGCGCCGCGCCACCGTGGGTGATCACCCTGACCGCGCCCAGCACGGTGGTCACCACGTCACCCGGCCGGATCATGACCAGGGCCGGGTCGAGGGTGGTCCGGCCGGAGGGCGGCGTGCCCGCCGCGGTGTCCTCGGCGGTCAGCACCGGCAGGGGACCCTCGTCGGCGGACATCCTCGCCGGTGCCTGCAGGATCGTGATCAGTCCCGCCTTGGCCAGCTCGCCGACCGTGGTGGTCGGCAGGTCCTGCCGTTCGGCGAGCGGCTGGAGGGCGGGGGTGGCGTCCGGGAGCAGGGCCGAGGTCTCCTTGAAGCCGGCCAGGGCGTCGGTGAAGTCGCGCAGGAGATCGGGGCCGCCGTGCTGCGGGCGGTGCCTGGACGGGGCGAGGTCGACCTCGTCGTCGAGCAGGTCGATGATCCGTACCGTCCTGCTCTCGCCGGACAGCTCGGCCTCGGGGTCCTTCTGGTACGCGCGCCAGGCGGGCTCCACGATCGACAGGTTGTCACCGGCGTCCACCAGCAGCAGCCGGGACGGCGGACGCCCGCCGTCGGGCCTGCGGAGGATCCACAGGTCGGGACCGCCCGGCGCGAGCGTCACCACGGCACGCAGCGCGCCCGCCCGGAGCAGGTTGCCGCGGATCCGCTTGCCGGGACGGCGGCTGGCGGCGGCGGTGGGCATCAGGATCGCCACCAGGCCGCCCGGTCTCACCCGGGCCAGGCAGTGCTGCACCCACGCCAGCTCCGACTCCCCGCGCGGCGGCAGCCCGTACTCCCAGCGCGGGTCACCGGCGAGGTCCTCGTGTCCCCAGACCCGCTCGTTGAACGGCGGGTCGCAGACCACGGCGTCGGCGAGCTCACCGGCGAGGCGATCCTCGCGCAGCGAGTCGCCGGCGACGATCCGCGCCTCCGCGCCGCGCAGCAGCACCCGTACGGCGGTGAGCAGCGCGTTCGACTCGTTGATCTCCTGCCCGATCAGGACGGTCTTCCGTTCCGACCGGGCACGCCCCTTGCGGCCCGTCCGTGAGCCCGTGCGCGAGTCCGTCCGTGAGCCCGTGCGCGGCCCGGCGAGGGAGTCCGCGCCCAGCAGCAGTGTCCCGACGCCGCACGCGGGGTCGAGGACGACGCCGCCCTCCCCGGCCGCGAGCCCGACCATGAGCGCGGCCACGTCGTCCCTGGTGACCGGGAGCTGGCGGGAGTGGGCCTCGGCGTAGCGCTGGAACAGGAACTCGAAGACCTCCAGCGGGTCGCGCTCGGCGGCGAGCTCGGCCACCAGCCGGACGAGGGCGAGGTCATCCAGAAGAAGATCGGCGGAGCCGGGAAGATCCGTCGTCACCTTGGCCACGCGGGTGAGAGACTTCGTACCATGATCACGCCAGAGGGTGGGTTCGCGGCGCAGGAAGAGCAGGAACGCGCCGACCCCGCCCACGAGTTCGCCCAGCCTGAGGTCGTCGACCGAGGTGCGCATCCGCTGCCAGACCAGGTCGCCGAGCGAGACCTCGAACGACTTGCCGTTCGCGCGCAACCACACGGCGATCTCGGGCAGGGAGAACAGCGGGCTGGAGGTGGTGCCGCCCACCGGCTGGGGAAAGTCCTCGTGGCGGCGGCGCCAGTTGCTCACCGCAGCCCTGCCGACCCCGGCGAGCCGGGCGATGTCGCCCGCGTTCACGGTGATCTCCTGACTCTCCTCCATGGTGGGTCACAGTAGTTGACCGTGCCGCAACGGTCTACAACGACTTTGCTTGTGAAGTGCTTCAACCAATGATTTACTGCCCTCATGGCACTGAACCAACCACTTGCACTGCGCTACGCGGCCCGCTCCGACGTGGGTGTCCGTCGTGAGGCGAACGAGGACTCGGGCTACGCGAGTGCACGCCTGCTCGCCATAGCCGACGGCATGGGTGGTCACGCGGGTGGAGAGGTCGCCAGTTCACTTGCCGTCACAGCCATGGCGAAGCTGGACGACACCCTGCCCGCCGACGGTGTCGACCTGCTCGCCGCGCTCAAGGGCGCGGCGAGGGACGTGAACCACACGCTGCACGACATGAGCGAGCAGGACCCCACGCTCCGCGGCATGGGCACCACGTTGACCGCGATGCTCTGGAACGGTGCCACCTTCGCCCTGGCCCACGTGGGAGACTCCCGGGCCTACATGCTGCGCGACGGCGCCCTGTACCAGATCACCCACGACCACACCCTGGTCCAGTCGCTGGTGGACGAGGGGCGGATCACCCCGGAGCAGGCCGCCGAGCACCCGCGCCGGTCGATGGTGCTGCGGGTCCTCGAAGGCACCGGCGACGGGGAGCTGGACCTTTCGCTGCGCGAGGCCTACCCGCAGGACCGCTACCTGCTCTGCTCCGACGGCCTGACCGCCGTGGTCGGCCCCGAGACCCTGTTCAACACGCTGACCGAGATCTCCGACCCCGACGAGGCCGTCCGCCGGCTCATCGACCTGGCCAACCGGGGCGGCGGCCCAGACAACATCACCTGCATCGTGGCCGACTTCGGGGCGCCCACCGGCGCGGCCCAGCCGGGCCCGGCCATCGTGGGCGCCGCGGTCGAGCGGAAACTTCCCCTCTGACCCGCGATCCCGCGGACGGCCGAGGGCGACCTCCCGCGGGAGGACCCCCGGCCCCCGACTCGCGGGCCCTGGCCTTCGACGCTCACCGAGGACACCGGCTCCCGGCGTTCGGCAGGTCACGCGGCTTGGTGGCGCCGGGCTCCTGGATTTACCAGGTTTTGCCGGTGATGCGTTCGTAGGCTTCGATGTAGCGCTGCCGGGTGACCTCCACGACTTCGGCGGGCACCTCGGGGGCGGGTTCCTTCTTGTCCCAGCCCGTGCCGGTCGCCCAGTCGCGCACGTACTGCTTGTCGAAGGAGAACTGCGTGTGGCCGGGCTCCCACCGGTCGGCGGGCCAGAATCGGGAGGAGTCGGAGGTGAGCACCTCGTCGCCGAGCACGAGGGTGCCCTCGGAGTCCCAGCCCAGCTCGATCTTGGTGTCCGCGATGATGACGCCCCGCTCCGCGGCGAGTTCGGAGCCTCGCCGGTAGATCTCCAGCGTGATCCGCCGGAACTCCTCGGCGACCTCCGCGCCCTCCAGGGCGACGACGTCCTCGAAGGAGATGGGCTCGTCGTGCTGCCCGAGCGGCGCCTTGGTGGACGGAGTGAAGATCGGCTCGGGCAGTTTGGAGCCGTCGAGCAGTCCGGGCGGGAGCGGCACGCCGGAGACCGATCCGTGCTCCCGGTACTCCTTCAGCCCGCCCCCGGTCAGGTAGCCGCGCGCGACGCACTCGACCTTCGCCATCTCCAGCTTCCTGCACCGCACCGCGCGCCCCTCGAACTCGGCGGGCACGTCGGTCGCCGAGATCACGTGGTTGGGCACGATGTCGGCGAGTTGCTCGAACCACCACAGTGACAGCCGTGTGAGGATCTTCCCCTTGTCGGGGATCGGGGTGGGCAGGATCACGTCGTACACCGACACCCGGTCGGACGCCACCAGGATGATGTCCCCGCGGTCCTCGTAGACGTCGCGGACCTTCCCTGAATGAAGAAGCTTCACTGCGTTCCTTGCTCTCGCTCGACCCGGCGGCCGCCTCGCGGGCCACCGGTCGCTGACCGACACCTGCCCACCGTATTCGAGATCCGGCGGCGACCCGGCAACCGGGCACCCCCTCACCTGCTCGGGGAGAGTTTCGCGACCCCCTCGGCCCTCGCTACTCGCAGGGCCGTGCTCCCTTCGGTGCCAGGCTCACGTGGGACGCCGCGGTCGACCCCGCAGCAGGTCGGCCAGGACCACGGCCTCGCTGATGTCGGCCTGCCTGGTCGCGGTCAGGAGCGTCACCGTTCGCTGCTCCGCCAGCTCCCGCAGGTGCTCAAGTGCGGTGGCCCGCTCGGGGTCCTCCAGTTCGGCCCGGTAGCGGTGGCGGAACTCCTCGAACCGAGCCGGATCGTGGCCGTACCACTTGCGCAACTCGGTCGAGGGCGCCACCGCCTTGCACCACTCCTGAAGATGCGCCTTCTCCTTGGAGAGCCCGCGCGGCCAGACCCGATCGACCAGCACCCTGGCACCGTCCTCGGCCTCCGGCTCCTCGTAGATCCGGCGCACCCGCACTTCTGGTTCGTCAGCCATGACGTGGTCGTTCCCGGGTGACGGTAATGGCAGCCACCCGGTGGAGTCGATCAGTCGGGTGAGAGGCGGTCGGCGGCGTGTTCGATGGCGGTGCTCACCCGGTCGGCGAGCAGGCCGACCGCGCCGACCGCACGGGTCATCGGGTCGTCCTCCGCGCCGCCGAGAGCCTGGGAACGCAGGTAGGCGGTCTTCACCTCGGCCCACCGCGCGGCCTGTGCGGGGGTGATGGTGCCGCGCAGCTCGGCCAGTTTGAGCAGGTTGGCCTCCGCGCCCGAGGTGAGGGTCTGGGCCTCGCCGAGGTAGTGGTCGTCGATCACGGCCTCCAGCTCGGCGTCGTTCATCACCGGGACGACCCTGGCCGCGAGCTTGTTCATGTTCCGGTACGAGCCCTGGAGCTGGAACGGGGGCTCGGTCCGCGACGCGTCCGCCTGGGCGGCGGAGGCGATGTACGCCTGGTTGTTGGCGAGCACCACCCGCTGGATCCGCAGCAGCTTGCGCAGCACCGCGAGGACCTGCTCCAGCTCCACCGAGGAGTACGGGTGGGAGAGCTGGTCGGCCCGGACCCCCGAGTCGCCCCGCGCCAGCCGTACCAGAAGGCGGATGTCGCCCCGGTCGCGGGTGGAGAGCGGCGCCAGGACCGGGTTGGAGGTGAGCGCGTTGTCGATGTAGCTCAGCGCGAACAGCTCGTCCCGCCCCGACAGCACGTCGCCGAGGTTCCACACGTCGGCGCGGTTGGCGAGCATGTCGGGGATGCGGAAGCGCTTGCCCGCCTCGGTGTACGGGTTGCCCGCCATGCAGACCGCGAAGCGCTTGCCGCGCAGGTCGTAGGTGCGGGTCTTCCCCTCCCAGACGCCCTCCATCCGGCGCTGGCCGTCGCACAGGGAGATGAACTTCTGCAGCAGCTCGGGGGAGGTGTGCTGGATGTCGTCCAGGTACAGCAGGACGTTGTTGCCCATCTCCAGCGCGAAGGAGATCTTCTCGATCTCCTGCCGCGCCGTCGCGTCGGGCGCCTGCGCCGGGTCCACCGAGGTCACCAGGTGGCCCAGGGCCGGGCCGTTGACCTTGACGAAGATGAGCCCGAGCCGGTTGGCCACGTACTCCATGAGGGTGGTCTTGCCGTAGCCCGGCGGGGAGATGAGCAGCAGCATGCCCATCTGGTCGGTCCGCTTGGCGTCCCCGGCCGCGCCGAGCTGCTTGGCCAGGTTGTCGCCGATCAGCGGCAGGTAGACCTCGTCGAGCAGCTGGTTGCGGACGAAGGCGGTCATCACCTTCGGCTGGAACTCCTCCAGCCTCAGCCGCTCGCGTTCGGCCGCGACCAGCTCGTTGCGCCGCCTCTGGTAGGCGCGGTACGCGGGGACGCGGTGGTCGCGGAAGTGCCGGGTCCTGGTCAGGAACTCGTCCAGGCGAAGCTCCATCGCGTGCCCGGAGATCCGCGGGTGCGTGCCGAGCAGCCCTTCGACCGTGACGGTCAGCGCCGCGGAGGAGTCGTGCCGGGGCACCTCGCACAGCAGTACGGCCACCGCCTCCACCAGCTCCGCGGAACCGGCTCCCGGAGCCCCTCCCGCGCCCGCTTCCCGGCCTCCCGCCGACGTCGAGCCGAGCGCCGAGCCCGAACCCAGTGCCGAGCCCGAACCCGACCCTGAGCCGGGAGCCGAGCCCTCGAAGGCCGAGAGCCACGCCTCGGCCAGGCGGTGGCGTGCGGCGAGGTCGTCGCCGAGCGCCCGCAGGTCGTCCTCGAACTCCCCGCGCGCCGGTCCCAGCGCCCGGTCGAACCGGTCGAGCAGCGATCGCGCCCCCGCACCGGTCACGAAACCGAACGGCTTGCCGGGCAGCTCCTCGAAGAGATACTCCCCGGCCAGCTCGAAGACGCCCTCGTCCCCCCGCGTGCGCGTCCCGCCCGTCCGGGACTCCCCGGCCGTGCTCGTGGCGGCGACGGCGAGCGCGCCCGCCGCGCTGCCCGGCCGGTCGTGGAGACCCCGGACGAAGGACGCGATCGCGGAGCCGAGGGCGGCGCGGGTCTCCTGGACCGCCTCCACCCCGCCGAACAGGGCCCGTGCCCGCACGAGCGACGTCGCCCGGGTGGTCCACGCCGCGCGGGCCGTCTCGTCGGTGCCGAAGGCCCAGAAGAGCTGGGCGGCGGCCCTCGCGGCGGGCGGGTAGCGCAGCAGTCCGGCGCCCGCGTGCAGGCGGAGCGCGGCCCGCAGGATCGCGGTGGCGTCGTGGTCGTGGACACCCCGTTCGTAGCCCTCGTCGTACCGGGTCTCCGCCACCTTGCGGACGATCTCCAGCAGTTCCCCGCCGTCCACCGCGGCCTCGTGCAGCGCGTCCAGGGAGACCTGCCGCCCGCCCGGGGAGCCCGGGGACCCCAGGGACAGGGTGCCGGCCTCGGCGGCGGCGAGGATCGAGGCGGCGAGGTGCTCGCCCCGGTAGACCTCGGGCGACTCCGAGACCGTCAGCTGGTTCCAGAACGGCCGGGTCTCCTCGAAGGCCGCGTCGCGCACCGGGGAGCGGTAGTCGGTCCCGGTGACGGCGAAGGCCATCTGGTCCTGGTGCGGGACGAGGGTGAGGTCGGGCGCCTGGGTGTTGACCGCGAACAGGTGGCGGCCGAGCCGGATGGTCTCCCCGCCGTCGCTGTAGAGGTCGAGCCGGTCGCGCAGGGCGCGGCCAGCCTCCTGGCGGGCCGACTTGATCCGGCCTTCGAGCTCTTCGGCGCGCACCTGGTCGCCCAGCGCGCGCAGCTCCCCGGCCACGCCCTTCAGCTTGAGCACCATCGGGTCGGACCCGAAGTAGGTGTTGACCTCGTCCAGCGACGTCAGCCCGGCCACCCGGCGCCGCACGCTCGACAGGATGCGCGTCGCCGAGTCGGCGAGCCGGTCGGCGCGGCGGGCCCGCTCGTCCAGCAGCGCCTGGCGGCGCGAGGAGAACGCCTCGTAGACGTCCTCCCGCTTGGAGGCGAGCTGCCCCAGGAAGTCGTCGAACTCGGTGAAGCGCGACTCCAGGTTCTCCAGCTGGAGCATCAGGCGGCCCAGCTGCTCGTCGCAGCGCTCGGGGGTGTCGGACATCGCGAGCGCCCCGGTGATCGCCTGCCCGAGCAGGGCGTACTCGGCCGCGAAGGCCGCCCGCCCCTCACCGGCGAGCAGTTCCGCGCGCCGGGCCTCCAGGGTGGCGCGGGCGCGGTTCACCCCGCCGAGCACCTCGCCGACCCGCTCCAGGATGGCGGTCCTCACCGTGGCGTCGGCGATGTCGAGCGTGCCGACCACCTCGACCACGATCTCCAGGCCGCGGGCCTGCCCCTCCAGCCGCTCGCCGACCGGCCCCGCCTCGGCCACGGTCGTGATGGCGCCCGCGTCGGCGACCAGCCGCTCGACCTCCGCGTGGTACCCGGCGAAGGCGTCGTCCCCCCGCAGGAACTCCGCCGCGCGCCGCGCGGTGCCGCCCAGCTCGGTCGTGAGTTCCGCGTCGAGCGCGTCGATCCTCGCGGTGTCGACGTGGCGCAGCTCGCGCAGGGTCACCAGGTGTCCCTGCGAGCGCCGCAGCTCCGACAGCCGGTCGATCCAGCCCCGCGCGGACCTGGGCGCGTCGGCCCGCGTGTGCCGTACGAGCGCGGTGACCTCGGCCTCGGCGGTCTCCAGCGCCTCGGCGGCCTGCCGGGTGAGCGACTGGACCTTCTCGAACTCGTCGAGCACCTGCTCGGCGGTGGCCCGCAGGTCGGCGAGCGGGCCGCGCAGCCGGTGCTCGCCCAGCCAGTGGTAGTGGTCGAAGACCCGGGCGCAGGAGGCGATCAGCGCCTCGAAGACCGGGATCGACGGCGCCATCTCCTCGACCATCCGCGCCACCGAGAGGCAGTCGGAGATGCCGCGCACCAGCTCCGCGTTGCCGATCCGCTCCAGCGGCCCGGTGCCGACCGGGCGCCCGGCCGCGTAGACGTCCGACTGGTAGGCCGTCTGCCAGACCTGCATGGGGTGGACGCGGGTGGGCTCGTCGGAGGTGGCCCTGAAGACGACCAGCGTGCCGTCGTCGAACAGCGAGTACCCATGACACGACAGCGGGGTCTCCACCCGCTTGCGGATCACGTTGTACGGCAGCAGCAGCGACCGGCCCTCGGCGCGGGCGTGGAAGACGTACAGCACGTCCTCGCCGTTGGGGGAGCGGATCACCCGCTCGAACTCCAGCTCGGACACGTCGGTGTCGAACGTCTTGTTCACCCCGGTGGACAGGTAGTAGCCGCCGGGGAAGATGATCCCCTGGTCCTCGGGCAGGCGCTGGCAGGCCTGCCCGATGCCGTCGAGGCGGACCACCTCCTTGGTCCGGGTGTTGAACACCAGGTGGCGCCACTCGGGTTCCTTGTACGGCCGCACCCGCAGCAGGATCAGCGGGCCGATCCTGGCGTGGTGGACCTCCGCGTCGGCGAGGCTCTGCAGCGGCTCCGTGACGGGCTCACGGTAGACGCCCTCCCCGCTCTCGGTATTGTTCTCGATCTTGATGGTGAGGTCGCCGCCGACGGTCTCGACGAACACCTCGCCCTCGATCGAGATGTGCGGGTGGCGGCCCAGCACGTGGTCGTCGCGGGTGGTGGGAATCCACTCGAAGTCGTGCGAGGGCGGGAAGGTGTGGTCGCGCTCGCCACGGTCGTCGATGTACGAGAGCGTGCCGTCGGCATCGACCTGCCAGCGCAGCACGCGGGTGTCCTGCGGGCCGGTCTGGAAGACGGCGAGCAACTTGCCCTCGACCCGGCGGAGCTGGAGCAGCCGGGTCTCCCGGTAGTACCGGTAGAGGTCGGCGAAGTCCCGCTCGAAGCGCGGGTCGCGGAACATCGGCACGGGGTCGAACCGGAACGCGCTCCCGCCGTTCTCCGTGCTTTCACCGCTCCCGCCGCTCCCACCGCTCCCGCCGCCCCCGTCCTCCCGGACGAACGTGTGCGCGGAGAAGACGTCCTCGATGGTCGTCTCCGGCTTCATCCCGATGAACACGTTGTAGCCGAAGAGCATGAGCCCGCCGACCGAGACGATGTCGCGAGGCACGCAGTTGTTCTCGGTGCGTATCCGCTCGGTGCCGATGAGACGCAGTTCGGCCCCGCCGAACACCGCGAGGCGTTCGGCGTTGAGCGCGTCGGACTGCCGGGCCAGCTCGGCGGCCTGCTCGGCCAGCCGGGCGCGGAGCACCTCGTAGGTGCCCGCGTCCAGCCCCGCCCCCTCGCCGGGGGCGCCGGTGACGGCCTCCGCCGTGGAGGACGTCACCGCTTGACGGATCCGGTGGAGTTGCCGGTGGAGTTGCCGACGGTGTCGAGCGCCGCGACGGGGACCTCGGTCGTGGCCGGCGCCTGGGTCTCACCCAGCAGGCCGCGCAGTTTGTCCGCGTCGGGACCGCCCTCGTTCATCATTTTCATCAGCAGCGCGGACAGCGAGAGGTTGCGCACGTCGGCGGTGTCGATCGAGCCGATCACCCTGCCCAGGTCGGCGGGGAGGCTCGCCGAGCCGTCCAGGTAGGGCCCGGCCAGGGTGCGGGTGACGTCGGAGTTCTCCACGAAGCCGTCCACGGCCTTGCCCATGCTGATCGAGTTCATCAGCCGGTCGAAGAAAACGGTGTCGCCGCCGACGATGTCGATGTTGGCCTTGGACAATCCGGCCGACACCACGGAGGCCTGCGCCTCGGCGATCTTGAACTGGGCGTTCACCCCGGCGAGGCGGATCTCCTTCTCGGCGTCCAGGCGCAGGCGGTACTCCTCGTGGGAGCGGGTCGCGTCGGTGAGCGCGGCCATCGCCGCGGCCTTCTCGGTGAGACCCTCGGCCTCGGCCTTGAGCTTCTCGCCGACCGTCGCGGCGGCGGCGAGCGCCATGGCCTGCTCGCCCTCGGCCTCGGCCTTGAGCTTCTCGCGGACCGCGGTGGCGGCGGCGTGGGCCCTGGCCTGCTCGCCCTCGGCGATCGCGAGCGCCTTCTCCCGCTCGACGGCGGCCTCGGCGCGGCCGACCTTCTCGATCGCCGCGGCGTCCCGCTCGCGTACCTGCACCTCGGCCAGGCCGACGGCGGCGGCCTCGGCCTGCACGCCCTCGGCGAGACGGATCTTGGCGCGGGCGTCGAGCTCGGCCGCCTGCTGCCGCGACTCGGCCAGCACCAGCGCCTCGCGCGCCCGGTGCTTGGACGACGCCTCGGAGGCCTCGGCCGCCTTGATGTCCTTGACCAGGCTCTCCTGCGCCTCGGCCTCGGCCTGGATGATCACAGCCTGGCGGGTCCGCTCGGCCTCCTCGACCACGCGCAGGCGCTTGATGCTCTCCTCCTGCTCGGCGACCGTCTTCTCCACCACGATCCGCTCGCGGATCACCTCGGCGATGGAGCGCTTCTCGCCCTCCAGCTCCTTGTCCTTGGAGATGCGCGACAGCTCGGTCTCGCGCTCGCGGGCGATCACCTCGAGCAGGCGGTCCTTCTCGATGCGCTCGGTCTCGATGGCGATGACCCGCTCGCGGTTCTTCGCCGCCACCGCGATCTCACGGGCCTGGTTCTCGTGCTGGACGCCGAGCTGCTCGTCGGTGCGCAGGTGCGCGGCCTGCGCCTTGAGCCGCTCCTCGGCCTGGACCTTGGCGGTCTCCGCCTCCTCGCGGGCCCGCATGGTCTCGACCTCGCGCTTCTGCTTGGTCTCCGCGTCGGCCTGCCGGCGCTCCAGCTCCAGGATCGCCTCCCGCGCGTCCACGTTCTGGCGGGTGATCTCCTTCTCCTCGCGCCGCTGGAACTCGTTGGTCCGGACGTGCTCGATGGCGGTGAGCTCGGTGATCTTCCTGATGCCCTGCGCGTCGAGGATGTTGTTCCTGTCCAGGGCGGCCAGGGAGGTCTGCTCCAGGTAGTCGATGGCCGCGTCCTCAAGGCTGTAGCCGTTGAGGTCGGTGCCGATGACCTGGATGATCTGGTCGCGGAACTGGTCACGCTGGGTGTAGAGGTCCACGAAGTCGAGCTGCTTGCCGACCGTCTTGAGCGCCTCGGAGAACTTGGCGTTGAACAGCTCCTGCAGCGTTTCCTGGTCGCTCGCGCGTGCGGTGCCGATGGCCTGGGCGACCTTCACCACGTCCTCGACGGTCTTGTTGACGCGGACGAAGAAGGTGATGCGGATGTCGGCGCGGATGTTGTCGCGGCAGATCAGGCCCTCACGGCCGGTGCGCGCGATCTCGATGGTCTTCACCGAGATGTCCATCAGCTCGGACTTGTGGAAGACGGGCAGCACGACGGCGCCGGTGAAGGTGACGTCAACCTTGTTGATCTTCGAGATGATCAGGGCCTTGCCCTGTTCCACCTTGTAGAACAACCGGCTGATCATGAAGAGCATGCCGATGACGACGAGGAGGACGACGGCGAGAAGGATGCCGAGCCCGGTGGATATGACGTCCAATGTGGCCCCTCGGTTAAATGGAACGATCAGGGTCGAGTTCCGCGTCGTACGGCATCACCCAGAAGAACTCGCCGGGGGAGTCATAGGCGAAGATCAGGGCGACGCTGCCGGCGGCGAAATCCTCGTCACCGGTCTGTCGTACTTGAACGAGAGCGGAAGAGCCGTCGGCGGAGGTGACCTCGGCCTGGCCGAAGTCACGGCCGACGCGGCGCGTGCGGATGACGCACACGCGGCCCACGAAGTCGGCGCGGGAGGGGACGCGCTCCTTCGGGACGAGCCGTCGCAGTGAGAGGACGACGAGGCGCGTGCATGCCCAGGCGCAGACCAGTGCCGCGACCAGTACGGCGACCAGGGCGGGGGTGCTCGTGAACAGCGTGCCGCCCACGAGGCTCGCGAACCACGCGACGACGACCAGCAGCGAGACGACCACCGCGGCCGGGACTCCGCCGAGTCCCAGACCGCTGAGGAAACCGGTGGCCCCCGTCGCCTCGGCACCGTCACCGCCGTCGCCGCCGTCACCGTCGAACCCGAACACGCCGGCCGCGACGAGCATCCAGTACGCGATGATCACCAGGAGCATGAACGTGAACAGGACGGTCGGAAAAGACAGTGCGGCATCGACGAACTGGCCCATTGGCGTGCGAAATCCCCCCGCTGATCTGTCGGAACGTGGTCCCCTGAACACGTGTAGGTGACTATATACAGATAAAGAACAGTTAAAGGAGATAGTTCCCGAAGCGGACAGAATCCGCATGATCTTTAAGTGCGGCGGCTACCGGCGCGTACGAGGGCCGGTGGCAGGGGGCATGCGGAAGCGGAGGAGGGGGAGCGGGCTCCGCGTCCTCGGCTCTGTCGCGAGAAGACGCTCCGGAAAACCGTCGCGGAGGTCAGGCGGGGCGAGTGATCATGTAGGCGAGACCGACGAGGATCACGATCGGAATGAGCCACACGACGGCCTCGATGGCGAACTCCTTGTACATGAGGACATCCCTCCGGGGCGGTGATCGGCGAGGATCTCCGACGATAGCCGTTGTCTCCGTCGGCGACCAGAACCCTTCACCTACCGGAACGGCTCCCTGCACGAGAGGGCACCCATGAGCCGGTTCCCTCCGCGAGAGTCAGGTCTCTCCGAGGGGTTGATTCCCGCCAGGATCGGGGCTTCGCGGGAGACCGGTCTCTACGAGGGGTTGGCCGAGCCGACCACCACCGAGGTGTCCGACATCTCCCCCTCGACCACGTCGGCGACCACGCAGGTGATGTTGTCGGGCCCGCCCGCCTCGCAGGCGAGCGCGATCAGCTGCCGCGTCACCTCGTCGAGATCGTCGACCTCGGCCAGCACCTGGCGGAGCCGCTCGGCGTCGACCACCCCCGACAACCCGTCGGAACAGAGCAGATAGCGGTCACCGAGCTCGGCGTCCCGCAGGGAGAGGTCGAGCTCAAGGTTGTCGCCGCCGTCGAGGACCTGCAGCAGGATCGACCGGTGCGGATGGCGGGCCGCCTCCTCGGCGGTGATCCGGCCGTCGTCCATCAGCGTCTGGACCAGGGTGTGGTCGTAGGTGATCTGGTACAGGTCACCGTTACGCAGGAGGTAGGCGCGGGAGTCGCCGATGTGGGCGAGGGCGACGCGAGAGCCGTTCCAGAGCATCAGGGTCAGGGTGGTCCCCATGCCGGTGAGCGACGGGTCCTCCTCGACCAGCTCGCGCAGGCGCTGGTTGGCCTTGCGGACCCCCGCCTCGGCGGCGGCGGCGAGGTCGCCGGGGCACTCATGGTCAAGGGAGGCGACGCTGGCGATCGCCGCCGAGCTGGCGACCTCCCCGCCCACGTGGCCGCCCATCCCGTCGGCCACGGCGAGAAGCCGGGCGCCCGCGTAGGCGGCGTCCTCGTTGCCTTGCCGGATCCGGCCGACGTCGGAACCTGCCGTATAGCGCAGCGTGATCATCTGCACATCACTGGATCGTCGAGTTGCACGAGCTGAGCCGCTTTCGGACAGTTGGGATGGGCATAGGGCGAACCGAGATGTTCCACAATCCACTTAACACCATGGTGACGCAAGCGGCCTGGGGAAGTGTTGCCACATCTGTTGACACCCACGGTGGCGCGTAAGCTGGTTTCAGCGCCACGCGGGGTCCCTCCAGCACCCCCGCACTGTGCGCGGATTGCCCCACCTCACGCATCGCTAGGAGATCAGTAATGGCCGCGATCATTCAGGAGGCGGCTCGTCGTCGCACGTTCGCGGTGATCAGCCACCCCGACGCGGGTAAGTCGACCATGACCGAGGCACTGGCGCTGCACGCCTCCGCGATCAGCCAGGCGGGTGCGGTGCACGGCAAGTCCGGGCGGCGCGGGGTCACCTCCGACTGGATGGAGATGGAGAAGGCGAGAGGCATCTCGATCACCTCCGCCGCCCTCCGGTTCGAGTACCGCGGGCACATGTTCAACCTCGTCGACACCCCCGGCCACGCCGACTTCTCCGAGGACACCTACCGGGTGCTCGCCGCCGTCGACTGCGCGGTCATGCTGCTGGACGCGGCCAAGGGCATGGAGCCGCAGACCCTGAAGCTGTTCGAGGTCTGCCGGCACCGCCGCATCCCCGTGATCACGTTCGTCAACAAGTGGGACCGGCCGGGCCGCGAGGCCCTGGAGCTGCTGGACGAGATCGAGGAGCGCACCGGCCTGAAGCCGACGCCGATCACCTGGCCGATCGGCACCGGCGGCTTCTTCCACGGCGTGGCCGACCGCACCGACGACCGGATCGTCCGCTACACCCGCACCCCCGGCGGCGCCACCAAGGCCATCGAGACCGACCTGAGCGCCGAGCAGGCCCTCGCGGAGCTGGGCGGCGACTGGGAGCGGGCCAAGGACGAGATCGACCTGCTCTCGGCGATCGGCGCCGACCACGACCAGAAGACCTTCGAGGCGCACGAGTCGACCCCGGTGCTGTTCGGGGCCGCGCTGTCCAACTTCGGCGTCGGCCGCCTGCTGGACGCCATGGTCGACATCGCCCCCGCCCCCACACCTCGCCCCGATGTCGCCGACGACCCGCGCCCGCTGGAGGAGCCGTTCTCCGGCCTGGTCTTCAAGGTGCAGGCCAACATGGACCCCTCGCACCGCGACCGCATCGCCTTCGTCCGGGTCTGCTCGGGCAGGTTCGAGCGCGGCATGGTCCTCGTCCACGCGGCCACCGCCCGCCCGTTCGCCACCAAGTACGCCCAGTCGGTCTTCGGCCAGGAGCGCGCCACGATCGACGAGGCGTACCCCGGCGACGTGGTCGGCCTGGTCAACGCCAGCGCGCTGCGGCCCGGTGACACGCTGTACGACGGCCCGCCCGTCGAGTTCCCGAGGATCCCGAGCTTCGCCCCCGAGCACTTCTCCACCGCCAGGGTCCGCGACTCCAGCCGATCCAAGCAGTTCCGCAAGGGCATCGAGCAGCTCGACGCCGAGGGCGTGGTCCAGGTGCTGCGCTCCGACGTCCGCGGCGACCAGTCGCCGGTGCTCGCGGCGGTGGGGCCGATGCAGTTCGACGTGGTCAAGCACCGCATGGCCGCCGAGTTCAACACCGAGATCCTGATGGACCGGCTCGACTTCAGCATCGCCAGGCTCACCGACGCCGAGTCGGCGCTGATCCTGGCCCGCCAGCGCGGGGTGGAGGTCTTCACCCGCTCGCTGGACGGGGTGCTGCTCGCGCTGTTCACCGACGAGTGGCGCATGCGCGGCGTGCTGCGCGAGCACCCCGACCTGGTGCTGAACGCGCTGCTCGCGGACACGCGCGGGTGATGTCGAGGTGAGACGGGTCGCGTGAAGGTGAGACGAGGAGGTCCGGGGGCCAGGACCTTCTCGTTGCACATTCATGGTGAGATATGTCGTTATGAGCGTGATTAAGTGGGGAATTCTGGCGACCGGCGGCATCGCCACGACCTTCACCGAGGACCTGAAGCTCCTGCCTGACGCCGAGGTGGTCGCGGTCGGATCGCGGTCGGAGGAGTCCGCACGGGCCTTCGCCGACCGGCACGGCATCCCGCGGGCCCACGGAAGCTGGGCCGAGCTCGCCGCCGACCCCGACGTGGACATCGTCTACGTGGCCAACACCCAGAACGCCCACCACGACGCCGTACGGGCCTGCCTCGAAGGAGGCAAGGCCGTCCTGTGCGAGAAGGCGTTCACCCTCAACCGAGGTGAGGCCGCCGCGCTGGTCGACCTCGCGCGGGAGCGCGGCCTGTTCCTGATGGAGGCGATGTGGACGCGCTGCCTCCCGGCCGTCCGCAAGGTCATGGAACTGGTCGAGGGAGGCGCCATCGGCCCGGTCAACACCGTCCACGCCGACTTCGGCTTCTCCGTCTCCGTCCCGCCCGAGCACCGGCTCCGCAACCCGAAACTCGGCGGCGGCGCCCTGCTCGACGTGGGCGTCTACCCGATCTCCTTCGCCCACATGGTGCTCGGCGTCCCGGCCGGTGTGCGCTCCTGGGCGCGGCTCACCCCGGAAGGGGTGGACGAGAACACCGGCGTGCTGCTCGGCTACGACAACGGCGCTGTCGCCTTGTTGTCCTGCGGCCTCACCACGCACAGCCCGGTCGCCGCGTCCATCTCCGGCCCGCTCGGCCGGATCGAGGTGCCGGGCCCGTTCTTCCGCCCCGACACCTTCGTCCTGCATCCCACGGAGGGCGAGTCGGAGACCTTCCACGTCCCCTTCGACGGCAAGGGCATGCTGCACGAGGCGGTCGAGGCGATGCGCTGCCTGCGGGAGGGGCTGCTGGAGAGCCCGCTGATGCCCTGGCAGGCGACGTTGGACGTGATGGGCATCATGGACGAGGTTCGCTCGCAGGTGGGTGTTCGTTTCCCGGGTGAATAGTTGAGCGGGCGTTTTTTCTTATAGCTGGGGCTGTTCTCTTTCGGTGCACCCGGATTTTCCGGGTGCACCGTGCGGGTGCTCATTGCGCCGGTGTGGTTGGTGTTCGTGCGCGCATGCGGCGGGTGGGTGGCTCTTTGTGCTCGCTGCGGTGGGCGGGTGCTCCGGCCGGCCGTCTCAGTTGCGCTCTGGTGGTTCAGGCCTCCGGCCTGCTCGGGCGTGGTGGTTGCGGGCTCTTTTAAGCCGGCCGGAGCACCCGCCCACCTCCGCTGCACGTGTTCGGGCCGTGCGGGGTGCGGGCCGTAGTTGCTTTCTTTCCGGCCGCCCTGACGACCCGCCGCCGCTGAAGCGTCCTTTACCGGCCTCCAGGGCGGGTCGCCGTAGCTGAAGCGTCCTGTGCACGACCCAGTCCAGGGCTGAGGCGCCACAGGCCGCACTACCCGGGCGCGCTAGCGGGCCCCTCGTCGTGGACACCGGTGTCATCGTGATCGCCTTGGGCTGTCCGACGCAGCGGTTCTTCCACGATGTCACGGGTTTCACCACTCATGTCGTGAGCATTCCGGCCTCGGATGTCACCCGTTGATTACCGCCGAGGTAGGGGATACCTGCAGAGGTCAGGGCAAGGTGGATCGTCTTCTTGTCCAGCCACGCCATCCGGTTGAGGGGTTATTTCAGGGTGTAGTCGGCTGAGAGTTCGCGGCTGGGGCCGAGAAAGTCCACGGCGTACTCGGTCACCTCGTCGTGCTGGTCCCAGTAGAGGTTGGTCATGGTGAGTGCCGGTTGACCGCTTTCCATGCCGAGTGCCGAGGCGATGTCCTCGGGGACCGGCCTGATGGCGACGATGTCGCGCCGTCTGACGGCCCGTCGGCCCGCTCTGTCCTCGACCAGCCCGAAGGTCATTCTCGGGAGCGGTTCCGCGACCAGTAGTTCGGGCACCACCTGGCCCAGCTCACCCGGAAGCCATGAGGTGGACAGCGCCACGAGCCCTCTGTCGTCGTAGTAGGCACGACGACGTTGGACGACGGCGACTCCCTCTTCGATCTCCAGCGCGTCCGCGACAGCCTCGGGTGCCGGAACGAGACCGGCGCTCAAGATCTCAACTCGCTCGCCCTCGCGGTAGCCGCTCCCGTTCGCCCGCAGCATCTGAAGGCGATCGGAACCTGCTGTGATCTTCTTCGGCAGGTTGGCCAGGGTGCCGATCCCAGGAACCGACTCCGCGTAGCCTTCCGCTCTCAGCACGGCGGCGACTCGGGTGGCTGTCGCGGTGGACACTCCCTCGTCGCGCATGATCTCCCGCACCGACGGAATCCGGTCGCCCGGCCGGATCTCCCCGCTCTCGATCCTGGCCTTGATCTGTGCGGCGATCCGCCTGTATGGAGCCATCGCCTGTGGGCTGCCGGCCATCATGAGACTCCTGTTCTAGTGCACTCTGAATCAGCGATTGACTTTGCTGCTGCTCTAGAACACTATAGAGCTGTCGCTGGCCAAAGAACAGGCAGGTTGCTTCGCGAACGAATTCGGATCGCACCGCCTTCGCGAGGCGCCAGGCAGGAAGAGAGCACTCGCCGTGGAACGTTCCCTTCAGTCCGACCAACCGCCCGCCCGCCATGATTCGGGCTTCAGCGGAGACCTCACTCGCGATACGGGGTCGGGACACGTCCGTGTAGAGACATCCGCTCTGACAGGTGAGCCACGCCTGTTCGCCCTGATTCAGGAGTGTGCGAGGGATGACGAAGGAGTCATGACAGAGGTGGTGGCATACGGGCTGACACTGCCAGGCGGAGCGGCGGCAACCGTCGGAGTGAACGGCAACGGTTTCGGCCGGTGGACGAGCGCGCACAGTGCCGCACGACGACTGCACTCCGACCTCCTCTGGCTCGGGGACGGCGACACACGGAATCCCCCGCCATAGTGTCCATGCGGCCGTGATCCCCCTCTCCTCGCGTCCGGAGAACCCCGAGACACCCTGGAAACACCGGAAGGTCCCGAAAACACGTAAGGCGCCCCGGCCCTCATGGGCCGGGGCGCTTTACGAGCTGAAAGCTCACCAGGCAGGGTTGTGGCCTCACCGGTTGGGGGGAACGGCGTCGGGGCCGCTCAGAGGCGCAGAGTGGTCGACGCGGTGCCGATTCGCTGGCCTCCCGAGAACAGGTGGGTCTTCAGCGTCTTGTTCAGCGCGCCCGCCGCGACGGCGGTCAGCTTGACCCGGATGTTGCGGGCGTGCACGACCGAGCCGTCCACCTTGAGCTTGGCGACCGACAGGTCGAGGTCGAAGACCGGAACGCGGGACTTGGGGTTGTCGTTGACGTTGCCACTGATCTTGCCCTTGGCCAGGTCGATGACGAAGTCGCCGACCTTGAGCCGCTTGCCGTTCTTCACGTTGACGAACGCCAGGTCGCCGCGGTGCCCGACCTTCCCGGCCAACGGGTCGACCGAGGCCCGGCCACCGGTGACCGGGTAGCTGAAGGAGAGCGCCAGGTTGTCGCCGGAGAGGTGAACCCCGGTCTTGCCGGGAGAGGTGGCGTAGACGGCGATTCCGTTCTCAAGAAGGACCTTGCCCAGGCCCCGGACCGTGGTGACCTTGGTCTCGCCGCCCTTGACGGGCGCGGTCGTGGCAGCCGAGGCCGGAGCCTGGAGAGGGAGAACGAGGAGGGCGGCGCAGGCCGCGACCGAGCTCAGCGTACGAAGAAGGCGCATGGTAGGTTTTCCCTTCCTTGACGACATCACCCCCTCTTCTTGGGCCGGGCGCCGCATGGATGCACCTTCACCCCCCATTCGCCGCCGAAGAAATGGATGATGATTGTTCCCGACCACCCCCACCGGACATGTCGCACAGCACTGACGACGACAGAGCCGAACTGGACGAGGACGCCCTGGCCGACGGCCTGCGCGGCGGAGACGAGCGCTGCCTGGCCGAGGCGTACCGCCGATGGGCCCCGATGGTCTACACGCTCGCGCTGCGCTCGCTGCGGCACGCCGCCGATGCCGAGGACGTCACCCAACAGGTGTTCATCGCCGCGTGGAAGGGCAGAGCCGGCTACAACGCCGAGGCCGGATCCCTGGCCGCCTGGCTCACCGGCATCACCCGTCACAAGGTGGCCGACCGCTGGAGGCTGATTCAGCGGGATCAGAAGATCTCCCACACCGTGGGCTCCGCCGTCGAGGAGCCTCCCGCCCTGGACACGGTGACCGACGGTGTCCTGCTGACCGATGAGCTGAACAAGCTGGGCGAGCCGCGACGTACCATCCTTGAACTGGCCTTTTACCAGCAGCTCACGCACATCGAGATCGCTGCCAAGCTGGATCTGCCACTGGGCACGGTCAAAAGTCACATCAGCCGAGGGCTCGACCGGCTGCGCCGACGTCTGGGGGTGAACGGTGCACCATCTGAATGATGACACGCTCGCGCTGATCGCCCTGGGGGAGGAGGGCGATTCCGCGCACCTGGCCACCTGCCCGGACTGCCGTGAACGTCTCGAGGGGCTCGCTCAGGTCGTTTCCGCCGTCAGGCAGGGACCGCTGGAGCATCCCAGCCCTGATGTATGGGAGGGGATACGCGCGGAGCTTGGCCTTTCTCCCGACCTTTTGCCCGGACCTGCTCAGGCTGCTCCGCTCGTCCAGGCCAAGCCGAAGGCCTCGCCCGGCCTGGGCGGGTCCGCAGGCCCGAGTGCTCCGCCGGACCCGGCCGCTCCTGCCGTAGCGCCCGCGCGGCCCCGCCCGCTCCGTCCTTCCCGCGAAGCGGGCAGCGGGGCGGCGAGGTCGCGTGTCGGCCGCCGCGTCCAACTGCTCGCCGCCGTGGCCGCCGGTCTGGTCATCGGGATCGGCGGTACGTTCCTCTTCCAGGGGCTGGCTCCGAATCGTGACACCGTCGTGGCTCAGACGGTGCTCAGCGCACTGCCGGGCAAGCAGGGAGACGGCGTGGCGGAGCTCAGGACCGGATCGGACGGCGAACGCCTGCAGGTCCGTCTCAGCGGGCTGCCCGCACCCGACGGCTTCTACGAGGTCTGGCTGCTCGACCAGGCCGCGAAGCGGATGATCTCGCTCGGAACGCTGGGCCCTTCGGGAGAGGCCTCATACCCCTTGCCCGCGAACGTCAGGACCACCGACTATCCGGTTGTGGACGTTTCGCGCGAACCGCTCGACGGAGATCCCGGACATTCCTCTGACAGCTTCCTGCGCGGAACCCTGCACGGATAGGGGACGAGCCCGTCGCATCGGCGGCGGGCTCGGCTCGCGTGTCCACGCAGAATCCGGTTAACAGGAGGCCAACGGTCATTCGGGTTGCGCGGGGGCGGCCTGTGGCGCCTCAGCCCTGGACTGGGTCGTGCACGGGACGCTTCAGCTACGGCGACTCACCCTGAACGTGCCTTGAAAGACGCTTCAGCGGCGGCGGGTCGTCAGGGCGGCCGGAAAGAAAGCAACTACGGCCCGCACCCCGCACGGCCCGAACACGTGCAGCGGAGGTGGGCGGGTGCTCCGGCCGGCTTAAAAAGAGCCCGCAACCACCACGCCCGAGCAGGCCGGAGGCCTGAAACACCGGAGCGCAACTGAGACGGCCGGCCGGAGCACCCGCCCACCGCAGCGGGCACAAAGAGCACCCGCCCGCTCGTATGAGAATACGAACAACCACAATGAGATGATCTCAGCGACTCCTACGTCATGTAGCCGTGCTCGAAATGGGTGAGGACGAGTGCGGCTTTGACGATGGCGCTGATCCGGCTGAGGTCGGCGGTGATGCGCTGGAGTGTGCGCCGTCGGCCTTTGAGCGAGGATCTCGATTCCTTCGTCGATGGAGCGGTAGGTGGTGACACGGGAGATCTTGTGGTCGCGGCCGAGACTTCTCCCGATAAGCCTGGAATTCCACCATTCATGTCTCAGAAATCCCAGCTGTCGGAACTATTCCACTGAGATCATTTCATTGAATAGCTGAAACTTTCAGTGCCGTTGACGATATTCGATGCCGATCGTATCGTTCGATCATCGCCTATGCGTGTGTCTTTCATCGCGCGCACTTCCTGACAGGAGAGGCCCATGACAGAACGGCGCGTCCGTCGGCGACGGCGCCTGATCATGTGGCTGGTGGCCGCCTTGTTCGGCGCGTTCACCGTCGTCACACCCGCCAACGCCGCCACCACCTGCACGTTGACGTTCCAAGCCAATTACCGGGGGACCGTCGGCGGGCAGTACAGGTGGCAGGTCGATGCGCGGCTGACCAACACCGGCACGACACCGTCGACCACCTGGGAGGCGGTCATCAACTTTCCCTTCTCGGCGGGCGCGGTCGTTCACCTGTTCTGGAACGTGAATAGGTTCTCGACGACCGTGTGGAGACCGGCGTCGTGGAACGGCGCCATCCTGCCGAACCAGTACGCGAACTTCGGGTTCGAGATCGACATGCCTATGACGACCACCTCGCCGCCTCTTCCCACTTCCAGTCAGTGCACCATCACCTATTGATGAAACGGGCGAGTCCATGAGGCTCGTCCGTTCGTCGGCTTTCAGTTTGTCACGAGATCAGGAACTTCTCGTATTCTGCGACGACGTCCGCCCGGGCCATGAGGCTCGAAGGCCGCCGGCGCATCACCGCCGGCCCCGGCAAAATCGGCGACATCACCCGCGCCGCCCTCGTCCTCACCCAATTCGAGCACGATCATCCAACCGAAATTCGCTGAGATCAGCTCAATGAGCACCGAGAAAAACCACACGGCACCCCCGGAAGGCGCCTCGGGCCCCGGAAAATGGAACCGCCCCGTCAAAACGAAGTCAGACGAGCTTCCAGTCGTGGCGTTCCAAGAAGGCGCGCTCGCCGGTGGCGTACTCGGTGAAGGCCTCCTGGACCGCCTTCAGGTCCGGGACGTGCGTGCGGAACATCCGGTTTCTGACGCTGTCCTTGTACTCAAGCTCGTAGCCCGAGATCTCCGGCGAGCTCTGGACGAAGTGCTCGCCGAAGACGACCAGGGCGGTGAACGGGTTCTGCGGGGACATGGTCGCGAGCGCGTCGGAGATGAGCTGGAGGTCCGGTGAGACCACGATCATCCCGTCGCCCGTGCGCATCTCCATGGTCGGGTAGACGCCCCGCGGAGACAGGTTGTGCACCAGGCCGCGCTGCGGGTCGTAGCAGACGAGCCCGCACTCGGTGGCCAGGGCGAAGATCTCGGAGGACACCTCGTCGGCCCGCTCGGGGTCCATGCTGACCAGGACGTGGTCGGGGGAGAGCCACTCGGCCCCGGGCAGTCGGTCGGCGAAGGCCGCCAGCCCCGGGTGCGCCTCGGCGGCGTCTTCCCCCTCTTCGGGACGGGGACCCGCGTCCTGAGGCTCCCCGGCGGGAGCCGTCTCGGCGTCATGGGCTTCCCCGGTGGGAGTTGCCCCGGCATTGTAAGGAGCCGCCCCGGCGGCGGGCCGAGGCTCGGTGTTACGGAGGCCCAGGAAGACGTTCTCCGCGCGTTCTCTGGTGATCGGTTTGGGCTCGTACCAGACGGCCAGTTCGAAACTCACGGTTCCATTGTCCTCCGGGTGCCTCTCCCGGAGGGAAAGGGCCGGACCGATCGGGTGATCGGCCCGGAGGACACGCTGATGGCCGAGGGCTCACGATACGCGGGAAGGGTCAGCCCCTGTGTGACCCCGGTGAGAACGAGTCTGCTCATTCTCGTACGGATCGTGAAGCTTCAGACGACCACTAAATCTCCTGCCACTCGGACCCTACGGAGCGACTGCATATTTTCCGCATACAAAAAAAGCTGATCAGGGGCAGCCGGTGATCGAGGAGTGGCGTCCGAGTAGTCCGGCGAGGTCGTCCGCCTTCGCCCTGTCCCCGATGAGGGTGAAGAGTTCGTGGGACTCGCGCCAGCATTTCAGGGCCTTCTCACCGTGGCCGGCCGCCACGTGGGCGAGGCCGAGGCTGCGGAGCGCGCCCGCCAGGTATGTGGTCCAGCTGCGGGTGCGCCACAGCGCCACGGATTCGGTGAGGCGTTCGACGGCTCGCGGGTAGTCGCCGTCGGCGCGGTCGAGGTCGCCCAGGATCCAGAGGGCGTCGGCGAGGTGGTGGGTGAGGTTGTAGCGGCGGCTGAGCTCCTCCACGGTCTCGGCCGTGGGGCGCGCCCGCTCGTCGCCGTCGCCGCTGTAGAGCTTCGCCAGCGTGACCAGGGTCATCGCCTCGGAGGCCGGGTCCTTCGCCATCCGGGACATGACGAGCGAGCGGTTGAGACACCGTTCCGCGGGTTCGAACTGGCCGGTCTCGACGTACGCGAGGCCGAGGAACTGCAGGCATGTCGCCTCGAAGCGCGGGTTTCCCAGCATTTCGGCCACCTGCAGCGCGCTCACCAGGTGCGGGATCGCCGAGGGGACGTCCCGCTGGCCGTTCGTGATGCCGAGGGCGAGGTGCGCGCGTGCCCGGCCGCCGAGGTGGTCGGTCTCCTCGGCGAGGCGCAGTGCCGTCTCCGCCGCCTCCACGGCCGGTTCGACGAATCCCTGTGCGGCCAGGCCCCAGGCGCACATCACGTGGGCGTCCGACAGCCCACGCAGCTCGCCGACCTCGGCGAACATCTCGGCGAGCCGGACGGCGTTGGTGTGCAGCGCGACCATCGCGCCGCCCTCGTGCTCGACGCCGGTCCAGGTGGTCACGTCGAGCAGTCCGCGCAGCATGACGGCCTCGCCGAGCAGGTTTCCCGCCGTACGGCAGGCGAGCATGGCCCGTTCGTTGAGGCGCCGGCACTCGGAGAAGAAGCCGTGGGAGTCGAAGTAGCGTTCGAGGCATCCGGCGAGGTCCCAGGCGAAGTCGTCGAGTGCCAAAGCGCAGGCCTGCTCGACGAGACCGGCGAGCGCGGTCCGTTCGGCGTTGAACCAGGCGAGGGGGTCGCGCAGGAGGGACGCGGCGATCTCCCCCGGTAGCGCCCGGCGCGGTGCGGGGCCGTGGAGTACGGCGTAGCAGGCGCCGTGGACGTGCTCCATCGCCTGTTCGGCCAGCCAGAGCCACGCGCCGAACGCCCGGGTCGTCGCGCGCAGCAGCTCGGCGGGCTCCTCCTCGGCCTCCGCGCGCTCGCGGGCGTACAGCCGTACGAGGTCGTGGAAGCGGTAGCGGGCCTGTCCGGTGGCGTCGATCCCGGAGATGGTGGCGAGCTGCGCGTCCACCAGGAGCTCCAGGTATGTCTGCCCTTCCTGGTCGGGGCGGTCGAGCAGGGTGGCGGGGACCCAGCTCGCGAAGCCGGGCACGTCGAGAAGGCCGAGCAGCCGGAAGGCGCGTCGCGCGTTCTCCGGGAGGCCGACGTAGCTTTGGGCGAGGCTCGCCCTGACCGCGTGGTCGCCGACGGTCAGCTGGTCGAGGCGTCCGCGCTCGTCGGCGAGCCGCCCCACGAGCCAGGCGATGCTCTGCCGGGGGCGGGCGGCGAGCCGCGCGCCCGCGACGCGTACGGCGAGCGGGATGCGGTCACACAGCCAGACGAGCTCGGTGGCGGCGGGGAGCTGTGCGGCGACGCGGTCGTGCCCGACCATCCGCGAGAGCAGGTCCACGGCCTCCTGGGTGCTCAGGACGTCCAGCTCGACCGGCCGTACGCCTTCCAGGCCGGAGAGCCTCGCGCGGCTCGTGACGATCACGGCGCAGCCGGACACGCCGGGGAGCAGGGGTCTGACCTGCTCCTCGGAGGCCGCGTTGTCGAGGACGATGAGGACCTTCTCGCGGGCGAGGCGGCTGCGGTACAGCGCGGCGCGTGCCTCGACCGACTCGGGGATGCTCGACCCGGGCACCCCCAGCGCGACGAGGAACCGTCCGAGCACGTGGCCGGGGTGCGCCTGCTCCTCCTCGTGCGCGCCCTGCAGGTCGACGTAGAGCTGCCCTCCGGGAAACCTGTCCGCGATCCGGTGCGCCACGTGCAGCGCCAGCGTCGTCTTGCCGATGCCGCCCATTCCGGTGATGACCGAGACGGTCGTCGTGGAGCACTCCTCCAGCCGGGCGACGAGCTCCCTGACCTGCTCGTCGCGCCCCGCGAAGTCGGCGATGTTCATCGGCAGCTCCGCGGGAGGATCGCGCGACTCGGGCGGGCCCTGTCCGGTTTCCGGCTGGTCGTCCTGCGGGTGCTCGGGGGTCGCCCACTCCCCGGCCAGGATCAGCCGGTGGAGGTCGCGGAGCCGTTCCCCGGGCTCGACGCCGAGCTCCTCGTTCAGCAGGCGCCGGGCGTCGGCGTACACCGTGAGCGCCTCGGCGCTCCGGCCGGAGCGGGCGAGCGCCAGGATGAGGTGCGCCCGCAGGCGTTCACGGAGCGGGTGGGCGTTCACGTGGCCGGTGAGTTCGGCGACGAGCTCCGGCTGGAACCTCACCGTGAGGTCGGCCTCGACACGGTTCTCCAGGGTGGTGAGCCGTAGCTCCTCCAGGCGCGCCGCCTCGCCGGACAGGTCGTCGACGAACCGCAGGTCGGCGTACGCGGGGCCGCGCCACAGCCGCAGGGCCCGGTGGAGGAGGTCGGCGGCCTCGTGGTGGTCGCCGTGCAGGAACGCGTCGCGGCCCTCCGCCGCCAGTGACTGGAATCGATGGACGTCCAGCTCGCCGGGGTGCACGACCAGCAGGTAGCCGCCGTTCCTGCGCAGGATCCGGTCGCCGCCCAGGGACTGGCGGACGCGGGAGGCGTACAGGCGCAGGTTGCTGGCGGACGTCTTCGGCGGCTGCTCGCTCCAGAGCGCGTCCACGAGCAGGTCGTCGGGCACGGACCTGTTGGCGTGGTGAAGCAGAACCGCGAGCAGGGCCCTCTGTTTGCGTCCGCCCAGGGGAAGCGCCTGGTGGTCGGCGCGCACTTCGACCGGCCCCAGGACGGAGAAGTCCATACCACTCCCCTGGAAGACTTCGCAGGGGCCAAGTTTGCCCGACCTTCCACTGCCCGTCAATGATCATTGAGGACCCCGGGGCCCCGGGGGCCCGGGGGCGGGGCCGGGTTACGCCGGCGGCTTGTCGGCGACGGCGACCCGCGACAGCTCCACGGTGCAGAACGCGCAGCGCCTGGCCTCGACCGGAATGCTGCTCAGGCACTCCGGACAGTCCTTCTCGGTGGCCTGCTTGTTCCTGTCGAAGAAGGCGACCAGCCGGGTCATGGGCATCACGACGAACCAGTAGATGACCGCGGCGATGATGAGGAAGCTCAGCAGGTGGTTGATGAAGTCGCCGTACATGAACTTGGAACCGTTGATCGTGAACACGTACTGCGAGAAGTCCGGCTCCCTGCCACCCGTGATCGCCCCGATCAGCGGCGTGATGAGGTCCTTGACCAGGGCCTGCACCAGCCCGCTGAAGGTCGCTCCGATCACGACCGCCACGGCGAGCTCGACGAGGTTGCCCCTCATCAGGAACTTCTTGAATCCGCCCATCACTCATGTCCTTCACTCGTGAGGACGGTCGCTTTGCTCACCTGTCGGCGGCCAAACTTCCGTCTTTTCCGGGATTTTCTCCGGTGAGGAGAATATCGGCAAGACCGCGCGCGGCCGTACCGGCCGAATAGGGCAGCGAGGATGAAAGGTTACTATCAGCGCATTCACGAGCGAGGTGGCCGGATGGACTTTCGTGTGCTGGGCCCTGTCGAGGCGTTCACCGACGAAGGGGGCGCGCTGGACATCGGCCCCTACCAGCAGCGGCTGGTGCTGGCCATGTGCGTCCTCGCCGCCCCGCGGCCGGTCGCCCCGCACCGGCTGATCGACGCGCTCTGGGAGGGCGACCCCCCTCCGGGGGCGCTCAACACCGTGCAGGCGTACGTCTCCAAGCTCCGCCGCGTCTTCGAGCCGGGCAGGACGAGGAACGTTCCCCCGACGGTTCTGGTCAGCAAACCGGGAGGCTACGTACTGGACGTCCCCGGCGGCGCGATCGACCTGGGCAGGGTACGGGAGCGGCTGGCCGAGGGCAGGAGCCTGGGGGCCGGGGGCGACCACGAGGGAGCGGTCGGGCGGTTGCGGCTGGCGTTGGGGGAGTGGAGGGGGGAGCCGCTCGCGGACCTCTCCGACACCTCCTGGGCGGTGGAGGAGAGCTCACACCTGGCCGAGCTGCGGCTCACGATCGAGGAGGATCTGGCCGAGGCGGAACTCGCGCTCGGCCGGGGGGCGGCGCTGACGAGCGGGCTCGCCCACCTGATCGGCGCACACCCCTTCAGGGAACGGCTGCGCGTGCTCGCCGCCCACGCGCTCTACCAGGCGGGACGGCAGGCCGACGCGCTCGGCGTGCTCGCCGAGGGACGCCGGTTGCTGATGGAGGAGATGGGGCTGGACCCCGATCCCCGGTCGCGGGAGATGGAACGGCGCATCCTCGACCAGGATCCCGGGCTGAGGCCCCGCCTCGTGGCGAGCACGGGCCAGGCGACGGTGAAGGAGTCGGCGAAGGAGTCGGCGAAGGGGGAGGGCGCCGGCCTGGTGGGCCGGGACGCCGAGGCCGAGGTGCTGGAGCGGGCGGTCGCCGGTGAGGGGCATCGGGTGGTGCTGCTCGCCGGGGAGCCCGGTATCGGCAAGACCAGCCTGGCCGAGCACGCCGCGGAGGCCGCGCGGGCGCGGGACCACCGGGTGGTGTGGGGGCGCTGCTGGAGCGATGCCGGCGCGCCGCCCTTCTGGCCCTGGACGCAGGCCGTGCGGGACCTGGTCGGCAGGGACGGCGAGCTGGCGCGGCTGGCCGGAGCCGGGCAGGCCGGCGCGGGGCAGGCCGGGCAGTTCGCGTTGTACGAGGCGTTCGCCCGGCTGCTGAACGAGCACGGCCGGGTCCTGGTGGTCCTCGACGACCTCCAGTGGGCGGACACCTCGTCGCTGCGGCTGCTGGAGTTCCTCGCCTCCACCAGGCTCTGCCCCGAGTTGACCGTCGTGGCCACGTACCGCGACACCGACGTACGCCCCGGCGAACCGCTGGATCACGCCCTCGGCGCGCTGCTGCGGCTGCCGCACGTGCGGCGGCTGCTGCTGCGCGGCCTGGCCGAGGAGGAGATCCGCGAGTATCTGGGACGGGCGGGCGCCGACCCGGACCTGGCCGCGGAGATGGACAGGCTGACCGCGGGCAACCCGTTCTTCCTGGGGGAGGTGCTGCAACTCGGGGAGACCCCCGAGGCGCTGTCGGACGTCGTGCGCGGCCGGATGGCCGGTCTGCCGCCCGGCACCGAGGAGGTGCTGACCGTCGCGGCACTGCTCGGCAGGGAGGCGGCGACCGACATCCTGACGCGCGTGGCGGAGCTGCCGGAGGAGCGGATCCTCGACATCGTCGACGCCGCCGTGGGCGCCCGGTTGCTGGTGGAGGGGGACGGGCCGAGCTGCCGGTTCGTTCACGACATCGTCCGTGACGTGCTGCGCGAGGCGTTGCCGCCGCTGCGCCGCAGGAAGCTGCACGCGCGGATCGCGGAGGTGCTGGAGGAGCGCAGCGGGACGCGCCTCACCGAGATCGCCCACCACTACCGCGAGGGCCTGCTGAACTCCCGGATGGCGGGCAGGGCGATCGGCTACACCCGGCGCGCGGCGGCCCAGGCGACCGCGCAGTTCGCGCACGAGGACGCGGTGGAGAACCTGGAGCGGGCGATCGCGATGATCGACCGGCTGCCGGGCCCCGACGACGCGCTCCGCTGCGACCTGCTGCTCGACCTGGCCGAGGCGCAGGCCGCGGCGGGGATGAGCGCCGCGGCCCACGCCTCCCTGGAGGCCGCCGCGGAGATCGCCGAACGGTTCGGCGACGACAACCGGCTGGCCAGGGCGGTTTTGGGGTTCTCCGACCCGATCTCTTCCGCCATGTACGAGGAGATGACCGGCATCGCCCGGCTCGCCGAGCGCATCGACCGGGTCCTCGCCTCCGGCCTGGCCGGGGACTCGCCGTGGCGGGCGCGACTGCTCGCCGCCGCCGCGCTGACCGGCTCCACCGTACGGCCCGTCGAGCGGAGCACGGAGATGGCGGAGGAGGCGGTGCGGATGGCCCGCCTCACCGGTGACGAACGGACCCTGTCCAGGACGCTGATCGCCCTGCAGATCCTGCTGCGCTCCGGCCACGACCACGGGCGCCGCGAGGCGGTCGCCCGCGAGATCGCGGAGATCGGCCGCCGCGGCGGGGACCTGGTCGTCGAGTGGATCGGCAGGGAGAACGAGTACGTCGAGCTGAACGCGAGCGGGGACAGCGGGGACGCGGAGCGGGCCGTGGAGCTGCTCGCCTGGCTGCGGGAGACCGCGGAGCGGCTCAGGCTTCCCTCGATGATCAGCCTGGCCGCCTGGCAGACCGCGGTGCACGCCTACCTGTCCGGACGCTTCGACGACGCGCTCGCCGCGGCCGACGCCTCCGGTGCGGCCCACCCGGAGGGGGCGCTGGGGCGGGACGACGCGTCGTTGCGCCGGGAGATGTTCCGCTTCCTGGCCCTGCGGGCGGCGGACAAGGGCGACGGGCCGGATCGGCCGCACGAGGTGGGTGCGGGTCACGGGCCGGGCGGGGCTCACGAGGTGGGGAAGGGACGCGACCGGGGCAGGGCGGACGAGGCGCTCGCGCTGGCCGACGCGATGCTCGCCCGGCGCCCCGGCCAGAAGCCCTGGCGCGTCCTGCGCTGCCTGGCCCTGATCGACCTGGGCCGCACGGCCGAGGCGCGCGACGCCTTCGCCGAGCTCTCCCGCGACGGGTTCGCGGAGATAGGTCCCGAGCTGTCCTACCGGTTCGTCCCCGACGCGGTGAGCGAGGTCTGCGCGGCGCTGGGCGACGAGGCGGCGGGGAAGATCCTGTACGGCAGGCTCGCCCCGCACGCGGGCCGTCTGCTGGGCTGGTCCCTGACCGACCTGTGCCTGGCCAGGCTCGCCCTGCTCGGCGGTGACGAGGGTCGGGCGAAGGCCCACCTGCGGGCGGCCGAGGCGTTCGCCGCCGGGGCGGGGACACGCGTCTACGAGCCCGCGATCCGCGCGCTGGGCGAGAGGCTCCGCTCGCCGTGACGCCTCGCGGTCCGCTCGCCGGGCCGGTACGTTTCGCCCGTGACGAGCGGGTTAGGTGATGAAGGTGCGAGGAGGTTCACGGCCGGGCAGAGATCACCGTCACAGGAATGGGAATGTGCGCATGGCCACGCGAACATGGGGCATATCTCTCCACCGCCGAAAGGCGGTGCGTTGACATCCTCCCCACCGGCCGAGTCCGCTCATACTTTCGAGAGAAACCGCAGTACGGCGATGCGCCGTGTTCCCTCCCCCGCCTGAAGGCGGGGGTCACCACGCTCAAGAGGGACTGATGATCGAGATCTGGCCGGGTGACCCTTATCCTCTCGGGGCCACTTACGACGGCGCGGGAACCAACTTCGCGCTCTACACCGAGGCCGCCGAACGCGTCGAGCTGTGCCTGTTCGACGAGGAGAACAAGGAGACCAGGGTCACCCTCACCGAGTGTGAGGGCTTCGTCTGGCACGGATATCTGCCGGGCGTCGGCCCGGGACAGCGGTACGGCTACCGGGTGCACGGCCCGTACGACCCGCCGAGAGGGCAGCGGTGCAATCCCGCCAAGCTCCTCCTCGACCCGTACGCCAAGGCGGTCGAGGGGGATGTGAAATGGGACGAGGCGGTGTACGGCTACCGCTTCGGCGAGCCCGACAGCCGCAACGACGCCGACTCGGCCGACTTCGTGCCGCGCTCCATCGTGATCAACCCGTTCTTCGGGTGGGGGCACGACCGGCCGCCGAGCACGCCGTACCACGACACGGTGATCTACGAGGCGCACGTCAAGGGCCTGACGATCAACCACCCGAAGATCCCCGAGCGGATCCGCGGCACGTACGCCGCGATCGGCCACCCGGAGATCATCGATCATCTGACCGCGCTCGGGGTGACGGCGATCGAGCTCATGCCGGTGCACCAGTTCGTCACCGACCACGTCCTCGCCGAGCGGGGCCTGACGAACTACTGGGGCTACAACAGCATCGGGTTCTTCGCGCCGCACAACGCCTATTCGAGCACCGGGCAGCGCGGCGGGCAGGTGCTGGAGTTCAAGGCCATGGTCAAGGCCCTGCACGAGGCGAACATCGAGGTCATCCTCGACGTGGTCTACAACCACACGGCCGAGGGCAACCACCTGGGGCCGACGCTGAGCATGCGCGGCATCGACAACGCCGACTACTACCGCCTGGTCGACAACGACAAGCGGTACTACATGGACACCACGGGCACCGGCAACAGCCTGTTCATGCGCTCCCCGCACGTGCTTCAGATGATCATGGACTCGCTCCGCTACTGGGTGATCGAGATGCACGTGGACGGCTTCAGGTTCGACCTGGCCTCCACGCTCGCGCGTGAGCTGCACGAGGTCGACCGGCTGAGCGCCTTCTTCGACCTGGTCCAGCAGGACCCGGTGCTGTCGCAGGTCAAGCTGATCGCCGAGCCGTGGGACGTCGGGCCGGGCGGCTACCAGGTGGGCAACTTCCCCGCCAGGTGGACCGAATGGAACGGCATGTACCGCGACACGATCCGCGACCTGTGGCGGGGCGAGCCCGCCGCGCTGCCCGAGTTCGCCTCCCGGCTGACCGGCTCCAGCGACCTCTACCAGGACGACAGCCGCCGCCCCGCCGCTTCCATCAACTTCGTCACCTGCCACGACGGGTTCAGCCTGCAGGACCTCGTCTCCTACAACCACAAGCACAACGAGGCCAACGGCGAGGACAACCGGGACGGCGCCGACGACAACCGCTCCTGGAACTGCGGCGAGGAGGGGCCCGCCTCGCTCGCGATCGAGTCCCTGCGCGAGCAGCAGAAACGCAACTTCCTGACCACGCTGTTCCTGTCCCAGGGCGTTCCGATGATCTCCCACGGCGACGAGTTGGGCCGCACCCAGCGGGGCAACAACAACGTGTACTGCCAGGACAACGAGCTGAGCTGGGTCGACTGGTCCGACATCAGGGAGAACTGGCTGCTGCTGGAGTTCACCCGGCGGCTCGCCAAGCTCCGCGCCGACCACCCGGTGTTCCGCCGGCGCCGGTTCTTCTACGGGCGGCCCGTACGCGGTTCGGAGGAGAACCTCAGCGACATCGCCTGGCTCACTCCGAGAGGGGAGAAGATGACCGACGCGGACTGGAACGTGGGGTACGCCAAGTCGCTCGCCGTCTTCCTGAACGGCGACGCCATCACCGAGCCGGACCGCCGGGGCCGGCAGATCGTCGACGACTCGTTCCTGCTGCTGTTCAACGCCCACCACGACGTCATCAAGTTCACGCTTCCGAAGGACTACGGCGAGATGTGGCTGACGGAGATCGACACGGCGATGCCGATCACGGTCGACACCCGGGTCTGCCGGGCCGGAGAGAGCGTGCCGGTGGTCGGCCGTTCGGTGAGGGTGCTGCGCCGTGTCTGAGCCGACGACCCAGCCGGTCCCCGAGCCGGTCCCCGAGCCCGTGCCTGAGCCCGCTCTGCCGCCGGATCCGCTGCCCGAGCCGGTTCCCGAGCCCGCTCTGCCGCCCGATCCGCTCCCCACTCCGCTGCCCGAGCCGGTTCCCGGGCCCGGCCTGCCGCCGGACCCCCTGCCCGATGTCCGACCCGGTTCGGTGCCGCCGCAGGTCGCCCATGACGAGCTCCTCGCGGACGCCGCCCTCGGGACCGGCGGGGACGTGACCGACCCCTTCGAGCTCCCCGAGGAGGCGCCCGCGCCTCCGCCGTCGCCCGGCTCGTACGAGGTCCCGGTCTCGACCTACCGCTTCCAGCTCACCCCCGACTTCGGGTTCGACAAGGTGGCCGAGCTCGCGCCGTACCTGCGCGATCTGGGAGTGAGCCACGTCTACCTGTCGCCGATCCTGCAGGCCGTGCCGGAGTCGCGGCACGGCTACGACGTGACCGACCACTCGCGCGTGCGCGAGGAGTTCGGCGGCGTCGAGGGTCTGCGGGAGCTGTCGGCGACCATGGCCCAGCACGGGATCGGCATCGTCGTCGACATCGTGCCCAACCACATGACGATCCCGGTGCCCGAGTCGGGCAACGCGCAGCTGTGGTCGGTGCTCAAGGACGGGCCGGGCTCGCCGTACGCGTCGTGGTTCGACATCGACTGGTCCGTGGAGGACGGCGACGGCACCGACGGCGGCGTCGGCAAGGTGAACATGCCGGTGCTCGGTGACGAGGGCGAGGCGGTGGCCGACGGCGACGTGCTGCGCTACCACGACCACGAGTTCCCGCTGCCCGACACGTACTACCGGCTGGTCGACTGGCGGCGCGGGCCCGGCTACCGCCGGTTCTTCGACGTGTCCTCGCTGATCGGGGTGCGGGTCGAGGACCCCGAGGTGTTCGATGCCACGCACGCCGTCATCCTCTCGCTGGTGGAGGAGGGGGTGATCCAGGGGCTGCGGGTGGACCACCCCGACGGGCTCGCCGAGCCGCGCGGCTACCTGTCGCGGCTGCGCGAGAGGTCGGGTGTGTGGACCGTGGCGGAGAAGATCCTGGTCGGCTCCGAGCGGCTGCCCGCCGACTGGGAGTGCGACGGCACCACCGGCTACGAAACGCTCAACCGGATCACCGGCCTGTTCGTCGACCCGGCGGGCAGGGAGCCGCTGGTCGAGCTGTTCACCCGGCTGACCGGGGTCGGCGGCGACTACGCGGCGGTGGTCCGCGAGTCCAAGGCGGAGGTCCTGAACCTGTTCTTCGGCGCCGAGATCGACCGGCTGCACGCCGTCGTCGGCTCCGACCGTCAAACGCTGGTGGAGTTGCTCGCCGCGATGCCGGTCTACCGGGCCTACGCGGTGCCGGGGGAGCCGGTGCCCGAGGTCTCGGCGAGGATCGTCGAGGAGGCGGGGCGGGTCGCCGCCGGACGGCTGCCGGAGGGCGCCCCGGTGGCGGAGGTCGTCGAGCGGGTCCTGACCGGGCCCGCCGACGCGGTCACCCGCTTCCAGCAGACCTGCGGCCCCGTGATGGCCAAGGGGGTCGAGGACACCGCCCTGTACCGCTGGTACCCCCTGTCCTGCCTGAACGAGGTCGGCGGCGAGCCCGACCGCTTCGGCGGGTCCGTCGAGGAGTTCCACGCGTTCTGCCGGGAGATGTCACCGGGCACGATGACGACGCTCTCCACGCACGACACCAAGCGTTCCGAGGACGTACGGGCCAGGCTCGCCGTGCTGTCGGAGATGCCGGAGGAGTGGGCGGCCGCGGTCGGCGAGTGGTCGTCGAAGGTCTCCTTCGACCCGGCCCTCGACTACCTGGCCTGGCAGAACCTGATGGCCTCCTGGCCGATCGGGCCCGACAGGTTCTTCGACTACCTGTTCAAGGCGGCCCGCGAGGCCAAGACCTCGATCTCCTGGGCCACCCCCGACCCGGCCTACGAGCGCGGCATCCGCGACTTCGTCGGCCGGGCCGTCGAGGAGTGCGGCGCCTCGGTCGCGGAGTTCGCCGCGAGGATCGAGCCGTACGCCAGGTCCAATTCGCTCGGCCAGAAGATCGTCCAGCTCATGCTGCCCGGCGTGCCCGACGTGTACTGGGGCAACGAGATCACCGACTTCTCCCTGGTCGACCCGGACAACCGGCGCCCGGTCGACTTCCAGCTGCGCCGCCGGATGCTCTCGGCGGCCCAGGCCCACGCGAGCCAGGAACACCCGGACGAGCCGCACCCGAGCCCCGCCGCCACGGCCGCCCTCAGCTGGGACGAGGCCAAGCTGGCGATCACCGCCCGTGCCCTGGACCTGCGCCGGAGGCTGGACCCCGAGGCGCCGTACGTCCCGATCGAGGCCGGGGAGCACGCGATCGCCTTCGCGAGGGGGGAGCGGGCCGTGACGGTGGCCACCCGGCTGCCCGTCGGCCTGGAGCGGCGCGGCGGGTGGGGGAGCACCACGCTCACCCTGCCGCATGGCACCTGGCGGGACCTGCTGTCGGGTACCGAGTACACCGGCCGGATCCCGCTCGCCCACCTGCTCTCCGTTCACCCTGTCGCGCTTCTGGAAAGGGTCTGACCGATGTTCGAGGTATGGGCGCCGTCGGCGACGGCGGTTGACGTGGAGATCGGCGAGGTCCGCTACCCGATGTCGTCGGCGGGCGGCGGCTGGTGGGCGGTGGAGGTCCCCGGCGCGGGGCACGGCACCGACTACCGGTTCCGGCTGGACGGGGGCGAGGCGCTGCCGGACCCCAGGACGAGGTGGCAGCCCGAGGGGATCTTCGGGCCGAGCCGGGTCTACGACCACGGCCGCTTCGAGTGGGGCGACGCGCTGTGGCGGGGGCGTGACCTGCCGGGCGCGGTCATCTACGAGCTGCACATCGGCACCTTCACCCCCGAGGGCACCTTCGACGCGGCGATCGGCAGGCTGGAGCACCTGGCGGAGCTCGGCGTCGACTTCGTGGAGATCATGCCGGTGCCGCCGGTGCCCGGCGGACGCAACTGGGGTTACGACGGCGTGGACCTGTGGGCCGTCACCGAGACCTACGGCGGCCCCGACGGGCTCAAGCGTTTCGTGGACGCCTGCCACCGGCGCGGGCTCGGCGTGATCCTCGACGTCGTCTACAACCACCTCGGCCCCTCGGGCAACTTCCTCGCCCCCTTCGGCCCGTACTTCCACTCCAGTGCCTCCTCCTTCTGGGGGCAGGCCGTGAACCTCGACGGCCCGGGCTCCGACGAGGTGCGCGCCTACTTCGTCGGCAACGCGCTGCAGTGGCTGCGCGACTACCACATCGACGGCCTGCGGCTGGACGCCGTGCACGCCCTGCACGACAACCGGGCCGTGCACCTGCTGGAGGAGATCGCCGTCGAGGCGGAGGCGCTGTCGGCGGCGGTGGGCAGGCCGCTCACCCTCATCGCCGAGTCCGACCTCAACGACCCCAGGCTGATGACCCCCCGCGAGGCCGGGGGGTTCGGCCTCGCGGCGGCCTGGAACGACGACGTCCACCACGCCCTGCACGTGGCGGTGACCGGTGAGCGGCACGGCTACTACGACGACTTCCACGGCGCGCTGCCCAAGGTGCTGGCTCGCGCCTACTACCACGACGGGACCTACTCCTCCTTCAGGGGGCGCTCGCACGGCCGCCCGGCGTCCCACGTGCCCGGTTACCGCTTCGTCTGCTGCGCGCAGAACCACGACCAGATCGGCAACCGGGCCGAGGGCGACCGGATGGCGCCCGAGGCGCTGCGGCTCGCCGCGGGACTCCTGCTGACCTCGCCGTTCACGCCCATGCTGTTCATGGGGGAGGAGTGGGGGACGCGCTCGCCGTTCCTGTTCTTCACCGACCACGTCGAGCCGCAGCTGCGCGAGGGCGAGGGGGATCGGCGGCGGCGGGAGTTCGTCGGCTTCGGTTACGACGACTGGGCGGACAAGGCCCCCGACCCCGGTGAGGAGATGACGTTCCTGCGCTCCAAGCTCGACTGGAGCGAGCTGGACGACGACGCCCACCGGGCGCACCTCGACTGGTACCGGGCGCTGATCGCGCTGCGCCGCGCTCACCCGGAGCTGACGGACCCGAGGCTGGACCGGGTACGCGTCGACCACGGCGAGTCCTGGCTGGTCGTGCACCGGGGAGGGCTCAGGGTGGCGGCGAACCTCGGCCCGGTCGCGCTCACGGTGAGGCTCGGGACGGGCAGGGCGGCACGATCAGGGCCCGATCACATCCTGCTCGCCTCCGACCCGTCGGCGACCGTGGAGGGGGAGGAGCTCTTCCTGCCTCCCCGATCCCTCGCGATCGTGCGACCGGATCCGGCGCTCTGACCGGCCGGTGATCCCCTGATCCGCCTGACCGTCGTGGCGGCCGTCGCGTCGGCGGTGACGGTCAGGCGGCCACGTGGTTGCGCAGCCGGAGGTCCTCCGGGTACGGGGAGAAGTAGGTCTGGTCCCGTACGTAGTCGGCGGCGAGGCTCTGGGCGTGGTGGCGGATCAGGGTCGCCGGGACGCTCAGCGCCACCTGCCCGGCCCGGTAGGAGGCGATGACCTCCGCCAGGTCGGCGCGGCGTGCCGGGTCGAGCGCGTCGCCCACCATTCCCACGCAGTGCTGCAGGACGTTGACGTGCCGGCCGATGCTCGCCTTGGTGGCGAACGCCGTGTCGAAGACGCGGGTGTAGTCGGCGGCCAGCTCCTCACGGGGCCGCGTGCCCGCGCCGGCCACCAGCCGGCCCGCCTCCCTGAAGGCGACGGGGTCGTGGGCGAGCAGCTGCATCTTGTGCCGGGCGTGGAAGGACACCAGGTCGCGAGGGCGCCAGTCGCTCTCCAGCAGGGCGCGGAGCCGGGCACGGGCGAAGATCCGTTCCACGAAGTTCTCGCGGAGCAGCGCGTCGTTGAGCCGTCCCTCGTCCTCGACGGGCAGCAGTGGATAGGCGTCGAGGACCACGCCCGCGAACACCCCCCTGCCCTTGCGGCCCACGGTCGTGCCACCCGCGTGGACGGGGATGCCGTGCACCCCGCAGCTGGGGCTCTTGGACTTGAGGATGTAGCCGTCCACCTCCAGCAGGGCGGGAATCCGCTCGGCGGCGAGGGCGGTCATCCTGTCGGTGAGGTCCACCCGGCTCTTCCTGGTGACCAGCCGCGTGCCCTCCGGTGAGCGCTCCAGGCGCAGCGTCTCGCGCGGGCTGCCGAGGCCGATCTCCATCTCCGGGCAGATGTGCACCCACTCGACGTGCTTGTCCAGTTCGTTGTTGAGGAACCGGTTGCGGCTGTGTCCGCCGTCGAACCGGACCGGCTCGCCCATCAGGCAGCTGGACACCGCGACCTTCGGCCTGACGGCCCGCCGGCCCGCCTCGTCGGTTCCGTTCATCTCGCCCATCTCGCCCACCTTGTCCATCTCGTCCATCGCGCTCGAACCGCTCGCGCCACGCACGGCGGACACTTTCTCCCGGTGTGGTGCGGCGTCCCGGTCGCGCGTCGTGGCGGTGCCGAGGATGCCGGACAGGCGGCGCAGGCCGCGTGCCGTACGGGCCTTGATCGTGCCGAGCGGGATGCTCAGCCTCTCGGAGATCTCCCGCTGGGTCAGGTCGTCGTAGTAGGCCAGCTCGATCGCCTGGCGCTGCGGCTCGGGCAGCCTGGCGAGTGCCCGCCGCACCTGGTCGCGCTCCGCCAGCTCCTCGCCGTCGGCCCGGCCGTCGTCGCCGACGGGGTCCGCGATCACATCCAGCGGCACCGTCTGGAAGGTGCGTACCCGCAGCTGGTCGACCGCGCGCTTGTGGGCGATCCCGAGCATCCAGGCGGGGAGGCTGCGTTCCGGGTCGAAGCGGTGCCGGGAACGCCAGACCTCCGCGAACACGACCTGCTGAAGATCCTCCACATCCTGTGGCCGAACGAATCGCCGCAGGTAGGAGCGGATGAGGGGCCCGTGGGTGCGGAGGCACTCGGTCAGGGCCGCCTCGTCGCCCTCGGCGAACCGGGTGTTCAGGTGGTCTGTCATGATGCCCCCTTGTCTCAATAACCTACTCAAAACTTATTCATAGTCGCTCGACGGCGGTGATCGCAAGTGGGGGCAGGGAGATACCCGCAGGTCCGGCGGGTCCGGCGGGGAGTTCGGTGAGGAGAGGACGACACCACGCGACCGGGAGCGAAGAAGGCGGGACGTTTCCGAAAGGTGGCCCAGCGTGACAGGAGGAGGCGACGCGGGAGGGTCAGGCGAGGGCGGGCCGAGGGAGCCGAGGGCGGAGGACGGCGTGCCGGGAAGGGGTCAGGCGAGGGCCGCGGTGGTGACGCGGGTGAGGGCGTCCTGGAACGACGTGACCCGGGGGACGGACGCGGGCAGGCTGTCCCACCAGCCGGGGCCGCCGGCGACGATCAGGCTCGACGGGCGGAGCGTGGGCAGAGAGGCGAGGGGGGCGGGGTCGCCGGTCTCGAGCTGCTGGGACCAGACGAAGACCACCGAGGGGCGCAGCCGCCGCATCGCGTCCGCCAGCGCCGGGTACGGGGTCCTGGCGCCCAGCACCCTGGTCTCCACGCGGTGGTCGGTGGTGAGCGCCGCGGCGAGCGCGTAGAGCGGCAGGCTGTGCAGGTCGTTCTCGGCGCAGGCGAGCAGGACGGGGCGGTCACCGGCCGGCCGGGCGGGGCGCTCGGTGAGGGCGATCAGCGCGGCGAGCAGCCGGTCGGAGAACAGGTGCTCGATCTCGATGCTCGCCCCGTTCTCCAGCTGGCGCCTGCAGATCGTCTCGAAGACCGGCAGGGCCAGGCACTCCCAGGTCCACCGCACGCCGTGTCTGGCCAGCGCCGCGCCGATCCACTCCTGGACGGTCCCGCTGTCCAGCGTCATCGCCGCCCGCGTCAGCATCGCCACCGTCGGCACGCTCGGCGGCCGCGCCGCAGGGAGGGACGGGATCTTTTCGCGGGCGGGCCGCCCGGCCTCCCGCTCCGCCGGAGGCGGTGGGACGGTCTCGATCTTCAGGACCTCCCGTGCCGCGTCGGAGGCGGGCACCCCGCTCCTGATGAGCCGGTTCATCTCCTCCAGGCGCCACAGGTCGCGGGCGTCGTAACGACGGTGCCCCCCCGGGCTCCGGCGGCTCGGACCCACGCCGTAGCGTAGGTTCCAGGTCCGCAGTGTGGGGGCGGGCACTCCAAGGCGTCGAGCTACGGCCCCGATGCCGTAGCTCGGTTCCTCTACGGTCGCCACCTGACGCTGCTCATCCATCCCGTCCCATTTTAGGCCTGCCACCTGTCGTACCAGCTTGACAGGCGGCGCGAGCGGTCGCTCCATGAACACCTATTCGATTTCCGGGCCCCCGGTGGATGCAACCAGCGGAGTGTGACCGGGCGAAAGGAAATCGTGACCGATATTGTGATCGTTTTGTTCAGCCGCGATCTCCGGGTGCACGACCATCCGGCGCTCGCCGCGGCGTGCGAGCACGCACGTCATGTGGTCCCCCTCTTCGTCGCGGATCCCTCCGTGCCCGGCGGCGACCGCCGGGGATTTCTCGCCGAGTGCCTCGCCGACCTGCGCGAGTCGCTCCGTGAGCGGGGTGGTGAGCTGATCGTGCGTCGTGGTGATCCGATCGCCGAGACGATGCGCCTGGCGCGGGAGACGGGGGCACGGGCCGTCCACGTCAGCACGGACGTCAGCACCCTCGCGCGACGCAGGCAGCGGCGCCTGGCCGAGGAGTGCGAGCGTGCCAGGACGGCGTTCCACATGTTCCCCGGTCTGACGATCGTGCCCCCCGACGCGCTCAGGCCGTCGGGCGGAGGCGACCACTACCGGGTCTTCACGCCCTACTGGCGGGCCTGGGCCCGGCAGCCGCGCAGGGAGGTGCTCAAGGCTCCCGGTGTGGTGCGCGTTCCCGACGGCGTGTGGGCCGGGAGGCCGCCCGAGCCGGGGCGCGCGTCGCACGAGCTGTTCAGAGGTGGTGAGACGGTCGGGCGCCGGAGGATGAGGCAGTGGCTGAAGCACTGCGTGGACGACTACGCCGACGGCCACGACGACATGGCGGGTAACCGCACCTCCAGGCTCAGCCCCTACCTGCGCTTCGGCTGCGTCTCGCCGCTGGAGCTGGAGGCGCTCGCGAGGGAGGTGGGAGGCGTGGGAGAGGGCGAAGGCGGGGGTGCCGAGGAGTTCGTCAGGCAGCTGTGCTGGCGTGACTTCTTCTACCAGGTGACGCGGGCCTTCCCGCGCATCAACCGCGACGACTACCGGCCGCGCGGGCACGAGTGGCGCGACGACGACCACGCGGCACAGGCGTGGAAGGAGGGCATGACCGGGGTCCCGATCGTGGACGCGGGGATGCGGCAGTTGCTCAGCGAGGGATGGATGCACAACCGGGCCCGCATGATCGTGGGCTCGTTCCTCGTCCGGCGGCTCGGCGTCGACTGGCGCGTCGGCGCCGACCACTTCTTCGATCTGCTGCTCGACGGCGATGTCGCCAACAACTACGGCAACTGGCAGTGGGTCGCCGGGACGGGCAACGACACCCGGCCCAACCGGCCCGTCAACCACATCCGGCAGGCCAAAAGGTACGACCCGGAGGGCGAGTACGTCCGCCGTCACGTCCCCGAGCTCGGCACCGTGCCCACGAGGATGATCCACGAGCCCTGGAGGCTCCCCTCGGGTGTCCCGGGCTATCCGGCGCCCCTGGTGTCCATGGACTGAGCCGGCCGGGTCGTCGCCCGCCGAGGCGCGAACCCTCGCGACGGGCCTCACGATGAGAAGCCCCGGCGGCAGTGGGCTTTCCCGGCCGGAGGCGCCTGGCCGGGAAAGCCCACCACCGCCGGGGTGGCGGGGTCGTTCTCAGTGCCGCGTGCTCAGTCTCGCGGTCTCAGTGCTCGCGGTCTCAGTGCTTGTGGTCGTGACCCGCGTGGTCGTGGTCTGCGTCCTCGTCGTCCTCGTCCGAGGGGCCGTCGGAGGGCTCGACGCCCAGCACGGCCTCGCGGGGCTCGATCTGGTCGACGTGCTCGATCAGCCCAAGGACGTGGTCCGGCTCGATCAGCCACTGCAGTGCGGTGGCGCCGGTGTCGTCGGCCGAGACCAGCTCGGCCTGCTCCTTGCGCTCGTCGTCGTCCAGGTCGGCGTCAGGGTGGCTGATCTCCTTCAGCGCGGCGGCCTGCAGGGCGGCGATGTCCTGCACCTCCACGGTCAGCTCAACGGTCAGACGCAGGTAGCGTTCGGTGCCCGATACATCACTCATAGTGTGAATCCTAGTGCCTGGGTGGGGTAAACCAGCCTAAGGGAGTTTCCACTCCACGGGGGTGGTGCCCTGCTTCTCGAGAAGTTCGTTCGTCTTGCTGAACGGGCGGGAGCCGAAGAAGCCGCTGCGGGCCGACAGGGGACTGGGGTGCGCCGACTCGATGGCCGGGACGGAGTCGAGCATCGGGCGCAGGTTGCGGGCGTCGCGTCCCCACAGGATCGCCACCATCGGCTTGTCGCGGGCGACGAGGGCCTTGATGGCCTGCTCGGTGACCTCCTCCCAGCCCTTGCCCCGGTGTGAGGCGGGCTTGCCCGGCATGACGGTGAGCACCCGGTTGAGCAGGAGCACGCCCTGCTCGGTCCAGGGGGTGAGGTCGCCGTTGCTCGGCATCGGCAGCCCGAGGTCCTCGGTGAGCTCCTTGTAGATGTTGCGCAGGCTGCCCGGGATCGGGCGCACGTCCGCGGCGACGGAGAAGCTCAGGCCGATCGGGTGACCCGGCGTGGGGTACGGGTCCTGGCCCACGATCAGCACTTTGACCTGGTCAAACGGCTGTTGGAAGGCGCGGAGCACGTTGGCGCCCGAGGGGAGGTACTGCCTGCCTTCCGCCACCTCCCTCCGGAGGAACTCGCCCATCTCGGCGATCTTCTCGGCGACGGGTTCGAGGGCCTCGGCCCACCCGGCTTCCACGACTTCGTTCAAGGGACGTGCGGCCATGTGCAGGACCCTATCGAGGTTTTAGGCCCGGTACGGCGCGTGCCGGCAATCAGCGCGTGCCGCACCGGGCCTGCCCCTGTTAACTATTTCACCGAGCCAGCCATCATCCCCTGGACGAAATACCGCTGGAAGGCGAAAAAGAGGATCAACGGGATAATCAGCGACAGGAAAGCGCCCGGCGCAAGAATGTCCACGTTGGTCCCGAATTGCCGCATTTGGGACTGTAGGGCCTTGGTCATCGGCTGGTTCTCGGTGTTGGCGAAGACCAGCGAGACGAGCAGGTCGTTCCAGACCCAGAGGAACTGGAAGATGCCGAGCGAGGCGACCGCCGGTTTGGCCAGCGGGAACACCACGGTCGAGAAGATCTTCCATTCCCCGGCGCCGTCCATCCGCGCCGCCTCAAGCAGCGAGCGTGAGATGCCCGCGAAGAAGTTGCGGAGCAGGAAGATGGCGAAGGGGAGGCCGAAGGCGACGTGGAAGAGCACCACGCTCGCGATGGAGCCGAAGATCCCGGCCGAGCCGTACAGTTTCGCGATCGGGATCAGCGCGATCTGGGTCGGCACCACCAGCAGGCCGACCACCACCAGGAACAGCGCGTCCCTGCCGGGAAACTCCATCCAGGCGAACGCGTACGCCGCCATGGCGGCGATGCCGATCACCAGGATGGTCGAGGGCACCGTGATGAACACGGTGTTCCAGAACGACGCGGTGAACCCGGTGGCGAGCAGGTTGGAGTAGTTCTCCAGGGTCAGCTCGGCCGGCTTGGTGAGGATCGTCCACCAGCCGCTGGAGTTGTTGGCCGCCTCCTCGCGGATCGAGACCACGAACAGGCCCAGGGTGGGAACCAGCCAGAACAGGCCGACCAGCACCAGTACCGCCTGGACCAGGCCGTTGCCCAGCCGGTCCACGATCCTGCCGAGGACGCCGCGAGGTGGGGTGCCAAGGGTGGAGGTCGTCACTGGTTGTCCCTCCTGAACCGGCGGATGTTGAGAATCATGAAGGGAAGGACGAGGAGCAGCAGGAAGATGGCGAGCGCGCTGCCCAGCCCCTGGTTGCTGCCTCCGCCGAACGAGACCCGCCACATCTCCAGCGCGATCACATTGGCCTGCGGCTGCACCGATCCCGGTGCGATGACGAAGACCAGGTCGAAGACCTTCAGGGTATTAATGATCATCGTGACGAACACGACGAGCAGTACCGGGGAGAGCAGCGGAACGGTGATCTTGCGGAACACCTGCCACTCGGTGGCCCCGTCGATGCGGGCCGCCTCCAGCGCGTCGCGCGGGATGGCCGCGAGCCCTGCCGCGATCAGTACCATCGCGAACCCGGCCCACACCCAGACGAACGCGCCGATGATCGCCGGAGTGATCAGTGTCGGGCCCAGCCAGGGGATCCCGCCGAACGCCGCCTCGAAGTTCGACTGCGGCAGTCGCACCTGGTATTCGCCCGGAGCGAGCCCGGTGAAGCGGAAGGTGCCGTCGGCCCCGCTGGTGGCGGTGGCCTTGACGGCGCCGTCCTGCACCGCCTCGACCGTCATCCCGGCCAGGGCCTTCTCGGTGCCGTCCACCTCGTTGGCCGCGCCGCCACCGCCCTGGGTGAAGTCGACCCAGACGGTCCCCGCCAGCTCGCCGGGACCCGGCTGGACCGCCTTCGCCGTCGAGGCCGAGGCGAGGGTGTCGGGCTTCACGCCCACGAGCGGCAGGAGCACCGCCTGCCCCGGCTGCGCGGGCTGCTTGGTGACCACCCCGCCGCCCTGTTCCGCGGTGACGGGGGACTGGTCGTTCTCCCTGGGGCGGGCGTCCGGGTAGCCGTTGCTCGAACCGAAGAGACCGGTCACCGAGGTGATCACCGCGTTGGCCACACCCCGGTCGGGGGCCTGCTCGTAGACGAGGCGGAAGATGACGCCGGAGGCCATCAGGGAGACGGCCATCGGCATGAACACGACCAGCTTGAACGCGGTCGCCCAGCGGATCCGCTCGGTCAGCACCGCGAAGACGAGGCCGATCACGGTGACCAGGGCGGGAGCCACCGCGACCCAGATCAGGTTGTTCCTGATCGTGGTCAGGGTGGAGGAGTCGCTGAAGATCGTCGCGTAGTTCTCCGCCCCGACGAAGGTGCTGCCGTCGGCGTCGTAGAGGCTACGGAAGATCGAGTAGATGATCGGGTAGATCACCATCACGCCGAGTACGAGCGCGCCCGGCAGCAGGAACCAGATCGCCATCCTCGGCGGCGGCCCCAGCCGGGAGGCCCCGGCGGGCACCTTCGCGGGCGTGGCCGCCGGGGCGGCCGCCCCCGCCGTGGCGAGCTCCGGCTCGGCGGCCGGTGCGGCCGGGTCGTCCGACCTGACGTCGGCGAGGGCCGGGTGGCCGTCCCCGCCGTCCGTCTTCTCCGAGGTTTCCGGGGTCTCCGGGGTCCCGGAGGTCTTCGAGGGCTCGTCGGCGGACGGGGTGGCGTCAGAGGTGTGGGGGGAGCCGGCGCCTCGCGCCGGCCGCTGGGTGTCGTCAGGTCCGGAGGAGGGACCGCGGGCGGCGTCGTCGCCGCCACGCGAACCCTGCGGGCCGTCTAACCGGTCGGTCACGGCCTTACTCCCCTACTTCCAGGCCTTCTTGGCCTCGGCCTCAAGCTTGTCCTGGATGCCCTTGATGTCCGAGGGGGTGCGCACGAAGTCCTGCAGGTACTTCCACAGGGCCTTGCCGTCGGTGCCACCGAAGGCGCTGGGCGCGAGGTCGGACATGTCGTAGCGGACCGTGTCACCGGCGGCGATGATCGTCTCGGCGAGCTTCTTGGTCATGTCGTCCGGGTAGTTGTCCGGTGAGACGTTGCGGTTGGGAGAGAGGTAGCCGGGAAGCTTCGCCCAGACCTCGCCGCCCTCCTTGGAGGCGAGGAACTCCAGCAGCGCCATCGAGCCCTCGGACTCCTTCAGCGCCACCGCGATGTCACCGCCCAGCACGACCGGCTCGGTGTCGCCGACCTTGGGGAACGGGAAGTACTTGGCCTCCTCGCCGAGCTTCGCGCCCGACTGCTCGGCCGTGACGCCCACGAAGTCCGCCTCGATGACCATCGCCGACTTGTCCTGGCCGTAGACCTGGGTCACGCAGGTCGGGAAGTCGGTCTGCAGGGCGCCGGCGGAGCCGCCGAGCAGGAACTCCTTCTTGCCGACGAGCTGCGCGATCTTCTCCAGCGCGGTGGTCACGCTGGGGTCGGTCCACGGGATCTCGTGCTTGGAGAGCTTGGTGTAGTTCTCCGGGCCCGCGGAGGACAGGTAGACGTTCTCGAACAGGTCGGTCAGGGTCCAGCCGGAGGCGCCGCAGAGGGAGAACGGCGGGGTGCCCGAGTCGGCGATCGTCTGGGCGGCCTTGATCAGGTCGTCCCAGGTGGCGGGGGGCGTCACACCGGCGTCCTGGAAGGCCTGGTCGCGATACCAGATGAGCGACTTGTGGGCCGCCTTCACCAGCACGCCGTAGGCCTGGCCGTCGGCGGAGCCGAGCTCCTTCCAGTACGGGGTGTAGTTGTCGTCGATCTGCTTCTGGACCTCGGCGGTGAGCGGCTTGAGCGCCTTCTGGTCCGCGTACTGCTGGACCAGGCCGGGCTGGGGCAGGATCGCGACGTCCGGCGGGTTGCCGCCCTCGATGCGCGGCCCGAGGTAGGCGCCGGTGTCCTCACCGGTGGAGGCGTAGGTGACCTTGGCGCCGGTCTTCTCCTCGAACGCCTTGAGCACCTGCTCGAAGTTGGTCTGCTCGGCGCCGGTCCACTTGGCGGCGACCTCGACGGTCACCCCTGCGAGGTTCTTGGCGGCCGGGGCCGACGCGGGCGCGCTGTCACTCGTGGCCGGTGCGGGGGCGGCCGACTCGCCGCCGCCGCACGCGGCGAGTGCCAGGGCGAGTCCCGCCGTCGTCACCGCTGCGATGGTTTTGCGCATACTGAACAGACCTCCTGAGACATTGAGGCTTGAAATCGGGATATGTAGGACGAACAACCAGCCGAAATGGGGATGACGGCTTCTGCCGGGGGATGCCCCGGCCTCATTGGGCCCGGATTATCTCTTCGAGTTGGCCCTTCATGGAGGAGACGACGTCGTCGCCGTCGCCGTCCTTCGCGAAAGGCGGTGTGAGGGCGTTGGAGACCGCGCTGGCGATCACCAGGCTCACCTGGTTGTAGTTGGCGCCGGCGGGCCTGGGCCGAGCGGAGAGGATGCTCTGCTTCAGGACCGGCAGGTAGGGAAAACGCCTGATCAGGTCGGGATCGTCGTACAGTTCGGCCCACACGGGCGGGAACGAGCCGTCGGCGAGCACCCGCCGCTGGTTCTCCAGGCCGGTGAAGTAGCGGATGAACTCGGTGGCCGACTTCTGCCGCTTGGAGAAGGCGCTCACCGCGAGGTTGTAGCCGCCGAGCGAACCGGTGCCGGGGCCGTCGAGGCCGGGCAGCCGGGTCACCCCGAACTTGCCGGCGACCGCCGAGGTGGTGGCCGGTCCGTAGGCGTGCGGCCAGTTGCGGGCGAAGGCGAGCCGTCCCTCCTCGAAGGCGAGCTGCGCCTCGTCCTCCTTGTAGGAGAGCGACTCCTCCGGGATCCAACCCTCCCGGAACCCGTCCATCAGGAAGTCGAGGCCGACCTTCGCCTTGGCCACGTCCATGGTCACCTTGGTGCCGTCCAGGCTGAGGATCTGCCCGCCCGCCGACTGCACGGCCTCGGTGAAGTTGACGGTCAGGCCCTCGTAGGCCAGGAACTGCCCCGCGTAGCCGCCGATGCCGTACTTGTCGTGCAGGGCGCGCGCCTGGGTGCGCAACTCCGCCCAGGTCTTCGGCGGCTTGAAGCCCTCCTTGGCCAGCAGGTCCCTGCGGTAGTAGAGGAGGCCGGCGTTGCTGGTGTAGGGAACCGCCCAGAGCTTGCCCCGGTAGACCGCCGTGTCGACGACCGGCGGCAGGAACCGGTCGAGCGGGAACATCGTGCGCTCCAGCGGCAGGATCCAGCCGGCCTCGGCGAACTCGGCGGTCCAGATCACGTCCAATCCGATCACGTCGTATCGGTCGCTTTTGGCCTGGAGGTTGGCGACCATCTGCGCCCGCTGCTCGTCGGCGGCCTCGGGGAGTTCGAGCAGGGTCGCCCGCTCCCCGGGGTGGGCCTGGTTCCAGCGGTCGAGCAGCGGCTGCAGGTAGGCGGTCGCGGGGCGTCCGATCACCAGGGTGAACGGACCGGTCCCGCCGAACCGCTCATCCTCCTGGGCGCCGGCCGCCGAACATCCCGCCAACCCCGCCACGAGAAGCACGGCGAGCGCGACGGGGATGAGTCGGCGCACCATGACCTCCCGGTTTCCAGTTGGTTACATACGTGTTAGGTAGATGCATGCATGTTATGCATAGCGGTATCATCACCGTCAACGGATAACCCCGTAACGCTCACGTAACGAGCTCTCCGAGGAGGTGGGGCGTGCGGCTGACGCTGCTGGCGCTCCTCGCGAAGGAACCTGCCCACGGCTACGAGCTCAAACAGGCACTTGAACAGATCTTCGGCAGCGCCTACCCTTCACCGAACATCGGGCAGATCTACGTCACGCTCGGCCGTCTGGAGAAGGACGGTCTGGTGCGCGCCGTGGACGTCGAGCAGTCCAACCGGCCGAACAAGAAGGTCTACTACCTGACGGCCGCCAGCCGCGAGATCCTCGACACGTGGGTGGACGAGCCCACCGAGGGCCCCAGGGTCCGGGACGAGTTCTTCATGAAGCTCGTGCTGGCCCCGATGACCGGCATCGCCGACAGAATGGCGATGATCAATCGCCAGCGCCGTCACTACCTCGGACTCATGCGTGACCTCAACGAACTCGCCGAGCGGACCGACCCGGAGAACCAGGTCGCGCTCCTGCTGGTCGAGGGGGCCATGCTGCACCTCCAGGCCGACCTCGACTGGCTCGAACGCTGCCAGGAGGAGCTGAGTTGACCTCTCCCGTGGTTCCCGTGGTCGAAACCGTCAACCTCGTCAAGATCTACCAGGACGGCGGGGTGCCGGTGCCCGCGGTGCGAGGGGTCGACCTGCGGGTGAGCCCGGGGGAGTTCGTGGCGGTCATGGGCCCCTCCGGCTCGGGAAAGTCCACCCTGGTCCACATGATCGGCGGTCTTGAGGCGAGGACCAGCGGTGAGATCTGGCTCGACGGGCAGCGGGCCGACACGCTCAGCGAGAGCGCCTGGGCGCTGCTTCGCCGCCGGAGGATCGGTTTCGTCTTCCAGTTCTTCAATCTCGTCGCCAACATGACCGTGGCCGACAACGTCGAGCTGCCCGCGCTGCTGGCGGGGGCCTCCACGCGCGAGGCCCGCCGCCGCCGCGAATACCTCCTCGGCGAGCTCGGCCTCACCGCCCGCGCCGACGCCGCCCCCTCGCAGCTCGCCGGGGGCGAGCAGCAGCGGGTCGCGCTCGCCCGCGCGCTGGCCAACGAGCCGAGCCTGCTGCTCGCGGACGAGCCCACCGGCAACCTCGACAGCCGCAACACCCGCGACGTCCTGCGCCTGCTCGGCGAGGTCCACCGCGAGGGCCAGGCCATCATCCTGGTCACCCACGACGCCAGGGTCGCCAGCCTGGCCGACCGGGTGGTCTCCCTCCTGGACGGCCAGGTCGTCGACGACGGGGGCGCCGGGCTGGTCCGCCGCCGCCCCAAGGGCAGCGCCGGCGACGTCGTCGAGCTGAGAGGCTGACGGTGCGCCTTCTGCCCTCCCCGTCCGAGGGGCCGCCTCGGCCCGTGCTCCCCAGGCTCCTCCGGGTCGGCGACGTCGTCGCGGGCGGCATCACGGGTTCGCCTCCGCCGGTGCCTTCGGGGCTCGCCGGTCCGACGGCCTTGCGGGCTTCGGGGCTCGCCGGTCCGACGGCCTTGCGGGCTTCGGGGCTCGCCGGTCCGACGGTCCCGCGGGCTTCGGGGGCCCCACGGGTTTCGCGAATCATGCGGAAGGCATCGCGGTGAGCACCGTCCGCGCCTCCGTGAGGTGGATCCGCGCCGATATCAGGGCCCGCAGGGGCCAGGCGCTGCTCACGCTGCTCGCCGTCGCCGGGATCGTCACGGCGCTGATCACCTCCGCGACCCTCCTGGAGGACGGCACCAACCCGTGGCGGGGGCTGTTCGCCGAGTCCAGGGGCGCGCACGTGTGGATACACACCAAGGACGCCCCCGACCCGGCCGCGCTGTCGAGGCTGCCCGGCGTGGTCCAGGTCGCGGGCCCCTACCGGTCGGCTCCGGTCACCCTCACGCTGGACGGCAAGAGGTCGCCGGTGGCGCTGCGGGAGATGTCCGCGACGCCGCCCCGGGTCGCCGCCCCGCTGATCCGCGAGGGGCGCCCGCTGCGCTCCGGCGACACCGACGGCGTGGTCGTCGAGCGCTCCTTCGCCAAGGCGCTCGGCCTGAGGGTGGGCGGAGCCTTCCCGGTGACCGCGCTCAACGGCGCCACCCACCCGCTCATCGTGGTCGGCCTGGCCGACACCGCCGACCAGGGGTTCTACCCCGAGTGGACGCCCGGCCTCGCCTGGACGCTCGCGCCCGTGCTGGCCAGGGTCGAGCCCGCGCTGGGGCGCAGCGAGTCGGTCACCGGGCTGCGCCTGGCCGACGGGGAGGCCACGCTGCCCGCCGTCCACGGCGCCGTCACCCTCCTGGACGAGCAGATCCAGCGGATGTCCACCTGGCGTGAGGTCCGCGCCTCGATGGAGCTGGACAACCGGCTGCTCGGCCTGCTGCTCGCGCTGTTCGGAATCACCGGGCTGGTGGCCGCCGCGCTCGCCATCGCCAACGCGGTGGGCGGCCGGGTGCTGAGCCAGACGCGCGACATCGCCACCCTCAAGTCCCTCGGCTACACCCGGGGCCAGGTGTTCGGCGTGCTCATGGCCGAGCACGGTGCGCTCGGGCTGCTCGGCATCGCCCTCGGACTGGTCTGCGGGCAGATCGCGGCCTCGTTCGTCCTGGACGGGGTGCCGATACTGCCGCTCTCCCCGGTCCCGCTGCTCGCCATCACCGGCGGCACCGCCGCCGTGGTCCTGATCGCGGTGGCGCTGCCCGCCTGGCGGGGCGGCCGCACCCCTCCCGTCCCCGCGGCGCCCGTCGCGCCGCCCAGGAGGCACCTGTCCCGGCTGGCGCGCCTGGCGCTCCTCGTACGGCTGCCTCCCGCCCTGGTCCTGGGCACCCGGGACGCCTTCACCCGTCGCGTCCCGGCGTTCCTGAGCATCTTCGGCGTCGCGATCCCGATGATGATGATCACTATTGGGCTCGGCTGCTGGGCCACCCTGGACGACTTCCTGCGGCACCCGGAGCGGGTCGGCCAGGCGGCGGCGCTCACGGTTCGCCCGGACAAGCTCTCGGCCGACGACGCCCTGCGGATCGCGAGGGCCGACCCGGGGGTGCTGGCGGTCTACCCCGGCACCGAGGTGCCCGCGCTGGAGCCCGAGCAGACCAGGAGTGTGCTGGCCCGCGCCGCCGGAACCTCCGCCGAGCCGTACCCCTTCTCGGTCGTCGAGGGGCGGATGTACGCCGCCAGGGGGGAGGCCGTCGCGGGGCAGGGGCTGCTCGACCTGCTGGGGGTGAAGATCGGAGACCGGATCCGGCTCACCGTCGGCGGCACCCCGCTGATCGTGCACCTGGTGGGCCGGGTGGTGGAGCCCGACCAGGACGGCGAGGTGCTCTCCTTCGGGATCGACAGCCTCGCGGCCAAGGACGCGGTGCCGCCGCAGTTCTACAGTCTGGTGCTCAGGCCGGGCGCCGACCCGGCGGAGGTGAGGGCGCGGCTGATGGTCGCCTCGGGAGAGGCCCTCGAGGTACGGCGGGTGGTGAACCCGGCGGAACGGCTCGCGATCATCCGCGTGGTGATCGTGGCGTTGATCGTCGTGCTCGCCCTGCTCGGCCTGGCGAACCTCCTGACGGCGAGCGCCCTCGGCCTGCGCGACCACGCCCTCGACCTCGCGGTGCTCAAGGCCATGGGTCTCACCCCCCGGCAGGTGGCGGCCACCCTGGTCACCGGGACCGGCCTGCTGATCGTGCTGGGGGTGGTCGCGGGCACCGTGGCCGGGGCCTCACTCGTCGGCGGGCTGATCGACCTGCAGGGGCACACCAGCGGTGTCGGCGCGGGCATCGGCCGTACGCCCTCGGTCCTGACGCTCGCCGTCGCGGTGCTCGTCGCGGTGGGGAGCGCCCTGCTGGTGACGCTGATCCCGGCGGGGTACGCGGCCCGCGCCCAGGTCCCGGTCACCGCGAGATGACCGGAACTCGTCGGGGTTCACCCGGGACGGCCCCGGGACGGTGACCGTCCCGGGGCCGTCGCGGAAAAGGGGGTTCAGCCGTCGATGCCGGGGACGTCGGCGTTCTTGAGCGAGAACCAGTAGAAACCGTGGCCGGGCAGGGTGAGCAGGTACGGCAGGGTGCCCACGGGGGGGAACCGCACCCCGCCCCTCGCCTCGACGGGGATCATGCCCGCGAAGCGGCGCAGGTCGAGCTCGACCGGCTGCGGATACTTCGAGAGGTTGTTGACGCACAGCATCAGGTCCTCGCCGTCCTCGCGGACGAAGCTGAGCACCGCCGGGTTGCTCGACCACAGCTCGTTGTAGACGCCGGTGCCGAAGACCTGGTGGCTGCGGCGGATCGCCAGCATGTTCCTGGTGAAGTGGAGCAGCGAGGCGGGGTTCTTCTGCTGCGCCTCCACGTTGACCGCCTGGTATCCGTGGATCGGGTCCATGACGACGGGCAGGTACAGGCGTCCGGGGTCGGCCGTGGAGAAGCCCGCGTTGCGGTCGGGGCTCCACTGCATCGGGGTGCGGACCGCGTCGCGGTCCTCCAGCCAGATGTTGTCGCCCATGCCGATCTCGTCGCCGTAGTACATGACCGGGGAGCCGGGCAGCGAGAGCAGCAGCGCGGTGAACAGCTCGATCTGGTCGCGGTCGTTCTCCAGCAGCGGGGCGAGGCGGCGCCGGATGCCGAGGTAGGCCCGCATGCGCGGGTCCTTGGCGTACTCGGCGTGCATGTAGTCGCGCTCCTCCTCGGTGACCGTCTCGAGCGTCAGCTCGTCGTGGTTGCGAAGGAAGATGCCCCACTGGCCGCTGTCGGGGAGCTTCGGGGTCCGCGACATGATCTCGGAGATCGGCTCGCGGCTGCCCCGCCGCACCCCCATGAAGATGCGCGGCATGAGCGGGAAGTGGAAGGCCATGTGGCATTCGTCGCCGCCGGTCGCGGGGTCGCCGAAGTATTCGACCACGTCCTCGGGCCAGCCGTTGGCCTCGGCGAGCAGCACCCGGTCCGGGTAGAGGCGGTCGACCTCGGCGCGGATCTTCTTCAGGTACGCGTGGGTCTCCGGCAGGCCCGAGCAGTCGGTGCCCTCGCGCTCGAAGAGGTAGGGCACCGCGTCGAGCCTGAAGCCGTCGATGCCCAGGTCCAGCCAGAACCGCAGGACCTCCAGCATCGCCTCCTGGACCGCCGGGTTCTCGTAGTTCAGGTCCGGCTGGTGGTGGAAGAAGCGGTGCCAGTAGTACTGCTTGCGGACCGGGTCGTAGGTCCAGTTGGACTCCTCGGCACCGATGAAGATGATCGGCGCGTCGGGATACCCGGTCGGGGTGTCGGACCACACGTAGAAGTCGCCGTACGGCCCCTCGGGGTCGTGCCGGGACGCCTGGAACCAGGGGTGTTTGTCGCTGGTGTGGTTCATCACCAGGTCGGTGATGATGCGCAGGCCCCGCTGGTGCGCCGACTCGATCAGCTCCACGAAGTCCCCGAGGTCCCCGAAGTCCGGAAGGATCTTCATGTAGTCGGAGATGTCGTATCCGCCGTCACGTAGGGGAGATTCGTACAGCGGAAGGAGCCACAGGCAGTCGACGCCGAGCCACTCGACGTAGTCCAGCTTCTCGATGAGACCGCGCAGGTCACCGGTGCCGTCGCCGTTGGAGTCCTTGAACCCGCGGACCAGCACCTCGTAGAAGACCGCGCGCTTGTACCACTGGGGATCCGCCGAGACGAAGTCCTCGGCCACGGACTCCTGGGAAGGGGAGGGGAGGGGGGATGGGTTCATCGTGTTCTCGCTCACGGTGATGAAGGGCAGGACGAAGTCACCGGATGCTCCGGCTGATGATGTTTGGTGACCGCGCCGGCGGGAGCCGTCATCCCCACGAGCTCCATGGCCGCGGACAGGACGAATTTGTGATTCAGGACTGTCCGTTGTGGCGCTTTCTGGGCCGAACACTACCAGCCACCTGAGACCCCCGAAGCCCTCTTGGCGTGGTACATCGCCCCCGCCCCACGGAATTTTCGCGCGCATCGCGCCACGACCGCGTAATCGTCGCGTCGCTGATTGTTTTCCTGCGTGAAACACGACACGCCGCAGAGGGGTGACCTCGTCCTATGCCCGGGGATCGGGCCGATACACGGACCCTCCCGCGCGGCCGGGAGCCGGTCCTTTGCGCGGATGTTGCGCATCAGGTCCCCGGAGCATTCCCGAAAGCATTCTCGGGGCACTCTCAGGGCACTCCGGGGGCACTCGCGGGGCACTCACGGGGCACGGAGAAACCCTCGCGGAACGGACGACTCGGAAAGGACCGGGCGGGAACGGGAACGGACGGAGGCCGCTCCCGGCGCGGAGGGAGAGGGGATCAGTTCCAGGGCGGGGTGAGGTCGGGAAGGTGGTCCCGGTAGTCGCCGAGCCAGGCGCCGAACAGCACGAGGCCGCGCACCCAGAATCGGTCGTTCCAGCCGTTGAACCGCGCCAGCGCGTCGGGGCCCTCGGCGACCACGGCGTGGAGCTGCTCCGACAGCAGCGAGGGCACGGCGCCGGCGACCCGGGTGAGCATCAGGTGGCTGTACTCCCTGGCGGGCGCGGCGGCCGAGCGGAGCGGGACCCGCTGTAGCGGCTGCTTGACCACGTTGGTGGAGGGCAGCGCGGCCACGCGCGGGTTGGCCGCGTACAGGACCTCGCGGTAGAAGCGCCCCTGGTCCTTGCGGTGCACGCCGACCGAGAGCGCCGCGTCGAAGAAGGCGGGGTGGATGAACGGTGCCGCGAAGGAGGCCTCGGGGCCGACCAGGTTGACCGGGGAGCGGGCGATGCCCCGCGCGGTCCTGGTGTGCAGGACCGAGAGCGGCAACTCGGCCCGGTGGCCGTTGAGCATCGCGGTCGACTGGGTGAAGGCGTGTCTCACGCTGTCGGTGATCCACGCCTCGGCCCCCTCCGACAGGAACGGCACGGACGGGGAGCCGAGCGCGAGCGAGCCGAGCAGCGCGGCATTGCGCTCGGCCTGCGTGGAGGCGCCGAGCGCGGCCCCGCTGACCATGAAGTTCTTCAGCAGCGGCCCTCCGGCCAGCCCGTCGACGAGGGTCCGCCCCGCCCGGTGCACCTCGCGGGCGAACGGGGTGTACCAGGCGTGGTGCGGGGTGAGGAACTCCAGCCGCCGCGCCGCGGCCAGTGCGTCGTCGGGATAGGAGTCGGCGTCCTGGGTGATCACCCTGTGGCGTACGCCCAGCTCGCGGGTGATCGCCTTGGCGAAGACGATGTCGGTGTCGGTGCCGTCGTCGGGGCTGGTCGTCCACGACTCCACGTCGGCGCCGCGCGCCACCGCCACCGAGCACAGCAGCCGTGAGTCGTAGCCGCCGCTGACCGGCACCAGCAGCGGGCGCCCGTCGAACTCCTTGTAGACCTCGTGCAGGATCTCCAGGATCTCCCCGGCGGTCCTGCCCGCCTCGTACGGCTCCTCGCGCAGCCAGCGGGGCAGCATCCGCTCGACGCCGATCCGGTCCGACGCCCGGTCGAAGACGAGCGCGCTCGCCCCCGCGAGCCGCTTCACCTGCGTGTACGGGGTGTCGTCGCGCAGCGGGAAGGTGAGCTGGATGATCGAGGCCCAGGCGTCCCAGTTGATCTCGTACGGCGTGCGCGCGAGGGAGAGCAGCGGTTCGAGCAGCGAGGAGAAGTAGACGGCCCCGCCGTAGGACAGGTAGTAGACGTCCACGAGGCCGAGACCTCCGGTGTGCAGCGTGATCCGCTCACCGTCGTCGATCAGGCCGGGCGTCTCGTAGGTCTCCGCCACCGTGATCCACGGCGCCGCGCCGCCGGGCCTGCGCTCGCCCCAGGCGAAGGCCCAGGTGCGCTCGTCGCGCCGGTACGGGGGCAGCGGGGAGGAACTGAACAGGGCCGCGTTCTGGGCCTGGACGGCGGGTCTGACCCGCGGCCCCGCCTCGCGCAACCTCTCCAGGACGGCCTCGTCGAGGTGTCCGATGCCGCCGCAGACGTACGGCCTCACATTGAACGTCGGCCACTGCACCGTGCTGACTCCTCTGTGTCGCGATTGACCAAAGGGTATCCTTTCGCCCGGCTCACGAAACGGAGGACGGCGTGGCGGGCGAGCAACTCGAAAGCACACGACAGGCGTTGCGGGAGGCGGTGGCGCACGCGGAGAGGGCTTCCGAGCTGGCCCGCCTGCTCGACGCGGCACAGGCCAAGATCGCCGATGCGGAGCGTGCGGCCGAGGAGCTGCGCGGGGTGAAGGAGCTGCTGAGCGAGACCGAGGAGCGGCTCGAAGCCGCGAACGCGGCCGAGGAGAAGCTCCGCAAGGAGCTGGCCGAGCAGCGCTACCAGGCCGAGGTGGCGAAGTGGAAGCTCTCCTCGGTGCAGGTGGCCCGCTGGTCACGGCTGGGCGACGCGATCAAGACGGGCAAGAGCAACCCGGTGCGGCTGGCGCGCGGCCTGCGCGGGGCGGCCAAGCCGGCCAAGCGCCCGACCGCTCCCAAGCGCCAGCCGGTGCCGCGCAAGGCGGGCGACAAGGCGCCGGTGCCCGGGGCGTCCTTCCAGGCCACCAGCTCCGTCAGGACCGTCGGCGGCAGGCCGGTGAAGCTCAAGCCGTACCGCGTCCCGACCGGCCCGAACACCCGCCCGCACCTCACCGCCGCCGTGATCGCCGCGCCGCACGGCGAGGCGCTGCTGCGCTACGAGTGGCGCCAGACCACCGGTTTCACGCCGAAGGACTTCGCCAGGGTGCTGGCCGCCGAGGTCCCGCACCTGCTGCTGGTCGAGTCGGTGACGGAGGGGCCGTGGGCGGAGGAGCTGCGCCGGCCCGGCCAGGGACTGCACGCGCTGCTGGCCTGGTGCGCGGAGCGGGGCATCCGCACGGTCTTCTGGCACACCGGGGGCACGCCCGCCGAGTTCGTCGCCGCGGCCCGGCTGTTCGAGCACGTCGTGACCGCGCTGCCCAAGTCCGTGGGGCCGTGGGGCACCGCGCTGGCGGCCCAGGAGCCCGAGCAGGGACGCCGGGCGCCCTCGCTGGGAATCCTGCCCTTCGCGATCCAGCCGCGCGTGCACAACCCGTTGCCGCTCGCCGGGGACCGGTTCGAGCGGGTGCTCTCGCTGGAGGAGCTGCTTCCGGGGCACCTGTCGTACCCGGACGTCCTCACCTCCTACCGCTGGCCCGTCGCGGTCGACTGCCCGCCGGGCACGGAGCCCTGGCGGATGGCGGAGCTCGCCGCCTGCGGCACCCCCATCGGCACCGAGCCCGACGCGCGCCGCGCCCACCTGGCACTCCGCCAGGCGTACGCCTCGGGCACGATGACCAACAAGGTCGACGACCTGCTGGACGCGATCGGCCTGCCCAGCGGCAGGGCCACCCTGAACATCTCGGTGATCATGATCGACCGGGGCGACCTCGACTACGCGCTGGCCCAGGTCGCGCCGCAGAAGGGCGTCGTGCAGCTGGTGCTGCTGTCGGACGCCTCGGACGCCGCGGCGCGTGCCCGCGACGCGATGCCCGACGGCGTGCACGTCACGGTGCGCCGCCCCACCTCCAACCTGACCACGGGCGGCCTGCTCAACCGGGCCCTCGACCTGTGCCAGGGCGACCTGGTGGCGGTCATGGACGCCCGCGACCGGTACGGCGAGCACTACCTGGCCGATCTCAGCCGGGCGTTCCTGTTCGCCAGTGCCGACATCGTCGGCAAGGCGGCCTACTACGCCCACCTGCGCGACGTCGCGGCGACCGTGCTGCGCCAGCCCTCGGCCGAGTACTCCTACCTGCCCGACGTCGCGGGAGCCACCCTGCTGGCCCGCCGCGCGGTCCTGCGGGACATCGGCTTCGCCGACGTCTCGGACAACTGGGCCGACGTGCTGATGCGGCAGTGCCGCGCGGACGGGATCAAGGTCTTCTCCGCCGACCGCTTCGGCTACGTCTGCCTCCGCGACCGTGACCGCTGGCTGCTCGGTTCGGCCCAGCTCGTCGACTACGGTCCGGCCGACCCGCACGCCCTGGTCTGAACGCCGGCGACCGTCAGGCGACCGTCGGGCGGTCGACGGCGTCACCGACCGCCGGTCGCCCCGTCGCCGCCTGACGACCTCACCGGGAAGTCAGGCTGCCGGGTTGACTTCCTCTCCGGGGCCGAAGCCCTGGGTCGCCACGCTGGAGGGATTTCGATGACGCCGGGCACGCTCGCCGAGGTTCTCGGCCTGCCGCCGATTCCCAGGGGGACGTGGGTGGGGGAGGCGGTCTACGTCTCCCCGGTCGCGCTGCGCAGGGGCGAGGACCCCGAGGAACTGGCGGAGCGGCTGCGCGCGCTGCCGGGGATCACGGCCGTCCGGGTACGGCCCCGGGGTTTCCTGGAGATCGTGGTGGCCGTTCCCGGCGAACTCGTCACGGAGATCGGCGCGACCGTTCCCGTGCCCACGGGCGAAAAGCCCGTTCCCGCGAGGGAGGTCCCCGTGGCCCCCGGTGACACCTCCGCCGTTCCGGTGGCCGAGGGCGGAGTTCCCGTGGACACGCTCGGGGGAGGGTCCGCGTGGAGGGATCTGCCCAGGACGTGGGCCAACCCCGGGTTCGTCGTCAGGTACGCGCACGCGCGGGCGGTCGCCGTACAGCGCTGGGCCGTCGAGCTCGGCGTCGGCGGGGATTTCAGGCCCGAGTTGCTGGAGGACCGCAGGGACCGGGCGGTGCTCAGGCTGCTGGCCGAGATCCACGGCAGGCGGGTGAGCCGGGACCCCGGGTGGGCCGCCTACGCCGAGCAGCTGGCGCTGGCGTACCACGACGCGTTCGAGGGGGCCGCCGCGCTTCCCTCGGGGGACGAGGAGCCGTCGGAGCTCCACACCGCCCGGGTGCGCCTGGCGCGGGCCGTGCGGGACGTGCTGGCCGAGGCGTTGACGGCGCTTGGCGAGACGGCGCCCGAGAGACTGTGATAGACCCTCCCAAAGGAGTTCAAAAGGATCAGGGGAGAGGTGAATGGTCGGGCCTCGTGACTGGGAGGCGCACGAGCCGCGCCGATCAGGGGTGGTCCGGCGGACGCTGCCGACCCTGCTCGCCTTCGCCGTCATCCTCGGCGGGCTCGCCTATCTCGGCGGAGACCTCAGGGAGCTCCTCGGCACCGCCCCCGGCTCGCCCATCTCGGCCGCGGCCAAGCATCGCCTCTACGGGGACACCGAGCCGGTCGACGGCCGCTGCGACACCCTGCCGAAAGACATCGACGCCGACGTCAGGGCGTCGTTGGAGGCTCTGGCCGGCTGCCTGGAACGGATGTGGGCGGCCACCCTGGCGCGGGCGGAGATCGGCTACGAGCCGCCGGGGGAGGTGCGGCTGGTCGACGCCCCCGAGGAGGCCGCGTGCGGGATCGACGACTACGACTGGGCCGGGATCTACTGTCCGGGGCCTCGCGTGGTGAACGTGCTGGTCGAGGGCGAGCGGGCCTTCCCGATGATGTTCACCCTCGCGCACGAGTACGCCCACCATGTCCAGGAGGTGAGCGGGATCGCCGACCAGAGGGGTTCCGAGGCCTTCGACGAGGCGTGGTCGCGGCGGCTCGAACTGCAGGCCGACTGCCTGGCCGCGGTGGCGCTGCGAGGCGTCGCACCGCGTCGGCTGGAGAATTTGCGCCTTCTCGCCGGGCGCGGCCCCGGCGCGGACGAGGGGGCGGAGGCGGGCTACCGGCAGTCGCACGGCTCGGGGACGAGCAGTGCCGGGTGGATGCTGCGCGGCCAGAAGGGCGGCACCGTGGGGTCCTGCAACACCTGGGGCGCTCCCGCCGAGCAGGTCTCCTAGGCTCGGCGGGCCTTCGCCGGGCTTCCCGCCGTACCCTCCGCACCCGAGCGCTCGGTCCGGCTCCCCGGCCTGTCTTCCGCGCCGAGCGCGGCGCGTTCGGCTTCCCGCCGTACCCTCACGCTTGGCTCGGCGCGTCCGGCTTCCCGCCGTACCCGCCACGCCGAGCGCTCGGTCCTCCGGCCTCCGGGAACGCGCTCACCCGGTCTCTCCCGAGGATCGTGTCGCGGTGCGACCTTAAAATATGTCGCCAAAACGGCCCATAACGTAAAAAGTTCGCGTGTTCGAGCAGGATCGCGTCTCGATGGGTGGGCAATCGTCTCAGGGGGATCACCGGGTCCGATAGCCTCGATCGGGTGAGTCGATTCGTCCACCCCGCCGGTGACCGGCATGCAGAAGTGCTGCCCGAGGAGCGCCCTCCGCACGCACCCGCAAACCTGAACGCGCTCGATCCGACCATCTGGCCCCGAACGTCGAGCCGCGCCGACGGCTCGATCACGATCGGCGGCGCGGACGTGAGGGACCTGGTCGCGGAGCACGGCACCCCGCTCTACGTGGTGGACGAGGAAGACTTCCGCTCCCGCTGCCGTGACTACGCGAGCGCGTTCTCCGGCGGCGAGGTCCACTACGCGGGCAAGGCCTTCCTGTGCCGCGAGGTCGCCCGCTGGATCATGCAGGAGGGCCTCGGCCTGGACGTCTGCAGCGCCGGGGAGCTCGCCGTCGCGCTCAGCGTCGGGTTCCCGCCCGAGCGGATCACCATGCACGGCAACAACAAGTCCCTCGCCGAGCTGGAGAAGGCCGTCGAGGCCGGGATCGGGCACATCGTGGCCGACTCCTTCGAGGAGATCGCCCGCCTGGGCTTCCTCGCCGACAAGCACGGCACGCGTCCCAAGGTGATGATCCGCGTCACCGTGGGCGTCGAGGCCCACACCCACGAGTTCATCGCGACCGCCCACGACGACCAGAAGTTCGGCTTCTCGCTGAGCAGCGGCGCGGCGGCCGAGGCGGCACGGCGGATCCTCGCCCTGCCCCAGCTGGAGCTCGTCGGCCTGCACTCCCACATCGGCTCCCAGATCACCGACACCGCGGGGTTCGAGGTGGCCGCGGCCCGCCTCGCCACCCTCCTGGTCAAGATCAAGGACGAGCACGGCGTCGTGCTGCCCGAGCTCGACCTCGGCGGCGGCTACGGCATCCCGTACGTCGAGGGCGACACCGCGCCCGACGTCAAGGAGATCGCCGACAACCTGCGGGAGATCGTGAGCAGGGTGGCGAGGGGCGCCGGCCTGCCGGTGCCCAAGCTCACCGTCGAGCCGGGCAGGGCGATCGCCGGGCTGGCCGGCGTGACGCTCTACGAGGTCGGCACGATCAAGGACGTCGAGGGCCTGCGCACCTACGTCAGCGTCGACGGCGGCATGAGCGACAACATCCGCACCGCCCTCTACGGCGCCGACTACACCGCGCGCCTCGCCTCCAGGGAGAGCGACGCCAAGCCGATGCTGTCGCGCATGGTCGGCAAGCACTGCGAGAGCGGCGACATGGTCGTGCGCGACCTGTGGCTCCCGGCCGACCTGGCCACCGGTGACCTGATCGCCGTCGCGGGCACCGGCGCCTACTGCCGCTCGCTCGCCAACAACTACAACTACCTCCCCAAGCCCGCCGTGGTCGCGGTCAAGGACGGGGTGTCTCGCGTGATCGTCCGCAGGGAGACCGAGGACGACCTGCTGAGAGGACAGCTGTGAAACGACCCGGAGCGGCCGAGAGCGCCGTCCACGGTGTGAGTGACAAGGGGGCGTGACCGGATGGCACTGAAAGTCGCACTTCTGGGATGCGGCGTCGTCGGTTCCCAGGTGGTCAGGCTCATGCACGAGCAGGCCGACGACCTCGCCGCCCGCGTCGGGGCGCCGCTGGAGCTCGCCGGGGTCGCCGTACGGCGCCTGGGCCGCAGGCGGGACGCCGACGTCGACCCCGCCCTGCTCACCACGGACGCCGAGGCCCTGGTCACCCGCGACGACATCGACGTCGTCGTCGAGGTGATCGGCGGCATCGAGCCCGCCAGGGCACTCATCCTGGCCGCGCTGAACAGCGGCAAGTCGGTCGTCACGGCGAACAAGGCGCTGCTCGCCGAGCACGGGGCGACCATCCACGCCGCGGCCAGGGCCGGTGGCGCCGACCTCTACTTCGAGGCGGCCGTCGCGGGCGCGATCCCGCTGATCAGGCCGCTGCGCGAGTCGCTCGCCGGTGATCACGTGCATCGCGTGCTCGGCATCGTGAACGGCACCACCAACTACATCCTCGACCAGATGGACTCCAGCGGGGCCTCGTTCTCCGACGCGCTGGAGGAGGCGCAGGCGCTGGGCTACGCCGAGGCCGACCCCACCGCCGACGTGGAGGGCTTCGACGCCGCGGCCAAGGCCGCGATCCTCGCGGGGATCGCCTTCCACAGCCGGGTGACGGCCGCCGACGTGCACCGCGAGGGCATCACCGAGATCACCGCGACGGACGTGGCCAGTGCCAAGGCGATGGGATACGTCATCAAGCTGCTCGCGATCTGCGCCCGCTCCGAGGACGGCAGGTCGTTCGGCGTACGGGTGCATCCGGCGATGATCCCCAGAACGCACCCGCTGGCCGGGGTCCGCGAGGCGTACAACGCGGTGTTCGTCGAGGCGCGCTCCGCCGGGCAGCTCATGTTCTACGGCGCGGGGGCGGGCGGCGCCCCGACCGCGAGCGCAGTGCTCGGCGACATCGTGGCCGTGGGACGCAACGTGCTGGCGGGCACCCGGGGACCTGAGGAGTCCACGTACGCGGACCTGGTCGTGCACCCGATGGGCGAGACCGTCACGCGCTACCACGTCTCCCTGGACGTCGCCGACAAGCCGGGCGTGCTCGCGAGGGTCGCCGACATGTTCGCCAAGCAGGACGTCTCCATCCAGACCGTGAGGCAGGAGGGGCACGGCGCGGACGCCCAGCTGGTGCTGGTCACCCACCGGGCGAGCGACGCCGCGCTCTCCGCCACGATCGAGGGCCTGCGCGAGCTGGACATCGTCCGCGACGTGGTGAGCGTCATGCGGGTGGAGGGCGAGGACGCCTCCTAGCGGCTCCGCCGGGCCGTTCTCCTCCACGGGGGTCGGCCCGGCATCGGGTTCCTGGGCATTTGATAACGGTTCATTTGGTGGCCTTTACCGACTTATAGGGTTCTTTCATGCCCTGTCTGCCGTTCCGCGAAAGGGAGTCCACCGTGAAGGTCTTCCACCGGGTGGTGGCGTTCGCCACGGCGCTGGCCGTCGTGGCGACGCTGAGCCCGGCCGCCCACGCGGCGACCGCGCGTCCCTCGAAGAAGATCAAAACGATCGTCGCGCTCACCTTCGACGACGGCGACTCCACCCACCCCGCCGTCGCCCGCATGCTGGAGAAACGCGGTATGCGTGGCACGTTCTACGTCAACACCGACACCGTCGGCGGCGAGGAGAAGCTGACCCGGCGCGAGCTCGCCGCGATCGCGAAGAAGGGGCACGAGATCGGCGGTCACACACTGACCCACGTCCGCCTCACCGAGCTCACCCGGAGCGAGCAGGAAGGCCAGATCTGCGACGACCGCAGGGCGCTGATCGCGTGGGGATACCGGCCCACGACCCTCGCCTACCCGTTCGGCGCGGTCGACTCCGACGCCAAGGCGGTGGCTCGGCGGTGCGGCTACGACGCGGCCCGCGGGGTCGGCGGGCTCAAGGAATGGGGCTGCCCCGGCTGCCCGGCCGGTGAGCCCTTCCGTCCGAAGGACCGCTACGACATCCGCACCTCCGGCTCCGTCCGCGAGGACACCCTGCTGCGGCACCTGAAGCAGCAGGTACTCAACGCGGAGAAGACCGGCGGCGGGCTGGTTCCGCTCGTCTTCCACCGCGTCTGCGACGACTGCGGCCTCTACTCGACGACTCCCGGGCTCCTGAACCGGTTCCTCGACTGGCTCGGGACCAGGAAGTCGCACGGCACGGTCGTTCGTACCCTGCAGAGCGCCGTCGGCGCCCGCTACCGGAATGCGGGCTAGGGCGTGTTTTAGAAGTGGACGCTGTCCTTTGCTCCGCACCGTAATGATCTCGGTGTGGGGCGAGGGGATCTTTCTGATGAGCAGTGGGC